>CAZWPX010000053.1:0-39541 GCA_964636125.1 uncultured Desulfobacterales bacterium | reverse complement strand
TGTGGAATTAAATCGACAACATAATTAAATCGGCAACATAACTGCTATTAAAATGTACCGACCATAACATACTAAATTGTTATGATAATTTTTGAATATCACATCAACTTGGATTAAGCTGATAATTCAATGTTTTGGCAAGATGCAAATAGCGTGTTTTCTGTATGTAAGTGGTAAATTGGAACCAGTCCATTAACCACCACCATACAGGAGGCACAAATGAGACGTAAACAAATCAAATTGGCCGACAATCATTTCACTCATAATTTTAGGATTGTTTGCCGGTGGTATCGGGATCTGGCTAAAATAGCGGGAAAAAACTGCCGGGAAAATTAGAATATGATCCGGCACAATCCTAATGCTGCCTGGATTACGATTAGTCTTATCGTAAAAAAGTTAATTGGTTGAATTCAATCTCGTTAATCATGATCCATTTAATGGATTCTTGGAATGGAAGTATTGTATGAATAGCTTGGAAGTTGGTGCTGAACTGGATCAAAAGTTCATAGACAGGATATTGAGCAGAATTGAGAAAATCCCCATTATGAATACGCTGGAACTTAAAGTTATGGATATCAAAGCTGGGTACTGTGAACTGACAGCGCCTCGACGCAAAAAATACAACGGGATCTTCAACTCATTCCACGGCGGACTGCTGATGACAGTAGCCGACTCAGCCGCTGCTTTTGCACTAATGACGCTTACAGGGCCTAAAGTTGACATGGCCACTACTGACATGAATATCCGGTTCTTGGCCCCCTGCCTGACAGACCTCATAGTCAGCGCAAAAGTCATTAAATTCGGTCGTTCTCTCAGCCCGATGGCAGTTGACCTCTATGATGAGAACGATACACATGTCGCCATAGCCCAAGTAAATTATATGGTGCTTCGGCAATAATAATCATGAAAGGAATACGACCATATAACATAACGTTTAGAAATTTAATGATATATTGGATTTTGGCAAGAAAACACCGAATCTAACAAACTCTAAATCCGTTCGATAATCTCAACTATCTGTAGTAAGACTCGAAGTTGCGTATTTTGACGGATAATCGGCATCACTGTTTTAACTTCAACTTTAACTTCAACTCGTTGGGGTAAAAATGACATCAATTGGAGAGCGTGATTTATCTGCCTTACTAACAGAAGATACTGTCCTCAGGTTAGTTGAGCCCGATATCTACTCTGTTCTCCCTAATAATGAATCTGGCAATGAATATGACACTCAGTTTGGGTTTATTTATGACCTTGTTGCATGTAATCCAATTTATAATCGTTTTATTTGGGGCTATTCGGTCAAAATGTAGCCAAATAGTATATAAGTTAGCGAACAAGGATCAATTTCATGCCGAGGAAACTTCATGGAAGAACAAGAAAAATACATTAGAGCGCTTATTGAATTACATGGAGGTCTTGAAAGACAAGGCCCGGGCGATACAGATTTTTCGGACTATATAATTTCACTCATTCCTGAGCTGCCAATAAATCCACGTATTGCAGATATCGGTTGCGGTGCCGGTGCAGGAACACTATTGCTGGCGGATAAATTTAGATCAAAGGTCCGGGCTGTAGACTTCTCACGAGAATTTTTGGATGAACTTAAAGATCGGGCAAAACAGCGAGGGCTTGAACATTTGGTAGAAACTATCGAATGCGACATGGGGAGTCTTGATTGGGGACCAGAAACAATTGATCTGCTTTGGTCCGAGGGAGCCGCTTATAACTTGACATTTAAAGGTGCATTGAAAGCTTGGAGACCATTGATGGCCGTCAATGGAATTGCTGCCATTTCGGAAATGAGCTATTTCACAAGTGAAGTGCCGGAATCTGTGCGAGCTTATTGGCAAAGTGCCTACCCTACCATCGGCACTGAATCAGAAAATTCAAATCATGCAAATTCATCAGGTTTTGAGATCTTAGGGATTCACCGCTTGCCATCAAAGGCTTGGTGGGATAATTACTATGGGCCACTTAGAGAAAACATGAATTCTTTCAAGCACTCAGAAGACAGTATCATGCAATCCGTTATTAAGGAAATAGAAGAGGAAATGAAGCTTTTTGAGGAGCACGAAAAACATTACGGATATTCTTTTTATATTTTGAAAGCTGTATAAGGGGGCACTGCTGTTTATGGAGAAATTTTGACTGGCATGTAAAAGATTGAAGCTGGCCAATTAAAAAACATCGCATTTCTTGCCAAATTTCATATCATACCTAACTTGATTAATATCACTCTAAATAAACTGCTTGGATGTAGGAGGCCACCATGGAAAAACGTGGTTTGATGAAACGGTTGGAAGCTGAAGGTATAGTCTGTGCCGAGGGGTATCTGTTTGAAATGGAGCGTCGGGGCTATTTGACTGCCGGAGAGTTCGTGCCTGAAGTGGCGCTGGACCACCCGGAGGCGCTGGCTACTTTGCACCGGGATTTCCAGCACGCTGGCTCTGATGTTGTGGTGGCTTTTACTTACAATGCCCACCGTGAAAAAATGCGTATAATCGGAAAGGAAGCCCTGCTGGAACAGCTAAACCGGGCCGCACTGGATATTGCCAAAGAAGTGGCCGGCGACGTCCCTGACGGCCAGGAGCCGAATCTGGTGGCCGGCAATATCTCAAACTCCAACATCTGGCATCCCTCCGACACTTCAGCCCAAAAGGAAGTTCGGGGTATGTTTGACGAAATGGTTGCTTGGGCGGCGGATACCGGAGCCGACTTTATGATTGGTGAAACGTTTTACTATGCCCACGAAGCCTTTTGCGCTTTAGAGGCGATCAGGGCAATCGGTGAATTCCCGGCTGTTATCACCTTAGCCCCCATGGGTGAAAATAAGATGCGCGATGACTGGTCGGTAGTAGATACCCTGAAGGCTTTGGAGGACCGGGGTGCAGATGTGGTGGGCCTTAACTGTTTCAGAGGCCCGAACACCATGATGCCCTACCTGAAGGAGGCTCGAGAAGCGCTGCAAGGCCAAATGGCGGCCCTTCCAGTACCTTACCGGACCACCGAGCACCAGCCAACTTTTTTCAATCTCGACGACAATAACGGGTGCACTTGCCCATCCCCACACGGCCGCACCTTTCCAACGGCCCTGGACCCCATGATGTGCAACCGCTACGAAATTAGGCAATTTGCAGCTGATGCCTGGCAGCAGGGTATTCGTTACATCGGGGTGTGCTGCGGCGCAGCCCCAATTCACATTCGTGAAGTCGCAGAAGCTATGGGTCGTAAACCGCCAGCCAGTCGCTACGCTGAAAACATGACTAAACACTTCATGTATGGTAGCGATAAAAGGCTGCCGGGGCATATCACTGGCTATGGTGACATTGCTTGATAATACATAATTCGAAAGGCTTTATAGTATTTAATCTAACCACCATAGTTGATAAGAATTCCCTTTTTCAGTGCCCTTTCTTTTGCCTGGCAACCAAAATCACCAAGCTATACCCCAACGTATGCAACCTTGGGGCACAGGTAGGATACTTAAACAAATTTGATTTTTAGAGGAAAGAATTATGCGCAAATATGGATTTCTTGGGATTGGCATTATGGGCACGGCAATGGCAACCAATCTACTAAAAGCCGGGTTTGATGTCACCGTCTGGAATAGAACAGCGGAAAGATGCACTCCCCTGGTCGATCTGGGAGCTAAAATCGGAAAGACAGCCGCTGGTGTAGTCGCCGATTGCGATATGACCTTTGGTATGGTGTCCGACCCCGCGGCCGCCAGTTCCCTTTGCTTTGGTAACAGCGGGGTTCTGGAAGGTATTTCAGCAGGAAAATCCTACATTGATGTTTCAACGGTCGATGCAGAGACATCTACCGCTATTCATGCTGCGATAAAGGCAAAGGGAGGCAGGTTCCTTGAAGCGCCGGTTTCCGGGAGCAAGAAGCCGGCAGAGGACGGAGCACTGGTTTTTCTATGTGCCGGGGATGAATCTCTTTATACGGATGCCGGAGAAGCGCTAGACGTCATGGGGAAAAAATCATTCTATTTCCAGCAAATCGGTCAAGGTGCACAGATGAAACTCGTCATCAACATGATCATGGGGACAATGATGACTGCATTTGCTGAAGGGATTTCACTTGGCGACAAAATTGGGTTGCAGAAAACAGATATCCTTGATGTTATTGCCCAGGGCGCCATCAATAACCCAATGTTTCAGCTCAAAGGCCCACCCATGACAGAGGGTAACTTCACACCGGCATTTCCGTTGAAGCATATGCAAAAGGACATGCGCCTGGCGTTGTTGTTAGGGGATGCTTGCAGTCAACCCCTCCACACCAGCAGTGCCGCAAATAACGCCTATATCGCGGCCAGGAAAATCGGCTGCAGCGACGAAGATTTTTCGGCGGTGATAAAAGCTGTTGAATGATATCAAGGTGAGGAAGAGAACATGGGCATCAAATTCTTAAAAAGAAGTTTTTTCCAGCGACTGCTGGGTATATCGGCTACCACCAAACCCGAAATAGATGGCTGCTGGAATTATGCAGATGGGAAGCTGACCATATATTTGGGTAAGGCAGTGGAACTAAAAACCCCCGGTGGTGCAATGCGGTTCGAAGGCAAAAACCTGCCGAAACGGGTACTCGTTGTTCACGGAGAGGACGGGGATTATCGCGCGTTTCACAATCGATGCACACATTTTGGCCATCGCCGATTGGATCCGGTTCCGGGAACCAACACGGTTCAGTGTTGTAGCGTCAATAAGTCGACTTACGATTCCAGTGGGCATAAAATTTTCGGCCCGACACCGCAACCGATCACCCGTTATCCGGTGAAAAAGGAGCAGGAAAATCTAATCGTATTAATCTCGTCCTGATAAGCCGGAAACGAAACATAAGATGATACTTGAACAACAGCTCGAACGGTTAACGCAGGACGCAAAACGTCTGGGTGCAACTGCGGCCACAATTATCCCGTCTAAAGAGATTCAGGTTAAAGATAATTTAGCAGAATTATGTAACGGAGAATATACCTGCCCTAATTTTGGTCTGGCTGCAAGCTGTCCGCCCTTTGTGGAAGGCCCAACTGAATTTAGAAAGTGGCAGGCACAAAGTCAGTACGCCATTACTGTGAAAATAGAATTACCGACAGCAGTCATGTTTTCCGATGAGCGCAAGGGGGTCATGCAGCTGCTTCACAGGATTGTAGCGGCAGTAGAGCAAAAGGCTATCGAAATAGGTTTTGGAAAATCAAAAGCGTTTGCCGGCGGGTCATGCAAAGAGCTGTTTTGTGAGGATCAAGAAAAATGCTGTGTCGCAGCAGAAAATACAACCTGCCGTCACATAGAGTCTGCCCGCCCATCTATGTCAGGATTTGGTATCGATGTCACCGAGTTGATACAGTCTTCCGGCTGGTCGGGACAAAAAGCGGAAGAATCGAAAGTATCTGATAAAGATGCCACCAGTTGGGTGGCGGGCCTGATTTTGCTTCTGGTCTGAAAACCTGAAGCCGGTCACGCTATGACAGAGCCCCTGATGGTCACTCGCCCCGGCAATCCAGGGCCTGGTTCTCCGAGCCAGGATTCTTTACTTCGGCAGCCCCACAGGCCGCATGCCGATGGCAGCCGCGTAGCGCGTCACGGCACTGTGCAAAGCCATGCAATCGGCTGGGGACACACGCCTTTTGGCATGATCGGTTTCAAACCGGTACGACAGGACATGCAACTTGCGGATTTTTCTATCGGCTTTTAGATCGACCCGAGCCACCAGTCTCTCTCCAGCCAGCACCGGCAGGCAGTAGTAACCGTAAACGCGCCGCCGGGCTTGTGTCAGATTGAGGGTTTCCATGAATAGGGGCATCGCTCCTGCGGGTGAAGTCAATGGTTTCGGCATGGATGTCTCAGGGATTATCAGACCGAACAATAGCACAGTCCGGTTGTAACTTGAATTGCAATCCAAAAATATAGCGAATTTAACCTGGTGCAGGGCCCAGTTTGCGAAAGTCAGCCTTGACAAAACAGAAACCCTCCTAAGTTTATGTATGCCACCCTGTGGTACCAAATGGTCTAATATTAGTCCTCATCGTCAGTTCCTGAAACGACAGGAATCTAATTATTTGGCACCTGATTAACCCACTTGACAAGGAGGAGAGATGCCACTTTTCATGGATCGGCATGACATTCAAGGCTCGACAGCTGATGACGCGGCTCAAGCGCACCAAAGCGATCTCGAAGTTCAGGCTCGCCACCACTGCAGGGCCCTGACTTACTGGTACGACGAACCGCGCGGGACTGCTTTTTGCCTCGTTGAAGCCCCGTCGATGGCCTCTGTCCGCGATATGCATCAAGAAGCCCATGGACTCATCCCAAATCAGATCATCGAGGTTGACGCTGCAGCGGTGTCCCGGTTCCTGGGGCGGATTACCGACCCTGAAATACCCGCTGGGCAGCCAATTCAAGACAGTGCATTCAGGGCGATACTGTTTGTTGACATGGTGAATTCCACGGACATTACAAAGAAACTCGGGGACTCGAAAGCCCTGGGACTTGTACACAGGTATAGAGACATCGTCCGCGTGGCGCTTGTGAACAATGGTGGGAGAGAGGTAGATCGCGCCGGTGATGGTTTCCTGACAAGCTTTGAGTCCGCGTATGCGGCTGTACAGTGTGCCATTATGATCCAGCGGGAATTGTCCCGGGACAATGCAAACAGGGCAGATGGCGTTGCCGTCCAGGCCAGAGTGGGCATCGGGGCCGGTGAACCCGTTATAGATGGCGACGCGCTTTTCGGCTCAATCGTGAATCTCACGGCGCGTATCTGTGCCTTCGGCGAGCCCGGTCAAATAGTGGCTGCCAAGGTTGTCCGTGAACTCTGTATGGGAAAAGACGTCAACTTTACGCCTATCGGTTCAAAAATGTTGAAGGGGTTTGACGAACCCACTGATCTTGAGCTCGTGGAATGGGTTTCATATAATTATGAGAGACAATGACCTGTAAACAGCTCGGCGGGGCATGCGCTAAAGAATTTCACGCCAACACTTTCGAAGAGATCGCAGACATTAGCAAAAAGACTGGTATGGAGATGTTTCAAAAAGGTGATGCCGAACATCTTCAGGCCATGAATGAGATGAAAATCCTTATGCAAAAGCCTGATGCTATGAAAGCATGGTTTGAAAATAGATAAAAGAGCTGAATAAAGTCCTCAGTCTTTTTCTTCCAGCGAAGGCGATGCGGGGGCTTTCAAAAAAATCGTTTCAACGTAACCCGGCGGCCCTTTGCAGGATGTAAAGCGAATCCTCAAGGCCCAGTTTACTGTTGCCCCGGATAGCGGTCTCTGTAAAAATATGGGTTGGTCGGGGTGAACTGGTCAGCGCCTGCAAAACCAGTATGAGATCATTTAAGTCTACCGACCCATCGCCGTTTGTGTCGCCTTTTTCAACAGGATATATGGTGAAGGCGTTGTAGCTGGCATCGTTTACGCTGGCATCGGCCGCATCACTGATCTTTATTTTGTAGTCCCGTGAAGCGGCTGCGGCGATGACCCAGTCATAGCTTCCCGTACCCGCCGGCGTACTCGCCACGATTTCAACCCACGTGTTACCACCATCTAAGGTGTATTCGAGCCTGACATTGTCCACAAACGTACTGTCCCAGGTGATTGTATGGGAGGTCCCCCTTTTCCAGCTTTCACCACCCACGGGGGCTGTCAGGTCAATCGCAGGCTGATTCAAGCCGAAGACCGCTTCAATGGTACCATCGGTGATAACGGCGTCAAAGTTGTATAGATTCACCGGGCCGACCGACACACCGTTCACGATCACGTCCTCGACATGATATCCCGCATCCGGAATGATATTAAAGATCTTGCCCTCACCGTGGTTCGCGCGGGTGGTGTCCAGGGGGAACGCACCGCCGCCGCCGCTCGTTATTGGGGTGATGGTATAAGTCTTGAGTTCAAAATGAGCCGATACCGTAATATCGGTGTTCATGGTCAGGGGACATTCAGAAGATTCATTTTCGCAACCGCCGCCGGACCACCCGTTAAAGGTGGATCCATTGCTGGGTGTGGCGGTCAACCTGAGGCCCAGGCCTTCGTCAAGGGCCTCTATACAATTTGTACCACAATCGATCCCCGGCAGATCGCTCTTGATCTTGCCGTAGCCGGTGCCTTCCTTGTCAACCAACAGCATGAATCTGGCACTGGTGATGCCTTTCCAAAGCTTGTTGCTGCCACCGGATTGGTTGGCGACGATATAGAGGGAACCGTTGATTTCAACGAATTTATCTATACGGCTGTGGAGAAAGGGATAAAGGTCCTTAACCATGGCGGTGCCGTTTTCGGTACCGTCGGTGCGCCAGAGTTCCTGGCCATGTGTGCCGTCATCGGCATTGAAATATAAAAACCCGTTAAATTGCACCGCATGACGATAATGATAGAGTGTGTTATCGTTCGCAGGATGTATATCCTTGAGGAGCATGGTGCCTTCCGGGGTACCGTCACTCTTCCAGACTTCCCAGCCGTGAATACCATCATTCCCATACAGGTAAAGCGTTCCGTTCGTACTGGTCAGGATAGATGGAAAGCTGGAGCGCACACCATCCCCTGCCGGATTGATATCCTTGATCATAACCGTGCCCTCTGCGGTCCCGTCGCTGCAAAAGAGTTCCCAGCCGTGGACACCGTCGCTGGCCGGAAAGCATAACCTGCCTGCGTTTTCAAAGGAGGCCCAGGACCAGAAAGGCGATAGCCCATTGCCGGATGAATTGATATCTTTGACTATGACCGTACCGGCGGCCGTCCCGTCGCTCTTCCAGAGCTCAGCGCCGGTATTCAGATCGAAAACGTAAAACAGGAAAAAATTTCCGAAAAGCCCCGGAGCGTCACGGAATTTGACTGCTCCCGGCCCGGCGACATTCAGGTCTTTGACCATGAATGTCCCTGCCTCGCTGCCGTCGCTGCGCCACAGGCTGCCGCCGTGGGTGCCGTCGTCGATTGAAAAATAAAACACGCCAGGAGCACCTTCAGGGTCCGGTACGTAAAACCGGCCGCTCTCAATGATTCCGCCGGTCGAATGGATATCCTTGACCATGACCGTGCCGGCCCAGGTGCCGTCGCTTTTCCACAGCTCTTTCCCGTGGGTACCGTCATCCGCATAGAAAAACAATTCATCGTTAATGACCGTGAGCGGGGTTCCGATCCCGGCCGGGGAGCCTGCCGGGTGGATGTCCCGGACGATTACAGTTCCGGATTCAGTGCCATCGCTGCGCCAGAGTTCCACTCCGTGAGTGCCGTTATTCGCCCAGAAATAGATTGACTCGTTCATTGCCACGGGGAATTGGATGTGGTTCGAGGTCCCATCTGAAGGGTTGATATCCTTGGGCATGAAGGTCCCGGCCGCGGTCCCGTCACTGCGCCAGAGTTCCATACCATGGACACCGTCGTTGGCGCTAAAGTAGATTAAGCCGCCCGTCCCGAGCAGGATATTAATGGTCTCGCTGCCCACAGTCGTTTTGATATCTGTGAGCAGATTTTCAGGATAGTAGAAATCGTCATATTGGGTGAGGGCATAAAGGTCTATGCCGATGTCTTCCACCAGCACTGCCCCGGTGAGGGGCCGCGCGGAACCGGCCTGAATCGGCTCACCCACCAGCTCAGTGACAGCCGCCAGGAGAGCGCTTTGCGTCTCGTCCCAGACTTCAACGCTAAAGTCCAGGGATGTTTTACCGGATATGTCGTTTACAAAATCGGTATGATCAAAGCTGAAGGCCACGGCATCATCCGTGGAAGTGCCGGTGACCGGAATCGGATTGGGGGTCCACCAGTGCTTCCCGGTGGCAAGACTGAGTACCTTTATGAAAACCTTTGCAGATCCAAAAGTAAGGTCGGCATCGGCTCTAATATCAAACTGGTACGTTTCGTAGAAACCGTCCTGATCCTCATCTATACCGGGTAAGAAATCAGTGATGGCGGCCGCCGCGCTGACAGCGTATCCGTCACCCAGGCGGGCCATCCAGGCCTCTACATTTCCATCCGGATTGATACCGAAACCGGTAATGGTCTGTCCATCAGCTGAAATACCCCTGGCAGACCTCAAGTTCCAGCCCGTGCTATCCACTTCCAGATCAGTCAGAACGTCTTTCAGGCGACGCATGCCGTTAGCGTTGTCCCAGATAAATGCCGCTGTGCCAGATGCCGTATGGCCATGCCCGACAACAATGGATCCATCCCCTGAAACAGAAAAGGCCCGGCTGTTAAAACTGCCCCCGGGTAAATCGCCAAGCCCAATCATGCCATGGGTATCATCCCAGATAAACGCCTCCCAACCTGTTGCGGAAGCACTCAGGCCAACCACTTTTGTGCCATCAGCTGAAATGTCATAGGCCTGGCTATGAAAATCACCGCCAGGCAGGTCTTCCAATCCAAGCATGCCGCCGTTATCGTCCCAGATGAAGGCTTGATAGCCCAAAGCGGAAGAACTGGTTCCGGCAACTCTATCACCGTCATCAGAAACACTCCAGGCCACGCTCCAGGAAAAACCCCCGGGCATAGGCTCAATATATCCCAAGCCCCTCAATCCATCCACAGCGTCCCAAATAAAGGCTTCAGCGCTATTTGTGAAATAATGCTGGCCGACAATCCTGGCGCCGTCTGCTGAAATGGCAAAAGCACGGCTGAAATGCCTGCTCCCATCCAGATTGAACAGCGCTTGCATGCCGTTGACTTTATCCCATATGAAGGCTTCGTGGTGGCCCAATGAATAGCTGTACCGCCTGCCCACAATCCTCGAGCCGTCACCCGACACGCCCCACGCCAAATCGCTGCTGTTTACTTCGGGTGTATGACTGATGCTTATCAGTCCCTGAGTACGGTCAAAAGCAAAGGCAGCATGGCCTGTTTCAATCTGGCTGTAACCCGCCACGGTGGAGCCATCGGCGGACACATCTGTGCCGACGCTGTGAAAAGCCCCACCCGGCAGGTCACCGAGCCCAATAAAGAACGGGCCGCTATTTGCAGCCAGTACCAACTGCGCGTTTAGCAGCACGGCAAGGGCAGCCAAAATGATGCGCGCCGACCCGATACTTTTGGATAGGGAACAAACCTGAGGAATCTGCATCGCCTGTTGCCTCTAAGTGAGGGCGATCCTCACGGGGTTTTTGCGAGTTTCTACGTGGATTTAATTGGTTCGATATGAATAAGTAAGTACCACAATGTGGCATGTCAAGCGGGTGGCTGGCAGTTCGGATTCTGCAGCCGGCAGAAATCCATAATCTCATTGGAGGCACTCTGGTGGTCCCGGCGCAGGTGAAAGTTTATCCAGGAAGAGGTGCCGTTGAGTTCCCACATGCGCGGGGCCACACAGCCTGTGTGCATTTCACGCTTTCTGCCTGCTGCCGCCAGGCGATTGTGGGCCCGGTGCCAGATGCAGTATTTGTCAGGGTTTACTTCGCACATCCCGCCCCGGCTGCCCCCGCAGGCACCGTTGCGGGTATGCTTGGGGCAGCCCGATTCCGGGCAGAGAAACCCCATGTGCTGGATCCCGCAATCCCCGCAGTGCTGGCAGTTCAAGAGGATATTTTTGGCCGGGTGTTCCACCAGGCCGGTGAGAAATGCGGCGCCTTTGCCGGCGTCCAAAAAACGGCAGATCTTCTGGTACAGGGGGGCCTGGGGCGCCTGGAAGTCAAAGAAGGTTCGGTGGGTTTTTTCAAGGAGATTATAATGCAATTTTTCCCCGAGTGATACCCGCATAGGGTTCTCCCCAAAACGGGGTTCTCCCCGGTTCAGGCCCTTGTGCTTCCGAAACGCATAGAAATCATCCGGTTTCGGGGAGTCGAAATCAGGCAGGAACTCCCGCCAGTCCGCCTGGATCTCGTCAATGCGGTCGAGGAGTTTGGCAACCATGGTAAAGTCGCGATGGATGCCTCCGATGTGAATCCCACGGTACCCCAGCCCTTTCAGGACCGCCCCCAGGCGGGCCGCGTGCTCTATGCAGGCTTTGCGGCCCTCTTTTTTATCCTTCCAGGCCTTCAAAACCCGTTTTAACAGCCGGTCGCTCACGAAGGCACCGGGGACCCGGCCGGCATGCATAATGCGGGCTGAGGCCGGGGTCAGGGCGTAGACCGACCCCAGTACCGGCCGGCCAATGCCCATGGTGCGCATCATCAGCTGCAGTTCGTGGAATTTACGGGCGTCATATCCGAGCTGGGTGATAATAAACTGGGAGCCGGCGGTTACCTTACGGTGCAGTTTGGCATACTGGGCGTAGCATTCGGCCTCTGTATATTTGAATGGGGATACCGCGCAGCCTGTGAAAAAGCCGTCCGGGTCACCGGAATCCTCCAGCCGCTGGTTCAGGGCCGCCATCATAATCTGCAGGTTCACGGAATCCAGGTCAAACACCGGCAGCCCCTGGCCGCCGAATCCCTGCCCGGAATAGTCGCCGGTCAGGGCCAGCAGGTTCTTCATGCCAATCCTGGCCAGCTGCAGGGCCCGGCTCTCCATCCCCACCCGGTTGGCGTCCCGGCAGGTGAAATGGACGATGGCGTCCATGCCGATTTTGTAAATTTCATACCCGAGCACATCCGGGCTGAGGGAGGGGTTGCCGCCTGGATTGTCGGTAATTGAAACGGCTGAGATCCGGCCGTCGGCAAAGGCGTCGCGGGCGATGCCGGTTACCAGATCGACTGATCGGCCCTGGGATTCCCGCCCGGGGACCAGTTCCAGGGTGATCACAAATTGGTCAGGGTCTACAATATCGTTTTGAAATACGCGTAGCATACTAAATCCTTACCTTTATCGGCAGACTTTCAAGTGATGCCGCCCAGTCCTTCAAAAGGGACATGCTGCAGGTGGTGCAAGCGTATCAGGGCGTATCCAGGAAATCTGCGTTTTCATACAGTTCGGCAAAGCGGGCGCCATTGCGGCTATTGGCTTTGTAGTATTCGATACATTTGGCCACGATCTCCTGAACCTCTTTCTCATTGAAAACGCCCGGGAGTTCGGCGGCCAGGCGTGGATGGCGGCCGAGTTTGCCGCCGAGCAAAATGCGATAGCCCTTTTGCCCATCAATAATAGTGCCCGTGGGGCAATTTCGGGCACACAGGCCGCATTGCAGGCACAGATCCCGGTCAATGACCGGGATCTCATGGTCTGTATTAAGCCGCACGGCCTGATCCCGGCATACATCTACGCAGGTACCACAAAGGGTACAGGCCTCGTCGGTGAGCACCGGGCTGCTCGCCCCGAGGACCCCGATGTCTTTTATCTGTGGCTGGGAACAGGCGTTGGGGCAGTCCGAGATTGTGACCCGGAATTCATGGTGGTATTTAAGGTCACCGCTTACGTTCTCCTGCAGGAATCCCAGTAGATCTGCCTGCTGCAGCACCTGTTCAAGCCCTGCCAGAAGGCCGCTGCTGTCTATGGCCCTGTTCGGGCAGCCGCCGGAACCAAAACAGGTATCAAGCTGATAGCCTTTGATTTCTGAACTCATGTTGTCCAGGAATTTCTTGCGCGCCCTGTTCATTATTGCCAGCGTAACGGTTTCACGGCCCGCCAGGCGGGCCTCTTTTTCCACCCGGGTGCGAACTTTCTTGCGGACAAAAAACGGGACTTTCTTAAGCGCATCTTCGGCTTCCTGATTCCATTGTATGTTCATGATAGTATCGCTTTGCTCCTTGGAAAACGCCAAAGGATTTCCGAATCACTGTTCGAAAATTAAGGTATTCTACTGATTGTCAGGGAACTCGCTCCGCTCGCACCCTGACCTACGATACTCACGAAGGTTGCCGGGTGGCCTATGGGTTTACTCCCTGGCCATACATAGGGCTGTTTGTTCGCAGCTGACCTTGATCTATGTCAAAAACAACTGAAAAGTTCAATAGGCGCTGCCTTTCGCGGTATCCGGCCTGTGAAAAAATTTGCTTATTCCAGGAGGCTGTCTTACCTTTTCTGAAAAATGACAAAAAGGTAATGCGGTATGACCAACCCTGAGGTAAACCAGATCAAGATTGGCCGGCACATGTTCGGTTTCGTGGGCCTCAAAGACGCCTTTGAAGCCTTGGCCAAAGCGTGTGCCGATGAGACGGATACCGTGCTGGCCGATTGGCTTCTGGAGCGATTGGCCCGGAAAAATTACATCCCCGCAAATGTCAGGGACAAATATGGCCGGGCTTTTGTGCGGGAATTTAGAAAATCTCTCGGGCAGACAGTGGCAGAGGACGATGTTGGGGGGCTGGTCATCAAAGTGCTGGGCGCCGGCTGTGCCATCTGTGACAGCCTTGAGAACACGATTATGGAGACCCTGGCCGCTTCAGGACTGGCTGCCGATCTTGAACATATCCGGGATGCGGATCAAATTGCTCAATACCAGGTGCGGGCCACCCCTGCCCTGGTCATTAATGAAAAGGTGGTGTGCACGGGCAGAACGCCAACACGAGACGAAATCTTGAAATGGCTGGGAGGCTTCAATCACCTCAAATCTTCTGGAGGAAACATGGAAAAAAAAGTATTTATAAAGAATATACCGTTTTCAGAAACAGTGCAACTCGCTGACATGGTGAGCTACGAAGAGGGCCGGGTGGTCAGCCGGACCTTTGCCCAGAACCCGGCGCTCAGCCTGACCCTGTTCGCCTTTGCCGAAGGGGAGGGGGTCAGCACCCACACGGCGCCCGGAGATGCCATGGTGCAGGTGCTGGATGGAGAGGCCACTGTTAATATCGATGGGCAGGAAATGACCGTCGGCCCCGGCGAGGTGGTGGTCATGCCGGCCAACGTACCCCACGCGGTGACCGCTGTGCAGCAGTTCAAGATGATCTTGACCGTTGTAAAACAGCCTGTAGCAATTCAATCCTGAATTCGCTGAAGCGAACCCTAAGTCTTATATCAAAAAACGGATTTTGGTTCAGAATCAAGGCGGATGTGAATATCAAACCGGAGGAATACTTATGGTATTTCGAGGATTTGATATCCACGTCCAACGTCGAGTGTGGGCCAAAAGACCTTTTTGAGATAGGTTTTCTAGTCCATCTCGAACGCCCTTTCACCGTGGATGGAACTGTCCAGTCCGATGATTTCAGCTTCATTCTCGACCCGGAGCCCACCGGTAAGTGCTTTGGTTATATAGATCACAATCAGGGTCCCGACGCCGCTGAAGGCCGCCGTACCAATAATGGACAGAAACTGGATCCAGACCTGTCCGGGGTTGCCGTAAAACAGGCCCACGGCGTCCGGGTTGATGGCCGGTGAAGCAAACAGACCGGTGGCCAGGGCTCCCCAGATGCCGCACATTCCGTGAACCCCGAAGGCATCCAGAGAGTCGTCGTATCCAATGCTGTGTTTAAATACTGCCACGCTGAAGAAGCCCAGGACCCCGGCCACCAGGCCGATAACCAGCGCCCCCGACAGGGTGACAAAGCCGGCTGCGGGTGTAATGCCCACCAGGCCGGCCACCACACCGGAAGCAATTCCCAGGACGGTGGGTTTCTTGCTGTGGCCCCATTCGGCAAACATCCACGCCAGGGCACCCATGGCGGCCGCGGTATTGGTTACGAGGAATGCCGAGGCGGCGACACCGTCCGCAGCCAGCTGGCTGCCCGCGTTGAAGCCGAACCAGCCGAACCACAGGAGGCCGGCCCCTAATGCCGTCAGGGCAATGCTGGAAGGGAACATGGCCTCTTTGCCATAGCCGACCCTTTTACCCAGAACCAGTGAGAGTACAAGCCCGGCGACACCGGCATTGATGTGGACAACGGTGCCCCCGGCAAAATCAAGTGCACCGATGCCGGCCATCCAGCCGCCGCCCCAGGCCCAGTTGCAGACAGGGGTATAAATAAACGTAACCCACAGTATGGTGAAAACGATCCAGGCTGAAAACTTCATCCGGTCGACGATAGAACCCAGGATGAGTGCTACGGTGATACAGGCAAACGTCATCTGGAAAAGGACAAAGAGGATGGTGGGGATGGTGCCTGAAATGCTGTTGACATCAATTCCAGCCAGGAGAATGTGGCTCAGATTGCCGATGAGGACACTGGTGCTTTCGCCGAAGGCCAGCGAATACCCCCAGACGACCCAGATGACGCTGACCAGGCAATACGTTACAAACGTCATGGCCAAAGTGTTCAGCAGGTTCTTATATCTGGACATGCCGCCATAAAAAAGCGCCAGCCCGGCCGGGGTCATCATCATGACCAGGGCGGTTGAGACAATGATCCAGGCGGTGTCCCCGGAATTTAGAACTGCCTCTTGTGCGAAGGCTGAGGAAAACGGGCTTAAGAGCAGGATTAAAAATGCAGCCAGGCCTTTTAGCTTCATGTGATACTCTCCTTTTTGAAATCATTCCTATGTAAATTGCCAAAGCGTTAGTTGTTGGTTTGTATATCGGTATTTTATGAGGGATATAGCAAAGGCGATGCCATCCCGGGGGTGTGATGCGATAGGCTACTCTATTATTCTGATAATAAAGGGAAATATTTCCTGTCACCGGGGGAGGTGGTTGCGGGTCATTGTCTGTCCGTAGCTCTATAATTTACAAATTAGTCATTTTATATCTATGTAAATACAAAATTGTATAAATTGATCGGGGACTCGGTCGAGAGGTCTCGCGGGAAGAAGCCCGGGCCATCGTGCGCCAGGCGGCCCAGGCTGGATTGGTCCATTTTGTGGACAGTACAGCGGGGAAGGTAAAACACGATTGCAATTGCTGCGGCTGTTCCTGAAGATTTCGAAACATTGCACAGGCAGATTCAGGATGAGAGTGCCAGATGACGTCAGCCTGTTGGCCAATCAGCTTTTTTTAAGTCAAACCTGGCAACCAACGATTCAGCTGCAGTTTCTCCGGCCAGGATTCTCGATTGCTCAAGCTACCCGATCACCAGGTCGGTACTGAGATAGCGCTCACCTGTGTCGCAGATAATAGTGACAACCTGTTTGCCTTTATTTTCAGGCCGGGCGGCAACCTCAAGAGCTGCCCAGACATTTGCCCCGGCAGAGATGCCGCACAGAATTCCCTCCTGCGAGGCCAGTTGGCGCGACGTCTCAAAGGCCTGCTCCGCCGTAACCGTGACGATTTCATCAAGGATATCGGTGTTGAGCACCTCCGGTACAAATCCAGCCCCGATGCCCTGGATCTTGTGGGGGCCAGGCTGGCCTCCGGAAAGGATGGGCGAGTCGGCGGGTTCCACAGCGATGGCCTTAAAGTCTGGTTTGCGTGCCTTAATAACTTCGGAAACGCCCGTGATGGTACCGCCGGTACCCACGCCGGCGACGAAGATATCCACCTGGCCGTCGGTGTCATTCCAGATCTCTTCTGCTGTTGTCTGGCGGTGAATTTCAGGGTTGGCCGGGTTGCCGAATTGATTGGGCATGAAGGCCCCCGGGGTTTCTGCGACAATCTCTTCAGCTCTGGCGATGGCGCCTTTCATGCCTTTGGGGCCGGGGGTGAGAACCAGTTCCGCACCCAGGTGTTTGAGTAAACCCCGCCGCTCTAAACTCATAGTTTCAGGCATGGTGAGGATAATCCGGTAGCCCCGGGCGGCACAGATAAACGCCAGGGCGATGCCTGTATTGCCGCTGGTGGGTTCAACAATGACCGCTTCCGGCGTGAGCAGGCCGTCCTTTTCGGCTGCGGCTATCATTGCAAGTCCGATTCGATCTTTTACACTGGAAAGCGGGTTTGCGGACTCAAGCTTGACAAGGACCTGGGCTCCGGTCGTGTTGCCCAGGCGGTTCAATTTTACCAGTGGGGTTCCCCCCACGGTGGTTGCGATATTGGTGTGCAGGCTCATAGGGCCTCCTTTATTTGTAGATCAATTTGGGTGTTTCCATGAATACCCGGGTATCGGGCGGTACCGATTCGGTGATCCAGACATTACCACCGATGACCGAGCGGGCGCCAATGACGGTGTCGCCGCCCAGGATCGTGGCACCGGAATAAATGATCGCGTCATCTTCGATGGTTGGATGGCGTTTTATACCCCTGAGATGATCCCCGGCGCCTTTGGGGAGTGAAAGTGCGCCCACTGTGACACCCTGGTAGATGCGGACATTTTTCCCGATTTCGGTCGTTTCGCCAATGACCACCCCGGTGCCGTGGTCAATTACGAAACTTTCACCGATTTGCGCCCCGGGATGAATGTCGATGCCGGTGAGACTGTGGGCGTGTTCGCTCATGATGCGGGGCAGAAGTGGCACATTGAGCATGAAAAGGGTGTGGGCGACCCGGTGGACGGTGACGGCAAACAGGCCCGGGTAACTGAAGATGATTTCGTCATAACTCTTGGCTGCCGGGTCTCCTTCGAACACGGCGCGCACATCTGTGGCCAGCACCCGCCGGATGGACGGAATCGCTTCTATAACGGTGAGTGCTATCTGGCTGCCTTTCTCTCCACATTCGAGACAGGCCTGATCATAGCGGAAACAGTCATGCCGCAGTACGTGCGTAATATACTCTGCCAGCATGTCAAACAGGTCCGAGACCGCCTGGCCGATGTTGTATTGGAGATTTATCGGATCAAGTTTCTCATGTGAAAAATAACCAGGAAACAGGATCTCCCTGAATTTTTTAATGAGCTGGTCCACAGAACCGGCGGACCGGATCGGCTCGTAATCCACGTGGGTGAAGCAGCCCGGATCCTCACTGTTTTTAATGACAGCCTCAACAACGGCAGGTAGCTTCTGGCGGTAGCGGGTCAATATTTCCGAATCTGTCTTGCAGGCGGTAATTTCATTTATACCGGCTGCCATAATGGGTCCTTTTTGGCCTGTGCTCATTTCCTGTCTCACCCTTCCTTTCCTGATCCCCGGGCCCCCGGGGTTTTTTGGGGTTAAGTGCCACAATGTGGCATTTCATTAAACATAATACCGAAATCGTTGTTCGCAAGCATTCGTTCAAGCCTGGGCCAGGTCACCAGAAACCGGCCTTGAGGCCGCCCGCAGGATCACTCAGCGCCAGTCTGGCATGTAATAATATTCTTTAATTTCAGATGATTTTGTAATATGATCGGGGCAATGAGACCCAGCCGCGCCCACCATCTCAGCCTGTCCGCAGAACCGGCCGTGATCGCAAAATCGGAATGGACCGATGTGTTGTTCGACGACGATTTTTCCGTGACCTGTAAAATCCTGGATGGCCGGATATTGCTGGTGGAACCCAGGGGGTTTGCCGCCCACGACGCTTTCAAGGCATCCCGGGAATTCGTAGACCGGGTGCTCGCCGATTCATTCGTGAGTGATAAGCCCTACATCCTGATTGAGGATGTGACGGCGGTGAACGGCTTTTCCAAAAGAGCGCGCAACTATTACATAGACAACATAAGTGCCAAACACCAGGTCGGCGGCGTAATTTTCTGTTGTACTTCTCCGCTTTTAGCCCTGGGCATCAAGCTGGCCCTGAAGCTCAATCCCACTGCCTATGAGAAGCACCTGGTGGAATCGCAGGGCGTAGCGGTCGTCATTGCCCGGCAGATTCTCAATAAGCTCGAACATAAGCGCGCTGTGCGGGAAGGGCTCCCGGACGCGGCCCGCCCGGAGGTGGTGCCGGACGAGCGGACCGACCATTATGTTGAGCAGCTGCTGCGGCATGTGGGCTGTATAAACTGGGAGGTCGAGCCGGATGAATTTGCGATCGAGAAGATAGATGCGAAACACCCTTTTAAACGGGTGTTCGATGCCATCGCCATTATCAGAAATGACCTCAGCGAAGCTTTTTCAGAGCAGCAGCGGGAAAAGAAGATTAACCAGGCGCTCTTCAGGGTTTCCCATGCGGTGAACAAATCGTACCGGACCCGGGAGCTTTACAAGGCCATTCACCGGGCCATCCGTGATATCCTGGATGTGACCAATTTCTACATCGCTCTTTATGACCGTGGAAAACGGCAGCTGAAATTTCCCTATTTTGTGGACCGGGTTGATAAGACCCTGCCGGCTGTAAAACTTGACCATAAACGCTCCTTTTCACTCACCGTGGAAGTGGTGAACAGCCAGAAGCCGTTGCTGCTCCGCAAGGGCGACATCCTGGAAATGGCCCGGTGCAGAAAAAAGATTCCCTTTGGAGAGCTGCCGGAAGTTTGGATCGGGGTGCCCCTGCGTGTAAAAAGTCGCGTCATTGGCGCCATGGCTGCCCAGAGTTATACGGATCCGGATAAGTATACCGATAAGGATCTGCAGGTCCTGAATTCAGTGGCCGACCACGTCGCCTTTGCCATTGAACGCAGAATTGCCGCCACTGCCTTAAGGCGCAGCGAACAGCGCTATCGCAACCTTATCGGGCACCTTGACGACATTATCTTTTCCACAGATAAAAATAAAGACCTCGCCTATTTGAGCCCGGCGTTGGAAGCTGTTAGCGGTTACAATGCGTCTGCACTGATCGGGAAACCCTTTGTCGGCAAAAGTGGCGGCGGGCAGCCAGGGGCTCCGGCGCCGCACTCCTTTTCCGATATCATTCACGTGGACGATCGCGAGATGGTCAGTGAAGTGGTGGGACTGGCCCTGGAAAACCGGACCTCCTACCAGGTAGAATACCGTATCATAAGAAAAGACGGCAAGGCGAACTGGGTTCACGAGAAGAGCAATGTGGTGGCGGATACCCTGGGCCGCCGGTGGATTGAAGGCATTCTCGTGGACATCCAGGACCGCGTTTTCGCAAATGAAATCAACCGGGCGATGTTCCAGATATCCAATGCGGTCAACACGGCCAACAATACGGATGAACTGTTCAGATCCATCCACCTGTCCCTGCAACGGGTCATGGATGTCTCCAACTTTTTTATTGCCCTCTACGATGAAGAGGAAGATGCCATTGAGTTCCCCTATTTCGTAGACAGCAAAGACAAGGTGCGTTATCCGCGGATCCCCAGGGTAAGTCACGTAGATTCGTTGACCGCCCGGGTCATTAAAAACAACGAACTGATTCTGATTACCAGGGCAACTCGTGAGAAGCAGCTCAAAAGATCGGGCAAGAAACCCCTGGGGACACCAGCGGCCGTATGGCTGGGGGTGCCCCTGCGGGTTGATGACCGGGTGGTCGGGGTCATGGCAACCCAGAATTATACGGATCCCGAAAGTTACACAAGCAAAGATATGGAAGTGTTCAACGCCGTCTCCGGGCAGGTGGCTATCGCAGTTGACCGGATGTTAAAAGATGAAGAACTCAGGGAGCGTGACCGGTATGTCAAAACAATGTCCGGGCAGATGGAGCAGTTCAGCCTGGCGGCGGCTTCGGTGCTCTCCTCTACGGACGAAGAACGGACCTTCCGGCGGATCAGCCGGGCTATCACGGAGCATTCGGATTTCCGCAGGGTCCTGATCGTGATCTTTACCCGTAAGGCGCCGCACCACGACATCATTGGCGATAGCGGGATTGCCCGAACCCGGATCGAAGATTTTAACCAGGCCGAGCTGCCCCGGGGGTGGTACGAGAAAATTGCCCGGTCCGGCACCCGGATCGGGCAGTTTTGCCTCTACCTGGATCACTCCCTCGCAGGGCTTTTGGCGCCTTTTACAATTACCGGTTCGGCGGTTGGGGAGGATTTAGAAACAAGCCCTAACTGGCACCCGGCTGATCACTTGATTGTGCGGATGAGTGATGCCAATAAATCGCCCGTCGGGTTTATCCTGGTGAGTAATTCCAAAAGCGGCCGGAAACCTTCCGGTGTCACGGTCAGGCCCCTGGAGGTCTTTGCCAGCCTGATATCTCAAATAATCGCCTCCCGAAAAGACCAGGCCAAACTGGCCCGGGCCAAAACCCGGGCGGATACAGCCAACCGGGGACTGCTGATCCTCACCCGTCAGTTGGAACAGGCCATGGCCCGAACCAACGAAATGGCCCGCCGGGCGGCCATTGCTACAAAATATAAGAGTGAATTTCTGGCCAACATGAGCCATGAAATCAGAACGCCCATGAATGCGATCATCGGTTTTGCGGATTTGATGCTGAAAACATCGCTGGACACGAAGCAGCGCAGTTATCTGGGCAATATCAATAAATCAAGCCGATCGCTGCTGAAAATCATCAATGATATTCTGGATTTTTCAAAAATTGAGGCCGGCAAACTGATGCTGGAGAATAAAGATTTCAGCATTGACGAAGTGATGCAGGAGTTATCCGGCATGTTTTCCATGAACGCCGCGGAAAAGGGGCTGGCACTGACGGTTGCGTCCACACCCGGCATTCCCCGCATGCTGAAGGGAGATTCCCTGCGTTTGCGCCAGGTGGTGATCAATCTCGTGGCCAACGCGGTAAAATTTACCGACCGGGGTTCGGTCTCTGCGCTCGTGGATGTCAATTCCACGGAAAACGACTCCGTGGAACTGTTATTTTCAGTGAAAGATACTGGGATAGGCATTGCAGCCACACAGGTCGACACCCTGTTTAACTCATTTTCCCAGGTGGACGGTTCAGCCACCAGGCAGTATGGCGGGACCGGGTTGGGGCTGGCTATCTGTAAACAGCTGGTGGAGTTGATGAACGGCCGCATCTGGGTGGAAAGTGAACCGGGCCGGGGCAGTTGTTTTTACTTTACCGTACGCTTTGGGATATCAGAGGGCGACCTGGGCGAAAGCACCGATAAATACATGAATCTCAAACGGTTGAAACTGCTGATTGCCGACGATGACCGGCGTTCACAGCAAAATTTGCTGGAGGTTCTGTCCACCTACAAAATCAAGGCTACCGCGGTTGGTTCAGGCCAGAGTGCCCTTGCGGAGCTCAGCGAATCAGCGGGTGAGAACCCATATGAAATGATCCTGGTGGATTGGCAGATGCCGGATATGGACGGTATCGAGACCGCCCTGCGGATCAGGGCGGACAAGCGTTTCAATCACATTCCGATTATCATGATGACGGAGTTCGACCGGCATGAATTGTTTCGACAGGTACACCATGCAGATATTGCCGGTGTTATCGATAAACCCGTTGACAGCAGCCAGATGTTAAACACACTCTTACATGCCGTCCGCAAGAAACCATTGGTCTACGACCAGGCAATGCCGGCCGTGCCAGGGCCGGATGAGAGTTCGGTAGTGTTTGAAGACACCCGGGTGCTGCTTGTGGAGGACAACCTGATTAACCAGCAGGTGGCCTTAGAGATGCTCAAGCACGCGGGTGTCCGTGTGACCACTGCCCCCAATGGCGCCAGGGCCGTTGAAATGGTGTACCAGGCGGATTACGATGTTGTCCTGATGGATGTTCAAATGCCGGTGATGGATGGTTACGAGGCCACCCGCTTGATCAAGCAGGCGCCCGACGTCATTCCCCCCCCGATTATTGCCATGACAGCGCATGCCATGAAAGGGGATCGTGAAAAATGTATTGAAGCCGGAATGGACGACTATGTTTCAAAACCCATCGATTCCGAGAAGCTTTTGTTTACCCTGTCAAAATGGATTCCGGAAAAGCCCGGGAACAAAGCCGTTCTCCAGGCCGCAGCCAACCGGCCGGCTGGACCCGCCGGTGGTGTGGCGCCGGAGGATGCCGGGGGGGCGAGTGCAGCCCTGCCTGGCATTGACCTCCAGCAGGGGCTTAAGAGACTGGGCCAAAACAAGGCACTGTATCGGATGATCCTGTCCGAGTTTCAGCAGGAATATGCCGGGGCCGTCGCCGAGATGCGTCGTTTCAGGGCTGAAAATGATTGGAAAGGTGCGACCCGATACGCGCATACCATCAAAGGGATGGCCGGGAACCTTTCTGCGACCGACCTTTACGAGGCTTCCCTGGAAATGGAATTGGTGTTTGATGCGCGTGTTGAGGCATCGGTTGCAGGCTCCCTGGATCAGTTTGAGACTGCTTTGAACCAGTTTTTATCCACCGCTGCCAGGGCGGCAGAGTTTCTGGCAACCGGGTCGGACGGGGGTACGTAGTTATCCGGAAGAGTAGGCTGTTGAGAATGGGTACAAACAATAAAAAAACAATCCTGATTATTGATGACCACCCGCTTTTCCGGGAGGGCCTCAAGTCCATTATTGCCAGGGACAGGCGGTTTGACGTTATCGGAGAAGCCGGCGATGCCCGCAAAGGCCTGGCGGCCGTAAAACGCTTTCAGCCGGATCTGGCCATTGTTGATATCTCCCTGCCGGACAAGAGCGGCATCGAGGTGGCCCGATCCATCCGGAGTCGTCATGCGGGCACCCGGATTGTCATTGTCAGCATGCACGCCAGGATCGATTACGTTATCCAGGCCTTTGAAGCCGGAGCCACCGGATACATTGTCAAAGAATCCGCATCCGACAGGTTGATCCCAGGGCTTGAAACCGTGTTGCAGGGCGACTATTTTTTAGACAGTTCCCTGTCCCACGCCGTTGTGGAAAAATTGTTAAAAGCCCCCCTCTCAAAGAACCGGATCGAAGACTCCGATTACGGTTCGCTCACCCCTCGCGAGCAGGAGGTTATGCGCTTGCTGGCCGAAGGTTTTGCTGTCAGGGAAATAGCTGAAAAACTTTATATCAGTCCCAAAACAGTTGAAAATCACCGGTCCAACCTCATGCGCAAACTCGGCTTGCACAATGCGGTTGAACTTGTACGCTATGCGGCCCGGCTCGGGTTGATAGATGTCGACCTCTGGAGAGACTGATCCGGGAGATCCTCCCGGCGGCAGGGTGATTCCCCTACTAAAATGAGCAATCTCCCGATGGACAAAACGGCACCAGTCGGCAACAGTAAAACTGTAAAGGATTCATGATACTGGGTGCTGAATAACTGTTGTCCTGAAGGGATATCAGGCGATGAAAGCTATTGACCGGAGTCCGCCCCCCAGCCGGCACTCTGCCTGCGCTGGCAGGCACAGAACGCCGACCAGCCGCAGCAAAAAGAGACAGAATTTTCTGGATGTTGTTGACCTGGTGAGAAGTGTCCAGAGGTCGGACGGCCACAGTGACTGTTTTCAGCGCGGTGCCTGTGACTGCGATCAGTTGGATTGCCCATGGCGGGAACAGTGCCTGTGCAAGGGCTGATGGTAAGGTTGGGCCATCTTAAAGATGATGCGGATTGCCCGCGGAGGCCAGAATGGAAAAACGGAACATAAGGCAAGCGAAAGAAAATCAGGGTACATTTCCGGCCTATGCGTTTGATCTGGATGATACCCGCAGATCTTTAAAGCGTACCCTGCAGACTCCGGCGGTATTGCATGTTTCCAGAAACCGAACGGCCGGAAAGCATGCCGATCGAAGGGGGCACCAGCGGTATGCCGCCGCGAATGGAGCCTTTGCACTTGTGCGCTCAGCCGCTGCAGCTATCTCTGGTATCAACAAGATGAATATCGGGGAGATTGCGTTTGCCGTGATGCGATTAAACCCTGATAGATTAGGGCAGATTATCAATGTCAGCATGGGGGGGCTGCTGTTCCAGTACACGCAGGCTACCCGGACGGCGGGAAAACCCAGTCGTTTGGATATTCTGCTGGCTGATCGGCGGTTTTATCTGGACAGCCTCAAATTTGAGATGGTCACTGATGATGCCTGTCCGGCAGAATGCGGGTTTGATTCGGTTAAGACGCGCTTGTTCTCAGTCAGGTTCAAAGATCTGACCGCACAACAGAAACAACAGCTCAATCACTTCCTCCAGAATTACACCCTGATCCTACGCTGATCGGGACAGCATTCACACGGTTTGAATAAATGCCTGGCGACCTGCCCGGCGCAACCCTCCCTTTTTAGACCTGGTGGGCCGCAAGCCCCATGTCAGCCCGTAAATACCTCATGAAAAAAGGAGGACACCCCATGAAAACCAGAAGCCGTTCTATTTTACAGATCGTAGAAGACCATGTCCGCAAATGGCAACTGACATCCCGTGATCAAAAATCTCAAAGGCTGCGGGAAACCGTTATCACTGTTTCGCGGGAGCCGGGCAGCGGCGGCAATCTTGTGGCCAAGGGGGTTGCCGAGTCACTCGGGCTGGATCTTTTCCACCAGGAGGTTATCCATGCAATGGCTGAAAGCGCAAACGTCAGTGCCCGGTTTGTACAGTCCCTGGATGAGAGGGCGCTGACCGTTCTGGAGGAGTGGATTGCCTCACTGGTCGATGACCGGCATCTCTGGCCGGATCAGTACCTGCAGCACTTGATGAAGGTGGTTGGCACCATCGGCGAGCATGGCAGTGCCGTTATCATAGGCCGGGGTGCAAATTTTATCGTGCCGCCCGAAAAAAGGCTGCGGGTCAGAATTGTGGCCCCCGGGGACTTTCGAATCAAGCGTGTAGCCGCCACGTTCAAGGTGTCGGCCCAGGACGCCAAAAGGCGGATTGTCCGCACGGCCTCGGACCGGCGGGCCTTTATCCGCAAGTACTTTAATGCCGATATAGATGACCCGGCAAACTATGATCTTTTAATAAACACAGGCACCATCGCTGTTGACGCGGCCGTCGATGCGGTGATCGGGGCCCTGGGCCGGGGCGGGGCGCTGACGCGCCGGGCGGCCTGATCAAAAGGGGGGCATGGCCATGCAGATAAAAAAAATACTATTGCCGGTAGACGGTTCCGACTATTCAGTCAAAGCAAGCGATTATACCCTTGATTTTGCACACACAATGGGCAGTGAAATCCTGTTGCTCTACTGCCACAAACCCTTTCCATCCTTTCTGGGAGAACCGTATTTCCAGGAGGTTCATGACCGGATTATGCATGACGCCCGGGAGATGCTGGCGCCGTTTCTAAAGTCGCTGGCAGAGGCCCGCCTACCGGTGGAGGAGCGTATTCTCGAGGGGCCGCCCGGCAATATCATCTGCCAGGTGGCCCGGATAGAACACTGCGACCTGATCATTATGGGTTCAAGGGGATTTACTGACCTCAAAGGGTTGTTCCTGGGCAGTGTGACCCACCGGGTTTTGCATGGGGCGGTTTGTCCCGTATTAGTCATCCGATAGCTCGATGTCCCTCCACAAGCAGCATCTTTTGGCCCATGACTGCGTTCTCGCATCCTGGCAATCCTCAACGTAGAAGGACTACGCCTGCGGTTGCCAGAATTGCTGCGGCCTTGTCTTGAGCCAAAAGCTACTACTTGTGGAGGGACATCCCTGGAAGAAAGCGGCATCTTTTGACCCGGGGCCGCGTTCTCGCTTCTCCGCAATCCTCGGCGTAGAGGGACTACGCCTGCGGTTTTGTTAAATTCCCTGACAGGCAACGATACCTAATATATAGGCCTGCCTGATGGCGCTGGCTATCCCTTGCCATGAATGGAGAGTATTTCCAGTTCCTGGCGGTCAAGGATGGTTATCTGTCGGCCGCTGACCGCGATGAGGCCGCTGGTACTCATTTTAGCAAAGATCCGCGACAGCGTTTCCGGTATGGTTCCCAGAAGGCTGGCCAGCTGGCCTTTTGATATGGGCAGGGTTACATCATTCCGGTCACCCTGCTCACCCGATAGAATCAGGAGGTAGGAGGCCAGGCGTTCCGGCACTTCCTTGAGAGACAGGTTCTCAACCTGCACGGTGAACTGGCGCAGTCGGTTGGAAAGCACGGCCAGCATGTTGAGGGCCAGCGAGGGGTTGGCGTTGATCAGGGCGATAAACCGTTTTTTTGGAAAAAACGCAAGGATACTTTTTGAGAGTGCCTGGGCATTGGCCGGAAAAGGCTTTCCGGCAAACACCGGGACTTCTCCAAAAGGTTCACCGGGCCCGAAGATGTGCAAAATCTGCTCTTTGCCCTCGGCAGATATTTTCGACACCTTTACCTTGCCTTCCAGGACCACGTAAAACCCGTTACCATCATCACCGTCCAGGAAGATGGTTTCTCCCCGGGTGTACGTTTTCTCAAGGGCTATCTGTTTAAGGTCCTGCAGGTTTTCGGTTGGCAACCCTCCGAAAAGAGGCACATTGGCGATAATATTCAGACGGCTTGGCATCTCTCCCCCTTTTTAACCCCGGGTCGGGAATTTCAATCTCATGCAAGCGGTGGTCTATAATACCGCTGTTCATGAGCCGTTGGCACGAAACCTCCGCTGTCCGGGGCCCTTTGCAGGCTAAAAAATTGCTCAATCCAGATAATTATGCCCAAGCTTGACATAAGTCAAGGAGGGCTTAAGGTGTCTTAGTTATAGTGCGATCAAGTTCAAACAGTATCTGAGATACACTTTTTTTATTTTAATATAAACAGAAAAACAGGAGAAGATTATGTTTTGTTTTCAGTGTGAGCAGACTGCCAAGGGCGAAGGTTGTACGAAAATGGGTGTTTGTGGGAAAAACCCCGAAGTGGCAGCGTTGCAGGATCTGTTGATCCATGCTGTGAAAAGGCTCAGTGTTTACGCTGTAGCCGCTGGAGAAAAAGGAATTGTGGATGCAGAGGTAAACCGTTTTGCCTGTGAAGCCATCTTCTCAACTCTTACCAATGTAGACTTTGACCCGGATCGTTTCGTGATCCTGATCAACGATGCCGACCGGCTTACCCTGCAGCTCAAGGAAAAGACCGGTGAAGTGGCCGGTGCACCCGAATTTACCCCGGAAACCACGGTTGCCGGCCTGGTGGCCCAGGGCGAGGCAGTCGGGATCAAATCTGATCCGGATATCAACCCGGACATCCTATCCTTGCGGGAACTGCTAATTTACGGCCTGAAGGGATTGGCCGCCTACGCAGATCATGCCCGGATCCTGGGGCAGGAAGATGACAGCGTGTACGCGTTCATCCATTCGGCCATGGCCGCGACCCTCAACAAAAACCCGGAAGTGGACGACCTGGTCGGCCTGGCCCTGAAATGTGGTGAGGTGAATATCCGAGCCATGGAACTGCTGGATGCGGCCAATACCGGTACCTACGGTCACCCGGTACCGACCCCGGTACCGCTGGGTGCCAAAGCCGGAAAGGCGATTCTGGTTTCCGGCCACGATCTTAAAGACCTGGAAGAGATCCTCAAGCAGAGCGAAGGCAAGGGGATTAATGTGTACACCCACGGTGAGATGCTGCCGTGTCACGGATACCCGGGATTGAAAAAATACGGTCACTTCTATGGGCACTACGGGACAGCCTGGCAGAATCAGGCCAAGGAATTTGCCGCGTTCCCCGGCGCCATCCTGATGACCACCAATTGCATCCAGAAACCGCGGGACAGCTATAGTGCCAACCTGTTCACTACCGGTCTGGTGGGCTGGCCGGGTGTGGCTCACATTGCAAGCAAGGATTTTACCCCGGTTATCGAGAAAGCACTCGAAATGCCCGGGTTTGAAGCGGATACAGAGGGGAAAACCGTTACGGTTGGATTCGCCCGCAACGCGGTGTTAGGGGTTGCCGACAAGGTGATCGAAGCCGTGAAAGGCAAAGCCCTGCGCCACTTCTTCCTGGTTGGCGGCTGCGACGGAGCCAAACCCGGCCGGAACTACTACACGGAACTGGTTGAAAAGGTGCCCGAGGACTGTGTCGTCCTGACGCTGGCCTGCGGCAAGTTCCGTTTCTTTGACAAAGATCTCGGTGATATCGGTGGTATTCCGCGCCTTTTGGATATCGGCCAGTGCAACGACGCCTATTCGGCGGTTCAGATTGCAGTCGCCCTGGCAGGGGCTTTCGAATGTGAAGTCAACGACCTGCCGCTCTCCATGGTACTCTCCTGGTACGAGCAGAAGGCCTGCGTCATTCTGCTGAGCCTCTTGCATCTGGGGATTAAGGATATCCGGTTGGGGCCAACCCTGCCTGCATTTATCACCCCCAATGTACTGGACGTACTTGTTAAAAATTTCAACATTATGCCCATATCCACGGTCGATGAAGACCTTAAAGCGATTCTTGGGTAAAGCTTGTAACAAAACCCTGCTCCCCGGGTAACGGGGAACAGGGCAATATTTGCACGCGACTTTCGCCAAGGGACTCGCAGTGAAGGAGGAGAGCGATGAAATGCCCGGGACAGGATACTCAATATTGGAAACCTGGTGCCATATATGATGCCAAGTGCCCGAAGTGTGAGCACATTGTGGAATTCTTCAAGGATGACACAACGCGTAAGTGCCCAAAATGCGGACACCGGTTTATCAACCCTGAGCTTGATTTTGGATGCGCCTCATACTGCCAGTATGCCGAACAGTGCATCGGGAATCTGCCCCCTGAACTACTTGCCCAGAAAGAAGATCTGCTGAAAGACCGTGTGGCCATTGAGATGAAAAGGTATTTTCGGGCAGATTTTAAGCGGATCAGCCATGCCGGGCGGGTTGCGCGCTACGCCGAGCGCATCGGCAAATTTGAGAACGGCAACCTGGCCATTATCCTGGCATCGGCTTACCTGCACGACATTGGCATTGTTGTCGCGGAACAAAAGTACAACGGTTCTGCTCCGGAACATCACGAGCAGGAAGGCGCCCCCATAGCCCGGGAAATTCTGGAGAAGCTGGGTGCGGCCGAACCGCTGATTGATGCGGTTTGCGAAATCGTTGGTCGCCACCACCATCCCCGGGAGGACGACAGTCTTGAATTCAAGGCGGTCTACGATGCAGACCTGATTGCAAACCTGGAAGAAAAATTCCAGGAGGAGCCGGTGGAAGCGGACAAGGTTGAGCATACCATCGAAACATTATTTTTAACCACTGAGGGAAAAAAAGAGGCTGAAAAAGTGCTCGCACGTTTATAATCAATTTGTGGACGGACACTGGCTGATTTTTACCATGTGTGGGATGTAACTCAAGAACGGGGAATATACAATGAAAGTAACCAGAAAAATTATCCATATTGACGATGAACTCTGTGACGGCTGCGGTGAGTGTGTCCCTTCCTGTGCGGAAGGATCGCTGCAGATCATTGACGGAAAGGCCCGGGTGGTGGCGGACAATCTGTGTGACGGATTGGGAGCCTGCCTGGGTGAATGCCCTCAAGGCGCCCTTAAAATCATCGAGCGTGAGGCCGAGGAGTTCGACGAGGAAGCTGTGGAAGCCTTTTTGGCTGAAAAGGCCCGGGAGGAGCACCCGGACAAAAGTCCCGAAATACCCTGCGGATGTCCTTCAACACAGATAAAAACCTTTGAGCCCCTGTCGGCCTGCGACCAGGCCAATGCGCCCCGGACGGACGCTGGCGGTTCATCCGCCCTGACGCACTGGCCGGTGCAGATTCACCTGGTACCGCCCACGGCTCCCTTCTTAAAAAGCGCGAATCTGCTGGTGGCGGCTGACTGTACACCGTTTGCCTATCCGGATTTTCATCAGGTCCTGTTAAAGGACCGGGTATTGATGATCGGCTGCCCGAAATTTGATGATGCCCAGCTGTATATCGATAAGTTCACCGCTATTTTCCAGCAGGCCGGTCTTAAGAGCATCACCACGGTGATGATGGAGGTCCCCTGCTGTTCAAGCCTTTCGGGAATTATCAGGAAGGCGCTGGCCAATGCCGGGGCGGATATCCCATTGGAGGAAGTGGTGATCAGTACTCGTGGGGTGGTGCTGGATAAAATGCGTAAGATATCTTGACAGGCTGAAGGTAAAAGACTGAAGACTAAGGGAAAGCGGTGAAAGGGGACCGGTTTTTAAATTGATGTTTAAAAGCCCTTTAGAAGTTACCTTCAGCCTTCAGCCCAAACAGCTTTAGCCTGAACTTCCTCATTGCAGACAGTGCATCAGGCCCATGCACCAGGGGCAATCCCCGCACGGGACCGCCATGGCAAAACAGTCATATTCAAAACCCTTGTTTGAAATCAGGTCGCAAGGGCCCACATTGCAGTTGCTGCAGTAGGGGAATTCGTAATCTTCGACCTCTTGCCTGAATTCCGCATAAGGGGCAGACTCCCATATTTTTAGGATGTCCTGCCCGGGTAGTTGCCCGAAATCCCTGGCCACTATCGGCTTTTCCCGGCCATCAAAGAAACATTTGTAATGGTGCCAGAGCATATAGCAAGGGTGGATCCGTCCGTCCCAGGCCAAAAAAACACTTTTATTGCGGACAAACTCGCATTGCCTCTCAGACTTTGGATAAAGAGCGGGTAACTGCAGTTGTACGCCATACTGCCGGGCACTTTCCCGGGCCTGGGCAAAGACAGCCTGCACCTGGCTGGAAATTTTTTCATCAAAAGCCAGCAGCTTACGGAGGTGAAAGGGGATCTGCCGGTCGGATGCGTCTGAGATCATGGTTTCCACGAAATCGACCAACTCCCGGTCACGGTCCGATTTTATGTATTTCCAGCGGACGGAAAAGTACGCGTGTAAATCAAGACCGCGGGACAGGGCGTCTGCCTGCCGTTTTTGAAAATACTTCAAAGAAGCATCGGTGTTGGCCGTGTACAGCACCTCGGAGACGACCTGCTCGTCGTAAGGCAGCATCTGGGTGGCAATGGCAAAGTCGGCCCCCCGGGAGGCGGCCTGCTCTATGGCCCGGGGCAGCTCCGCATGATTGTTGCGCATCAGGACATATTCAATGCCCAGTTCGACCCTTTCAGCAGAGAGGGTGCGCCTGGCCTGGTTCACGGCACTCAGGGCACTTTCCACACTTACCATCTCCGTACCGACCCGGTTGCGTTCGAGGGTGTCTTCCAGGGCGCCGTCCATGGAGATACAAATTCGGTCTACCCCTGCCTTGATCAGAGCCCTGGCACGCTCCATGTCCAGAAGGTGCCCGTTGGTCTGCAGCCCGATCCGGCTGGCAGTGGGAATCCGGGCCCTTACGGCGGCTGCCATTTTATCGAGCTGCGGGTGCAGTAGCGGTTCGCCTATACCAGAAAAGACCACGGCGTCAAGGCCGGGGAAAATTTTTTCAAGCGCCTCGAAACGATTCCACTTCAAAAAGCCCTCCGCGATGCCGTTTTCACGGCTCTGTTTGACGCACATGCGGCACTGCAGATTGCAAAATGTTGTCGGTTCAATAAAAAGTTTGGCGGGCTGTGTGTTTCGGTCCATGGTTTGGTCACCTGGGTTCGCCTGGGGTTGTACCGTCGGGCTCATTCTGCCCTTTGAAACCTGGTCCTCCAGTTTAAATTTACGCCTTCCTGGACCTGAGACCAAATTGGGCATTGTGATACAGCCTCTCTGGGCCAGGCTGCTCTACTATCCCCTGCTTAGCCCGGCAGTGCCTGAATTACATTGACTTATGCTAATTCTTAACGCAGCCGGCCATAAAAAAAGGCAGCCTGGCGATACGTGGTCGCCCGGCTGCCTGTAATTTGTCTGGGGAATCAGACTAAACGGCGTCTTTGAGTTTCTTGCCCGGCTTGAATTTAACGACATTCGCAGCCTTGATGTCAATGGTTTCACCGGTTTGCGGGTTGCGGCCTTTACGGGCAGCGCGTTTGCTTGTCTGAAAAGTTCCAAAACCTACCAGGGTAACCTTGCCATTTTTTTCCTGCAGTGACTCAGTTACGCCGGCAATAAAAGATTCAAGCGCCACTCCGGCGGCTACTTTGGTGATTTTTGCGTCAGTGGCCATTTTTTCGATCAGTTCTGCTTTGGTCATTTCTTTTTCCCTTCCTGAGTTAGTATTGGTTGCTGCCTTTCGCCCGATAGACAACCCTTAATTTTAAGCTGAAAATGTTGAATGTCAACAGCTAAATCAGGGGGTCGGCTTGAAGGGCAGATCGGTGGCAGTGGAAAAACCGCCAGATTTTTAAACCTGGCCGGCCTGGGAGTCCTTATATTTCCGGATGGCCTCCAGAACCCCGACGGTGCCGGTCATCATGTTGTCGCCCCAGGGTGCACCATTGGACAGATGGTGCCGGGATGGGTTCATCAGGGCCCGTTTGGGACCGGTCACAAGGATGGTTTCGGCCTTCTCGAAGTCGAATTGCCGCCGGGTGTAGGCGCCATGGCCACCCTCCCGGACAATCTGGTTGTGGCTGATCTCTCCGCCGGGAAGGGCGGATAGCAGCCGGTCAAGCTTTTTAACGGTCATGTCATGGGTGTGGTATTCGAAAAATCCGGCAATTTCATCCTCAATGATGGCGGCGCCAACGGTATGTGAAGTCGCAATATCCATGACCATATAGCGTTCCATTGCCACGCACAGGGGATCACAGCAGGCACCCTGGATGGCTGCCAGGCCGCTGTCCATGACGTAAACCTCACGGGCCGGCAGTTTGGCGGCTGCATGGGCGATGCTGCGCAGCCGGTTGAAGGCCTCCGGTACGCGGTCTCCACGGTAGACCAGGGCGTGGGGATAGGGTGACCGGTCCAGGGCGCTGGCAAAGAGCCGGTGCCTGAAGTCCAGGTGGGAAACGCCCGGCGGGGCAACCCCGTGATCCTGGGCGCAGACGCCAATGATATCGAATTGGAAAGGAACTCCCAGGCTTTCAACCAGGCTGCGGATTCTTTCCGGCTCAATATCTCCCAGGGCCACATGCGTATAGCCGGGTTTGGCGGCCAGGGCCCGGGCCCCGGCGGCGCTCAGGATGACAATGCCGCTGGATCTAACCCTGTCAGGGTCATGGTGAATGGTGGCGGCGGCCGCGTCCGACATGACCACCCTGTGGGTTCGGGCTCTGTTTTTCAACACGGCGGAGACCCTGCCGCCGCCCATCTCACAACCGGTCACCACCAGGTCTCCCGGCAGATTTTCAATGGCGGCTGCCCGGGTACGGACCGGTGACTTGACGACGGCTTTAAAGTGTTCGCCGGTCGCATCGTCAAAACAGAGCAGGTCGAGGGTGCCGGCACCTACATCCAGTATCAAATATCGGCTCATGCTGGTTATTTAACACTTTCCGAATGTTTTTTAAACCGTGACAGTCAACCATACCCTTTAAAGTGACCGCCAAAACCAGGGGGCAAGCGGGCTGACGGACACCATATGTTGGATTAAAATATTGACAAGGCCCACATATTGTGTCAGCTTTTAAACATATGTATCATACTGAATAAGCCGTATTTAACCTGTGATGTAAAACGCAGACCCTTTGGAGAATATGTTCCCGTCTGTTTTTCATCAAAAAAATCATCGTTTTACTTGACCCCTGCAGCCTGGGAAGTGCTGCCGGGGTTTTGTCCTTTTTAACAGGGATATCCTTAAAAGGGGTCTTGAGGAGTAGACTGCATGACTCAGCAAAAGCTTTTCGTTCTGGACACCAATGTGATCCTGCACGACAGTTCCTGCGTTTATCAATTCGAAGAGCATGATGTTATTATTCCCATATCTGTTCTGGAAGAACTGGACCAGTTCAAGAAAGGCAAAGGCATTTTGAATTTCCATGCTCGCGAGTTTACCCGGTCGTTAGATGCGATCAGCGGAGACGGTATTTTCAACGGCGGGGTTTCCATAGGCCCCGGGAAAGGCAAACTGGCCATCAGGCTGGAAACCGGTTTTCACGAAAAACTCAGGCTCAATTTTTCCACGTCCCGGCCTGACCACCACATCTTGAACTCAGCCTACCAGCTGGCCATGGAAAAGTCCTCCAGCCAGGTTGTCCTGGTCTCCAAGGATGTCAACCTGCGCATGAAAGCCAAATCTCTCGGCCTTATGGCTGAAGATTACACCACGGACCAGGTAAAAGACATCGCGGAGCTTTACAAAGGCTGCCGGGTTGAGACTGACATCCCTGCTGACGTCATCGATATGTTTTACGCAGCGCCCTATGAACTGGGGCAGGATTTTTTCAATTTCGACCAGGGACTCATCCCCAATGAATACCTGGTCCTGAAAAATGGCAGGAAATCCGCCCTGGCCGGTTACAATCCATTTGAACGCAAAATCAAGCGTATCGATAAATCCCGGTGCTGCGGGATAATGCCCCGGAACGCCGAACAGGCGTTTGCCGTGGACGCGCTCACCAACCCGGACATTCCTCTGGTTACCCTCTCAGGTAAAGCCGGGACCGGCAAGACCCTGCTGGCCCTGGCGGCGGCCCTGGAAAAGAAACGGCGCTACCGTCAGATATTCATTGCCCGGCCAATTGTACCGTTGAGCAATAAGGACACCGGCTTTCTGCCCGGTGACATCCAGTCGAAACTGGATCCCTACATGCAGCCGTTGTATGACAATCTCGCAGTGATCCAGGACCACCATAACGGCCCCAGCGGGGTGGGGAGCCGCATCAGTGAGCTTATCGAAGAAGAGAAAATCGTCATCACGCCCCTGGCCTATATCCGGGGCCGCAGCCTCGTCAAAATTTTCTTTGTGGTGGATGAGGCCCAGAATCTGACCCCCCACGAAGTCAAGACGATCATCACCCGGGCGGGGGAGGGCACTAAAATTGTGTTCACCGGGGATATTTTTCAGATCGACCACCCGTATCTCGACAGCCAGTCGAACGGGTTAAGTTTCCTGATAGAAAAGATGAAAGGGCAAAAACTCTACGCGCACATCAACCTGGAAAAGGGTGAGCGCTCCGAGCTTTCAGATCTGGCCATCAACCTGCTTTAAGCAGCGCGGTCGCCTTGCCCGCCGGGACCGGGTGGCTGAAATAGTGGCCCTGGCCATAGTTGCAGTCCATGGCGACCAGCACGTCGGCCTCGGCCTGCTTTTCAACGCCTTCCGCAATCACTTCCATGCCCAGTTTGTGCGCCAGCATGACAGTGCTCTGGACAATGTCCCGGTTGCGCTCTTCCTTGTGGATGTCGTGTACAAAAGAGCGGTCTATTTTGAGGGTGTCAAAAGGAAAACTGTGCAGGTAGTTCAGCGAGCAGTAACCTGTGCCGAAATCATCCAGGGCGGTTTTGATTTCCAGCTCCTGTAACTTCGCAACGACATTGCCCAACAAGCGTGTATTGTCAATGATCGCGGTTTCAGTGAGTTCCAGTTTGATGCTTGAGCAGCGGCACTGGGCTTCATCGAGCGCCGTTCCAATGGTATCGATAAATTCGGGCCGGGTAAACTGCTGGGCGGATACATTGACACCGATGGAAAGATCTTTAAAGACCTCATCCATGGCTTCCCAGGCGGCGGCCTGCCGGCAGGCTTCTTCCAGAACCCATTTTCCGATCTGGTGGATCTGGCCGGTCTCTTCCGCAAGGTTGATAAACACCTCGGGTGAAATCAGGCCTTTTTCGGGGTGGACCCATCTCACCAGGGCTTCAAAGCCGGAAATCACTCTGGATTTGAGATTTATTACCGGTTGGTAATAGAGGACCAGCTGCTGACTGTCGATGGCCCTTTTAAGTTCGGGCTCAAGAATAAGTCGGTTCATGGCCGCTTTGTGCATGTCGGCATCGAATATCTGATACCCGGTTTCAATATCGGCTGCGCTGGCCGCCAGGCCGGCGTCCCGGAGAAAATTCTCGGATTGGGTATACCCCGTAGAGCTGAAGGCCAGGCCAATCTGGATCTTTCCGGTGATTTCGTGACCCTCTATCTCAATGGTTTCACCCAGGTCCTTAAACAGCGTCCGGGCTGCGTCTATCGCCTGTGCGGGTCCGTTGAGATCAAAAAGCAGCATGGCAAATTCACTGCGGCCCAGGCGGGCGATGAGGGCCCGGTCCGGGGCACTGAAGGATAGTCGCCGGGCAAGAGTTACAATATACTGCTCTCCGGCAACCTGCCCCAGGCTGTCCATCAGAATCCGGTAGCGTTCGAGGCGGATCACCAGCACACTGAACAGGGAGGCATACAGGCGGGACCGCTTTACCTCTTCGGTGAGGCGCAGTAAAAAGAGGTCCTTGTTGGGCAGGCCGGTGGCGGCATCGTAGAGCCGCAGGTACTCCCTTTCCACATCCCGGAGTCTCTTTTTTTCGAGGCTGGCAGTGATCCGGGCGTTTAATAGCACCGGGTTGAAGGGCTTCAGGATATAATCCTCGGCTCCGTTGGCGATGCATTCGGCCGTGCTGTTCATCTCATCGTGGGCCGTGATCATGATCACCGGGATGTGCCGCAGGGTCTCGTCTGATTTAATTGTTTTCAAAACCTGGCGCCCATCCATTTCCGGCATCAGGACATCCAGCAGGACAATGTCGATGGGGTTTGCATTTAGAAGATCCAGGGCCTCCACACCATTTTCCGCTTCATAAAAATGCGAGAATCCCTGCTTTTTAAGGTGATTGACCACAAAAAAACGATTGCTGCGGATGTCGTCAGCGACGAGTATGTGGGTCTCATGTGTCATCATAGGGATTTTGCAGAATTATGACGGGTTTTACAAGGGAAATTTGGCTTGACAATAAAGTAGGTATACGAAACAAAACAAGGCCAGAATACAATTCGGTTCCGGCACCTTCAGGATCTGGCCCGCAGGTACAAGATCGACGGCGCCATCAACCCATGTCACTGGGGCTGCCGTCAGGGCACCGGGTCCCGGGGTATGGTGGGGCAGGGGTTGAAAGCGATTGGTGTCCCGGTCCTGAACCTGGGAGTGGATTGCGTCGATCCACGCAATTTTGCGGAAGGCCAGCTACGGACGCGGATTGAAGCATTTACGGAAATGCTTACTGCCCGGCCGTCGCCCTGGGCGTGAGCGCCCCTACAGATATAAAAGATCGCTTGCCAATGAAAAACAATCGGTTTTAAAATGCCTCCTGATAGTTCCAGGTTGTATGTTGGTCGGATTGAAACTACTGATTACACACCGGAGCGGTAGAACCTCTCCGAGTCTTCCACCTGAGGTGGGGGGATAAATCGAAACTGAATTGCCCCTATGAAAATTGTTATCGAGGCTAAAAGACTGACCCGTAAGTTTGGTGACTTTGTTGCGGTGAACCGCGTGGAATTCAGGGTTTGCCGGGGCGAGATCTTCGGTTTTCTGGGCCCCAACGGAGCCGGCAAAACGACGACTGTGCGCATGCTCACAGGCGTGATCGATCCAACAGAAGGTATGGCTACAATTTATGGTCATGACATCCGTAAAGAACCGTTGCTTTCTAAAGCGCATATCGCTGTCGTCCCCGAAGAGGCGAATGTATACCTTGATCTTTCTGTTTGGCAAAATCTCACACTGATGGCTCAATTGCACGGTGTCGCGCGGCATCAATATTTTCAGGAAGCAGAGCGCCTGCTTGAATTGTTCGGGCTGACGGAAAGAAAAAAGCAGAAGGCCCGCATGCTTTCCAAGGGGCTGCGTCAAAGGCTTATGCTGTGCGCTGCGTTGGTAACGGGTCCGGATATACTATTTCTCGACGAGCCCACCAGCGGTCTGGACGTCGAGAGTGCAAGGCTGATACGCCGGACGGTGAGTAATCTGAACCACAACGGCCTCACTGTGTTCTTGACTACCCACGATATGCGCGAGGCTGGTGAGATGTGCTCACGCGTAGCGATAATCGACAAAGGATGCATTGTTGCCATAGATTCTCCGGAAACGCTGCGCTCCACCATCAGTGCCCGTCAATACGTCGAGGTGCGTTTTGCCGATGTCGCACCGGAGCAGGAAAAGCTGGAGTTGTTGCCAGGTGTGTCACACGTTGGCGTCGAGAGCCGTACATTCCGGTTGTACACCAAGTTGCCCGGCCAGGTAATCACGGAGGTCGTGCGATTGGCGGACAGGCAGGGATTGGAGATTTTAGATCTTAGCAACTGCAAACCCAGCCTGGAGGAGGTCTTTCTCTATTTCACGAGTGGGGGACGGAAGCGGGGGCTGCAATGACGGTTCCAGGGGAGAAGGTTCAGATCTGGCGCCGGCAGTTGCAGGGTTCGCTGGTTATTCTGAAAAAGAACGCCCGTTTGTACTATCTGAAACCACCCGTGTTGATCTTTGGGGTTCTTTTCCCTGTGTTTTTCTTCCTGGCGTTCAAGATGGGTCGCCCTATCGCGGCTCAAAGCATCGTCCCCGGGATGGTGGCCATGGCACTGTGGTTCACGGCCAG
>CAZWPX010000052.1:0-40564 GCA_964636125.1 uncultured Desulfobacterales bacterium | reverse complement strand
CCTGGTTGTAGGCTTTCATTTCATTCGGTTCCAGGACCATCAGATCGTTGGGGCAGATGTACATGCAGGCAGTTTTATCGCCGCCCTTGCAGCCGTCACATTTTTCACTAATTACAAAACTTGGCATTAAAATACCTCCTGATTTGTTAGTTGCTTCTGGTCAATACAATATAATCTAAGATTACTGCGAACTTCTTGAAACGCGTGTTTTGCACCTCCCTTCCTTTCTGAGATATAAAACCATTTACTGCCGTAAACTAAAATTAACTGTCTAAAAAAACTAAGGGTTTCTGAGGCACCCGCTATTGCAGGCTGCCGGCCTGCTGCACCCCAACGCCCGGTGCTCCTGAAATAATTCGATATTATCTTTAATTTCAACCACCTATTATTATCTTTAATTTCAACCACCTATATCGGTTCATGCGCCAGCATAAAACAAGAATAGATAATTATCATCAGGTATTTTTCTTGTCAACAATTTTTGCCCGGCGCCCCGGGCGCCGGAACCGTCGTCGGGGACGCCGGGTGGCTGTGGATATCTTGCTGGACCCATATTTGGTTCAAGATACAAACCACGCTACTATATGTGGTGTAGCCTGTACCGGCCACGGGCATCAGCGGTCCGGCACCAGGGTAAAAAAAATTAGGCCCCCATTCAACGGCCTGTCCATTTTTTTGAGTTGACTTCCGCCCATGGCATGCTACCTAGTGCCCATCCATAACCATGAGGACTTTTGCAATGGAACCAGAAATGACCCCCCTGCTGCCCGGCGAGCGCTTTTGCTTTAACTGCTCACCCGAGGTCCCCTGCTTTAATGAATGCTGCCGGGATCTGAACCAGTTTCTGACCCCCTATGATATTCTCAGGCTGAAAAAACACCTCGGGCTTGTGTCCGGTGAATTCCTGGAGCGCTATACCGTCAGTTACGTCGGCCCCGAAACCGGCCTGCCCGTGGTTTCGCTCAAGCAGGACCAGGCCGACAACCTGAAATGCCCGTTCGTACAACCTGCGGGCTGTTCCGTATACAGCGACCGCCCCTCTTCCTGCCGAATGTATCCCGTCGCCCGGGCTCTGGCCAGAAACCGGGAATCCGGTGCAATAACCGAACACTTTGCCCTGATCAAAGAGCCCCACTGCAAAGGCTTTGCGACGGATGGGGAAAAATCTATCGACCGCTGGATTACCGGACAGGAACTCACTGAATACAACCGGATGAATGACCGGCTGATGACCCTGATCAGTCTAAAAAATCGCCTGCTGCCGGGCTCGCTGGCGCCCAACCTGGCGGCCCAATTCCACCTGGCGCTGTATGACCTGGACAATTTCCGCCAAGTAATTTTTGAACGGGACCTGCTGGCCGACCTGGCCTTGGACGCCGAACGTCTTGAAAAAATCCGAACCAACGATGTGGAACTGCTGAAGCTCGGCCTCGAGTGGATCCGGCTTAAACTTTTTGGCACTGCCGAGTGAAAAGAACCGCTATGCAACTACAAGGAAAAACCGCCCTGGTTCTGGGGGCCGTCAAAGGAATTGGCAGGGAAATCGCCCTGGCCCTGGCCAAAGCGGGCGCCCGGGTCGCCTGCACCTGGCATGACTGGCCGGAAAGCCTGGAAGGCCTTGAGTCCGGACTGGCCGCAACCGGCGCAGAGCACCTGGTCAGCAAAATTGACCTCACGGATGTCGCCCGGATTCCCGGGCTGATTGACACCGTCACCACTCGCTTTCAAGGTCTTGATATTCTGATCAACAACATTGAGCGCGGCGGCTGGCCGGTGGTCCACGGCGCGTATACCGGCGAGCAGTGGGACCTTGAAATGGCCACCACGTTAAGGGCCAAGCAGTGGGTTTTTGAACACGCCCTCCCGCACCTGAAAAAAGGCGGTCAGGGGGCCGTCATAAATTTTTCGTCTATTGCCGGGATCGTAGGCCGCTCCGGGCCCGCCAGTCTGATTTTCAACGAGGGCTACTCCGCCGCCAGCCGGGGCACATCCCTGCTCACCGAAACCTGGGCTCGCCGGGGGGCTCCCGAAGTCCGGGTCAATGAAATTGTCCTGGGCCTTGTGGATACCCGCCATGGCCGCCATACCCGCGGCTGGGGCCTACTCAGCACAGCTCAACAGCAAGCCCTGATCGACCACACCCTGCTGGAACGCACCGGTAATATCCACGACGTCGTCAAGGCCGTCCTGTTCATCCTTAAAGATGCGCCCTTTATGACCGGCAGCCGCCTGCGCCTGGATGGGGGTTATGTCCTGGGGGGTGATCGGGTGGGAAAGATGCCCGACGGGGTTGTGTAAGTAAAGACAGAATAAAAGATTAACCCCTCCCATTTGCCCGGGCAAACGGTATCTGCTGGTTAATCTGTGCAATGTGCGCCTGGACCTGTCGGTTGATGGCACCCATATTCATGCGCATGATGGTGGCCAGTTCGGGGGACAGGAAGCTGTGCCAGCTGCACCCGGCAACCACCTCAAAGCCCCGGCGGATCTTATGCCCGCCGCCAATCCCGGGGTCGAATTCGCGGATACCCCTGTCAATGGCCCACTCGATGGGGCTGTAATAACAGGTATTGAAATGCAGGGCATCCAATTCATCCCGGCAGCCCCAGTAGCGGCCGTATAGGCGGTCATTTTTATAGACAAACAGCCCCAGCGCCACCGGGTGGTCATCCCCGTCTTCCCTGAAAGCACCCAGCAGCATGAGCCGGTCGCGGAAGCGATCCGGCAATTTATGGAAAAAAGTGTGGTTCAGGTAGCGGCAGCCCCAGATCCCAAACTTTTCATTGGTGCCCACATAATATTGGTACATGGTATCCATCAGAACAGGTGTTATCTGGTCCCCGGTCAGATGCCGGAACGTGATCCGGTCCCGGACGGCCTGCCGGCGCTCACGGATGATATTGCGCCTCTGGTTAGCGTTAAAGCGCGCCAGGTAATCGGGAAAACCCTGATAGCCGCGATTTTGCCAGGTAAAAACCGGATGCTGCCAGGCATTGCCGCGATTGCCGGGCAGGCTGCCGGCCCAACGGGTATCCGCGTATAGAAAATGGTACCCTGAAATACCGTTTTCCCGGCAGTAATTTTCGATTTCGTCCAGCATACGGCCGGTCAGGGCGACCGCATCTTCACCGGGATGCATCAGAAAACGATATCCCTGAATCGGTGTCACCGGACTCATACCCACCAGTTTGGGGAAATAGGCAATCCCCAGGCGATAGGATAATTCAGCCCAGACGGTATCATCAGTAAATTCACCCTCACTGTGCAATTTACGGTAAAGGGGCGCTGCAGCCACCAGGGTATCACCGACCCAGACGGCCAGGTGCGCCGGATACCAGCCGGTTGCGGCGGCAATACTGCCGGAAGACTCCATGAGGCGGAGCCACTCCCATTCAAGGAAAGGCGTTTGCAGCGGCTGGGCCAGGGCATCCCAGCGGTCCTTGTTTATGCCGGTAATGGCAGGCTCCCAGGTAAATGTATAGGGCTGTGATGTTTGCGTCATGGGTGAACTTTCAACAGGGTCAAAAACAGTCGTAACGGATTCATCAAGGTTGACACATCCGCCTGGTATTTTATATATCTTTCCGGGAAAATTTACATATATAAAAATGCGTGGGTATCTTTGCAATTCAAATCAGGCAAATCAACATCCAGAGTCAGGCCGAATACCAAAAAGACCGGGAAACAACCACGGCATAGAACGCTGGCTGCATACGTCTGGGTGGGCCTTGGCAGTCTGGCCCTGCTGGCCGCCGGATATTACCTGGCCAGCTTGAATATGCCCGCCGCACCGGTTCCCGAGGCCGCAGCCACCGTTGAATCCCGGAAAATCCAGCCCCCCCGGGGGGAAGCCATCCAGCCGACCCGAACGCCGCCGCAGCCACCGGCCAAATCCAACGCCCGCTGGGACGGGCCAATTCTATATCATGCGCCCGGGAGCGCCCCCCTGCACCTTATCCTCGTGGAAAAAGCAATCCAGAAACTCCACCTTTACCGTTATGACGGCAACTATGAGCGCCTGGTGACCTACACCTGCGGCACAGGTGAACGCAACGGCCCCAAACAAATAGAAAATGATGAAAAAACACCTGAAGGTATCTATTTCAATACCAAAATATACAGGGATCGTAACATAACCGTCTTTGGCAACCGGGCTTTTGAACTCAATTACCCCAATGCCTTTGATGACCTCGCCGGCAATGGCGGCCATGGAATCTATATTCACGGCTCCAACCGGAAAGTCACGCCCTACTCAACCAACGGTTGCGTGGCTCTGAACAATCGTGATCTTGAAGATCTGGACGGACGCATCCAATTTGACAAAACACCGGTCATTATCGGTGAAAGGCTGCCGTACGCCTTTTCAAAACCCAGGCGGGACACCTCTAAACTGGTCCCCTTGCTGCGGCAGGCCATGACCCCCAAAAAATATACCCGCAACGAGATCGATTTTCCCGGCATCACCATATTGGGTTACCAGGACAAACTGGTTTCCTTTGGAACCCTCAAGATCCATTCATCACCGGCCGTAGATGCGCTCTCCAGGGTCTATTTGTCCGAGCCGGACGAGGGGCTGATGGTCTTGGTCAAACGTGAATGGAGTGAAAAGCCGGCCGCACCTGTCGTTGCCAAAATACCCAGCCCCCCGGCCCCGGTTGCTTCAAAAGAGAAAAACGCCCTGGCCGAGCTGGTTAAGTCCTGGAAATCCGCCTGGGAAAACAAACGCCTGGAGGCCTATATTGCCCATTACCACCCCGATTTTGTCGGCAACGGTAAAACGCTGTCCCAATGGAAACAGCACAAGAAACGCCTGAATGGAAAATACAAGAAAATTTCCGTGACCGTCTCCGGCCTGCGCACCCGCACAACTGCAAAGACATCCCGCGCGTGGTTCAAACAGAGATACCGATCGGACGCGTTTAAATCGAATGGTTACAAGATCTTGGAATTTAAGAAAAAGGGCAATGAATGGAAGATATACCGGGAAGAATCATTCGCTTATAAACCGAGAAATTGGCCGGCGTGAAGTTCAGATAGAAGGTAAAAGCGCACCTTCTTGCTACCTTCAGCCTTCTACCTTTTACCTTCCACCTGATTCATTTCGGCCTTATCTTCTTTGATTTTATCCCCCAGATAAACAGTTTTAGCCATTCGAAACCAAACAGAAGCAGGGCTTTTTCATCCGCGGCGATCTTCCTGCGCAGGTCCTTTTTGACTTTGTAACGCTTGAAAAAACTGCTCTCGAAAACAAATTTTTGGAATTCGTCGATGTTATAGGTTGCCATGAAAGCCATTTTTGCGCGCGGCCCTTCAGGCCCTTCTCCTTGCCAGGGATCCGACTGAAACATCCGCTTGACATCCGACCAGGCCCGGGTCATGCGGTTGTGAGTCTCGGCCGCCTGGTCTCCCAGCCAGGTCCCCACCGTCCACTGGGCTGTCTCGTGCTGTCCCTGGCAAAATTTCGGAGGCCGGAAAAAATGAACCAGCCGGGACTTGCCTGTACCCGCGTTATACAGGCTGCCCTGTTCAACGGGAAAGGTCCGGCAGGTATCGGGCCGATCCACGTAAACCGAACAGCCCGTGGGGGTGAGAAACGGACAGGTTTTCTCCTCGTTTTCCGCCATCCGCAGCAGCACTTCGGGGAAATGGCCATCCGGGCGCATAACCACATCGACATACTGATCCAGGAAGCGGCCGGAAGGAATGCCCAAACAATTCTTCAGGCGCAGGACATCGTAGGGATATAAAAACAGGTTGAGATTCCGGCAGCAGCGGTTAAAACAGGCAACCTCCGGGTGACACCTGAATGAAAAGGTGTCCCCTCTTTCCAATGCACACCCCGCCAGGTCTTTTATTTTTTCAGCATCCAGGTACTTCATATCAGTTTTTGACTCCGGTTTCTAAAAAACTAACAATCATTTCGGCAACCGTCATCTTTATTTTTTGAGTGGCTCCCAGACGGTCCCGCAGCTCTTTCTCACTGGATGCCATCTCCATGTAAAGGGGGGTCCGGTCAAAAATAATGTAAGGCTTGCCCCCGCATTGCCGGTCAAAATCTCCACACCCGGGGCCGCGCACCGGCACTCCCCCGGGACGCCTCATTTCATTGGGAATCCCGTGCAACCGGCAGATCATGGGCCGATACGCATAAAGACCGCACAGGCCGTTTTCATTTAGCGGACACATGCTGCGCAGGTCTGGCTCGTCCACCTGTTCCTGAATCACCCGGGCGGCCTCTTGCTGCAGTTGATCCCGCGATTTCGCAGGCAGACGGGCATACCCCCGGTACAAATATAGATACTCCAGAAGGGTGTGATGGTAAAATCGCGTCAGGCAGCAATTGTCTTCACAGCCGATGCATTTAAAACCGTATGCGTCTGCCGCCGCCGTGTAGGCTTTTTCCATTCGCACGAATAGATCGACCAGTTTAGCCAGGCCCGGTTCTATAAGATCCGGAGGGGATTTCAAATATTTGTTAGGGTTTGACAATAGAAATGTTTCTCACACCATCGGTGATGGAAAAAACAGCCGTTCATAGAGTGCCAGGGCATATCGGTCCGTCATGCTGGCTACAAAATCGCAGACAATCCGCTCTTTGGATTCATCGGTTTTTTCCAGGGGCGGCAGGCTCATGGCGGCAAGTTCGCGGGCAAGCATCTCTTCGTTTTCTATACAATAGGTATATAGTTCTAAAAGTATTTTTTTGGCCTTCACGAATTCCTGGTGGACCTTTTGGGACCGGTATACATTTTTGTACAGGAACTTTCTAAGCGTGTTCATGGAACTGTAAACCGTATCACTCATTTTGAGCACCAGTTCGCCGGCTTCTTCACGGCTTGAGAAAACCAGGTCATGCACCAGGGTCGTCGCCCGTTCAGAGTGGGTGCTGCCCAGGACCTCAATGCAGGTTGCCGGTACCTGGCTGGCTTTTATGACCCCGCTGCGGATGGCATCATCCAGGTCGTGATTCAAATAGGCCATAATATCCGCGATCCTGACAATCTGACCCTCAGCAGTGACGGCTTTGAGCTTGGGGTCAGCGGAGATGATTTTTCCGTAACCCTTGGAATGTTTGAGAATCCCGTCGCGCACCTCGTGGGTCAGGTTGAGCCCGGCCCCATTTTTTTCCAATCGGTCCACCACACGCAGGCTCTGCTGGTTGTGGGTAAACGATGACGAGTAGATCTCCTTCAGGGAGGTCTCCCCGCCGTGTCCAAAAGGTGTGTGCCCCAGGTCATGGCCCAGTGCAATGGCTTCAGCCAAGTCTTCATTGAGACGCATTGCCCGGGCAATCGTCCGGGCAATCTGGGCAACTTCCAGGGTATGGGTCAGGCGCGTCCGGTATTCATCGCCGAGGGGGGATAAAAACACCTGAGTCTTGTATTTCAGCCGCCTGAATGCGTTGCAGTAAATAATCCGATCCCGGTCCCGCTGAAAAGCGGTGCGCAAAGGCGACGGCTCCTCAGGCTTGAGCCGGCCTTTGGATTCACAGCTCAAACACCCATGGGGTGATAAAAATCCCCTTTCACGTTTTTCAAAATCTTCCCTAATAGACATGCGCGGACCTATCTTTACCCCGCCTGTTCAAATAGCCTTCTCCTGCCAGCAAGTGTTAAGCGAAGTTTAACCTACCCAAAACAATCTTCATCTGTAAAGCAGTTTTTGATCTTTACAGCCAGGGCACCCGCCCATATATTAGGGCCATGAATGATCACCACCTGGTAATGGGACAACTCAACGATTATCTAACCGGCCAGCCACTTGATGACACGCATGATGAGCGTTACCGTCAGAAATTGGCCCGCCACCTGGTTGAACGCTGCGGTTTTGCACCCGCGGACATCACGGCCCGCTTCAAGCTAAAGGTATCCGCCTGTGGCCGCAAGGCCATCATTCCGGTTGATTTCCTGGTGAGTTTATCCGGAAAACTCGGCCTGCTGGTTAAATACGGCCCTGGCTCCCTGGTCACTCGCCACACCCCGACCATTGCCGCGGCGCGGGCTGTCTGCCCTTACCAGATCCCGGTTGTTGTGGTCACCAACGGGGAAGATGCCCACATCATCGACGGCCGGTCGGGAAAGATTATCACTGCAGGTCTGGCCGGCATCCCGACCAAAGCCGCCCTTGCACTGGTCATGCAAAAACACGATTTTACAGCACTCCCCCTAAAGACCGTTGAAATGGCCCAACAAATTATCTATGCCTTTGAAGTCGACGGCAGCTGCCCATGTGACACCGACGTTTGCCGGCTGCCCTAGCGCCGACCCCGCAAAGCCGGCCGCATGTGGCGGTTTTCTGTAAAAGGAAACCGCCCCCCAGTCCAGGTCAGGGCGTGAGCGAAGCGAGTTCCCGGACAGTTGGTCCCAAAGATCGGTGGTTCTCCTCCTGCACGAGCCCTTAATCTTACGCTTGATTCCGGACCCCAAGACCTGTAGGTTAAAATCATGAGCTCACTTGAAAACGAAATTGATTATGAGCACTTTATGACTACCGCACTCGGACAGGCCACCGAGGCTTTAGAATCCGGCGAATTTCCGGTCGGCTGTGTCCTGGTCCATCAATACAAAATCATTGCCGCAAGCCGCCGCCAGGGAACTGCGGCCGGTGGCCGCAATGAAACCGACCACGCTGAAATCCTGGCCCTGAAAGCGCTGGCCGATATAGAAAGCCCGCCGGACCCGCGGGAGGTTACCGCCTTTTGCACCATGGAACCCTGCCTGATGTGTTTCGGGGCCTTGCTGATAGCCGGTATCGGCGAAGTCGTTTACGCCTACGAGGATGTGATGGGCGGCGGCACCCATTGCGATTTAACCCACCTGCCCCCGCTTTACAGCAACAATCCGGTCTCCATTGTACCCGGTATACTGCGGGAAGAAAGCCTGACGCTTTTCAAGACGTTTTTTTCTGCGCCCGACTGCAGTTACTGGGAAGGGAGCCGCCTGGCGCGCTACACACTGGCCCAGTAAAGCGCCTGGCCCGGAGGGCAGGGCTCTGGGTTGCCCCTGTCGCAGATCCCGGCTTTCCACGGGGAAAGGGGCCGGCAACCCAAAACTGATAAGTTTGAAGTGACCTAAAGTGCCTAAAGACCTCGGCTACCACATGTGGTATTGCCAAACGCTGAAAAATACCTATATTGAGGTGTTTGGAAATGCATGGGCTGAACGCCGGCCGGGGCAAAGTTTCAAATTTGCCGATCATTATTTTGCTATTGCATTTTTTACTTGCATTTCCTAAGGTTGTCGGATATTTCGATTTCACATTTTTTATAAAACATTATTTTCAAGGAGGTGCCGGCATAGCTATATCGAGAAGAGCCCGGAGGCCAAACAAAACCGATCGAACCAATATCAACCGCAACATCAGGGCCAAGGAAGTGCGGGTGATCTCCCCAGACGGTGAGCAGATCGGTGTTCTTCCGACGTACAAAGCACTTGCCACTGCCGGAGATTTCGGGCTGGACCTGGTGGAAATTTCCCCCAACGCCAACCCGCCGGTCTGCAAAATAATGGACTACGGCCGTTTTAAGTACGAGCAGACCAAGAAAAAGCAGGAAGCAAAGAAAAAGCAGACTACGTTTCAGGTTAAAGAGATCAAGGTTCGCCCCAAGACCGGCGAGCATGACCTGCAGACAAAACTCGGGCATATTAGAAAATTTATAGAGAAAAAAGACAAGGTCAAGGTGACGGTCATTTTCAGGGGACGGGAAATTACCCTCTCCCGGCTGGGCAAAGATGTCCTCCAGAGGATGGCCGAAGAGCTTGAAGATATTGCAGTGGTTGAACAATATCCGAAGTTTGAAGGTCGCACAATGTTCATGATCCTCGCGGCAAAAGCCAGCTGAAGCACCTTTCCAGACACTCGTAGCCGAAAAACAACGCGATTGCGCCACTCATTCGATCAGATCTTTTAAGATCTTACCTGCATGGCGTGAGCAGTGATGTGAACTGCCTGCGCCATCTGCATTTGCATGGCGGGCAGACCGGCCAGACCTTAACGCATATAAACGATGAACAGGAGAACAGAATAATGCCAAAAATCAAAACCAACCGGGCGGCAGCCAAAAGATTCAAAAAGACAGGCTCGGGTAAGTTCAAATTTGCCAAGGCCAACGCCGGCCACATTATGACTAAAAAATCGACCAAACGTAAAAGAGATCTCAGGAAAGGGCATATAATTGCCGGAACGGATATGAAGGAACTCAAACTGCTGTTGCCAAACGGTTAAACGGGTGACTGCTTCGGCAGGTACCGACCGCAGGTGCACAGGACTGAAGGAGAGTTAAAATGCGTGTAAAGAGAGGTTTTAAAGCAAGGCGTAGAAGAAAAAAGGTGCTTAAGCTAGCCAAAGGCTTCCGGGGCGGCCGCAGCAAGCTGTTTCGGACTGCGGCAGATGCGGTGGACAAGGCCCTGATGTATGCTTACCGTGACCGCCGGGCTAAAAAAAGAGACTTTCGGAGACTCTGGATTGCCAGAATCAATGCCGGCACCAGAATGAACGACCTGACGTACAGCCGCTTTATACACGGGCTGAAGCGGGCCAATATCGAATTGGACCGTAAAGTTCTTGCGGAAATGGCCGTGGCCGATCCCGCTGGTTTTAGCCAGGTTGTCAGCCTGGCAGCTGCGCAGCTCTAACCTTAAAATAAGGTCGAAAGCAGTGGCAGGCACACCATCGCCCGCCGCTGCTTTTTTATTTTCCTGAAAACCAGGAGTACTCCCAAATAGAGTTTAAAAAGTGGAACATACAATAGATCAGATTCAAGAAGATGGACTCGCAGAACTTGCAACCGCTGCAGATGGCGATGCAGTCAACACGGTCTGTGTAAAGTATCTTGGCCGCAAAGGGATTGTCACCCGCTTTCTGAGAAACATCTCGCAACTTCCCCCGGAAGCCAGACCGGAAGCCGGAAAGAGAGCCAACCAGGTAAAAAAGGCTCTGGATGAGGCCTCCCGGACGGCGCTTGAGCGACTGCAGGCCCTGGAAAACGGGGCCGACGCTCAGTTGGATGTCTCCCTGCCGGGCCGCCCCCTCAACCAGGGCACCCTGCATCCCATTACCAAGATAACCAGTGAAATCTGCGGGATCTTCTCAAGACTCGGGTTCGACATCGCCGAAGGGCCCGAAATTGAAACGGATTACTACAACTTCGAGGCCCTGAACATCCCCAAGAACCATCCGGCCCGGGATATGCAGGACACTTTTTATATCTCGGACAATATTGTCCTGCGCACGCACACCTCCCCGACCCAACCGCGCGTGATGGAAAAACAGCAGCCCCCGGTGAGAATCGTCGCCCCCGGGAAAGTCTACCGCTGTGACTCGGACCTGACACACACGGCTATGTTTCACCAGGTGGAAGGCCTGCTGGTAGACCGCAATATTTCGTTTGGTGATCTCAAGGGCATCCTGACCACGTTCGTCCACCAGATGTTCGACAAACAGACCAGCCTGCGTTTCAGGCCCAGCTTTTTCCCGTTCACCGAGCCCAGCGCCGAGGTGGACATCCTGTGTGTCATGTGCCGGGGCAAAGGCTGCCGGGTCTGCTCAAAAACCGGCTGGCTGGAAGTCCTCGGTTCCGGAATGGTGCACCCGGCGGTATTTGAAAACGTCGGGTATGACACGGATACATACACCGGCTTTGCGTTCGGTATGGGCGTTGAACGGATAGCGATGCTTAAATACGGTGTGGATGATATCCGTAAATTTTTTGAAAACGACATAAGATTTCTAAGGCAATTTCGAACATGAAGGTCAGTTTAAGCTGGTTAAAAGAATACGTTGAAGTTACCGGGACGCCCGCGGCGTTGTCGGACGCGCTTACCATGGCCGGGCTTGAAGTGGACTCGGTTGAAGATCGCTACAGCTACCTGGACTCAGTTGTGGTCGCCCGGGTGCTGACAGTCAACCCCCATCCCAATGCCGACCGACTCACCTGTTGTGAGGTCGATCTGGGAGAGCGGACAACCACGGTGGTGTGCGGTGCGCCAAATGTAAAAACCGGAATGCGGACACCCTGCGCCCTCCCGGGATCTCAATTACCGGATGGCCGCACCATTACCGCCGGTGTTATCCGCGGTGAAAAATCAGACGGCATGCTGTGCAGTGCCTTTGAGCTGGCCCTTGGTGACGACCGGAGCGGTATCATGGACCTGGCCGCCGAGCTTCAGCCCGGCATTGCTCTCAACCAGGCGCTTGAGCTTACAGACCCCGTCTTTGAGATTGACCTCACGCCCAATCGACCTGACTGCCTGAGCATCATCGGGGTCGCCCGGGAAGTGGCCGCCTTCCAGGGCCTGCGGGTTTCCTACCCCAAACCGGAAGCCCCCGCGGCCACAGGCGCCCTTACGGAACAGACATCGGTTGAGATCCAAAACGCGGAACTCTGCCCGCGCTACACAGCCCGCATGATTGTAGATGTGACCGTCGGCCCCTCGCCCTTCTGGCTGCGCGACCGCCTTCTGTCCGTGGGCCTCAAGCCCATCAGCAACATCGTGGACATTACCAATTTTGTGATGTTGGAAACCGGTCAGCCCCTGCATGCATTCGACTTCGACCAGCTCGTAGAAAACCGAATCATTGTCCGGGCTGCGGATACCGGCGAAAAATTTACCACCCTGGACCAGAAAGAGCGGACCCTGCCCCCCAACGCGCTGATGATATGCGATGCTGAAAAAGCAGTCGGGATTGGCGGTGTCATGGGCGGACTCAACTCGGAAATCGAATCCGATACCACCCGCGTACTGCTTGAAAGCGCCTGTTTCGACCCGATCAGCATCCGGAAAACCGCCAAACAGACCGGCCTTAACACAGACGCTTCCCACCGCTTTGAACGGGGGGTGGATCCCGCCGGCACGGTTGGGGCACTGAACCGGGCCGCTTACCTGATCGCCGAATTGGGGGGTGGCCAGTTGATAGCCGGCACCATTGATGAAAACCCGCGGCCTTATAAGCCAAGGCATATCGACCTCTCGGTAGAAGCCGCCAACCGGCGCCTGGGAACCCGCCTGACCGCGGCTGAAGTCAAGGATTATCTCGAATCGATCGAATTTGAGGTCACGGTTGCAGATGGAGAACCCCTTACAGTTACGCCGCCATCTTACCGGGTGGATGTTACCCGACCGGAAGATCTCTCCGAGGAGATTGCCCGCCTGTTCGGATACAACAATATCAGCACCACGTTCCCGCTTATCCCGGCCGAGGGCCGCCGCCCGGACCCCATCCGCGTCTTGAGGGACAGGATTCGACAATTCATGACCGGTCACGGTTTCAGCGAGACCGTCAATTACAGTTTTATCAGCGCTTCCTCTGTAGACCGGCTCCGGCTACCGGAACACCATCCGGGTCGGAAGGGGGTCAAAATCCTGAACCCGATTTCTGAAGACCAGTCCGTCATGCGCTCATCCCTGGTGCCCGGACTCCTGGAAACCATGGGGCGCAACCTGTCCGTACAGAACAAAACCTTAATGATGTATGAAATCGGCAATACGTTTTTCGCCACAGGCAAGCCTGACAGCCTGCCGGATGAGAAAGAGATGCTGGCCGGGCTCTGGACGGGTGAGCGAACCCCTTTTGCCTGGCAGGGAAAACCGGGCGAATGTGATTTTTATGACGTAAAAGGCGCTGTCGAAGGCCTGCTTGAGAATCTGGGAATCCAGGACGCGATTTTCACTCGCATGGATCCAGCCGACTGCAGCTACACCCGGCCGGGGGCCACCGCACGGGTGCAAACAGCAGATAAAACCCTGGGCCTGATAGGTGAAATTGAACCGGCCGTATTAAAGCAGTACGACCTGAAACAGAAGGCATTTATCCTGGAATTTGTTGTCAGTGAGCTACTGGAAGCCGGCTCAGAGACCGTCGACGCACACCCCATTCCCAAGTTTCCCGCAACTGCCAGGGATATTACCGTGATCATAGAGGAAGCCATAGAAAGCGCCAACCTTATCGGATATATTGAAAAGCTCACGGAACCGCTGGTAGAATCTGTCACCATCTTTGATGTCTATACCGGTGCCCCCATCCAGGCCGGCAAGAAAAGTGTGTCTATTCGGGTCACCTACCGCTCCCGGGAGGAAACCCTCGAAGACCAGGTGATCAACAATCTCCACAAATCAATATCCAGCCGCTTGATCAAGGTTTTCAAGGCCTCCCTGCCGGCCTGACAGATCTAATGCTTTGAAAATCAAGTTTTGGTGGTCGCGTGCCGGCAGCCTCCCACCGCGCAGAGCTTTTCTGATGATTATTATGGGTGGACACAAACCGGCAAGTGCTGTATTTTCATGATATTCAATCGAAACTCGGTGAAACCCGGGGGAGAAAATGCCAGCGGACAATTCGCGTGAACATGACCTGCCTGACAAACTGTTCTTCAAGGTTGGAGAGGTAAGCACCCTCGCCGGTGTACCGGCCTATGTCCTGAGATTCTGGGAAACGGAGTTCAGCCGGATAAAACCCAAAAGGACCCCTTCCGGCCAGCGCCTGTATCGCAAGCGCGATGTTAAACTGATTCTGAAGATCAAGCACCTGCTGTATGATAAAAAATTCACCATCCGAGGGGCCCGACAATATCTCAAAACCGGCACCGCAGAGCGATCCCGTCCCCGGACAGCCATTACACTCGCTGAAATAAGGCGGGAACTCGAATCGATTCAAAAAATTCTGTCCTGATGTAAATTTGGCCGGCCCGGTATCAACAGATCCCACCCTGTCTCAAACCGCTATGAGAATCCGGTCACAAGGTTAGCGAAAATTATTAGGCCAAACGCTATATAACAGTTGACAATTAAATATTATTGACTTATTTAACTGCTTTGGCAAGCGGGCATAGCTCAGTTGGTAGAGTACAAGCTTCCCAAGCTTGGTGTCGCGAGTTCGAATCTCGTTGCCCGCTCCAGGTTTGTCAGCCTTTTCAGTTTTGAAAGGGTTTTTTTCATGGGTAGATTTTGACCTTATGCGGCGTGGAGCTAATGGCGGATGGCTAACTTGATGAACTGATTAAAACAAGCTACCAGCAAAAGATCTACCAGAATGAAAAAAACGGGCTGTTGCCCGTTTTTTGTTTTATTAGGATCCAGGCAGTGTCGGTATACGACAGCCCTTTGTGACAGGCGGTATCACGGTTGAAAAAGAAAGCAAAAAAGAAGTCGCGCGGCTGCAAGCCAACGGGTGGCGCACATAAAAATCAGGTGGCGACTAAACAGCTTGAAAAGATGGCCGCAGCCCTTGTTGCGCCTGTCTGTGAAGCTGCGGGCATAGAGCTGGTGCTGGCCGAATTCAGGCGGGAATCAGCCGGCCGGATCCTGCGGCTGTATATTGACCGGACGGGAGGCGTGACCCTGGATGACTGTACCCATATCAGCCGCCAGGTAACAGACTTGCTGGATGTTAGCCTGGAGGACATCGGCCCTTACAGCCTTGAGGTATCATCCCCCGGGATAAACCGGCCCCTGGTTAAACCCAGTGACTACAGCCGGTTCATGGGACATCAGGTTCGCATCCGGCTGCACGAGCCCATTGAAGGCCAAAAAAAGTTTAAAGGAACGATAGCGGCAGCCAACACTGCCACCGTTCAACTCAAGACCGAAACAGGAACCGTCTCTTTTGATTTTTCACAGGTAGCCAGAGCCCATCTGGCAGAGTAAACAACCGGGATAAGAGCCAGTTTCAACCAACGGAGAAAACACATGTTGATCACGGATATAAAGAGAGTCGTTGAACAAGTTAGCAGAGACAAGGGGATTGACCGCAATGTCCTTATTCAGGCCCTTGAGGAGGCCCTCAAATCTGCAGCCCGGAAAAAATACGGCAATGCGATCGACATCGAAGTCCAGTACAGCGAAGAAAGCGGAGAAATAGAAGTTTTCCAGTTTGTGGAAGTGGTTGCGGATAAATCGGACATCACCGAACCGGACATCCAGATCACCCTGGCGGAGGGGTTGAAACTTGACCCTGATTGTGAAGTCGGAGACAGCCTGGGCACCAAAATGGATACGGCGGCATTTGGCCGGATTGCAGCCCAGTCTGCCAAACAGGTCATCATTCAGAAGATGAAGGATGCTGAAAGGGATGTGGTCTTTACAAATTACATAGATCGCAAAGGCGAAATCATAAACGGCATCGTCCAGCGTATCGATCGCCGGGACATCATTGTGAACCTGGGCAACACGGAAGCAGTTTTGCCGGTCCGGGAACAGGCACCCCGGGAATCCTATCGGCGGGGCGACCGTATCCGGGCCTATATCATGGACGTTCTGTATGAATCCCGGGGTCCGCAGATCATCCTTTCCCGTACCCATTCCGAATTCCTGGTGGATCTGTTTAAAACGGAAGTTCCCGAAATCAGTGAGGGAATTGTAACAATCATGGGCGCCGTTCGGGAAGCCGGCGTGCGGGCCAAAATTGCCGTGGCTTCCAATGACAGTGACATTGATCCGGTAGGCGCCTGTGTCGGCATGAAAGGCAGCCGGGTTCAGAATGTGGTCCAGGAGCTGCGGGGCGAAAAAATCGATATCATCACCTGGCACGTCGACCCGGCCAAATTTGTCTGCAACGCCCTGGCTCCGGCCGAAATCTCCAGGGTTATTATTGATGAAGAGAACCGCGCCATGGAAGTCATCGTTCCAGACGAATTTCTCTCGATTGCCATTGGGAAGCGCGGCCAGAATGTTCGTCTGGCATCCAAGCTTACCCAGTGGCACCTGGATGTTATCAGTGCCGAAAAATACAACCAGGCCATGGAAGACGGGTATAACTCACTTGAAGCACTCCCCGGTGTTGATGCCGGCCTGGCCAGTGTCCTGTTTGAAAGAGGCGTGCATTCGGCTGGAATTCTGGCCCGGGCACCCATGGATGAACTGTTGCAGATCAATGGCATAGAAGATGAGCAGCAGGCTGCCGTGCTGGTCGAAGCTGCGGAACAGTACCTGGTAGCGGAAGCTGAGCGTAAGGCCGCTGAGGCTGAGGCCGCAAAGCAGGCCGCCGCAGAAAAAGCCGCGGCCGAAGAGGCGGGTCTTGCCGCAGAGGCCGGCGCTGACGCAGAGGCCGGTACTGATGCAGAGGCCGGTGCTGATGCAGAGGCCGGTGCTGGCACAGAGGCTGCTGACACAGCGACGGATGATCTGCCCCCGCCGGCCGACAGTGAAACGGCAGTGGAGACACCCGCTGAAACAGCTGCGCCGGAGGCCTCCGGTTCGGATACGGAAGCCGTTGAAAACAGTCCGAACCGGGCTGATGATAGCGATACACCTGATGCGGAGAAATGATTCCGCCGGGTTAACCCCATTTAAATGCCGGGCAAATCGGGGACGACACCGTTTGTGTGTGCCCCCCAAAACTTGAGCTTGGAGGAGATGGATGGCTAAGACCACCAGAGTATATGAACTTGCCAGGGACCTTAATTTGACCAATAAGGACCTCCTTGAAAAATTAAAGGAGTTGGATATCCCTGTCGGGTCCCATATGAGTTCCCTCGATGATGAAACCGTCGCCAAAGTTAAGGCCAGTCTGCATGGTAAGAAAACCAGCCAGATTGAAGAGACACGCGTAAAGCCGACCGTCATCCGCAGGCGTAAAAAAATCGTCAAAGCCGCGCCCGTTGAAATAGAGCCAGAGCCCACCGTAGTGCCTGAACAGCCTGGCGACCAGACCGCCGCAGATGATACCGCGGCCATCACGCCCGAGACCGCTGATGCGGCGCAGCCTGCTGAAGAAGCACCCGCACCGGTTGAAACCGAGGCTCCGGCACCTAAAAAGAAGGCCCCCGAACCAGCTGCCCGAATCGTATCCCGGCCCAAAGAAGAAGAACCGCCTGAGCCTGAGCCCGAGCTTGAACCCGCACCTAAAGAGGAAGCACCGGCTGAACCGGTGGCCGCAGAAGAGCCCCCGGGCGAACCCGTGGTTCCCGAACAACAGGAGCAACCGGCAGAGGAGAAAAAGGCGCCAAAGAAAAAAGCCCTTAAGGCTGCTGAACCCAAAGCCGCACCGGCAAAAAAACGGATCAAAAAAGAAACGCCGGCCAAGATTATTAAAATGGGCCCGGCGCCTGTAGCTGAAGACACCTCCCGCAAGGCTGCTGCGAAAGCCAGGAGTCGTCGTCCGGACACGGGTCGCGGCCCAAAGACCTTTGGAGCTGATGCCAGCAAAGGGCCCGGCAAGGGCGCGGATACCCGTAAAGATAAGAAGTCTTTCAAGAAAAAGAAGATTTCCTTCAGGAAAAGGGAAATTGTGGAAGGCGCGGCGCTATACTCCAAATCGGGTCGCGGCCGCCGGGGACGCAGAAGAGTAAAAGGCAAACCGGCTTTCGCCGGGCTGAAAACCCAGATTACCACAGCCAAGGCCATCAAACGCAGAATCAAGATTGATGACAGCATCATCCTGGCGGAACTGGCCAAGCGCATGGGTATCAAAGCCAACGAAATGATTGCGAAGCTGATGAGTCTCGGCGTGATGGCAACTGTCAATCAAACCATAGATTTTGACACGGCGGTACTGGTGGCCGGGGAATTTGACTATGAAGTCGAAAAGATTGCCTTTGAAGAGGACACCCTGCTGAAAATAGAAGAGGACGCACCGGAAACCCTGGTCTGGCGCGCGCCGGTCGTTACCATCATGGGGCATGTGGACCACGGCAAAACGTCCCTGCTCGATGTTATCCGGAAATCCAGTATCACAGATAATGAGGCCGGCGGTATTACCCAGCACATCGGCGCGTACAGTGTCAGTACGGACAAGGGCCCGATCGCCTTTCTCGATACACCCGGCCATGAAGCGTTCACCGCCATGCGCTCACGCGGCGCCAAGGTTACGGACATTGTCATCCTGGTGGTGGCCGCCGATGATGGCGCGATGCCCCAGACAATTGAAGCGATCAACCATTCGAAGGCTGCGGAAGTCCCCATTATCGTGGCCGTTAATAAAATGGATAAGCCCGGCGCAGACCCGGACAGGGTACGGCGGGAACTGGCTGAGAAGGGCCTGACTCCGGAAGATTGGGGTGGCGACACTATTTTCGTCCAGGTATCGGCCAAAGAGCAAACCGGTATAGACACGCTGCTGGACATGGTGCTGCTGCAGGCTGAAATGCTGGAACTCAAAGCCAATCCGGAGAAGCTGGCTGCCGGCCACGTGGTCGAAGCCAAACTCGATACCGGCCGGGGCGCGGTTGCCACAGTCCTGGTCCAGCAGGGAACCCTGCACACCGGTGATCCGGTCGTGTGCGGCATACACCACGGAAAAATCAGGGGCATGATTAGTGACGGCGGCCAGAATGTAACGAAAGCGGGCCCCTCCATGCCGGTTGAAATTATTGGACTGTCCGGTGTGCCCAACGCGGGCGATGAGTTTGTCGCAGTGAAAGATGAGAAGGCCGCCAAACAGGTCAGTCTGCACAGGAGCCAGAAACAACGGTCAAAAGAACTGGCCAAATCGAGCCGCATGAGCCTCGACAGCCTTTTCGAAAAAATGCAGGAAGGGGACGTCAAAGACCTGAACCTGATCATCAAGGCCGATGTCCACGGTTCCATAGAAGCCCTGTCGGAATCACTGGTCAAGTTGTCCAATGATGAAGTTAAAATCAATATTGTGCATTCAGGCACTGGCACCATCACTGAGTCAGATGTATCGCTGGCTGCCGTCTCCGATGCCATTATCATCGGATTCAACGTACGACCCAATACAAAAGTTCAGGGCCTGGCCAATGAAGAACAGGTGGACATGCGCTTTTACAACATCATCTACAATGTCATCAAAGAAGTCGAGGGTGCCATTTTAGGTATGATGGAATCCACCTATGATGAGCATGTTCTGGGCCGGGCCGAAGTCCGCCAGGTGTTCCACGTACCCAAGATCGGAGCGATTGCCGGCAGTTACGTCACCGACGGCAAGATACAGCGCAGCCAGATGATGAGACTGCTCCGGGAAGGAGTCATCCTGTATGAAGGTCGCAACTCATCACTTAGAAGATTCAAAGATGATGTGAAAGAGGTCCAGAACGGCTACGAATGCGGTATCGGTATAGAGAACTACAACGACATCAAGGTTGGAGACAGCATTGAGTGCTACTACCTTGAGGAGGTCAAACCCACATTGTAGCGGATGGAGAACACCCGGAAGGAACGGAGGCAGGCAATGGTCGTCGGTCTTGGCGTCATAATTTTCAGGCTTCACGACTGCCGCTCTTTGAAAAGTAAACGTAAAATTGTAAAGTCAGTGATCGGGCAAATGCGCAACCATTTCAATGTGTCTGCAGCCGAAACCGGTGCAAATGATGTTCACCAGCGGGCTGAAATCGGGTTCGCGCTGGTGGGTAACAGCGCCCCCTTGATCAATTCGAAAATCGACAAGGTTTTCAACATGGTCGAGAACCTGTGCCTGGCTGAAATGATCGATACCCAAATGGAGATTATACACATATGAAACCCTTCAGCAGGGCCGACCGCGTCGGCGGCCAGATTCAAAGAGCCCTTTCAGACCTGCTGTACAAACGGATAAGTGATCCGCGCCTCACAAGCGCGGCGATATCCGAGGTAAAAATGTCGGCAGATCTTAAACTCGCAAAGATCTACTACACCCTTTCGGGCGATAAGAGCACCCGTGAAGACGCCTTGGATGGGTTCCAGAGTGCCAGCGGGTTTATCAGACGTACGCTTGCCCGCCAACTGGGACTGCGCTATATGCCGGACCTGAAATATTATTACGACGACTCCTTTGATTACGGGACCAAGATCGACGGACTTTTAAAATCTTTGAAGAAAAATGATGCAGCACATAGTCAGTCAGCTAAAGAATAGCCGCAACGTGTTGCTGGCAACCCACATCAACCCGGACGGCGATGCCATCGGCAGCCTGGTAGCCACGGGCCTGGCCCTGGAAGCTCTGGGCAAAACCGCTACGCTGCACTGCGCCAGCCAGATACCGGCCGTTTACAAATTCCTGTCGGCCACGGATAGAATTTCCGGCGTCATAACCCCGGCGAACCGCTTCGACACTGCGGTTATCCTTGATTGCGGAGATTTTGACCGGGTGGGACCCGCGCTCTCTGAAATAGAAAAAATCGCAACCATCATCAACATTGATCACCATGTGACCAATACCGGATTCGGTCATCTTCAAATCGTGGATACGGAGGCCTGCGCCACCGCAGAAATCATCTATAAGCTCATTAAAGCACTGGGGGTCAGTATCAGCCCCGGGATGGCCACCGCACTTTACACCGGTATTTTCACGGACACCGGCTCGTTTCGATTCTCCAACACAAATCGAACCGCGTTCGCCATCTGTGAGGAGATGGTGGCTATCGGGATGGATCCTTACAAAGTCGCCCAGAACGTCTATGGTACCTATTCCCTGGGCCGCATCAAACTGCTGAACCTGGCGCTGGACTCGATTGAGGTGACCGGAGACGGTAAAGTGTCCATCATGACCCTGACAAGGGACATGCTGGCAGAAACAAACACGCACCCAGAGGATGCGGATGGTCTGATCAACTATGCCCGCAGGATTGAAGATGTCAAACTGGCGGCCCTTTTGCAGGAAACCGAAAACGGAAACTCGGACCCTGCCGGCCCTGACCGTTTTCATGTCAGTTTAAGATCCGATGGATCCGTAGATGTTGCTGAAATTGCAGCGTATTTTGGCGGAGGCGGCCACGCTGTGGCGGCCGGATTTAATATTGATTTACCGCTTGAAGAGATAAAAGCCAAGATCGTGCGCCTGGCAGAGAAGCTATAACAGTGGGACCTGCAACGAATGGGGTTTTGATCGTGGATAAACCTGCAGGCCTCTCTTCCGCCCGCGTTCTGGCCCAGGTCAAACGGGTGTGTAATGTAAAAAAAGCCGGGCACGCCGGCACCCTGGATCCATTTGCCACCGGCGTTCTGGTGTGCTGCCTGAACCAGGCCACGCGGCTGGCCAGTTTCTTTCTGCACGACCGGAAAAAATACCGGGGCACATTACACCTGGGGATTGAAACAGACACGCAGGACTTGACCGGCCAGGTAGTATCTGAAACAGACCCGGCTGCGGTCTCACCGGAAAAGGTACACCGTGCCGCCGGACGATTCAGGGGGCTCATAGAGCAGACCCCCCCTGTTTTTTCGGCTTTAAAACACAAGGGAACGCCCCTGTACCGCCTGGCCCGTAAAGGGCAGCCGGTGCAGAAGCCCCCCCGGCAGGTCACAATCTTCGAACTGAAGATCGAGGCGATTGAGATGCCGTTCGTCCACTTTGAGGTCACCTGTTCGGCCGGCACCTACATCCGGACCCTGTGTACGGATATCGGGCGGGAACTGGGCTGCGGCGGGCACCTTAAATCTCTGCTGCGCCTGGAGAGCAGCGGATTCAACATTGCCGAAGCGGTCACCCTGGATGAACTCGGGGAACTGGCCGCAGCGGGAACACTGGCGCCCAGGATAATACCCATGGCCAAGGCCTTAAAGGGTATTCCGGCCGTCGCAGTCGACAGCCGCCTGGCCGGCAGGATCCAGCATGGGCAGACCATTACGGTCCCGGAAATTGAAGGCTGCCCCGACCTGGAACCGCTGTCCGTATTCAAGGTTCTTGACAACAACGGCTGCCTTCTGGCAGTCATGTCAAAACCGGGCGATAACGGCCGACTGGATTATCGTTGTGTTTTTAACTGTTAGCTGTCATGACAGCTAACAATCCTGCTCTGAAAGCAGGCTTTTTAGGTTACATGCATAAGTGACCCGTTCTAATCCCGGATTCCGGCGCCACCCTGGAGCATCCGGCATTAAAACTAGGGCCCGCCTATTTCGGTATTGTGGTTCATGCCGGATACGGTTATAGTCTGAAATGAACGTGTAAAATAAACGCAAATTAGGAGGCATAAAGAAAGTGGTTTTCACATCCGAAGACAAACAAAAGCTGATTGAAAAGTTCAAGTTGCACGAAAATGATACCGGTTCCCCGGAAGTACAGGTAGGTCTTTTGACACACCGAATTTCATACCTGACGGAACATCTTAAACTACATAAAAAAGATCACCATTCACGCCGGGGCCTGCTGATGCTCGTGGGTAAACGCCGCCGGTTACTCAACTATGTAAAAAGCAAGGATGTCAATCGGTACCGCTCTATTATAGAGACCCTCGGTCTGCGCAGATAGATCGCGGACACTAACCATCGCCATACCCCTGGAAAGCAACGGCCTGAGGAGAACAGACGACGGGAAGAGGGGCTGCCTTTTGAATTCATCTCAAACGCGGCCCGCCTTGAACTGTACCCGGGCCTCCGATCAGCCTGGAAAGCGTGGTATTGCAGCATAAGCAGTTGGCCCCAACGGGTCGGCACGGCGCTGTTTATTTTTACCGGCAACAGGTTGAGACCTTTGAAACATGCCTACTTTTCGTTGCATCCCTGCCAAGGGCCTGCGTATTTGACTACAGAATCTCTGGATCATTTCGGAAACACGACTAAAGCAGGCATCTTTCAACGGTCTCACAGGTTGCTGCCCGGGTATGGCGAACCTTACAGGAGAAGAATATGAAAAAAGTACTAGAAGCAGACATTGGGGGCAGATCCCTCAGTATTGAGACCGGCAAAGTTGCCAAACAGGCATCGGGCTCTGTGGTTGTCCGCTATGGCGAAACAGTGGTTCTTGTTTCGGTCGTATCGGCCAACAGCAAGCGCGACATTGATTTTTTACCCCTGACAGTTGAATATCAGGAAAAAATTTACGCAGCCGGACGAATCCCCGGAAACTATTTCAGGCGTGAAATCGGACGACCGAGTGAAAAAGAGACCCTGACCGCGCGGCTCATTGACCGCCCCATCCGCCCACTCTTTCCCAAGGGCTATCGTTATGAAACCCAGGTCATTGCCACCGTCCTTTCCATGGACAGGGAAAACGATGCGGATGCACTGGCCATGATCGGTGCCTCGGCCGCGCTGGAAATATCAGACATTCCGTTTGCAGGCCCCATTGCGTGTGTCCGTGTGGCTCGCGTTGATGGAGAACTGGTTGCAAATCCGACAATTTCCCAGCAGGCCGACTGCGATATCAACGTGATCATCGCGGGCTCCAAAACCGGTGTGGTCATGGTGGAAGGCGGCAGCCAGAAAGCCAGTGAAAAAGACATGCTGGACGCGATCTTTTTCGGGCATGCGGCCATGCAGCCCATTATTGCCATGCAGGCCGAGTTGAAAGAAGCCTGCGGCAAAGAAAAGCGCGAATTCGTCCCGCCGGAAAAAGATGCAGACCTGGCCCAACTGGTGGAATCCAATGCGGCCACCGCCATTCGTGAAGCCGTGTTAATTCCGGATAAAATGGAACGCTACGCAGCCTTGCGAAAGGTTAAAGCTGAGATTTTTGAAGGCCTCGGTGAAGACTACGCGGACAGAAAAAAGGAGATCTACGAAAATCTTGGAGACCTGCAGAAATCAACCTGCCGCAACCTGATTTTGGAAGAAGGCCGCCGCATAGACAACCGGGCTTTTGATGAAATCCGACCGATTACCTGTGAAGTCGGCGTACTCCCGCGGCCGCACGGCAGCGCACTGTTTACACGCGGTGAAACCCAGGTGCTCGGTGTCATGACCCTGGGCTCCGGACAGGATGAACAACGCATTGAAACCCTCAATGGGGAAGAGAACCGCTCGTTCATGCTGCACTATAATTTTCCGCCTTATTCTGTGGGAGAAGTCAAACGCATGGGCGGGCCGAGCCGGCGGGACGTTGGCCACGGCGGGTTGTCGCTGCGTGCACTTCAGCCGATTCTTCCGGACAAGGAAGATTTCGATTACACCATCCGGATTGTTTCCGAAGTCCTGGAATCAAATGGTTCCTCTTCCATGGGGACCGTCTGCTCAGGCGTCCTGGCCATGATGGACGGCGGGGTACCCATCAAGGAACCCGTGGCCGGCATTGCCATGGGCCTGGTAAAGGACGGAGACAATGTGGTGGTTCTTTCCGACATCCTGGGGGATGAAGACCACACCGGCGATATGGATTTCAAAGTCACCGGTACCAAAGACGGCATCACCGCCCTGCAGATGGACATCAAGATCCACGAACTCTCCAAGGAGATCATGGAAAAAGCCCTGGAGCAGGCCCGGACAGGCCGGATCCACATCCTCGGCAAGATGCTTGAAGCCCTCGAAACACCGCGCGCTGAAATCTCCCCTTTTGCACCGGCAATCTCAACCATTTCCATCAATCCGGACAAAATTCGAGACATTATCGGCCCCGGCGGTAAAATGATCCGGTCGATTCAATCTGAAACCAACACCCGCATTGAAGTGGATGACAGCGGCACCGTGAAAATAGCAGCCGTTAATAAAGAAGAAGGGGACGCTGCCCGGAAAATGATCAGCGACATTACAGCGGAACCTGAAGTGGGTACCATCTATGACGGGACCGTGGTCAAGATCATGGATTTTGGAGCCTTCGTCCAGATTATGCCCGGGACCGATGGTCTGGTGCATATATCCCAGTTGGCCCCGCAGCGGGTCTCAAAGGTGACCGATATTGTCAGTGAAGGCGACAAGATACGGGTCAAAGTCCTTGAAATCAACCGTGACGGCAAAATCCGTTTAAGCCGCAAGGCTGTCCTGGCCGAGGAAAATGACAAAAGCAGCAGTTAACAGGACAGTTCTAGCAAACGGCATCCGGGTTCTTACCAAGCACATGCCCCATGTACGCTCTGTGTCCATGGGGGTTTGGGTGGACGTAGGCGCCCGGGATGAATCCACTGTCGAGAACGGGTTGTCGCACCTTATTGAGCACATGATTTTCAAAGGCACCCGGCGGCGCAGTGCATATGATATCGCCAAGGAATTCGATGCTATCGGTGGACACACCAATGCGTTCACCTCCTTTGAAACCACCTGTTACCACGCCAAGGTGATGGACACCCGGCTGGAATCAATGGTGGATATCCTTTCAGATATCTTTCTGAATTCCATTTTCCATCCCGATGAGATCGAACGGGAACGGCCGGTTATCCTGCAGGAAATCGGCATGTCCGAAGACAACCCCGAAGATTACCTGCAAACCCTCGCGAGCAGAGCTGTCTGGGGGGACACATCGCTGGGACGGTCCATTCTGGGTCCCCGTGAAAATATCAGCACGTTTACCTCAGAAGATGTCAAAAAATTTTTTAAACGCCTGTATCAACCCGGCCGCATTTTGATCTCGGCGGCCGGCAATCTTGATCACGACCACCTTGTGGGCCTGGTCCGGGAGGGTTTCGAAAAGATAGAACCGGGTAACGGTTTCCCGGAGCGCTCGGCGCCGGCCATCCTGTCCAGCACCGGTGTTTTCCAGCGTGAACTGGAACAAGAACACCTGTGCATCAATACACCGGGCATCTCTGTTACTGACGATGACCGGTTTGCCTTTTCGGTACTCAATACCATCCTGGGCGGAAACATGAGTTCCCGCCTGTTTCAGGAAGTCCGCGAACAGCGCGGCCTGGCCTATTCGGTCTATTCGTTTGCATCTTCATTTATGGACAGCGGGCTGTTCGGCCTGTATGCCGGTATTGCTCCGGACAATACGGAACTGACGCTTGAATTGATGCTGAAACAGCTGGACCGACTCAAACGGGCCCCGGTGAAATCAACGGAACTGTTGGATGCCCGGGAATTTATCAAGGGCAACCTCCTGCTGGCAGCCGAAAGCAATGACAACCAGATGGTCAGGCTCGCCCAGAACGAATTCAATTTCGGGTGCTATATCCCGGTTTCGGATGTCGTGGCCAAGATTGAGGCGGTTTCCGCCGGGGACGTCCAGGACCTGGCCAACCGGCTGTTTGACCGCCGCAAATTCTCATTTACCCTGTTGGGCCCGGTAAAACAAGTGAGCATGCTCACGCTGACAAAGGATCAATGAATCCCAACCCCAGTGTAAATATCACCCGCCTGCACCCTGACCGGGACGCCGACATCCTCCTGCCCCGCTACATGACTGACCAGGCCGCCGGCATGGACATCTGCGCCGCACTTGAGCATCCAGCTGTCATCGCCCCCGGAGCCATTGAATTGGTTCCCACCGGCCTGGCCATCGCGCTCCCGGTCGGTTATGAAGCCCAGATCCGTCCCCGTAGCGGCCTGGCCGTAAAAAAGGGCCTGGGAATTATCAATTCACCCGGCACCATTGATGCGGATTACCGGGGTGAAATCAAGATCGCCCTCATAAATCTGGGTAAATCCGCAGTAACCATTCGCCGTTGTGACCGGATTGCCCAGATGGTCATAAGCCCGGTCTGCCGGGCAACGCTCAGGGAGGTCTCCCATCTTGATGAGACCCAAAGAAATTCCGGCGGATTCGGCCATACGGGAGTCTGAGTTCAATGAATCACGACAGTGCTCTATCGGTGTGCCTGCTGGCCAGTGGCAGCCGGGGAAATGCCATCTATCTATCCTCCGGACACTCCCGAATTTTAATAGACGCCGGCCTTTCCGGGGTCGAAATTGAACGCCGGATGGCCTCGCGGGGGCTTGACCCTTCGCAATTGGACGGCATCGTTGTGTCGCATGAACACAGTGACCACATCCAGGCTGTCGGTGTTCTGGCCCGTCGTTTTAAACTGCCGACGTACCTCTCAGATGGGACCTATGCGGCCGCCAGCCACCAGCTTGGCCGCCTGGATGATATCCACAATTTCAGCTGTGGGGAATCCTTCCAGATCGGGCACCTGGAGCTGCACCCCTTTTCAATTTCCCACGACGCCCGAGATCCGGCCGGTTTCACGGTCACGTCCAACGGCACACGGGTTGGCATCGCCACGGATCTCGGGATCGCCACCGCTCTTGTGAAAACACATTTAAAAGCTTGCGAGGCCCTGGTTCTGGAAGCCAACCACGACCCGACAATGCTGGACCAGGGCCCCTATCCGTGGCCATTGAAACAGAGGATAAAAGGCCGCTCGGGACATCTTTCAAATGACGATACCGCCCGGCTTCTTAAGGAAATCCGGCACGACCGCCTGTCCCATGTTATCCTGGCCCACTTGAGTGAACAGAACAATACACCGGAAAAGGCGCTCCACACTGTGGGACAAGCCCTTGACCACACCGGTGTCAACCTCTCTGTAGCCGTACAGGACCGCTGTTCAGAGATTTTTTCAGTCGGAACTTGAAACCCTTGCAAATCATTGCAATACAATTTATCTTCTAAAGGTAAAAATGAGAAATACGATATCATTAAAAATCCTGCTCCTGATAGGCGTCACCCTGCTGGGGCCAACCAGCCACTGCCCGGCCGCCGCCTCTACAACGGTCGGCGTTTCGTCGGCAATTTCAGCCGAGATTGAAACCCTGTTGACCCTGGTGGACTCGGGTCGGGAAGCCGGCTTTGACAGCAGCCGCATTCCAGCCCTGCTGGATTTTATCTATGCCGCCAAACCAGCCGATATCGTCTATTCGGCAGGCGATCACTTTGACACAAATTCAGCTTATTGCGAGTTTGACATCAAAACCGGCTTTGCTGAGCTTCTAAAAATAGCCTTTAATCCGGATGTTCCCTCTTATCTGCTGATGCCGGCGTCTATCCGGCGTTCCCACTGGAAATCGGTGGACGGCAAGCCGCAGCCGTTCCCCAAACTCTGGCAGGCCCTGCCCCACCTGACGAAACCCATGGCCATCCGGGGGGTCGAGTTTATTGAAAACACCCCGGATATCAATTCAGGGGCCTATTTCGCCTATGATTTGAACAAACTGCACATATTGATGACACACGCCGGCCGCTTTGTACTGCTATCGATTTCCAAACAATCCAGCATCTCCCAGGTGGGCAAGAAGGGCGTGATTCTGGGACCGGATGAGAACTGGACCTACCTGTATTCAGGCCAGAACGGTATCACTCGTCCCGGGCTCGGGTGGGTCAGCTCCTATATGTATGACAGCTACTCGGTGGCAGTCTTTGCCCAGTTGGAAAAAGACCGCCCGGGCATCAGGTGCGGAACCTTTAAGTGGGTCAATGCCGGCTGGTCCAAGATCAACATGGTTAAACAGGACCATATTCACCGGGGTCTTTTACGCTATGCGAACACTTTCAAGGAGATCATTGAAAACCCGGTACTGCCGACCGTCGAGGAGATCGCTGATATCTACGCCCAGGTTCGCGAAAGCAGCCTGAACCAGCTGCAAAGCACATTTTACAATTACCTGAACACCCTTGAAGCCCGTTACCACGAGGATGATTCCTTCCCCCAAAAATGGTTCCAGGAGTGGTTCAAGTCCAAAGATTATCTCAGCCAGCTGAAAAAAGAGGAATTGGAATCTGTTCTTATGGTGGAATTTATAAAGCAGACCCTCGGCCGCCAGCCGCAGATCAAAATAGAACAATTTCTCAGCGGCCGGCATCCCGCACCCGGCTTACCTGGTACGCAGCTGGCCTATAAGTAGAGTAGCCTGAAGTAAATCACATTGAGTGTGAAGTGACTAAAGTGATCTAAAATACCGAAAGTTAAGGAGTTGCTGCGCTCCACTGATATTTTATCTGATTGGCAGGATACCTTAACTTAGATCAGTCCAAAATTCAGGGGATTGAATCACCACCCCCGCCACCCAGCCGTGCGGCCAGATATTTCAGGCTGCCCTCCAGATCTTCCGCGCGGTGCGGCTCAAGTGTCAACACAGGCAGGTTGTCCCCACGCCCTTTTAGAAATTCAAACAACGGCTCCAGCGCGATATCCCCCTGCCCGAGGGCCCGGTGCTCGTCATCCGCACCGGAATTGTCGTGCAGGTGGAGTTGCCCCAGGTAGGGCCCCAGCTCGGTCAGCCACGCTTCCATGGACACATTGCCAAACGCAAAATGGTGGCCGATATCGAAGCAGAATCCGACGTTTAACCCGGCCAGTTGGTCGCAAAGAGGCCGCATTTGCACCGGGTCGGTTTCATATACATTTTCAAGCATCAACCGGCTGCCGGCACGCCTGATTTTTTCGCCCGCGTCCTGCCAGGTTTCAAGGCTGGTCGCCAGCCAGGCCTCACGGTAATAGCTGTGCCGCCGGAAATCATAGCCGGGATGGCAGACAATCGTCAGCGGTTCAAACAGCTCGATCAATTCGATCATCTGCTGCAGTCTTCTCCGGGTCAGCTGGAGGAACCCCGGGTCCTGTGAACCAGGAGCCATGTCCGCAAACGGCCCATGAAAGGTGATGGTCCGGCCGTTGCTTTTAAATATCCCGGCTACCTTCTTAAAGTCTGCTCTTGAGCAGTGCTCGAGCGCATCGGCATCCATGCCGATCTCAGGATTTAAACCGGCAGACTCGAAGGCTTCCAGGTAACCGTCAAAAAACATTTTAAAAGGAATGTTGACCTGCACACGGTCAATGATTGCCCGGTAACGTTCATCTAAATCCAATACCATCGCCTCGCCTCCTTCTATATGCACGCAACACCCCGGCGGCAGCATCGCCCCGACCGGTGCTCTATCCGATGCGCCTTGCGGGTGCGGCAACCCCTTGAAGGTCCAGGTTCACAAGGCCTTCGATAAACGCCCGGGTCAGCCGTTTGGACACCAGATGGTCATAGCTGTGGCCGTCCGGGGTCTGACCTTTTATCGTACCGTCCTGGAAAAAGTCCTGCAGCAGCCGCAGGCCCAACTGGTGGCGGTCTTCCAAATCGGCCCATTCATCGGCCCGGGGAATGTACGCGGGTGATAGGGATACCCCTTTGTCCTTCAACAGTTTCAAAAAATTCAGGATCCTCCCCAGCCGCAGCAAAGTAACCCCTTCACGCCGGGTGGTCCTGTGTTCAACCGGCAGGGCCGTGGACCGCAGCAGACTGAACCTATCCGGCAAAAGCCCCCTGGATTCGCAGCGGTTGTAATCCGCGCTGCCCGGGGCCGGGTAAAAAATGGAAACCCCGGCCAGGACTCTTTTATCCGCAAGATACAACAGGTCCTGGAGGGAGGTATCCGCAGCCTGGTCCGGCGCCCCGGCAATCACATAACCCACGGCCTCCAACCCATGGTGCTGAGCTGCATCGAGGGCGGCTTCAAACGCCGGCCCCACATCCGGGCGATTGAAACGTTTCAGTTGGGCCCGGCAGGTTGTACCCACCGCAAGATTCAGGGTCCTGAACCCGGCCGCCTGCATGGCCTCGATCAACCCTTCGTCCAGGGCCGGCGGGAAAAGACCGTTCATGGCGCGCAGTTCAATACCCCGGCCCCTGAAACGCCGCCTGATTTCATCCAGCAGCGCCATGAACCAGTCCCGGTCCAGGGAAAGATTCTCATCTTCAAAATCGATGAAGCCGGTGTGATTGTCCCTGACCTGGGTCTCGATCTCCCCCACGACAGCGTTCACGGATCTTTTACGGTAAGGGAAGCCGCCCCCGGAGCCACCTCGGGATGCAAAAGAGCAGTAGCTGCAGTTCAGGGGACATCCCCGGCTCGCCACCACCACAGCAGCACCCTTGCGGCCTCTGCGATAATAGCTATTCTTGATCAAATGGTAAGCCGGGAGTGAAAACCGATCCAAATCCGCCACCCACACGGGGTCGCTGATCTCAAGGCTGCCATCCGGGCGCCTGAAAACGATCCCGGGGATTCCGGCCGCGGAGCGGCCGCTTTTAACAGCCCGGGCCAACCCGGGCAACGCCGTTTCCGCCTCGCCCCGGATTACATAATCCACATCCGGACTTTGCATAACGGCCTCAGGCAGGGCGGTCGGATGATGGCCCCCCATGACAACTACGGCCTCAGGCCGGACCGCTTTGACAGCGGCGGCCACTTTCAGCGCAGCATCGCTATACGCGGTAAACAGCGAACTGATCCCCACCATGAACACGCCCGATGCCTTGATGACATGCCGGATGTGCTGGTAGCTGTAACCGAAATGCCGGAACTGGTGAAACAGGGCAAAAGGGGAGACATCCGGCTTCCCGAAAAATGGATCGAGATAGGCCATTTCATCGGGGCGCTCAAGGGGCCGGGACCTGGCAGTCGCCAGGGCGTCAAACAGGTCTACTGTGAAGCCTTCCTTCTCGAGGGCGGCGGCCAGGCAGGCCAGGCCATAGGGGATAGTGCGCTTGCGGGTGAGGTAAAAATCTTCGATGGGCGGCTGAATGAGAAGGATATCCGGCATGGCTTCTATCGTCTGTAAGCCCTGTTCTTCTTTTTCTTTTTCTTGCGGGCCTTCTTCTCCCGGCGCTTTTTCTTTTTTTCAGCCAGTTGCTCTTTTTTCTCGGCAATCTTCACTTTAATGTCGGTCTGATATTTTCTGACCGCGTAGACAGCACAATAATAGCTGATGATCGCCAGGGGCAACCCAATGACAACCCCGCCCAGGGTCATGGCCCCAAATGCTTTCGGCGCTTTTTCAGCAAACGCCAGCATGGTGGACCCGCTGGCCGCATCCGCGGCATTCGATGCCAGGGACAACCCCATGAGCTTGGCCCCGATCTTATAGGTCGGTATGTAAATAATCGGCGCGGTAAACGGGTTAGACACCCAGACAGCCATGGCGGCCGCAATCTTGTTCCACCCCAACAGGGCGGCAATGGGTATGGCGATGGCCATCTGAAATCCCATTGTGGGCGACATGGCCACGAATATCCCCAGCGCGAACCCCAGGGCAATCTCCCGGGGGTTGCCCCTGATTTTCAGGAAACGGACATACGCCTTCTTCAGGGAATCAATCAGCCGGTTGGATTGGGTTGCGGCTGTTTTCTGGTCCACCCTCTTACGCATAGCCTGTTCACTTACCATTTTTGAGCGGGAGATTAAATGAAATACGGACGGATTATAAAAATTTATCCCCGCCTCAGGCCGGCCGCTGCCAGCGGGTATCAAAGCCCATATCCTGCAGGATGCGGATGCCCTGCTGCATATGTAGGCCAACGCTGTCCACCGAATGACTGTCATCACCCGGTACAACCGCTATCCCCATGTCCCGGGCTTTCTCCAGGATCGGCGCGGAAATATACGGCTCATCCATGTTTTTAGAAAGTGCCGCCAGGTTGAAATCCAGGATCAGGCCCCGCTCGGCAACGAGGGCCAGGTTGCGCTGGATTTTTCGAGCAATTTCCGGCTTCTCAATCCTGGTTTTGTAATCTGGATCATAAATCCGAATAAGATCAAAATGGCCTATCACCTCCGGGGTGAGGGTCTCAATCAATTCATACTGCAGGTCGAAATAGCGGCCATACAGATTGTCATACCCGCCCTGGGTCTCTACGGCCCGGAGATAATCTTCCCGGGAAAAGTCGAAGCTGATGTCGTCCACATGGTGCAGGGATCCGACCAGGTAATCCGGTTCGAATGTTTCAATCAGGCGCCGGGTAAACGGCAGGGCCCCGGAGGTCAGCTCGGTTTCAAACCCTACGTAAATATCCAGCTCCCCGGCATAACGCTGTTTGAGTGTTTTAGCCGTGGATATATAGGCGGCGAAACGCGCGTACAGCCGGGCGGCATCTCTGCCGGCCGCACGTTCGTCCGGATACATGAAAGCATCCGACACCGGCGGCATGTGCTCGGTAATCCCGATCCAGGTAAATTGGTGGCGAATATAAGCCGTTATGATATCTTCCAGGGAGTCAAGTGCGTGGTCGCAGAACTCACCACTGTGCCCGCCGTGGACCGAAACATAGGCCGGATTGTGATGCGTCCGGGTCATACTTGCCTTTTGATACTATTATCTAAAAGGGGGGCACCCCCTTCAACACCCGGCCCTTTGGGGCCCGGAGACGGCGACTGCCGGGCCAGCAGATCCTTTATCTCCCCGAGTTGGATGTTCAACTGCTTGATTTCCGTAACCGCCTGGGTATAGGTTCCCGGGTTGCCCGACTCTTTCAGCAGGGCTGTCTGCACCGCGGTAAGATCCTGTACCTGACGGGAAATATCGTCCAGCCGGATACCGATAATAACCACGCAATAGAGGAGCACTAAATAGGCCAGGGCAAACTGGCCCCAGCCAAGCCGAAGAATCCCGACCAGGGCAAGCGCCAGAAAAACGGCCGAGGTCACCGCGTAGGAGTTTTGGTCCATAAATTGTTTCATAAATGACACAGTCTCTCAGTGCAAGTGCAGCGGTTCCTGGTCCTTTTCCAGCCTGCGGATATTCTCGCCAACGACTTGCACAATACCCCGCATGGAGACATCTGTAGAGCCGGCCACATGCGGTGTCGCCAAAACGTTATACTTAAAAATCGGATCTTGCGGGTCCGGCGGTTCTTCCCAGAAAACATCGAGCCCGGCACCGGCAATTTCCCCGGCAGCCAGGGCTTCCCGCAGGGCTTTTCGGTCCACCAGTCCGCCCCGGGCGAGATTGATCAAAAAGGCATCTTTACGCATGCATCTCAATGCCTGGTGGTCAATCAGGTGGTGGCTCGCGGGTGTCACCGGCAGACACAGCACCACAAAATCCGACTTTGCCAGCAGCACCTCCAAATCCCCGCTGCCCCCCACCCATTCCAGGCCAAGTTCCACCCGGGCCGCATCAGGATCACTGCGTTTAATACCGATCAGGTTCACATCGAACGCGCGCAGTCGTTTGACCAGGGCCCGGCCAATACCCCCGAGGCCGATGAGTCCAACCGTCCTGCCGCGTAAAGCCCGGCCCTGGGGCTGCCCCATACGCCGGTCGGCCAGGCTGGCAGCCATTCCCCGGACATCCCTTGACAGGCCAATGATCATATAGACACCCAGTTCCGCCACCGAATCCGCGTTTCCGGAAATATCGGTGGGTACATTGGCAACCCGTATACGACGCCGGTGGGCAGCGTCAAGGTCCACCATTTCAAGCCCCGAACCACACTGCTGGATCAGGCGCAAACGGTCTCCGGTCTCAAGCTGCAGCGCTGAAACCGTACACATGGTGGGGATCAGCACATCGAAGCCTTTCAAAGTATCGACCTCAAAACGGCCGGTGGCTTCAAACTGATGCCCGGGCAGTTCCGCCCGGATTAAATTTAAAAATCCTCCCCAGGCATTTTCCGGTGCGGCAAACAATATTCTCATGGGTCACCTGTTATGATGATACGCCGGAGTCCATCCGGCTGGATCAAGGTATGGTGATGTTGACTGACCGTATCTTAAAACAGCAAAAAGAACAAGGCCGGGCGGGTCCTGCCAAAGAGTAAACCGGAACTTCCGTTTTTTAATGCTCCGCAAACATGGCTGAAGCAATCCAGCCCGGATATTTCACGAGTTCCATGAAACATTCGGGCTGAAATCTCTCTGAAAAAGGAAGCATTTCAAGATAACTGCCTGCATCCCAGGGCCTGTCCACCGGAGTCGATCACACCGCATTATCTCAGAAACAGCCTGTAGATCAGGCCGTGAATAAAACGGCCGTAGGGTGGATAGATGAATTTGCCGCTGTTGAAGCGGGGTTTACTCAAGACACCCTTGGCTTTGGAAAGGTTCAAAAAGCCTTCATGACTGTGGTAGACCCCCATACCCGAGGGACCAATACCGCCAAAGGGCAGGTCGTCCTGGGGGACATGGACCAGGGTATCATTGATCAAGACACCGCCTGAATGGGTAGTGGTCAGGATCGTATCGGCATTCTCCGGGTTATAGTCAAAGTAGTAAAGGGCCAGCGGCCGAGGCCGCTGGTTCACATAGGCCACGGCTGCGTCCAGTGTATCACAAGGGACCACCGGCAGCAGCGGCCCGAATATCTCTTCGGTCATCACCTCCATGTCATCGCGTACATTCATGAGCAGGTGAATGGGCATCTTGCGGGAGGCTTCAAAATTTTCGCCTCCCGGGTTGACTTTCACAATCCGGGCGCCTCTTTTTTCCGCATCCCGGACAAGCGCCGTCAGGCGGGCATACTCACCCGCATTGACGATGCCGGTGTACTGGGGGTTATCTTGCATGGTTGGATACATACGGCTTACCGCTGCTGAAAATTCAGTCTCGAATTCGGCCAGGCGCCTTTCCGGGCAAAGGACATAATCCGGCGCGATGCAGGTCTGTCCGGCATTGAACACTTTTCCAAAGGCGATGCGCTCAGCCGCATCCCGCATGGGGACATCCGGGCTGATGATGGCCGGCGATTTTCCGCCCAGTTCCAGGGTAACCGGGGTGAGGTTCTCGGCAGCCGCCCGCATCACGTGGCGGCCCACCTCGGTGGAACCGGTGAAAAAGAGGTGATCCCAGGGTTTGCTGGAAAAGGCCGACCCCAGTCCCGGGCCGCCGGTTAAGACGGTAACTTGATCCTCGCTGAAAGCTTTGGCCAGAATGGTCTTGAGGGTATCAGCCGTCCGGGGCGTGAACTTGCTCATTTTAATCACGGCCCGGTTGCCCGCGGCCAGGGCGCTGGTTAAAGGACCGATGGCAAGGTACACTGGATAGTTCCAGGGGGTGATGATCCCCACCACCCCCAGGGGCTGGTAAACCACCCGGGCACGGGCCGGCTTGAAAACAAGCGGCACCTTGCGATGGGAGGGCTTCATCCATTTTTTGACCCGCCGAACCGCATAGCGGATACCCTCCACACTGGGAAAGATCTCCGCCAGGCGGGTCTCATCACCCGACCGGCAGCCAAAATCGGCATTGATCGCCATGGCGATATGGTCCTGGTAATCGATCAGGGTCCGCTCAAGTCGGCGCAGGTGCCCGATTCGTTCGTCCGCACCGGGCATGGGGTTCCGGTTGCAGGCTTCCCGCTGCAGGGCAAAAATCCGGTCCAGTTCTGATAACGCGCTCTTGTCGCCGACTTTCATCTGGTCACTCTGGATCTGATCATTCATGTACGCTCGTTTCCTTTACACAGGTTACAGGTCCGGGCACTGCCAGTTGGGTTCCAGGGCCTGGCGATACCGGCCGGTTGTCCAGATATCGGTATGCCAGAACGGATGAATTTTCAAACCTTTCTCCCCAGGACAGATGGCCCAGTCGGACGCATCGGCCCACAATGTTATTGTCGCTGCTGGCCTCCCAATACTGCCCGGCCTGCTCCGGCCCAGGGACGGGGATTTTCGTTTCAAACAGGGCGTTAAAAGTATCGACAAACCGGTGTCCCTGCCGAGTGAGCTGGGCATCGACAGCCCACACGTATTCGATCGGCTGCGGCTCTTCACTCAAACAGACCATTTCAGCATACAGAACCACTGACTCTCGCAAAGCCGCCAGGACAACCGAATTCTGAGACCGGGCCGCCAGCCCCACCAGCGAGAAATCATCCATCTCCAAGGCGGCGTCAAAAGCCGCCGCTGTCAGGGATGCAACGGTCCAGTCCGGCCGGGTTTTAATCAAAGCCGCGGCCAGCACATCCCGGCCGGCCGGCAGCAGACCGGTTTGCATCCCGGCCCGGCCATAAATGGGTGAGGACGTGACCGCCGTCAACCGCTGAAAAGCAGGCAGGTCCGCCACCTCGGACACGCGGGTGCCATCCACGGCCTGGAGTCCCCGCATCAGTTGAAAATAGGCCGTCAAGCGAGCATCCTCGGCGTAGTAGCCTTCCACGGGACCAGCGGCCGGGGCGACACCCAGGGCGGCCGTCACCTGGCGGACACTTGTCAGTAGTTCGCCCCGCTCGTGCGGCTTGATGGCCTCCCGGTAGAGATAATCCAACCCCAGCAGGAACACCGTATCGGTTACTATGCGCTTTTCGGTTTGCATAAAAATTGCCCGCACATTTAAGGCCTCATCATATAGGGCCTATTTCTAAATTGCCTTTTGGTGTCATTCCGGCAGCGGTCAAGACGCCGCAACCGCCGCCAGCCGCCCGGACAGCTGGGCCCCCAGCATGGCCAGGCACTCACCATCAAGATAGTACTCGGCCCTGGCCGCGAACAGGACCGTGGCTTTGGCGGGAAACTCTTCATCCGCGTCGTTGAACAGCAGCAGCATGGGGATCCGCGACAGGGACTCGAAACGATAGCAGGCATCGTAGGGAAAATCCTCATCGGGGGCCAGGCCCCCCAATTTACCTGCAGCCAGCCCAAGGTCAGCCAGACGACCGGCAAAGGTATCCACCAGGCCGCCTTCGACCTCGTGGGCCCAATAGGTGGCCAAAGGGCCCGAATCCTTAAAATCCCGGTAGGAGGCCCAATCGTCACCAGCCGGAGGTTCCGGGGGGCACATCAACAGGTACTTGCTGAGGATGACGCAGGTTCCCAATTGGGGTCGCACACCGTCGGCCCGGGTGATACCTTGGGCGGAAGCCAGGTAGGTGCGATTTAACAGGAGAATAACCGCCTGCCCATCATCCTGCATTTCCAGGCCCAGGCGGCCGGCGGTATCAACCAGATCGATCTCCCCGATGCGGTTCAGGTAGTCCTGATAAGTCTCATCAAAAACGGCAGCTTCCGAGTTCATCATGCCCTCCTAAGTAATCTTTTGAACACTTCGTTAGCCCGGATATTTCACGTGTAACCATTGCTATGACGGCAACCCATCAAAATCCATACCACGGAAATTCTCAAGGACGGTCACATGCTCTCTGGAAAAAATCGCAGCAAACGTTTGCAAAGCCGCTTCCATAACCACCGCGGCCCCGTTGCCCAACCCCTCTTCAAACGTAGCCGCCAGGGTATCGTAAAGATGCCCGGTGTGATAATCCCAGGGCATAATGACCCGGTGCCCCGGATTGATCTTTTTGCGGTACAAAAGCCCCAACTGTTTTAGAATCGTGAGGTTGGCGTCCTTGAAAAGAAAATTGCAGGGGAGATCATCATTGGTCCGGGTTGCTTTTACCTCGATAACCAGATCCGGATTGAAACCGCGGACAAGGGCGCCATCAACTTCCTGGCAGTAGATCCGGCCGTATTTCAGAAGACCCTCAGCCTGCCAGGCCGCAAACCAGGGGCACCTGGCAACATTCAGGCGAGCGTGGGGTTTCTTCGCGGTGAACGCAAATTCCATTTCTCCGGGGGGGACTTGCCACTCCCCGTAAACAAAATAGTTGGCCACACTCAACCTGTGACCGTTCGCCCGGGCCCGCAAGGCCATCCGGCGACCGCGCTGCTCACCGTATGTGCGGACCGCCGCCCTGATCAGCGCAGCGCCTTCTTCCGGGCCCAGCGCCTGCAAAACAGCCCGGGCAATAGAGGCAAACAAAAGGGCGTGGGCCCGGGCTGCGAACTGGGGGGACTGTGTTTCCATTAGCACGAATTTCTCATCAGCTGGGCATAATATTGAATCGCGCGGGAGTACCCGTCGATGGAAACCCGCTCGTTGGTGCCGTGCACCCGGGTTATATCCTCCGGACTGAAAACAAAGGGGGCAAACCGATAGCAATTGTCGCTCACCTGCGTGTATTGCCGGGAGTCTGTGGTGGCCAGCATGAGGCCGGGAGCCACCGCTGTATCCGGGAAGACCTGGAGGATGGTCTTGCGGATACTGTCAAAAGCACCGGTCTCCGGGCTCGAAACCGGCGGCGGTTCTGAAACCTGTTTTTTGAGTACCTCAACGGTGATGTCCCCATCCGCGATGACCTGTTTTACATGGGCAACCACCTTGGCCACAGAATCGCCGGGCAGAATCCTGAAATTCACCAACAGGTGGGCTTTGCCGGGCAGGACATTCTCCTTGACCCCGCCCTGGATCATGGTAGGAGCCGTGGTAGTCCTGATCATCGCATTGGTGGTGTTGAGTTTCCCGAGGGCTTTCAGCAGCAGCGGTTTGAAAAGCCACTGGTTGGCAAACAGCAATTTCTTCCCGAAGGGCATGTCCGGGCCGATATGCCCGAAGAAGGCGGCCGAGGGCCCCGCCAGGGTGGCCGGCATCTGGTTGTTCTCCAGCCGGGCAACCGCCCGGCAGAGCCGACCGATGTTGGTGGTGGCCGGGGGGGTTGAAGCATGACCACCCGGGCCGGCCACCTCCAGTTTCAGGGTCAGGTAGCCTTTCTCGGCTATCCCGACCACGCCCAGGCGACTTCCCGTGGGAGACATGGCTTCATCGAGCACCACCAGGCCCTCATCCAGGGTAAAGTCCAGCCGGACGCCCTGCTTTCCCAGGTGGGCGGCAATCTGCCCGGCCCCCTGGCTTCCGCCGATTTCTTCGTCATGGCCGAAGGCGAGATATATGGTTCGGTTGGGCCGAAACCCCCTGGTGACCAAAATTTCGACCGATTCCATTAGGGCCATAAGGGTATTTTTCATATCCAGGGCCCCCCGGCCCCAGATGAACCCATCGGCAATATCGCCCCCGAAAGGTGCATAGGTCCAGTCTTTTTCAGTCCCGGGTTCCACCGGGACCACATCCTGGTGGGCCAGAAAGGCGATGGGCGCCAGTTCTGGATTTTGGCCCGGCCATTTGTACAACAAAGAGTAGTCGTTGATCACTTCCTTTCCAAGTGTCTGATGGACCTTTGGGTAAGCTGTTTCCAACAGTCGGTGCAGGGCCAGAAACGGCTCCGGGTCCAGTTTTGAAAGATCATGCCCGGATATAGTTTTCAGTTGCAGAGCCGCAGACAGCCGCCGGGCGGCTTCGGGGGTGTCCACCTCATCGAGTTCAGCAGCTGCAACCACCGCCGTCTTATTGGAAAATCGCAGTGTATTGAATACCAGAACAGCCAGAAATAACAGAATTAGAATTAGAACCAAAATCAACATGCAGGTGCTCCTTATTGTATCAGCCGGGGCCCTTAGAGCCCCGGAAAAAATGTTTTATCCCATTATGCATCCCGGCTTCACCCCGCCTTCTG
>CAZWPX010000051.1:0-41000 GCA_964636125.1 uncultured Desulfobacterales bacterium | reverse complement strand
TGCCGGCCGACCTCGACCAGTTTCGGTGAGATCACTCACATGGCACAGTCATTGGTGGGAAAAGTTTTGTCCAGCTGTGACATTAAGCCGCCGACGGCCGGTTCCTTTTCCACCAGGTACACATAATAGCCGGACTCAGCCAGATCCAGCGCGCTTTGCATGCCGGCGATTCCGGCGCCAATCACCATCACAGATCCGCTTGTTTTGTCGCTAATAGCTACTCCCTGCTCTTGATGCCTGTTAGGGTTGCCGGGCGGGGGGCTGCCGCTGGAGGTTTGCAAGAGGATGGGAAAGTGTCTGTTCCGACCGAAATGCACCCGTTATGCCCGCGCTCAATTGAACCTTTGAAAATTTTGAAACGAATTGATTATGTATCAAATCCAGACAGGGGGTGTCAATCAAGGATAGTGGGCAGACCAGAGCGCAAAGGTTTGGGACACATGCTGCAAGCGGGGCTGGCGGGTGACGGAATTAACCGTTAACTTAAAGTAAATGCAACGGATTCCGGTTTTAGTTCAAATGGTGTGATACAATTTGGGAGAGCGGCATTTTGCTGCGAAAAGTCTGTCATAAGGTCTGCGCAGGCACCGTCGGAGGCGGTCGGGAAATCTCAGGTGTACTTCAGTTTTTCATAAATCGGGTGGATCTGGAAACGAAATTGACCTTTGGCCCGATCGGCCAGGTAGTGTCTTAATGTTTTTTCAATGACCGGAAAGGCGATTTCATCCCAGGGGATGTCGTGTTCGCTGAACAGGCGTACATCGGCGCTCTCCCGGGTGGGATGAAATTCGGGCCGGGTCAGCCGGGTGCGAAACATCATGTATATCTGGTGGATGTGGGCGATGTCGAAGAGCAGGTAGGGTTCCAGGATGCTGACTTGGGCCCCGGTTTCTTCAAGTGTTTCCCGGCGGGCGCCCTCTTTGACGGTCTCTCCGTTTTCCAGATAACCGGCCGGCAGGGTCCATTTACCCCGGCGTGGTTCGATATCCCGCAGACACAATAGAATTTTAGCCTGCCAGACGGGTATGCAGCCGACTACCAGGCGTGGATTCTCGTAGTGCACCCGGCCGCAGTCCGGGCAGACGTACCGGAACCGATTGTCGTCCGGCGGGACACTGTATTCCACAGGATTTCCACAGTGAGAACAATAATTCATAAAGTGTGAAAACGCGGTTCCGGACCGAAAGATGCCGCTTGTGGGCGGATACTATATTTCCATCAGCGTGACCGCTATCTCCCCCCTAAAGCAGACATCGACATCACTGCCCGCACTGCGTCGCCGGTCGTGAATGGTGCCATCGTAGTGGTAAACACCGCCCTTTTTTCTGAAGCGGTAGGTGTGCGCGTGCCGGTCACGCGGGCACTGCTGCCAGGCAATTTCCATGTCCGGGTCAAGCGGGCTGGGCAGGTTCATGTTCCAGAACTGGCCCTGGGAGAGTTCATTTTCTAACAGGAGTGCCAGCATCCTTGCGGTATGGAGCTGCGCGGCCTTCCAGTCGATGGTCTGGCCGGGAGCCACGTACTGGGACGCCGCCAGGCTGGGTACACCCAGGATGGCCGCTTCCCGGGCGGCGGCCACCGTACCCGACTGGTAGACATCGCTGCCCAGGTTGGCCCCGGGATTGATGCCGGCGATAAGCCAGTCCGCATCCGGAGCAATCCTTTTAAGGGCCAGGCGGGAGCAGTCGGCCGGGGATCCGTAAACCACATGCCGGTTGTCCGCCAGGTGATCTATCCGGAGCGGTTCTCTTACTGTTACCCGGTGGCTGACGAAAGATTGGGGTTCCTTCGGTGCCACCACGACAACTTCACCCAGGGTGCGGACGGCTGCCCGCAGGGCTTCCAGCCCGGGTTCGCCATAACCGTCGTCATTGGTGATTACTATTTTCAACGCACACTCCCTGTTGGCCGGAATTAACAATCAAATTGCAGGATACAACTCGGGGGTCAGGGGGTGCAAGGAGTTTTTTAGGCATCGCTTGAATCTGAAACCCGCCACCCGGGCCATCCGCCCTTTCAGGCACCCGCCGGAATTCCCGGGATGTATGACGACGACGATGTGAAAAGGGTGCTGTCGCCCAACGTGGACCCCCACTGGTACGGCAAGACCTGCGGCAATGTCTTACCAGGCTCGCCTTAACCGTTATTTCGAAAATAGGGGGCTCAAGGAGCCTTCCGACCAGCGGGCCGGCGAACTGATCGCCTGGCCCTTGAGATGGCAGCCGTGGCCAGTGACATCAAGTTAAGCACCCACCCCCATCCGACCCTGTCCGAGACCGTCATGGAAGCGGCCGAGGTCTTTTTCGGGCAGGCGACGGATGTATATCGGCCTTTGAAAAAGCGCAACCATTGATGCGAACAGTGAAAGATTCCCTGTCTGCCCGGGTGGTGCCTCCTGGAAGGTGAATTCGCTTCGCTGTGACAGGCACGGGATACGGCCTGGCTTGTAATTGAAACAGCGATGCTTATGGTGAAATATGACTTGTTAACATCAGGAGAATAGAAATGAAACTTCAGGAAAAATTAGATAAATATAAAAAGAGTTTTTTGAAAAACGCACCCGCTGACGCGGTGGCGATCATGCAGCAGGCCACCCGGGACCTGGCCGGATCCGGGCTCGTTGAGAAAGCGCTGAAGGTTGGTGAATGCGCACCGGATTTCACCCTTGAGAATACGGATGGTGGCAACGTCAGCCTGTCCGGCCTGCTATTGAAGGGGCCGGTGGTGCTCACGTTTTACCGCGGCAAATGGTGACCGTACTGCAACATGGAGCTGGAAGCTCTTGCAAAGGTTACGGGAAAAATTGAACGTCTGGGCGGCACCCTGGTGGCGATTGCGCCCCAGGCCCGGGAACACAACCAGGCCATCAAGACTGAAAAGAAACTGGGGATCGACATTCTCAGCGATCCGGGCAATACAGTGGCCGCCAGTTTCGGGCTTCGATACAAATTCCCGGAAGAGCTGAGCACGCTGTACCTTAAATTCGGGATTGACGTGCCCAAACATAACGGGGATGATTCCTGGACGCTGCCCGTGCCTGCCCGCTATATTATTGACCAGTCAGGCAATGTCTGCTACGCCCAGGTCAATGCCGACTACACGCAACGGCCGGAACCCGAAGAGACTGTTGCTGCATTGCACCTGGTCAATTGAGAGCCCGAAACATCAGGCAGGCCACAGGGTCCTGCCTGATTCGATGTTGGACGTTCAGCGTTGAATGTTCGATGTTCATTTTTTCTATTTAAACCAGCCCTCTCTCCTGGGCCATATTCAGGTAAGTCTCGAAAATGTTCTGGGGCGGATCGTAGCGGTCCGCTTCATCTTTCTGGTGGAACTGCAGGGCGCCGGTGGGGCAAGCGGTGATACAGGCACCACAACCGATACAGCGGTTTTCCAGGACAAGGGCCGTTTCCTCCATCACGATGGCATCCATGTGACAGCGCTCCAGGCAATCTTCACAGGCCACGCATTCCTCTTCGTTGACTCGGGCGAAATAGTTGGTATGGACTGCGTCTGCAGGATTGTCGAACGCTTTGAGGTTTTTCAGCACCTGGCAGCAGCAGCCGCAGCACATGCAGATGTTCATGGGCTTTTTGGAATTACCAGGCTGCAGCACCAGGCCGGCCTCACGGCCTTTTTCCAGAATTTCAAGGGCTTCTTCCTGGTCTACGGAGCGGCCCAGTCCGTTTTGCTCATAATAGTAGGCCCCGGTTCCGAAGGAAAGGCAAACTTCCAGGGGGTTGTCACAGCCCTTGCCGGCCATACGGTGCTCCTTGCGGCAAATACAGGGTGAAACCACTATTTTCGACTGGCTGCGGATGATCTCTTCCGCCATTTCATAGGAGGTGATGCTCATCTCGGCATCGACCTTCTGAGAGATCGGGATTACCCGCAGCTGCTTGGTATCCGTCTGGTTCCATTGTTCTTTCATCACGAGCGGCAGGTACTCGTTTACATCCCGGATCAGCTCTTCGTCCAGGTCGTTGAGATGGTATTCCCAGATGCCGATGACAAACTGGGCAGCGGAATACAGATGGGTATCGTCTTTGGAAACCCTGAAAATCAGTCCCTTGCGGGCCATGTCCGCCAGTGCCTCAGCCAATTCAGCGGAATCTACCTGCAGCCGGGCGGCAATGGATTCCGGCGCCTCGGGCAACATGGTCAGCCCCTGGGCGATGCCGGCCTCCTTATCAGAGAACAGTTTTTTCAAGATACGCAGTTCCACACCGCTCTCCGTGGCCGGGTATCCGGCGGGTAATTTGTCAAGATGCTGGGCCAACTGGCGATATACATCTGGCATGGTTTCCTCCAAGGTTTGGTTTTTTCAGGTGTTAGAGCTTTAAAGAACACGCATAATAATAATCTTGATCCCGGTTTTATTTTGAAAAACAGACCAAGAGCAAGATTAAGAGTAAGATCAAGAAAAGGCCACAAGCGATAGTCTTTGCCTATATTCTGCCAGATGATATATCCCTTGCCTAATGAAAAGAAAAGTGTCACAAATGACTTTAAGCGTTCCAAATGGGACATTGTTCAGAAATATAGTGTTTGGGGTTATGTTAAAAAGGTTGGTACTGATTTAGGGTTCAAGGGTTCAAGGGTTCAAGGGTTCAAGGGTTCAAAGGGCAGATTCTGAAATTCAAATGGCAAGAATCTCTTGAATCCTGGCATCCAGGGACCTGTCTTTCGGCCAACAGGACGGAGACATGATACCTCAAAGCATGAACTATTTGATTTAGGAAAATGGGGGAACGAATGGCCAAAGTCACGTTCTGGGCTGGAGAGGGCTGCCTGTTGTCAGGTATTTCAGGCCTGATGGATGCGTTCTCCATTGCCAACCTGTGGCATGCAAGCATGAGCCCTCCAGACTCCGGTCCGTTGTTTCAGACCCGGGTGGTTACCAGTGACGGCAAGCCGGTTCGGGCCTACGGCGGGCTTGAATTCAAACCGGACGGACCGCTCGCGGCGGTTCAGTCGTCAGATTTTATCATTGTGCCGCCCTTTCTGCCCCACGTGGTGCCGATGCCGGAAAAGGACGACCCGCTTTACGCCTGGATCTGTGACCAGTATGAGTGCGGGACCCCGGTGGGAACCATGTGCTCGGGCACTTTTTTACTGGCAGAAACCGGCTTGCTGGACGGCCGGATTGCCACGGTGAACTGGCACTTTGCGAGGATGTTCCGGGAACGCTACCCGCGGGTCCGTTTGAAACCGGAATTAATCATGAGTGTAGACAGCGGGCTGATCTGCACCGGGGCAACCACGGCCATGTTCCACCTGGCCCTTTACATGATCAATCTGTTTGGTTCCCGCGAACTGGCTGCGATCTGCTCCAAGGTCCTGCTGGTGGACCCCAGCCGACACAGCCAGACACCCTACATGATTTCCGATTTCAAAAAGAATCACGGTGACACCGCGGTTTTGAAGGCCCAGCGCCAGATGGAGGACCGCTTTGCTGAAAACCTTCAAATAGACTCTCTGGCCGGTGAGACCGGGCTCAGCCCCCGGCACTTCAAGCGCAGATTCAAACAGGCCACCGGGGAGTCCCCATTGGGATACCTGCAGCGGATTCGGATTGAACAGGCCAAACAGCGACTTGAAACCACCCGGGATACCATGAACGAAATCACCTGGCAGATCGGGTACGAGGACAGCAGCTCTTTCCGGCGTTTGTTCAAGAGGTTTACCGGGCTGGCCCCGCGGGAGTACCGGGATAAGTTTTCGCAGATTTAGTTTCGAACTTCGATTTTATCAGACAGAGATCTCTCTGCCTTTCATAGTGGGTTTCAGTTTAGCGCCTGCCATGCAACCAGGGGACCCCCGGTGATAGTTGTGTCCGGTGCTTGCCTAAAGTGAATGATTGGTGTAAAAAACGTTATGAGGCTGAAACGCATACAGATGATTATTGGCTTTGCGACCATCGCGCTGCTGCTGGTCCTGACGGCCGCCTGTGGCAGCGAATCGGATACCACCGATACCCGGCCGGCCCTGGACGATGCCGGCGGTTTTACTTTCTTTGGCATCGGTAAAACCAGCCGCATTACCAGGGGCACCCGCAACGACCTGGAGAAAATCCTGGGGGATGCAGCGGTCGAGCGCCGCGGGATTGTCGATCTTACCCTGAATTCTAAAACCTTCCTGCAAACCCATTTCCCCGAGCTCGATCACATAAACCGGCAGCTGAATTCTGCCATCGGTCTGCGGGTGAAGCACCGTGTTGTCCGCCTGATGTACCGCTATGCCCGGCAGAAGGGACTGCCCTACGACCTGGTAGAACTTCTCTATGCGGAAGAGACCCGGCAACCGCTTTTGATCAAACTCCATTTCAAAACAGATGCCGACGAGACCCTCAAAGCCCTTGAGGAGAAGTACGGTCCGCCCCAAACCCTGGAATGGGGCCGGGAGAAGACCGTGACCCGGATCTGGGCCCAAGAGAGTGATTACCTGTTTTATGCCATTGTTCCCAAACGGGGCAACAAGGTGGAATATCGGGTCAACATCTATTTTACCGCGGCCCTTGAAGCACTGATCCAATCTGAAAAGTCCAAGCGGGAATTGGAAGCATCCCGTAAGACCGGCCTATAGCCAATGCCCATCCACAATTGGACAATTTTATCAATTTCGCCGCCCTTGAGCTTGACGAAGTTTTTCCATTTATGGGCGGACAAGTCCGGTTCTGATGGTGGTACCGGGAAAAAAGGGTAGGGAATTTTAAATGCAAAACAGCCGGTTGGTCTATTCTACAGAAAGCGGCCGGGTTTGCCCCCATTGCGGTAAGCCGGCGAAAAACTGTCATTGTAAAAAAAAGCGAAAAACTGCCGCTGTCCAGGTGACCGGTTATCCGGATGACGGGACGGTGCGGGTTCGGCGGGAGGTGAAGGGACGTGGCGGTAAGACGGTGACCACCGTGCACGGTCTCCCCTTGAAGGGTCCTGACCTGAAGCAGTTCGCCCGGATCTTGAAGCAGCGCTGCGGCACCGGTGGATCAGTGAAGGCGGGGGTGATAGTCATCCAGGGCGACCATCGCCGGGCACTGGCCCGGGAGATTGAAAAGCAGGGTTATGTTGTGAAGCTGGCGGGTGGGTAGTTTATCCCGGGCAAAAATCGGGATTAAGATCAAGATTGGGTGCATATGCAGGCAGATGTTTCAAGCAGCCACGCCGAGTGTCAGGGAATTTGCTGCGCTGGCACCCTGATGACAGTCATTTTCCCGGGGTTCACTGCAGGTCGGGTTTTCCCGTGATCGGCAATAGCAAGCGGCCGCGACAGGCGGCCAATGTGTTGGTTTTGCAGTTTTTACGGCGATTCGAATTTCCTCCCGGCGTTTACATTTTCTTAATTTTATTATATGGTTATGCCGGTTGTCCTGAAGATGCTCCGATTGATCAAGTATTTTGAAACCAAATCTGGTTAAGTTGCCTGTTTATTGATTGCCAACCTTAACAATTTGCCTGACAAGATGCCGAAGCTCCAACTGCAGACACGCCTGATCGCGGAAGACACCCTGCTGCTAATTCTTTCGGGAGAGTGGAAAACCGGTCGGGTGGTACCGTCTGTTGCGGCAATCTTTGAGTCCCGGATAAAGGGGCCCCGCGTGCGATCCATCCAGTTTGCCAGCCAGGACCTGTCCGGTTGGGACACCAGCCTGGTAGGGTTTGTGATCCGGCTGAAGCGTCATTGTGCGGCTGATGATATCAACGTGGATTTAACCGGCCTGCCCGGCGGCGCCCGGCGCCTGCTGAATCTGGCGGCGGCAGTCCCACCGAAAACCGATGCAGACAAAACCATAGAGCAATTATCCTTTGTGGCCAGGCTCGGCGATGCCGGCCTGGCCGCGCTTGAGGCAACCCGGAATACTTTTGAATTCATCGGTGACCTGACCCTCTCGTTTATGCGACTGTTGCGGGGCAAAGCCCGTTTTCGCAGGGTAGATGTCTACGAAGTGGTCCAGTCCTGTGGATGGCAGGCCCTACCGATTGTGTCGCTGATCAGTTTGCTGGTGGGTTTGATCCTGGCCTTTGTCGGGGCCGTCCAATTGAGTCTTTTTGGTGCCCAGATTTATATTGCCGATCTGGTGGGTATCGGGATTGCCCGCGAGATGGGCGCCATCATGACCGGGATTATCATGGCCGGCCGCACGGGCGCGGCGTTTGCCGCCAACATTGGCACCATGCAGGTCAACGAGGAGGTTGACGCCCTGCAGACACTGGGGGTGCCTCCCATGGATTTCCTGGTGCTGCCGCGGGTCCTGGCCCTGGTGGCAATGATGCCGCTGTTGTGCGTCTACTCGGACCTGCTGGGCATCCTGGGTGGCCTGCTCGTGGGGGTGGGGGCTATGGATATTTCCCTGATCCAATACCTGGAGCAGACCCGTAACGCCCTGACCCTGACGCATTTTTCAGTGGGGTTGGTCAAGAGTGTTTTTTTCGGGCTGATCGTTGCCCTGGCCGGCTGTATGCAGGGCATGCGCTGCGGCCGCAGCGCGGCGGCCGTGGGTGAGGCAACCACTTCGGCGGTGGTGATCGCCATCGTGGGCATCGTGGTGGCTGACGGCCTTTTTGCCATCCTGACCAACGTATTGGGCGTCTGACACCTTACAACAGGAACTGAGTTTTGTGGTTTTTACTCTTAGCGCAGGAGAACATTTTCGGCCCTGCCATTGAAGTGGCGGCAAAATAGAACCCCAGGGTTCGACGGGAGCAACAATGAGCAACCCCGATCCTCAACAGCAGGCACCGCATATCAAGGTCCGGGACCTGACCATGGCCTATGGCAGCTTTGTGCTCATGCGGAACTTGACGTTTACCGTCAGCCGGGGCGATGTATTTGCTGTCATGGGGGGCAGCGGCTGCGGCAAGAGCACACTCATGCGTATCCTGGTCGGCCTGAAATCACCGGCGGCAGGCAGTGTCCACTATCACAAGACCAATTTTTGGGAAATCGGGGAGCCGCAACGGGAAAATATGATGAAGGGATTTGGGGTCCTTTATCAGAGCGGTGCCCTGTGGAGTTCCATGACCCTGAGTGAGAACGTGGCCCTGCCCCTGGAGCTGTACACGGAGTTGGATAAAAAGGATATTCGTGAACTGGTGGCGCTCAAGCTCGCCCTGGTTGGCCTGGCCGGATTTGAACGTTATTATCCCTCGGAAATCTCGGGGGGCATGCGCAAACGGGCCGGTATCGCCCGGGCCATTGCCCTGGATCCGGAAATCCTGTTTTTTGATGAACCTTCAGCTGGCCTGGATCCGGTCAGTGCCAAAATGCTGGACGATTTAATCCTGGAGATAAACGCGAGCATCGGCGCCACGGTGGTCATCGTGACCCACGAGTTGCCCAGTATCTTTGCCATTGCAAACAATTCTATTTTCCTGGACACTCAAACCCGCACTGCGGGGGCGGCCGGTAACCCCCGGCAGCTGTTGGCCGAGTCGGACAACCCGGCCGTTATCCAGTTTTTGACACGCGGAGAAAAGACAGCTGAAGCAGTAAAGGAAGCGTAAGCCATGCGGAACAGAGTCAACAGAACATTGATTGGTGGGTTTATCATCGGGGCGGCGGTGCTGCTTATCGGCGGTATCCTCATTTTCGGGTCCGGCAGCCTGCTAAGAGAAGGGGAACGTTTTGTACTTTACTTCAGCGGGTCGGTCAAAGGCCTGGGGCTTGGATCGGCGGTGCAGTTTAAGGGGGTACCGGTGGGCAAGGTTACCCAGATCAACCTGGTGTTTGCCCCGGATAAGCAGGACTTTTATACCCGGGTCCTGGTCGAGACAACCGGGGAGGTCGTAAAGGTCATTGACAGCGACAAACCCGGCGGGATGAGTTCACAGCAAATGACCATGAAGAACATCGATTACATGGTGTCTATCGGTCTGCGAGCCAAGCTGCAGCTGGAGAGTTTTGTTACCGGGAAACTGCTGGTGGCCCTGGATTTTGCGCCCGGCAGTCCCTTTGACCTGAAAGGCTACGACGAAGATATTAAGGAATTGCCGACCCTGCTTTCGGATCTTGAAACCCTGACCAAGGCTTTTGATAAGCTCAATCTTAAAGAGCTCGTCCAGGTAACCAAAAATGCACTTGAAGGTATTGATGCCCTGGTTAATTCTCCTGACTTGCAGGCGGTCCCCGGGACGCTTAACAATACCCTGAAAAGCTACCAAAAGCTGGCCGCTACACTTGATCGCCAGGTGGTGAGCCTGACATCCGACTTTCAGGGTACTTTGAAAGATACACGCGGGTTGGTTGCTAAACTCGATCAGCAGGTGGACCCCGTGGCTGGGGGCATCACAGGGACTACCGATGAATTGCAGGTGGTGCTGCAGAAAATTGAACGCCAGGTCGATCCAGTGCTTAACGATCTGCGGGAGACGGCTGCAACCGCCAGGACCACGCTTTTACAGGCAGAAGCCATGCTGGCCAACATCACCAGCATGTCGGATGAAAATTCAAGCCTGGTCTACAAGGCCCAAAAGACCCTGGATGAGTTGAGCGCGGCCGCCCGGGCCATGCGTGTGCTGACCAATTACCTGAGCAAACACCCCGAAGCTCTGCTCCAGGGGAAACAGGCGCCTGACGCCCGGGAGGAGGCCAAATGAAAATACGACTTTTACTGGTATTGCTGATTGGCGGAACGGCTCTTTTCCTGGCGGCCTGCATTAACCTGGGCTCCGGCCGGTCCCCGGGTACAAAATTCTTTTTGCTCGAGACAGGCCTGGCCGCATCCGATACACAACCGACCGTTGACCTGCCCGATGGGTTTGCCATTGGTGTCGGCCCGGTCAAGATGCCCCAGTACCTGGACCTGCCCATGCTTGTGACGCGGACGGGTCCGCACGAAATGCAGACGGCCGAGTTCCATCAGTGGGCTGAACCCCTGGCGGACAACATTTCCAGAGTCATGAGCGCTGATCTGCTGACGCTGACCGGCGCTGCGCATACATTTTCGTTTCCGTGGCGCTCAGCAATCAAGGTTCACGTGCAGGTTGTGGTAAGCGTGATACAATTCGATGCAACCCTGGACGGTACCGTTACCCTGAAGGCGCAGTGGAGTCTTTTTAAAGGTAAAGGCAAGCAGGTCCTGCTGACCCGCCGCTCGGACATTAGCCGGCAGGCTGGGGGTAGCGGATATCCGGAGAGGGTGGCGGCTATGAGTCTGGCCCTGGGGGAGTTAACCCGGGAAATTGCCGGGGCCATCATCAATGCAGACATTTAAAACAGTTGTAAAAGGTGTCTACGCACTTTTTGCAAGCACATCAACACTACAGGGAGGAAGTTTATGGGGCCGATGACAGACAGTAAAAATTTGCTGGAATGTGTTTACCACTGGGAGAAAAACGCACCGGACCGGATGTGTTACACGCAGCCGATGGGCGGCGGTAATGCCAACGTCAAAACCTGGACCTGGAAAGAGGCGGTCACCGAAGCACGGCAAATGGCCAGCTACCTGAAAAGCCTGGATCTGCCGGATCGCAGCCACATCGCCCTGTGTTCCAAAAACTGCGCCCACTGGATGATTGCCGACCTGGCCATCTGGATGGCCGGGCATGTGAGCATCCCGATTTTTCCAATCTTGACGGCCGACATTGTGCAGTACACCCTGGAGCATTCAGAGTCGAAACTCCTGTTTGTGGGCAAACTGGACCCGGTTTGGGACGAGATGAAAAAAGGTGTTTCCGCGGACTTGCCGAAAATCGCCTTCCCCTTGGCGCCGGAGAACGATCACACCCAGTGGGACGAGATTATCGCGCAGCACGAGCCCCTGGCCGACCCGGTGGAGCGAACCCCGGAAGAGACGGCCACCATCATTTACACGTCCGGCAGCACCGGCAAGCCCAAAGGCGCCATGATGAGTTTTGAAGCCATGCACAAGAGCGCCCGGGGCATTAGCGAGTATCTCAACACCCACGCAGACGATAGAATTCTCTCCTACCTGCCGTTATCACACTCTTTCGAGCGCTGGGTGGTCGCATCACACTCTCTGTATGCCGGCTTTCCCCTCTATTTCGCCGAAAGCCTGGATACCTTTTTACAGGACCTGCAGCGCACCCGGCCCACCTTGTTCATTTCGGTACCGCGCTTGTGGCTCAAGTTCCAACTGGGCGTATTCCAGAAGATGCCGCCGAAAAAGCTCGACCTGTTTCTGAAGATACCCATTCTCAGCGGGATCGTGAAAAAGAAGATCCTTACCGGGCTGGGGCTAAACCATGTGCGCTTTGCCGGCTCGGGATCGGCGCCGATCCCCAAGGAGGTGATGGCCTGGTACCGGAACCTGGGCCTGGAATTGCTGGAAGGTTATGGGATGACCGAGAACATGTCTTACTCCCATCTCACCAAACCCGGCGAAGTACGCCCCGGTTATGTGGGGACCCCTTATCCGGGTGTGGAGCAGCGGATCAGCGTAGAGGGGGAGATTCTTGTCAAAAGCCCTGGGAATATGACGGGTTATTACAAAATGCCGGAAAAAACAGCGGAAGAGTTTACCGAAGATGGATTTTTTAAAACCGGCGACCTGGGCGAGCTTGATGAAAAGGGGCGTCTCAAGATAACCGGTCGGATTAAAGAGCTTTTTAAGACCTCCAAGGGCAAGTATGTCGCCCCGGTGCCCATTGAAAACCAGCTGGCCAATCATCCGCGTGTGGAGGCGTGCTGCGTGACCGGCGCTGGTCATCCGCAGCCGTATGGTGTCGTGATGCTGTCGGAGGAGGCCCGGGGGAGCCTTGATACGAGCCAGGCGGCCATTGAAGCCGAGTTGGCCGCGCACCTGGAAAGCATCAATGGCAGTCTGCCGCATCACGAGCGGCTGGCCTTCCTGGCCGTGGCCCGGGACGAATGGCTGCCGGAAAATGGTTTCCTGACGCCGACCATGAAGCTGAAACGCTCCCGGCTGGAGGATACCTACGGTGCCATGGCCGACGGGTGGTACGCGGAAAAAAAGGCGATCGTGTGGCAGGCCTGAACCAAAAGATGAACGGCCACCATGCAATGCTCAACATTGAACATTGCATGGTGGTGCGCCGCGGCGTGTAATTTAAATACCCGTCATTCTTAAGGAGCAGCAAATTATGCAGCCTGTTACCGTTACTAATTATACCCTGAACCTGGAACCCGATCTGGAAAGATTTACCTTCCGCGGCCGGGCGGTGATTTCCCTGAATGCCGCCGAACCGGTATCCGCAATCATACTAAATGCCCTGGACCTATCCATCGAAAAATGTGGTTTGCAGGTTGATGATGCATTGGCCGACTGCGCTTTTACCTTGGCGCCCGATAAGGAGGAGCTACACCTTCAATTACCGGAGGCCCAAGATGGCCAACTCTCCTTGCAGATTGATTACCAGGGGAATATCAACGACCTGATGGCCGGGTTTTACCGCAGTCGTTACACTGTCGGTGAAGAGGAACGGTATATTGTCGTGACCCAGTTCCAGGAGAGCGATGCCCGCCGGGCGTTCCCCTGCCTGGACGCCCCCGCGCACAAGGCCACCTTTGACATCACCCTGGACATCCCGGCCCACCTGAAGGCCATCTCCAATGAAGCGGTCCAACAGGTTGTCGAACTGGACAACGGCAAACAGCGGGTCACGTTCAAGCAGACCCCGGCCATGTCCACCTACCTGGTTTTTTTCGGGGTGGGGGAATTCGATATCCAGGTGGACGACCAGGACCCGCGTGTCCGCACGGTCACGCTTCCCGGCCAGCAGGATCAGGCCGCATTTGGTCTTGAGTTTGGGCGTCGGGCCCTGGCATTCAGTGAAAAGTACTACGGTATCGATTATCCCCTGACCAAGATGGACCTGATTGCCATCCCCGATTTTGCCTTTGGCGCCATGGAAAACTGGGGCGCGATTACCTTCCGGGAGAATTTGCTGCTCTACTACCCGGAGACCACCTCCCGGGCAGGGGAAGAGCGGATCTGTGAAGTGACCGCCCACGAAATTGCCCACCAGTGGTTCGGCAACCTGGTGACCCCGTCCGACTGGAAGTACCTGTGGCTCAACGAGAGTTTTGCCACCTATTTTGGGTTTGGCGTGGTGGCGGAATTTTATCCGGACTGGGACATCTGGGATAAGTTCCTGCACGGCCAGACGGCCACGGCCATGGCCCGGGATGCTTTGCAGGAAACATTTCCCATTGAGATTCCCGGGGGTGAGCATGTGGTCATCAATTCGAGTACGGCCCCGATTATCTACAACAAAGGCGGCAGTATCCTGCGGCAGGTTCAGGGTTTCATTGGTGACGACAACTTTCAAAAGGGCCTGCGCCACTACCTGAAAACCCATGCCTACGCCTGTGCGGCCAGTCATCACCTGTGGGAAGCGTTTGAGGCTGCGGCTGACCTGCCGGTGACCGCCATGATGCAGAACTGGGTCGGCCAGCCCGGCTTTCCCATGGTTACGGCCGAATGCCGAGAAGATGAAATCGTTCTCACCCAGCAGCGGTTCACCTACCTGCCCGGGGAGTTTAGCCAGCAGTGGTTGATACCGGTGACGATCGAGTTTTTTACCACGGCAGGCGAATCGCAGACCGTCAAGCTCTTGATGGACACCGGTCAAGAACAGGTGGCCTTGCCCACCGGCACCATGGCCTACAAAATCAACAGCCGGCAAACCGGCTTTTTCCGGGTGCGCTACCTGGATGCCCAGAACCTGGCAGCCCTGGGTAAAAAAGTCGCCAACCAATCACTGGACCCCAAGGACCGCTGGGGCCTCCAGGAGGACCTGTTCAGCCTGGTCAGATCTGGAAACGCGGGGTTTGAGGAATACCTGGAATTTTTAGCTGTCTATGGCGAGGAGACATCCTATCTGGTACTGACGGCCATCGCTTCCAATCTCTCCCTGGCTTATCATGTGCTGTCGCCTGACTGGCGAGAGCGCATTGAAGCCCTTGGCCGTCCCTGGTTTGAGGCCGTCCTGGCCCGCATCGGCTACCTGCCGGACCCCGATGAAAAGCAAACCACTTCAATCCTGCGTGATCAACTGCTCTGGGATGCCATCCGTTATGGTTCCGCTGCCGCGACCCGGTTCGCGGCAGACCAGTTTGCTATCCTGGTTGCGGGGGGGCAGATTCATCCTGACATCCTGAAGAGCGTCATGCTGGCCGGGGCCCGTACCGGTGATGCCGCAACCCTTACCTGGTTCAAGCAGCGCTTTGCGGACTCGGTCATCGAGCACGAACGCATGAACGTCCTGACCGCTCTGGGTGGCTTTACCGGGGCGCGTGAGATTGAAGCCGTGGGGCAATACATCCTCGAGACAGTCCCGCCGCGCAACAAATTTATTCCGGCCATGGCGTTTGTCGAAAACCGGAACGCGGCCGCCTTCTTGTGGGACTGGTACCAGGACAACCTTGAAGAGCTGGAGCAGATTCACCCCATGATCTACGAGCGTATAATTTCAGCGGTTATCGGTGCGGCCGGACTGGACGCACACGCGGCTATCCGGGAGTTCTTCGGTACCTACATGGAGAAGATGCCCCAGACAAAAGATGTGGTCAGTCTTTCCCTGGAACGGCTGGAAATAAATTTAAGGATGCGGGAGAAGAATCAGCATTGAGAAGATAGCCAGACCAACGAGTGATTCAGCCGATAGTATAGCTGCCCGATCAAAAATCCTGGAACTGCCCCCGGTTGAAAAATGGAGATACGGCATAGCGTTTACAATAGACGCTTTTCACCAGTAATCTTCTGGATGGCGCCAATCTCCTGGGTCACTTCGAGGACGCCCATATAAGTCCCCTGGCTGTCCCTGACCGGGAAGTAGCGGATATAGACTTTATCCTCGCCCATGTTGATCCAGAATTCGGCCTTGTCCAGGGAGCCGTCTTTGAAACCACTGACAATTTCTGTGACCTGGTCGACACTTTTGGCCGGGTGGCACATGACCACTTTACGTCCGATCACCGACCGGCTGCGCACAAAGATCTTATCCTTGTCCAGGCGGTTGAAATAAGCAACCGCATCGTCTGCGTCCACAAAAGTGACCTCGACCGGCAGGGTCTCCATGATGGCATCTATCTGAGCATAGGACAGATTCTCGATCATGCTTTTACGGGCCGCACCTCCCGGCTCGACTTCCGCCAGCATTTTTTCGATGATGGCCGCAAAATCCGGACCATAAATACTGGCAGTGTACTGGTTGAAAGCCTCCACGAGATCCGTGTTGTCCTGCTTACTGAAATCCCGGCGGCCCATGGCGTAGAGGACATCGTTTTCTTTCCAGATGTGGTCGGCCCGGATCTCCAGGTAATCCAGCCCGGTCTTCTTGAAACCTGCTTTCTCAGGAGCCGCCAACCCGGGCAGTTCCGCTGTCTTCTGTATCATGTCTGATAGAAGTGCCCGCTCGTTTTCATGCTCCATGAGCATGACCCTGATCGGCCCATCCTCCGGGATTCCCCGTTCGGTGAGCAGGGGAAAGAGCCATTTTTCTTCCTTGGTGTTATGGATGCGGTCGCCAAATTCAAGGAGAAAGTCCAGGGTGCGCCGCATGGCGAATTGATCTACCTGGCCCTGGGGTAATTTTTCCAGCTCGTGCCGCATAATGTCCATGGCTCTTTCGATCATCTCATGTTCGGCTACCAGCAGCTCATCCCAACGTTTTATGCTCATATGGTTCTCCTTTAGCAGGCACTGTGCTCAATGGCCCCTTCGGGGCAAACGGATACACAGGTGCAGCATTCGATGCAGTCGTTAATATTTGCGGGTACCGCCTTGCCGTCCTGCAGTTCATACACAGAAGAGGGGCAGGAATCTGCGCATTCACCCTTGCCGCTGCATTGGTCGTAATCTACTTTGATGGTAACTTCTTCCCCTTTCCAGGTTTTAATATCCATACCGACAGACCTCGCATTAAAGAAATCCAAAACTAATGCGGCCCCTATCCGGTGTTTGCCAGGATGCAGGGGCCGCAAGATTGGTTAGGGTCGGCTATTTCCCGTCTGTTGTAGTCCGAAAACAGCAGCCGGGAGGAAACGTCTTGATCAATCGGAACCCGGCCGGTCGTTGTTCCGTTAAATGGGTGCAGGTGGAACAGTTATTACGATTTCAGCTTCGAGATACCGGTCACATGGTGATGCAGGGCAGGTATCTATGGTATCTCAAGGATGATTCGTCAAGCAGTCAGTGCTGCTGAAATCGCTTCCATGATAGGATGATTTTCAAGCGTACTTATTCCTGTTTGCTTTGTCAACTTGAAAAGCGCAGAAAGGGCTGCCCTTCCCATTTATAATCAGCCCCATGCAGGCCTCCGAAAAAACTGTCTTAATATCTGTTTCCGCCTTTACTCCGCACGGTGATCTATGGCAAATTGCGGTATGTCGCCTCAAACACCACATCAACAAACCGGACGGCCGCCCGGAAATGCTTCCGGACAGGCTGCGGCCGAAGGGGGCGGCCTGCCCGTGATGGCGGCCTGCTGTGTGGCCATCTTCTGGCCCGGGGCCTTTATCTTCGGCTTTCCGGGCGTCATGGCCCCTTACTGGCGGCAGGCGCTGCAGGTGGACCGGGCGGCCATCGGGGGAACCCTGTTTTTTGTGCTGGCGGCTGCCGGAATTGCCATGTTTCTCACCGGCCGCCTGCTGAGAAAATTCGGGCCTGTCCGACTGACTGCGGCCAGCGCCCTGCTTTGCGGCTTGAGTGCCGTGATGGTGGGGGGGGCAGCCGACATCCGGATGGTGTACGCCTGGGCTTTCCTGGTGGGGGCCTCCTCCGCGCTCATCTACCTGCCGGCCCTGACGGTTGTGCAGGCCTGGTTTCCCCACCGACGGGGTCTGGTATCCGGCGTGGTGAACATGGTCTTTGCGGTTTCGGCGGCCCTGATGGCCCCGGTTTTCAGTACCGGGCTGGCGCTGTTCGGTTACCAGGCGACCTGCATCACCCTGGGGCTGGTTGCCCTGGCGGCCGGGCTGGCCGCGGCGCCCCTTCTGAAGCTGCCGTCGGATACAGGGGGGCCGATTTCTGACCGGTGCAGTTCCGAGGAGATGTGTACGCCGGACCTGACAGCGGCCCAGGCCATGCGGACCCGGAGTTTCTGGTTCGTATGGCTGGTCTGGGTCATGGCCGGCGGGGCCGGAATTGCCATGGTGACCCTGGCCACCCCATTTGGTATCGCCCGGGGGTTGCCGTTGAAAGAAGCGGTGCTGATTCTGACCGCCTTCAATCTGACCAACGGTACCGGGCGCCTGATTAGCGGCTACCTGTCGGACTTTATGGGCCGGAGCCGAACCATCTGTCTGGCCTTCATTCTTTCCGGGACGGCCTACCTGTTGATGGACCATCTGACAGGGCTGGGTGCCTGGGCCGTGCTGGCCGCCCTGGTGGGATTTGGATTCGGTACCCAGTTCGCCGTGGCCGCCCCGCTGATCACAGAAATTTTCGGTATGCGCTATTTTGCCGATATTTTCGGATTGTTGTTTACCGGCTACGGGTTCTTCGCTGGTATTTCCGGCCCCTGGCTGAGCGGTTACCTGCTGGATCTGTACCCGGGTGATTTCCGACTGGTTTTCAATTGCCTGGCGTGTTTCTTTTTCCTGTCGGCCATCCTGATTTCCTTTACCCGACCGCCTTCTAAATATGGGGGTTAATGCCTTTTGGAACAAAATATTTTTTTACAATTTAGGTTGCAATTAACATCTATTGTGTATAGTAACACCCGGAATCGTCTGATTGTCAGCCAGCTATGTGCTTGATCAGTACGGTTAAACATCTTGTGGATTGTGCGTGGTGGTGCTGTCCAAATTGTTTTGGACGGCATTTTTTTATGGTTAAAAAGGAATAACATGGATTTTCAAGAATTAGGTTTAAATGTAGAACTGGTACAGGCGGTGAAAGACCTGGGTTTTATCACCCCCATGCCGATACAGGCGAAAGCCATTCCTGTCCTGATCAACGGAGAACAGGACATCGTGGGTCTGGCCCAGACCGGCACCGGGAAAACCGGAGCCTATGGCCTGCCGCTGCTGCAGCGGGTCGACCCGTCTGTCCGGCAGCCTCAGACAGTTATCCTCTGCCCGACCCGTGAGCTTTGCATCCAGATTACAAATGACCTGAAGCAGTTTTCGCGTCACCTGAAAAGTGTGCAGACAGTGGCCGTGTACGGCGGTGCCAGTATCGTTTACCAGATGCAGCAGTTAAAACGCGGAGCCCAGGTAGTCGTGGCGACCCCGGGTCGGCTGATTGACCTGCTCCAACGCAAAGCCGTGAACATGGCCAGGGTCTCTGTGGCGGTTCTGGATGAAGCCGATGAGATGCTGAACATGGGATTCAAGGAAGATATTGATCGAATCCTGGGCGCTCTGCCGCAGCAGCGGCGGATATGGCTGTTTTCAGCCACCATGCCGGCAGGTGTGGCCGCAATTGCCAGCCGGTATCTTAAAACCCCGGTGAAGATAACGGTGGGCGGTAAACACCGCAGTCCTAAGAATATTGACCACACCTGTTACACGATACGGGAAAAAGACCGGTATGAGGCCCTGAAGCGGGTGCTTGATTTTTCTCCCGGGATTTTCGGACTGGTGTTTTGCCGTACCCGCCGGGAAACCCAGGATGTGGCCGCCAGGTTGATGCAGGACGGCTACGATGCCGATGCCCTGCACGGCGAACTTTCCCAGGCGCAGCGTGACTATGTAATGGGTAAATTCCGCCGGACCTCCATTCGGATACTGGTGGCCACCGATGTAGCCGCCCGGGGGCTTGATGTGGATGACATCACCCACGTGATTCATTACAACCTGCCGGACGAGGTGGAAGTGTACACACACCGCAGCGGCCGTACGGCGCGTGCCGGAAAGGGCGGCGCTTCGATGGCGTTGATCAATGTAAAAGAAAAATACCGTATCCGGGCCATTGAGAAACGCTGTAAAATACAGTTTGATTTCGGGAAACTTCCTGCCGGGAAGGAGATCTGTCAGAAACAACTCCTCAGTCGGGTAGGCAAACTCGTGGACACCAAGGTGGTCGAGGCGGATATTGCCGCCTACCTGCCGGCTGTGTATGCCGCCCTGGAAGGTCTTGACAAAGAGGAACTGATCAAACGACTGGTTGCATCAGAGTCTGACCGGCTGATCGAGTATTACCGTCATGCCGGCGATATAAACCTGAAGCCGAAAAAGAAAATCGGAGCTCCGGCAGGCAAGGCAAAGCCGGCCCTGAAAAAACGCCTGCAAAACAAGAAAACCCAGCGGTTTTTCATTAACGTGGGGCGGTTGGACAAGATCAATGCCGGGGCCATCGTGCGGCTGATATGCGACCATTCCGGCATCCGTTCACACATGATCGGCCAGATTGATTTAAAGCGGGAATTCTCCTTCTTTGAAGTGGAGCAGCGGGCGGCCGGAAAAGTGAGCCAGGGGATCAAAAACGCCCGCCTGGATGGCAGGTCTGTCAAAGTCCAACTGGTTTCCGGGAATAATGGAAGTACCCGGGCCGGTGCTAATCCGGGCCGGCGCGGCAAGCGGCGGGCGTATGCTGCGGCTGCTATTTAGTCCGGGGTTATCTTATGGGTGTTTTGTAGACCGGAACCCGCGTCACTTTACCCGGCCTAACAGGTAAATGGGTAAAAGTGATGGTAGCAGAAAGCTTCGGGGTCCACCCCGTAGGAGAGTTCTGAATCCGTCATGCACTGCCCGATGAGTGCCTGGGATGCTTCCGGGTATCCTTGCTTCTGCACCTCTTTTTTCTTGCAATCCATGCAGATGGGCTGATGGTCGAAGGTAGAGAAGATGCGCGGTTCCAGTTCGCCCAACTTCTTTTCGCAAACCGGGCAACGCATGGTTTTACCTATTGCAGGGTTGCAACAATCGGGATTGAATTTACGCGCTCGAGGATAGATCCTATAAATGCCACGGACAGTGTCATTGCGATGATCCTTTACGAATGTCGCTTTCGCCGGCCTCTCCGATCTCTTCAAACAGGGCCGCAGGTACACGGCAGATCGGGCATTGGAAAGGTGGTTTATCACCATCGTGAATATACCCGCAGATTTTACAACGCCATCGTTTCATGCCTGATACCTCCAGAGTGTCAAAATCTTGAGGCCCACCAGAAGTCTTTTAAGGATCCCTTGTAAAATACCAGATGCCCAGGCTGGCGTCAATCGAGCACTTTATCTGAAATCTCGAAAGTGGCTGCGGCTGGTTTACGGCTTGTGCGGGTCAATTTGCCAGTCAGTCACTTCGTCAATTGTGAGCACAGGCAATTTACCAGCCCGGCCTTTCTTCAATCGGATTGAGCCCGGCGGTTTTCTGTGCTATCAACCCTAAAAAAGGAGGCCTTCGATAATGAATTACAAAGAGAAAAGCTACTGGCCACCGGAGCCGCTTACCCATGGCCTGGTACCTGCCATTCGCGGCCTCATAAAGCTTGAAGATCGATTTTATTATAGGTAGTGAGGGTGGGCGGACCTATGTATTCCAGAAAAGAGAGTGTATCATCAGGAATTAGCCAATTCGACAGTCTGCTGGGCGGCCTGCATATCGGCGACAATGTGATCTGGTATGACGATGCCGGGAGCCTGGCATCCCTGTTCTGTCTGAACTTCATCCGGGAGTCCCAGACCCAGGGCAAAGCGATTATCTATGTGAGTTTTGACCGCTCACCCCGGACCCTGATAGAAGAGCTGGGTCCCATGGCCGAGAATCAGCATTTGACCATTCTGGACTGTTTTACCTACGGCAAGGGCGACGGTTCCGAAGTCTTCAGCCGATTTTACGAGAAAAACGGTGCCCAGTGTCCTTACCAGATTATCAAGGTGAAAAATCCCGCCAAACCGGCCCAGGTCATGGAGGCCATTTACGGCCTGCACAAGACTCTGGAGGGAGATGTCCGCCTGGTTTTTGAAAGCCTCACCGGTATGCAGGAACTGTGGGGGGGCGAAGACAAGATCCTGAAATTCTATTCCAGATCGTGTCCGCGGCTTTATGAACTCGATACCATTGCCTACTGGGTTATTGAAAAAGCCGCGCACTCGAACCGGCTCAGGGCAAACATCAATCACATCGCCCAGGTGGCTATTGAGCTGCATCTTAACCGGGGCAAATCCACTCTGACTATTTTAAAAGCGGACAAGCGCAATCCGGCTATTTTGGATAAACCCCGCAACTACTGGACCAGCGGGTTGGAGGCTAATTTTGAAGATGCAAACGGTTCCACCCGCAGAAGCGATCTTGGGCTGCGGCTGAAAGACCTGCGCAAAAAGAAGGGGTTGTCCCAGAAAGAACTGGCCGGCTACGTGGGGGTAACGCCCAGCACCATCTCCCAGGTGGAAAGCAGCACCATTTATCCTTCGATTCCGGCCCTGTTCAAAATTGCAGAGGTGCTGGGGGTGGAAATCGGGGCTTTTTTTCAGAGCACCACCGCTTCCGGCCGAACGGTTTTTACTGGTGAAGGCGCCGAAATCAGTTTTCCAGACCTGCCCCGGGGAAGTATCCATGGCCATCAGCTCTCCCCGCTGGATTTTGAAGGCAAGGCGGAACCCTATCGAATTGAGATTGCACCCGGGAAAAAATTGCCTGCGCACTTTTTCACTCACAAGGGCGAAGAGCTGGGTTACCTGCTGTCGGGGGAGTTGAAGGCAGTCATTAATAACACTCAAAACAATGTGAAGGCGGGGGAAATCGTATATCTCAAATCGGAGATGCCGGCGCAGTGGCATAACCCCGGACCGGCCGCAGCTGTCTTGTTGTGGATCAAAATCAAGTAGCCGAGCCTTCCTAAAAAACCTAAAGAACGTGATATACAGCTGGTCCGTAAAGAGAAAAGGCCCGCGGAGGCAGTCTCCGCGGGCCTTTTTTTAAATTTTGATTACAGGCGCTTACGAGTTCAGTATCTTTCTGGCGCTTTCGTCATTGACATCCGACACATGTGGGATGCCCGTTTCGCGGGCTGTCTCCCGGTTGCCGGAAAAAAGTTCGTTCCGGGTCAGGTTAGTGACGGAAAACTTGCGGGCGCCGGCGAGAAGCTGCTGCAGGCCGCAGGCGAGTTTGTCGGCCATGGTCCAGAAGGCGATGGCACCGTAGGGGATGTTCTTCATTTCATCCTTGCCCACTTTCTTTTCCACGTCGAAATAACCGGCGAAAATCTCTTTGGCATCTCTGCCCACCGCTTTAACGGTTTTGGGAAGTTCGTTCCAGTGGCCGTTGACATTGCCTCTTTCTTCGGGGTGCAGGGCGCCGTAAATGTTAGAACCCACAAACCCTGGGATCATGATGGCCCGGCCCATACAGACCAGCTTGGTAAACGGGGCGCCCAGGGCCAGGGCCTTGAAGATGCTGTCTTCAAGGGCGAAGCCTCCGGCAAAAGACATATCGACAACCCGGTTGCCCTTGGCCGCCAGGATACTGGCATATTCATAGGCCTTGGAGTGCAGGTCTATGGAGGGAACCCCCCAGCTCTGCATCATGTTCCAGGGGCTCATGCCGGTGCCGCCGCCGGAACCGTCAATGGTCAAAAGGTCCAGCTTGGCGTCAGTGGCGAATTTGATGGCCATGGCCAGCTCTTCCATGCCATATGAGCCGGTTTTCAAGGTAATTCGCTTGAACCCGATGCTGCGCAGATATTCCACCGCGCTCATAAAATCGGCACGCACGGCTTCTACGGTATCGAGGTTGGTGCCGCCCAAGCGGCTGTGGCGAGCGAATGACCGGATGGCGCCGCTTTCAAACGCTTCCTGGACTTCCACCAGGGACGGATCAGGATCCACCACGTAGCCGCGATTCTTCAGGAAAAGCGCGTAGTCCAGGCTGGTGACCTGAATTTCACCACCGATGTCTTTGGCGCCCTGGCCCCATTTCAGCTCAATGACGACCTTGTCGCCGTATTTGTCGGCAACAAATTCCGCTACGCCGTTACGGGTGTCTTCCACATTGAGCTGGACGATGATTGCGCCGTATCCGTCATAGTAGCGCAGGTAGCCGTCAATCCGGCGTTCCAGTTCCGGGGCACTTTTGATTTTACCCTTGCGTTCTTCTCCGGGGCCGATTTCCGATTTGAGGTCGACACCCACTACGTTTTCACCGATTACCACAGGGATGCCTACCAGGGCTGCCCCGACGGCAAAGGCGTCCCAGTACTTCTGGGCCACGAAGGTCGAACCCAGGGCACCGGTCATCAGGGGAATGCGGGCTTTGGTCTTCACTTCCTGGCCAAATTCGGTCTCCAGGGAGACATTCGGAAAGATGCAGTCATCCGGATCATTGCTCATGCCATCCTGCAGTCCGTGCGAGCCATAAGCATATCCCTGGATGCGCAGCGAATTATAGGAAACACCCCTGTGGCAAGTGTTGTTGGCGCCGGCTGTGACGATGCCGTAGCTGCGCGGGTAGAGCAGTTTCCGGCCCACCAGGCTGGATAGCCAGGTTTCACATTTGCCTTTGCAGTCGGCCCGGCACAGGGTGCAGAGGCCAGACTCACAAGGGTTACCGCGGTTGGTGGTTCCCAATGCGTCGTTGTTCTTCAATATTCTCTCCATAGTTTACTCCCCTCATTAAAAGTGCCCCTGAGCGGGGCTGAAAAATAAAAAGGCGCCCTTGCCATTTTCAGCAAAAGACGCCTTTGTCTCAATCTGTTTGGGATGCTGGCAGCACGCCATTGTGCGGCCAAGTCCATCAAAGTAACTTTATTAGGATTTATTAAGCAAAACTTATAATAATTGTCAAGAAGATTAGTTGTGATGAATTTTATTCATATTAAAAAGGTATCATGGATAGCCGTATACTTTGGGAGCTGAGATAGTTTCCAGGGGTTGAATCTTGAAATCAGGGGTAGAAACACAGTTGGGGGCGGCGACTATAATTCAAGCTCTGCGGACAGGATGATGGCTTCGGCCACCTGGCGGACCTGTTTGCGGGAATCCATACTTTTTTTCTGAATCCAGCGATAGGCATCATCCCCGGTCATCTTCTGGCGAACCATCAAAATTTCCTTGGCGCGTTCAACTAGTTTGCGGGTTTCCAACTCTTCCTGGATAACCTTGGTTTTAACCATCAGTTCGGTGTTCAATATGGCCACGGCGGCCTGGCCGGCAACGGCACAGAGCAGGTTAATTTCCGTTTCTGAAAATTCATGGTGCGTTGTGGTGAAGCAATTGAGAGCGCCGATGACCTTTTCACTCTTGAGCTGAAGCGGTACACCCACCATAGAGACGAGGTCAAGCCGTTTGGCCATCTCTTTTTCCTTAAAGCGTTTGCTTTTCAGCACATCTTGAATGACCAGGGGGCGTTTGTGGCTGACCACGTGTCCCACAACCCCTTCGTTGAGTTCCAGGGAGCGGTCCTGGATGTACTCGGGGTCGATCGACTGGGTGGCTTTAAGGTGTATTTTAGGCGGTTTTTTATTTTCATCAACCAACCAGAGAGAGCAGATTGCAACCCCGGTGACGTTGGCCGTGACCATGACAATCAGCTTCAGCAGGTCTTCAAGGTAGAGTTCCGAAGTGATTGCCTGGCTGATATTCATCAACGCCTTAATGTACTCAGCCTGGGTCTTGGATGTATCTTTTTCCATGGATTCAGCCATATATGAATCATGCGCAAATTTCAACCCTGATGCAGGCTGAAAATTGAAATTCCACAGCCGCGGAAATCCGCATTTTTGTAAAACAGCTGTGCCGGGCCGGGGCTAATTTTGCATAAATGGATTAGATCTTTTTTCACGGGCGATGGTGGAATACGGGCGGGAACCGTAGTCATGGCCTGGCCAGATCAGGGTTTCCTCCGGCAGCCTGCTGATCCGGTTTTGAATGGAGGTTTGCAACTGCTGCCGGTTGCCGCCGGGAAGATCAGTTCGGCCGGCTGATTCGATAAATAGCGTGTCCCCGGTAAATATGTTGTTGTCGGCATACAGGCAGATTCCTCCCGGCGTGTGCCCCGGTGTGTGTATGACCTTGATGGCGGTATCGCCTATCTCGATGGTGTCGCCATCTTCCAGCAGAACGTCGGGTTGGGGGGAACCTTTGCCGCCCATCAGTCTTGAAAATCCCCGGTTGAATAGTTTTCCCAGGCCGGCTGCATCAAGTCGGTGGATACAGACCTGCGCTCCGGTGGCGGCCACAATATCCATATTTCCGGCGGTGTGGTCGGAATGATTGTGAGTGTTGATCACGTGGGTGATTTTCAGGCGGCTGTCCGCGGCTGCGTCAAGCAGCCGGCAAGTATCAAATGCTGGATCGACCAGGGCGCATGTCCGGGTGGCGGTATCTGCAAGGATATAGCAGAAGGTCGCCATTTTGGATAGTCTAACTTGTTGAATTTTAATCATATTTATATGCTTATGGCGGCAAGTGGTTGCCGTGAGGACCCACCGTATCACCCGAGCATATAATTGTCAAAAGCAACCCCTTGAAATTCCGGGTGTATGACCAAAGGCATGTTATTGACATTTGGCTTTTGGCTCTTAACTTAGGTCCGGACGTTGACAGATTTAATACCTGCCAGGCACAGGCAATTCGTAATACAGGCCTGACAAGTGTGTGCCCGGGCGGAAAAATTCGGAGGATTATTGATGGCAATTGAGACAAAAGAGCAGGTCCTGGAAAAGGTCCTTGAAATGGAAAAACCCCGTTGTCCCCATTGTGACGAGGAAATGAGTATCTGGGAGGTTCCGCCCATCAACTTCAGTGACGGGCTGGGATGGGGTGAACCCTACCTTTTTTTATGTTTCAATGATGAGTGCAAGCTCTATAAAGCCGGGTGGGATGATCTTCAGGACAACTTTGCCCAAACTGCGTCATATCGCTGTTTTTGCTATCCCAGTTCCGGCAAATTTGAAGTGATGCCGGTTTTCAGCCCACATGGCGGCAAGGGCCAGGAAGTTGATGAGGTGATGCTGGCCGAACAGGAAGCACTGAAGGAAAATATTAAAAAAGGATTTTCCATCCTGGCAGAGTGCTATGTCAGCAATGACGGCCCGACCATTATGAGGATCATCCTGGATCCCACCGAACCGGCTCGGGTCCGGTTGAAGGCTGCCGAGATGATCGGAGACATTGGCGAGTTGGATGCCATAGATCCCCTGCGTGGCTTGAACGTCGGTAATGAACTGGTGGACAAAGAGATTGCAAAAGCGGTTTCCAAGATACACAAACGTTTCTATACTCGTGAATGCCCATTTTGTGCCGAGATCATCAAAGATCGCGCCAAAGTCTGCAAACACTGCGGCAAAGAGGTTGCCGGCCAGTAATCCGCCGGTTGAACAACCGTCGTAAATAATATAAAGTCCTGTGGTTTTCCACGGGACTTTTTTTATACAAGGAGGAGACTATGAGATTGCTGGTAGCGTTTATCGTCGTATTCATGTTTGTTGTTCCCGGGCCGGCTTTTGCCAAAAAAGATCAGGATGATATTGATGGGCGGGAAGTGGTGGATAAGGATTTTAAAAAGGCGGCCAAAGCGGCGGACAAAAACCTGAAGAAGCTGGAAGGCGCTATTGGAAAGATTGAAAAAGAGACAAAAACCCTGGAGAAAGATATTGACGAAAGCCTGAAACGGCTTAAGCAGGTGGTCAAGCTGGCTGGGAAAAAGCACCTGAACCTGAAGAAGATCAACAAGGTCTGGGATGAAGTCCTCAAGGATCAAGCCAGGTTAAAAAAGGCCATTGAAGAGATCGAAGATCAACATAAGGCTATGGAAAAGTATTACAACAACTACAGCAAGGCGATTACCCAGATAGGTAAATAAGGCTGAAGGCATAAGGGGTTGAACTATTGTTGCGTCCCCAAAAATCCGAAACAATAATTAAAACAAAAATGACTGAAAACATCAAAAATACCTGCCATTACAATCGGCAGGCACCTGTTTCTGTTATTTGGTCATCTGAATTTCGTGCTTTGTATTTCGGATTTAGCTGCCCCATGAATTCATGATAGAGCTATAAACTATGTATTTACCCAGTTTGCGAGACACAAGAATAGATCCTGCAATACTTTGGTGGTGTGCGATCACGAATTGCGGGTCACATTGACATTCATACTGTCATACGAACGAAAAACCAGTTTCACCTGTTCCAGGCGGTTTTCCGGCACCGGCTGGAAATCATTTTCCTCAAACCTGCTGCGTAAATCTTCGCGTGAGGGAATCGCGTCTAGATCTTGGCCAAGGGTTTTACCCGAACGCGTGTCGAGAACCAGCGCTGTTTTGCCGTCTGAAACAACCGACAACGGTACCTGGTAACTATCCAGCAGCCTGGCAGCCGAGAGGATTTCCTTTTCTCTCGAGCCCAGGGATCCGGCCGCGCATTTCAGGGCTATCAATCGCCGTTCGTCAAGGTGGACAACGATGTCAAGCGTGGCGTGATAGGCCTCCCCGTTTATATCAATCTCCAGGGGCGCATCGATTTCCAGATCCTCCCGGTGAAACCCTTTCTGCATCACCAGGTACTTTTCAACGGCCTGCCGGTTTTCTTCAGCGCCAACATTGGGGACCTCTTTTCCGGTCACGTAATCTTTAAGCAGCAAAATCCATACTCCTTATTTGCCTGTCTTTAGTCACTTCAAACTTATCCGCTTTACGTTTGACTCTTGATCAAGGAATGCCCCGTCATCCGCGGCGGCTGTGTTATGCCCATGACCTCCAGAATCGTGGGGGCAATGTCAGCCAGGCGCCCTTCCCTCAGTTGCGTTGTTTTCAGGCGTTCATTTACAAGCATCAGGCGGACCGGATTGAGGGTGTGCGCGGTGTGCGGGTTGCCGTTGCTGTCTACCATCTCTTCGGCATTGCCATGGTCCGCCGTAACAATGACCGTTCCCTGGCGGGCCAGGATTCGATCCACGATCCGGGCGACACAGGCATCCACCGTGCTGCAGGCCCTGACAGCCGCATCCAGGACACCGGTATGGCCCACCATGTCCATATTGGCAAAATTCAGGGCAATAAAATCATACCGATCTGAGTCAATTCTCTGTAGAACCTCTTCGGTAACGGCCGGGGCACTCATTTCAGGTTTGAGATCATACGTGGCAATGTCACGCGGCGAAGGGATCAGGCAACGCTCTTCATTCGCAAAGGGGGTCTCTTCACCGCCGTTGAAAAAGTAGGTGACATGGGCGTATTTTTCGGTCTCTGCGATTCTAAGCTGGGACATGCCCTCGCGACTGATGACTTCTCCCAGAATGTCATCCATGTGGTTCGGGGGATAGGCCACCGGCAGGGTAAACTGCTCATCGTAAAGCGTCATGCAGACGTAGCTGCTGATCTCCGGCTGAAATTTTCTTGTGAAGCCTGTAAAGGTCTTGTCGGTCAGGGCCCGGGTGATCTCCCTGGCGCGATCAGCGCGGAAATTGAAACAGATGACGGCATCTGTTGCCTTAATGGTCGCAAGGGGGGTGCCGCCAGCTTCGGTTAAAACCACTGGGCGTACGAATTCATCAGTTTCATTGCGTTTATAGGCATTTTCAACCGCTGTCACAGGATCTTTTTCAGCGACGCCCTCTCCACGGGTATACAGGTCATAGGCCACCTGCACTCGTTCCCAGCGCTTGTCCCGGTCCATGGCGTAAAACCGGCCGCAAATGGAAGCGATCTTTCCGCTGCCGGTTTTATCCAGATGGGCCTGCAGGCGGGTGATGTAGTTGATACCGCTCTGGGGCGGGGTATCGCGTCCATCCAGGATGGCATGGATGAAGATGCGGGTGAGTCCCCGGGCCCTGGCAGCGTCTACGAGTGCGAGCAGGTGGCTCAGGTGGCTGTGGACGCCGCCGTCCGAAACAAGTCCAACCAGGTGCAAGGCCGCAGCATTGGTCTGTACGTTTGCCATGGCTGCATCGAATACCGGATTTTCCGCGAAGCTGCCGTCGGCCATGGCCTGGTTGATGCGCAGCAGGTTCTGGTATACTATCCTGCCCGCCCCGATATTGAGGTGCCCGACTTCGGAATTTCCCATAATTCCGGCAGGCAGCCCGACGGCCTCGCCCGAGCAGTGCAGCCGGGTGGTGGGATACTCCCTGGCCAGTTTTTCCAGATGCGGGGTTCCCGAGAGGGCCACCGCGTTATTGGTGTCTGCAGGGTTGAGACCCCAACCGTCTAATATCATCAGCATACAGGGCCGGCCGTTAGTCATGGGTTTCCTCCGGTTGAGACACAGCAGCTATAAATTTTTTCAGTCCGGGGGTGACAATGCGGGTGGCATCTGTCCACAGACCTTCCAGGTCATAGAAATTTCTGACCGGGTCATAAAAAACATGGATTACCACGTGGCCAAAGTCCATCAAGACCCACTGTCCCTCTTTTATGCCGTCAATGCTGATGGGCTTGATGCGCTGCTTTTTGAGTTCTTTTTTGATCGTTTGCGCTATGGCGCTGACCTGACGGTTGGAACTGCCGCTGCAGATAACGAAAAAATCTGCAACAGAGGTGAGATCCTGAACATCGAGCAATACCGGCGCAATGACTTTGCGCTGCAGCATAGCATTTACAATCAGGTCCAGCGTCGGATCTGGTTCGACTGTCATCGATAAAGTCCTTTTTTGATAATGTAGTCGGACACACCCTCCGGGAGCTGGTGGGCAAATGGCCGGTTTGCTTTGATTCTCTGTCGTATCCCCGTGGATGATATGTCCACCGGGGTTGCCTGAAACAATCGTACCGGCTGCAGCTGCGGGTGTCGGAAATGGCCGGTTGCTGAATTAAAAACATAGCCATCCGAAATCCGGGCGTCAAGGAACGCCTGGATGGTTTCATGGGCCGGGGGGCCTGTGCGACTGTCTGCCCCTGGGCGCGTCATCACAATGAACGAAATCATTTCGAACAGCTGCAGGCAGGCCTTCCAGGTGTGAACTTCAACAAAGGCGTCAAGCCCGAGGATAAAGGGGATGTCGGGTGCCTTGGCAAAGCGCTGCCTGAATTCAGTCACAGTTTCCACACTGTATGAAAGGCCGGACCGGTTTATTTCAGCGTCTGACACCTCAAGGCCCGCGAGTGGGGCGACCGCGATTTCCAGCATGGTCAGCCGATCCGTGGCCGCGGCGATTTTGTGATGTTTTTTATGGGGAGGCAGGGATGAGGGTATCAGGAAGACCGTATCCAGGTGGAAATTGCTTTTTACTTCCAGCACAGTCTTGAGATGTCCCAGGTGAATGGGGTTAAAGGTGCCCCCGAACAGTCCAATGGTCGCCATGGCTTACTCTTTGACGGATTCTTGCTTTTTATCCCGGTCAAGGTGGACCAGTATTTTTGATTTGAGCCTGTCCAGGCCGTCGCCAGTCAGGGCTGATATGGTCAGAATTTCCATATCGCCGGAGGCCGCCTTAAAACTTTCCGCTGCTGTACGGGCGCCGGGCAGGTCAAGCTTGTTGAGAACCACGAGCTGGGGTTTTTGGCCGAGAGCCTGGTTATACAGCGACATTTCGCGGTTGATCACCCGGAAAGCTTTCAACGGGTCATCCGGCTCTATACTGCTCGCATCAATAAGGTGGACCAGTACCCGGGTTCGCTCTATATGGCGCAGAAACTGGATGCCCAGGCCGGTGCCGGCGTGGGCGCCTTCGATGAGCCCGGGGATGTCGGCGACCACGAAAGGTTCACCCCAATCGGTATGAACCACGCCGAGACTGGGTGTCAGCGTCGTAAATGGGTAGTTGGCTATTTTGGGCCGCGCTGCGGAAATAGCTGAGACCAGGGTTGATTTCCCAGCATTGGGCAGGCCAACCAGCCCTGCATCGGCCAGGAGCTTGAGTTCAAGTTTGAGAGAAAAGGCTTTCCCCGGCTCCCCGGGCTGGGCGTATCTGGGGGCGCGGTTTGTTGAGGATTTAAAGCGTGCATTCCCCTGGCCGCCCCGGCCGCCTCTGGCCAGGACGATGCTCTCGCCGGGCCTGGTGAAATCTTTGATGAGCAGGCCGGTTTCAATATCCGTGATCAGTGTTCCCGGGGGTATCTCAATAACAAGCGGTTCGCCGGATTTGCCGGTTCTGTTAGAGCCCTGGCCCGGCCCGCCGTTTTTGGCCTGGAAGTGTTTTTTGTTGCGGAACTGCTGGAGGGTACGTCTGGCAGAGGATGGGGTGAAGGTGATGTCGCCACCTTTGCCGCCATCACCTCCGTTCGGTCCGCCACGGGGGATAAATTTTTCGCGCCTGAAACTGACGCAGCCGCTCCCACCGTTGCCGGACTGAACGGTAATCATCGCTTCATCTATAAATTTCACTCGGCATAAACACTTACTTTTTTACGGGAGCGACCCTGTCGTTCATAGGTCACAGTGCCATCTATCGTGGCGAAAAGCGTGTAGTCTTTGCCCATCCCCACGTTGATTCCCGGATGAATTCTGGTTCCCAGCTGCCTGACCAGGATATTCCCGGCCCGTACTTTTTCACCGCTGTATCTTTTTATGCCGCGGCGCTGGGCGTTGCTGTCGCGTCCATTGCGGATACTGCCGCCTGCTTTTTTATGTGACATGGTATGCCCCCTTGTAGTGCTTTATAATAGCAGTTTGAAATTTGAAACCGTAAAGTATCAGCCCTTGATGCTGTCGATGCGAACCGCGGTGAACTGCTGGCGATGACCCTGTTTGCGGCGATACCGTTTGCGGCGTTTGTACTTGAAAACAATGATTTTTTTACTCTTGCCCTGGGCGACGATCTGGCCGCTGACAGTCACATTGTCCACTTTCGGCTGTCCCACGGTGACGGTTTCACCGTCGGAATACATGAGGACATCCTCAAAAGCGATTTCGTGGCCCACTTCCCCGGCCAGCTTCTCAACTTGCAGAATGTCGCCTTCGCGAACTTTATATTGTTTTCCGCCTGTTTTTACGATAGCGTACATATGTTTTCTCCTCCGCGTCTATCTGCTGTATTACCTCGTTTTTAAAAATAATTAGTTTTAAACTATTTCAAAATTATGTCAAGAACATTTTTGGCATTGTAAACAGATTCCTTTCGGTTGCAAGCTTCGGGAAATATCTATTGACAGACGCTTGTCAACTTGACATATGAGCACTTGTTCATATGTTAACTGCAGCGCATCCAAACAGGCTTCTAAAAGGTCAGGGAAGGTGTAAATGGGTACCTGTCAGGTCCGACACATCAATACTGAAAATGTTGCCAGGGCCAGGGAAGTTATCCCGGAAACAGAAACAATTCAAAGTCTTGCGGATCTGTTCAAAGCGCTTGGTGATCCGACTCGTCTCCGGATTGTAACAGCCCTGGTGGCAGTTGAGCTGTGTGTGTGTGATCTCTCAGCCGTGTGCGGATTGTCAGAGTCGGCGATATCACACCAACTCCGGATATTAAGAAATCTGCGGATCGTCAAATTTCGCCGGGAGGGAAAAATCGTCTATTACCGCCTGGATGACAGTCACGTTGAGGCCCTAGTGAAACAGAGCCTGGAGCACATTTTTGAAAATCACCATGGGCGTTAACCCATAGCGACCCGCAAGAGACCACAATAGATTGGAATAATAGATGGAAAAGCTAATCTCTTTTACACTTGAATGCCTGACAGCGTCCTGGTCGGTTTTTATGGAGTCAGCCCTGTATATGCTGTTTGGTTTTTTCATTGCGGGACTTCTTTACGTTTTTCTGAAGCCGGAAAAGGTTGCCCGCTACTTCGGCGGACGCGGTGTACGGCCGGTGGTCATGGCAGCCCTGGCTGGAATACCGATTCCCCTGTGTTCCTGCGGCGTCATCCCCGCTGCCGCAGGCTTGAAAAAACAGGGGGCCTCCCGCAGTGCCACCTTGTCATTTCTGATATCAACGCCGGAGACCGGCATGGATTCCATTCCCATTACTTACGCGCTGATTGATCCGTTGATGACAGTGTTCCGACCGGTCGCGGCTTTTTTTACAGCGGTGGTCGCAGGGCTGTCGGAGAGCCTGCTCGGCCGTGGGGATGCAGAGGATGTACCGGTCGCGCGGCAGCCAGTGGTATCCCAGGGACAAAATTCCATACCCGGCGGCAGCATACCGGCCGGGCAGCCGCTGGTGAAGAAGGTGACTGCAGGCATGCAATACGCGTTCGGAGAGCTTTTAGGGGATATCGGTCCGTGGTTTATATTCGGCGTGCTACTGGCGGGTTTCATCATCACAGTGGTTCCGGACAATCTTATCGGCGACTACCTGGGTAACCCTCTGATAGCTATGTTTGCAATGCTGGCTGCCGGTATACCCATGTATGTCTGCGCGACCTCTTCCACCCCCATTGCAGCTGCGCTCATCATAAAGGGGTTGAATCCCGGTGCCGCCCTCGTCTTCCTGCTGGCCGGTCCGGCAACAAACGTGGCGACGCTGAGCATGGTTTCGGGTCTATTGGGAAAACGGTCACTGGTCATATACCTGTCCTCAATTGCGGCCTGTTCGATAGCCATGGGATTGCTTGCCGATTTTCTCTATGCTACGTTCCAGATCCAACCGATGGCAATTGCAGGGCAAGCTGCGGAATTGTTCCCGGACTGGGTGAAAAACGGGGCGGCTTTTCTGCTGTTGCTACTGCTGGGAAACACGTTTCGACACACCCGAAAATCAACGGCCGTGGAACCCTGCACCTGCAGCGGTAGCTGTAGCAATACCAAATAATCGGTCGATTTGAAACCATCACATAGCGTGGTTCATACATACAGCCAGAGGGGAAGGCGGTTTTGAAACAGAGTTCAGATTTTAATGTCAAGGTATGGAATCGGAATGCTTTCACCACGGATACGCTCACACTTATCGGCGAGGAGCCGCTTTCGATAAGGGTTCAGGGGAACCCTTACGCGGTGATTATGCGAACACCCGGGGAGGAGAAAGCGCATATTGCCGGGTTTTGCCTTGCCGAGGGAGTGGTGGACCGGCCGGAAGAGATCGTATCGATTGCCCGCTGTGACGGGAATGATGCCAACGTTGTTGCGGTTACTCTCACAGCAGAACGTCGCGCCATGATAGATGACATTCTGGATCGGAGGGAGTTTATCAGCCAGACCAGCTGCGGAATCTGCGGCAAGGCGGTTGTAAACGATCTGCAGGCTAAAATCCGGCCGGTAGAGGATGAAACCTTGTTTGATATCGAGAATGCGTGTCAGCGCCTGGATGATATCGACGCCCATCAGCCATTGAGAAAGGCCACCCGGGGTGCGCACACGGCGCTTATATTTAACCGGCAGTCAGAGCTTATCTCATCGGCAGAGGATGTGGGCCGGCACAATGCCCTGGACAAGGCGATTGGGAAACTGTTTCTGGACGGGCAGGTTGATGAATCCGGTTTGCTGGTGATGGCTTCGCGGGTAAGTTATGAATTGGTGCAGAAAGCGGCCCGGGCCCGGATTCCGATTATTCTGGCTGTATCCCGGCCGACTGCCCTGGCCGTGGAACTGGCCCGGGCACTCAACATCACCCTGGCCACGGTGGCCAAAGGCGTTGGCTTGTATGTTTACTCGGCGCCGCAAAGACTGGCCGCCTCCTGAGAGGGTGTGACACAGTCTCTGAATGCCAGGCCGGCAGCCTTGAAGCCCCGGTTGGTAAAAGGGCGGCAATGCCCTGGTTTCTTGACAACCCAACTGCCCGCTGGCAATATGGAAACAATGACATAGATGGCCACGGCTCTGTTTTTACACTAACCTGTAATTAGAGAATTCCTAAAATGACGCTTTACAATGTTGTTTTCGAGGGAGAACTCCTGCCCGGCCAGGATGCAGATGCGGTTAAAAAGCGGTTGCGCAGCCTGTTGAAAACAGATGCAGAAGCAATCAACAGACTTTTTTCAGGCGGGCCGGTCCACATCCGGAAGAATGTGGACGAGCCCACTGGTCGGAAGTTTGAACTGGTCTTTAAAAAGGCGGGGGCAGTCTGTTTTCTGGAGCCTGCCGGGGGAGATGTGCCCGCGGTACAACCGGATTTACCCGCCACCGCCCCTTCACCAGGTTTGGTGCATATCGCACCAGATGCAACCACCCGTATGAATGCTGACGGAGGAAAAATGATCATTACCAATGTTGAAATCGTTCCGGGAAAAATGATCGTGGAGCACTTTGGCCTGGTGTCAGGGAGTACCATTCGGGCAAAACATGTTGGCCGGGACATTATGGCGGGTCTCAAAAATATCGTGGGCGGTGAGTTGAAAGGTTACACTCAGCTGCTGAAAGAGTCGCGCCGGCAGGCTATGGACAGGATGATCGCACAGGCCAAAGAACTGGGGGCGAATGCCATCGTCAATGTTCGGTTCTCCACCTCTTCCGTGGCCCAGGGGGCGGCAGAGCTGTATGCCTATGGCACCGCGGTCAAGGTTAAGTAAACATGGAAAATCTAATCATCTTCCTGGTCCTTATGACCCTGGGATACGGTGTTGGCACCATCGCCGAAAAACGGCATTATCGTTCCATTCAAAAACGTGAAGAGACCTTTCTGAACCTGCCTGCGGTTACCCTCCAAACCGCCCACTATACCCCGGACCAGATCGCCTCGTCCAGCCTGGTTTATGGCAGTGCGGTGATTTCCATTGATTATTTCAAGAAAATCCTGGCCGGGCTGCGGAATATTTTTGGCGGTACGGTCAAATCGTATGAAAGCCTGATTGACCGTGCCCGGCGTGAAGCCCTGCTGCGGATGAAAGAGATGGCCGGGGATGCGGCGGTCATTGTAAACGTCCGGATCGAAACCTCCTCGGTGGGCAAGCAAGCCAATAAGAAAGGTGTGGCTTGCCTGGAGGCGTTGGCCTATGGCACTGCCATTACCCTGAAAAAATGAAGTTTACCCCCCGCCAGGTTGAGAACAATGTCAATGTTACGCCGACCCACCCCCTGAAAGAGCTGGCTGTCCTGCTCGGCGGGTTGGTGGGGATCGTTGTGGTGGTCTATATCCTGCTTGGTTTCCTGGTGGACGTTATTGTACCGCGCATCTCCCCGGCAACCGAGGCCAGGCTGGCAGGCCTTTTCATTGGTATGGTCAGGGAGAGCGAGGATGTGGCCGACAAAACAAGCGCGGTGCAAGCCCTTGCCGACCAACTTCAAGACCAGTGTGTACGCCTGCCTTACGATTTTAAAATCCATGTGAAAAAGTCTGCCACCATCAATGCCCTGGCCATGCCGGGGGGGCATGTGGTTCTTTTTACCGGTTTGCTGGAAAAAGTGGGTAGCGAAAATGAACTGGCCTTTATTCTGGCGCACGAGATGGGGCACTATGCCCATCGTGATCACCTCCGGGGCTTTGGCCGGTCCCTGGTTTTTGTGAGCGTGGCCACCACGCTGTTCGGGGCGGATAGCGGGGTCAGTCGAATTGTCGGCCAGGCGCTGAACCTGACCGAAATGAGTTTTTCAAGGGACCAGGAGACCTGGGCCGATGAGTTTGCGCTTAATGCTGTGCAATGCCGCTACGGGCACATTGGCGGTGCGACCGATTTTTTCCGCAAGATTCCCAAGGCGCAGAACCCGGGCGTCTTCGGGCACTACTTCGCTTCACACCCTGAAAATCAGAGACGCATTGAGCATCTGGAAAACCGTGCCCGCCGGTCAGGCTTCCGGAGCGGTGAGAAAAAAGCCCTGAACATATTTTAAGGCCAAATCCCGGGGTGCCACGTTTGCAAATTCTTCTTCCAGGTTCTTGAACAGATCCTCAAGCGTCTGGCCGAGGGTTCTGGAAAGATCCACGTCCGGCAGGGCGGCTGCGCCTGAGAACCACCCCAAAAATTGTTCCTTTTTTTCATCGGAGATGGCATACGGTCTTTTACTTTCACCCCAGAGCCAGGTGAAGAATTTGCGGATGGTTTCAATGGTGAGTGGGGTAACTTCACCTGATATATCAAGTACCTGTCTGGCCCACAGGGTCAGGAGCAGGTTGGTGTGCCCCACGTATCCGAAGGCGCCCAGGGGTTCCAGTACGATTTCCATTCTAGCTAGCAGATTGTCATAAATGGCCACGGCTGCCAGCACAGACCGGGTTTGTTCTATGTCCGCGAGGCTCTCGAATTCACGGTAGAGAACGCCGTCGGCATAATTGTCATAAAAGCGGGGGTGATCCAGGAGCAGACCGCCCAGGACGCCCAGCCAGGCTTCGCCCCAAAACTTCAAAGAGAGCTTAGAACGCTGTGCCCATGAGCTTTGCTGCCATTTCTGCGCTTGCCATTTCAGTTCCAGGCAGAGTCCGTAGCCCACGCGGAATAGTTCCGACAGGCGGTATTTGCTGATCAATACGGCGGCCTGCGGGATATCAGCCGCGCGGGTGCCGCCCGCCAGGTGTTCAAGTCCCAGACTCATATAGCCGCACGCTTTGTTTACCTTGGCTTCAAGCTCTCTTTTTTCCCGGATCGGGCTTTTATCGGCCACAATGACCTGGTTGCACAATGTGGCAAACTCCGCCTGCAGTTCGGCGTTCAGCTCAGAGTTGGTGATTGCCTTCAATGCCCGGGCAAAGAAAGATCCGGCGTCCACATAGGTTGCGGAAAGCACAGGCACCGGCAGGCGGTCGGCGCCCGTGTCCGGGGGAACAGATTTGGTCGTTTGACTGAAAAGCTGCCGGGACGTTATGGGTTGATAAATCCCCACGGCCTCTTCGTATGGCAAGAAGCCCTTTTCGGCCATGCGCACGTTGCGCAGGCGGTATTCCCTCTCGATGGTTTCGGCCGGTATCAGCTGCATCGCCTCCAGGAGAATCCCGCGATACAACGGATAATCCTCGGCGGCCATCCGGGTGAGAAGGTCCCGTATCAGCTGTTCTTTAAGTTTTGTGTCACCTGTTTCAGGCGCGTTGCGGTTGGGGCCGTCGAGTATGCGAATATACAGGACGTCATCATGTGTGAAGTAAGATTCCGGCAGGGTGCTGCTTTCCTGGTCGTGTTCCCGGATGAGAAGATGGATGTTTTTATAGAGAAAAATTTCCAGCAGGTCGAGTTTGTCCCTCATCAGCCAGCGGGTCGTTCTATCTGGATCTGCCCGGTAGAGCCTGTCCAGCCACCGGGTTGCGGCCGCGTTGTTGATCAGGTCCCCGGTCCAGGTCTCCATGTCTACGATGTATTCAAGCTGCCGCTCTGCGGCCAGGGCCAGCAGCGGCCGGGAGTCATCGAGCCCAATATCGTGTATCAGCAGGTGGAAGTCCTGTTCTGTCAAGGCATGTACGATTGCCGCTGGATGCTTTGAATTGAGTATGGTGTCGAGCGCTTCTCCGGGTGGCATGTTCAGGAGCTCTCTTTTTTTGTCCCGGAGGGCGCGAATCTTTAGTTGAACGATGTCGGTCATATTTACCCCATGAGGTGAAAGGGTTCTTCGGTCATCCTGTCATATATCAGACCAGGAATCAAATTAGGCCCGGATAAAACCCCTGAAAGGAAAGCTGTTGAAGGGTCATTTTTGTCTAAACGGTGCTATGCGGGTCAGTATCAGCAGCCCCGGCAAAGCGATCAAAGCACAGAGGAGAAAGAACTCGGCCCAGCCCAAGTGCGTGGCAAAATATCCGGTGGGAGCAGACGCCAGCACCCGGGGAAAGGCCATCAGGCTGGTGAGCAGGGCGTACTGGGTTGCGGTAAATTTTTTATTGGTTAGGCTGGCCATGTAGGCCACGAAGGCGGCGGTACCCATACCGCTGCTGACGTTTTCAAAAGCGATAACACCCGCCAGGGCGTTCAGGCTGGGCCCGATCTTGGCCAGAATCGCAAAGCAGGCGGTGGACAGGGCCTGGAGTATACCGAAAACCCACAGACTGCGGTGGATACCCAGTCTGAGCATGAGAACGCCGCCCAGCAGGGCCCCGCCGATAACGGCCCCGGTGCCGAATATTTTGACCACCGCTCCGATCTGGGTCTTGGTAAACCCGATGTCGAGATAAAAAGGGGTGGTCATGGCGCTGGCCATGGAATCCCCGATCTTGTAGCAGAGGATAAACACCAGGATCAAAAGGGCCTGCCGGCGGCGAAAATATTCTGCCAGGGGCTCAATGACCGCTTCTTTCAAAGAGCGTGGTTTCCCCAGCGGCATGTCCGGTTCCGGTGCCAGCAGGGTCGCCATGAGGCAGGGCAACATGCAGGCGGCCATGACCAGGTAGACACTGGACCAGGCCATGCGGTCTGCCAGGATCAGCCCGCCGCCGGAAGAGAGCATCATGCCGATTCGGTAACCGTTGATGTAAAGTGATGAACCGATGCCCAGTTCATTGTCGGCCAGGGTTTCACGTCGGTAAGCATCGATGACGATGTCTTGTGACGCACTGAAGAATGCCACGCAGATGGCGGCCACCACCATCATGGCGAAATTTTCCGACGGGTTGGAAAACCCCAGGCCGACAATGGCGGCTATCAGGGCGCCCTGGGAGATGAGCAGCCAGCCCCGCCGCCGGCCGAAGGGGCCGATGGCATAGCGATCCAGCAGGGGGGACCACAGGACTTTCCAAGTGTATGGGATCTGAACCAGGGAGACCAGGCCAATCACGGTCAGGTCCAAGCCTTCTTCGGTCATCCAGGCCTGTAAAACGCTCATGGTGAGCAGCAACGGCAGGCCGGACCCAAAGCCCATGACCAGGGCCAGGGCCATGCGGCCGCTGAGCAGCACTTTGAAAATGGATATCGGTGTCGCGTGTTGGGTCATGGGGTTCGCGTCGTTGTCTGGAACTAAAGCTTAATACTCAACTTTCGGGTTTCAGCCAAAATCGGGATCGCTATCGGTATCGGGATCGAAATCGGTCCGAAAACGTCCTGCTGTGATCGATTCCCGATAGCGATTTCGATTCCGATACTGGGCTAAAACTTTCACGAACTCCGAAAGTTGAGTTAATAAAAAAGGGCAACGTCACCGACGTTGCCCTTTGGTGTACCATATTGGGTGGCGTATGGCTACGCTGACAGCAGTTGCTCCGGGGTAGCCACGGCGCCGAACTTTTCCTGCAGGGCCAACAGCCCCTGCTTTTGCGTGCCGAGAATTTCAAACAGCTGGGTGGGAATGTTTTCCTCTTTCCCATAGGCTTCGATCTGCATATTTACCCGGGCCAGGATGTTATTCAGGTAGAGGGAAAACTGCCGGGTGTAGAGTTCCCGGTTGTACTCTTTGTTGATAATCTCTTTGAAAAGTACTTTAAGATCGTCGTAATAGGGCAGGTAGCCGATGGGGGTGTCAATGGCTTCGACATCGCCGTGGA
>CAZWPX010000050.1:0-41421 GCA_964636125.1 uncultured Desulfobacterales bacterium | reverse complement strand
CTAACGAAAAACAAGGAGTCCCCATGCTGCTGCACCCCAAAAACGAAACCTTTGATCATCTGGATCCCCAGTCCCGGGAGATCATGCTCAAAACCGTGGCCTTTTTCGAAAACAAAGGCAAAGAAAAGCTCAAGCACGATGACCACGAGCGGGTCTGGTACGCCGATTTTCTGGAATTCGTAAAGGCCGAAAGGGTGTTCGCGACCCTGCTGACCCCCTCCCGGTATGGCCGCGGCGACACGCGCTGGGACACGCACCGCAACTGTGCCTTCAATGAAATCCTGGGCTTTTACGGACTCCAGTACTGGTACACCTGGCAGGTCACCATCCTCGGCCTGGGCCCCATCTGGATGGGCAGCAACGAAAAGGTCAAGGAAAAGACCGCCCGTCTCCTGGAAGAGGGCGGCATCTTTGCCTTCGGCCTCAGCGAAAAGGCCCACGGCGCCGACCTCTACTCGTCTGAAATGGCGCTGACCCCGCTTTCCGAAGGCAAATACGTGGCTGACGGCGGGAAATACTATATTGGCAATGCCAACAAGGCCGCCCTGGTGTCGACCTTCGCAAAAAATTCAGAGACCGGAGAGTATGTCTTTTTCGTGGCCGAATCCGATCATGAAAACTACGAATGCGTCAAAAATGTCGTCAATTCGCAAAACTACGTGGCCGAGTATGCCCTGCACAGCTATCCAATCACCGATGCTGAAATCCTCAGTACCGGCCGGGCCGCCTGGGACAGCTCCCTTAACACCATCAATGTGGGCAAATACAACCTGGGCTGGGCCTCCATCGGCATCTGTACCCACGCGTTCTACGAGGCCATCACCCACGCCACCAGCCGCAGGCTTTTCAACCACAGCGTCACCGACTTTCCCCACATCCGGCAGTTATTCGTGGATGCCTGGACCCGCCTGGCCGCCATGAAAATGTTCGCCCACCGGGCGTCTGATTACATGCGGGCCGCTTCTGAACCAGACCGGCGCTACCTGCTCTACAACCCCATGGTCAAAATGAAGGTCACCACCCAGGGCGAAGAGGTGATCAACCTGCTATGGGATGTCATTGCAGCCAAGGGGTTTGAAAAGGACATGTACTTTGAAATGGCCGCACGGGATATCCGGGCCCTGCCGAAACTCGAGGGCACCGTGCATGTCAACATGGCCCTGATCATCAAGTTCATGGCCAACTACTTTTTCAACCCGGCCGAGTTCCCGGAAATTCCGAAAAGGGACGGCCTGGACAACGATGACTTCCTCTTCAACCAGGGCGCCACCAAGGGCCTGGGCAAAATCCAGTTCCACGACAGCGCCCTGGCCTACAACAGTTTGGACCTGCCCAACCTGGCCGTTTTCAAAGAGCAGATCGAGGTCCTCAAGAAATTTTTGATCACCGCCACCCCGGACAAGGAGCAGGCCAAGGACATCGACTTTCTCCTTAACCTGGGCGAGCTCTTCACCCTGGTGGCCTACGGCCAGCTGCTCATTGAAAAAGCTAAAATCGAGGCCGTGGAAGACGACGTTATGGACCAGATATTTGACTTCATGGTCCGGGATTTCTCTAAATTCGCCCTGCAGATCTACTCCAAAGCCGGCTCCACCGAAAAGCAGATGGAACTGTGCTTGAAAATGATCAAGAAACCGGTGAAGGATCCGGAGCGGTTCAACCGGGTGTGGGAGAAACATGTGGCCGTGCTGGACAGGGCATATGAAATGAACCCGTAGAACCCAGACCCAACTGGCTTGCTTTAGTCCTGATGTCGCAAAATCAGAAGGGACCGGCTGTCAATTCGCCGGTCCCTTCCGATTTCAGGATGCAGATTCTTTTACTGAAAATTTCCCGAGGCACCCGCCATACTCACATGGTGTCATGCGGCCGACGCCCCCTTTGGCGGCAGACGCCAAAAGTAATTAAGAACTGGGCCAGGTAGTAGGTGCTCATTACCAGAAAACCGGATAAAGGCACCGGCGTCAAAAAGCGGTTAATGACAATGAGCGAGTCCGAAATGACAAAAAAGATCGTATATGCAACTTTGTCAAACAGTCCCATGTCACCCCCGAGCCTTCAGTCTGGCCGCTTAGGGTTCACGGCTGTGTTTAATAGTTTCAACCCGCAAAAGAGGCCGCCGGCCGCCAGGGCAATGAGGCTGCTGGCCCCGAACAGTTTTTGGGCACCTAAAGATTCATACAGGACGCCGCTGACAAGAAATCCCAGGGCCAGGCCCAGCCCATAGGTAACCGCGTTGTTCACGGCCTGGCCCATGGTCTTGGTGGTGTCGGGCGTCAGACGGTCGATGTACAGGATACTTGCCATATGAAAGGTTCCATAGGTGATGGCGTGCAGGGCCTGGGACAGCAGGATAACCCCAGGCGATACAGTAACTAAAAGAATGCCCCAGCGCAACCCCGCAACCATAAAGGAAAACATCAACACCCGCTCCAGGGAAAACTTTTGAAACAGCCGGGCGGATTTGATCATCACCAGAATCTCGGCCGTCGATGCCAGCCCCCAGGAAAACCCGATAAAGGACTTGCCCAAACCGAGGGTTTCCAGGTGAATTGAGAAGAAGCCGTAATAGGTGCCATGGCTGACCAGCATCAGTAAAGCGCAGGTCAAAAAAATCAGCACCCGGGGCTGGAGGAAAACCTTTGCGTCCCCGCCCGCATGACGCTTTTTAACCTGAACATCCGGGATTCTAAAGGATGCGGCCGCCTGGATCAGGGAACCTGTGAGGATCAAAGCAACGATGATGCCCACACCCGTCATATCCAGGACTTTGCCCAGGACCAACACGGTCAGGATAAAGCTGATGGACCCATAGACCCTCAACCGGCCGTAGCTTTTTTTGTCGTCCCCGAGGGCATCCATCGTGAAGGCTTCCAGAAAACTGATCAGGGGTGCATAAAATACACCGTAGAGAGCAATGATCACCACCATTGCGGTAAAATCACGCGTAAAAAGAAGGGTCACCCAGACAAGGGCACTGGCCAGATTGCACCCGATATAAATCGCCCGCCGGGCATGCAGGCGATCAGCCACTATGCCCCACAAGAGAGGAAAAACAACCAGGGTCACGGACCGGATTCCCGACAGGACACCTATCTGGAACCCGCTGAACCCCAGGTGGTAACAATAGAGGTTAAAATAAGGTAAAAACACCCCCATCACACCGAAGTAGAGGAAATACTGAGGGCCAATCACCCCAACGAGGGCTCTTTGTTTTTTAGGGGGCATACCTGACTATAGCTGGAATGGGGTCTGTTTTCAATGGATGGCTTTGATATGGGGTACAGGCCTGGCGACTACGGAAATCTTCATCACTGCGCTCCTGTGAATGACAGAAAATACTACCTGGTGGGTGGGCTGATGGGCGAAGACTGTTCCGATCTTTGCACCCTTCAGCCATCAACTTGAACCGCTTTTGTCTGGCGATGAGAGTCGCGGCACCACCTTTAATCGATATTCACCCTTATCTTCCGGGGCTCCTCGAACTCGGGCACCGGCACACTGATTTTCAGAACGCCATTGTTGAAACTGGCTTTGATCTTTTCCGGCTGCACGCTGTACTGCAGCGTAAAAGTCCGCTGAAACGGCCCAAAGGCTCTTTCCTGGCAGAAATAGCACTGATCCCCGATATCGGTTTCCCCCTGGCGAATACCTTTGAGTGTCAGCAGGTTGTCCTTAACTTCAACCCTGACGTCTTCTTTCCTGATACCCGGGAGATCGGCCTTGATAACCACACCGGTTTTAACTTCATAAATATCCACATTCGGTTTCCAGCCATATGCCGACATATCATCGCCATGCTCAGCCTGTGAAAAAGAATCTTCAAACATGTGGTTGATACGATCCTGCAACGCGGCCACGTTTCTGAATGGATCCCACTTGACGATGGTCATGACTACCCTCCTTTTAGGCTCTTTTAAAGAATCCTGCTCGTTCTTTACAAAAGATTAACCACCTGGCATTCCTTGTCAAGACTGCAATTTTTTAGGGCACTTGCCGTCTTTACAAACCGACGGTGCGGTGTTAAGTTTATAGTTGCTGCCGGGGAAATGTCCCGCCTGGCCAAAATCTTCAAACAAGTGCCTGCATATAAACAGGCCTGAACGGGCAAACCACCACCCGCCGGGAACCATTGACAACCGGCGGAGCTTCAAAAACAGGAGCCTGCCATGGACTACATCAAGATCAAATTTGGAAACAGTCTACCTTTGGGATCCTCTTTCGGCAAATCGATGGGGGGGGTGTTCAGGCCGCGACCAACCAACCCCATGTTTTCCTGCGGGGAACACTCCTGGACTCCCCAGATGGATATTTTTGAGACCCCTGAAGAGATCATTGTGCAGGCTGAAATTGCCGGTGTTGACCAGGAGAACCTGGAAGTAGAGATCAACAGCAAGGCCGTGCGAATTTTTGGGCAGCGCACAGAATCTTCGCTGGTATCAAGCTCCACGTATCGCCTGGCTGAGATCCAGTACGGCAAATTTGAAAGAACCCTGTTTTTGCCGGCCCCGATAGATACGGATGTTGTGTCGTCATCATATTCAAATGGCTTTTTACAACTGCGCCTGGCCAAAATGCAAACCAACATCACCCACAGTATTCCCATAACCGAGGAATAGGATACTTTAATCAATATCAGGTTTGGAATCCCCGGAGGCGACCATGGACGAAAACAAAATATCCGCCGAGATCGGTACAGAAAATATCCCTGACAATTTGCCGGTGCTGCCGCTTTTTGATGCGGTGCTCTTCCCTAAAATGGTGCTGCCCCTGGTGGTGATAGAAGACGACTCAGTCAAACTCGTGGATGAGGCCATGAGCAAGGACCGGATCATCGGTCTCCTGGTTTCAAAAAACAAACCCAAAGACAAACCAACGCCGGAAGAAGACCTTGCCATCATCGGTACAAGCGCCATGATTCTAAAAATGGCCAAAACCGAGGACAACAAGACCCAATTGCTGGTCCAGGGCCTGTCACGGTTCAAGGCCACCGCCTTCAGCCAGAAAAAACCCTACCTGCGGGCTGACATTGACGCTGTTTCCGATACCGATGCCAGCGGCAAGGAAGTCGAGGCCATGAAAACCAACATCATCGGCCTCTTCGACCGCATTGTTGAGCTCTCTCCGGGACTTCCCAAGGAGATCGCCACCATGTCAAACTCCATTGAAGAGCCGGGCATTCTGGCCGACATGGTGGCTTCAACCATTAACAGCCCCACAGAAGATAAACAGAAAATCCTGGAGACGGCCAATGTTAAAATTCGCCTCAAGGAAGTGACCCGGCAGCTCAACCAGCAGCTTGAAATTCTCGAATTGGGCAACAAGATCCAGAGCCAGGTAAAAGGCGACATGGACAAAACCCAGCGTGAGTATTACCTGCGTAAGCAGCTCAAAGCGATCAAGGAAGAGTTGGGCGAAAGTGATGAGAGCACGGTTGAAACTGATGAATATCGTTCCAAAATAGACGCGGCAGATCTCCCGGAAGAAGCTAAAAATGAGGCGGATCGCGAACTGAAACGCCTGTCCAAGATGCACCCCTCATCCGCTGAATATACCGTGGCCTCTACCTATCTTGACTGGATAACAGCCCTGCCCTGGCATACGAGCACCCCCGATGTCCTCGACATTAAAAAGGCTCGTAAAACGCTGAACGAAGACCATTTCGGGCTGGAGAAGCCCAAAAAGAGGGTCCTGGAATATCTTGCCGTGCGGAAGCTCAAGCCCGAATCAAAAGGCCCCATCCTGTGCCTGGCAGGCCCGCCGGGCACCGGTAAAACCTCACTGGGAAGATCCATCGCCCGGGCCCTGGGACGCAAATTTCACCGAATATCCCTGGGCGGTGTGCGGGATGAAGCTGAAATTCGCGGTCATCGCCGAACTTATGTCGGGGCACTCCCGGGCAGGATAGTCCAGGGACTGCGCCGGGCTGAGTCGAACAACCCCGTATTCATGCTGGATGAAATCGATAAAGTCGGCAGTGATTTCAGGGGGGACCCCTCCTCGGCACTCTTAGAAGTGCTGGATCCCGAGCAGAATTTCAGCTTTTCGGATCACTACCTGGATGTGCCGTTTGATCTCTCCAAGGTCATGTTTATTACCACGGCCAACGTACTTGACACGATACCGCCGGCCCTGCGGGACCGGATGGAAGTTCTTGAACTGCACGGGTATACCCTGGACGAAAAGATCAAAATCGCCAATCGCTACCTCATCCCCCGCCAGCGGCGGGCCCATGGATTGAAATCGGATCAGATAAGCTTTACGAAAGGCGCGGTGAAATTGATCATCGGGGGCTACACCAGGGAAGCCGGATTGCGCAACCTGGAGCGGGAGATTGCCAATGTCTGCCGGGGTGTGGCGGCTACCATTGTTGAAGGTGGTGTCGCCGCGGTATCCGTTAAGAAAGTCAGTGTGGCCAAATACCTGGGTCCGGTAAAAATAGATACTGAAATCAAAAGCCGGGTTTCGACACCGGGAGTTGTCATGGGCCTGGCCTGGACACCCACCGGCGGTGAACTGCTTTTTATTGAAGCTACGGCCATGAAAGGGCAAAAAGGCCTCACCCTGACGGGACAGCTTGGGGATGTCATGAAAGAGTCTGCCACCACAGCCCTGAGTTTCATACGCAGCAACGCCAAACGGCTGGGGGTCGACGAAGACTTTTTTTCCCAACACGACATCCATATCCATGTACCGGCCGGTGCCATACCCAAGGACGGGCCCTCTGCGGGGGTTACCATGCTGACCGCCCTCACGTCCCTGTTATCGGGAAAAGCCGTGCATAAAAACCTGGCCATGACCGGAGAGATTACCCTGCGCGGCCAGGTGCTGCCCGTGGGCGGTGTTAAAGAAAAAATCCTGGCCGCTCACCGGGCCGGCATAAAGACCCTGATTCTACCCAAATGGAACCAGAAGGACCTTCTGGATATACCTAAAAAAGTCCTGAAAGATATTGAGTTTCACTTTCCGGAAAAAATGCTCGATGTCGTTAAGATCGCCCTGAATTCAAAATGATGCGCTTTACACAAGGAATGAGCCGCCCGCTCCGCCTGGCGTTTGTAACCGCTGCGGCCGGCGCCCTGTTGAACGGCTGTGCCAGCCCTGCACCGCAACGGCAGGCGCCGGTGACCAAACCACCGGTGGCCGTCTCCCGGCCGCCGCAAACGCAGACCAAGCGGCCCGCGACCCAAAAATCCTACAAAGTCATGGGCAAATGGTACCACCCGGTTTCCCAGGCCGCTGGTTTCACCCAGCAAGGCAAGGCCTCCTGGTACGGCAAGAAGTTCCATGGCCGCAAAACCGCCAACGGGGAGCGCTATGACATGTATGGCCTTTCCGCGGCCCATAAGACCTTGCCGCTGGGCACTTACGTCCGGGTAAACAACCGGGACAACGGCCGCTCGCTGGATGTACGCCTGAACGACCGTGGGCCCTTTGTGCAGGGCCGGATTATAGACCTGAGTTACGGGGCGGCCCAAAAATTGGGCGTAGTGGGCCCCGGAACCGCCAATGTCAAGATTACCGCCCTGGGCAACCGGGTATCCGTGGCCTCTTCGGCGGGCACGGCCAACCCGACATACCAGCCGGTTGACTGGAATGCGGGACGCTTTACCTTTCAGGTGGGTGCGTTCAGCGACCCTGATAATGCCAAACGGTTTAAATCCAAACTGGACAGCCGCTATCGCAACGCGCACATTGTGCCCTATTTCCATCCCGATCTCGGAAAACTGTATGGCGTCCGGATCGGGATAACCACTTCATATAAACAGGCCCTGGAATATAAAACCGCCCTGCGCCAGAACGGATTCACCGGAGCGTTTACCATTGCCGAGTAACCCCAGGATGTTCTCCCCCGATAAGTTTATCTTCCTCGATCGTGACGGTGTCATCAACCGGGATTCTGCCAACTATATAAAAAACTGGGATGATTTCGAATTTCTACCCGGCAGCCTGGAAGCTCTGAAGCGTCTTACCGCCGCCGGCTACCGGATTATTGTGATCACCAACCAGTCCATCATTAACCGTAAGTGGGTCTTGCCGGAGACCCTGGAGGACATTTTCAAGCGTATGCAGGCCCGTATTGAACAGCACGATGGCAAAATCCATGATATATTCTTCTGTCCGCACCGGCCGGATGAGGGCTGTGGCTGCCGGAAACCTGCACCGGGGTTGATTCAAACCGCTGCGCGGGTCCATAATATCGATGTTTCCGCAACGGCCATGGTTGGCGACAGCGCCAAGGATATCCTGTGTGCCCGGAACGCCGGCTGTCGCACTTCCGTCCTGGTGCAAAGCGGTTCTTATCAGGCCGCTCAAGATCTTCTCCAGAAAGAAAACGTGTCCCCGGATGCTGTTGCCCGGGATCTGTTGGACGCTGTGGAATGGATTCTAAACTATAGGGAATAGATAGTATGCACCGCTCCACGCCCCCCAACACGCTACTCGGCCACATAGAACGAATTACATTCCACAACCGTGAAAATCATTACACCATCGCCCGTTTTCGCGTTGAAAAAACCCAGGGCCTGGTCACCATCCTGGGCACCATGCCGGCGCCGGCGCCGGGAGAATCCCTCAAAGTCACAGGCCGCTGGGAAACACACCCCAGGTTCGGCCCGCAGCTGAGGATCAAAGCCTATGAAACCCTGCTTCCAGATCGAGCCGGCGAGTTGATTAAGTACCTCTCCTCCGGCCTGATAAGCGGTCTGGGTAAACAGACCGCCCGCCGGCTGGTTGACCACTTCGGCGAACAGACCGTGGACATTATCGAAAACGCCCCCGGACAACTCACGGCCGTCGCGGGAATCGGTGTGGTCATGGCCCAGAAAATTTCCTCGCAATGGAAAGCCAAACACGCCTTGCGAAGCCTCATGGCGTTTCTTCAAAACAACGGCATCAAAACATCCTATTGTCAAAGAATCCTGAAAACATACGGCGATGATGCTGAAAAAATTCTCACCACGGAACCCTACCGGCTGGTGCATGACATCCCCGGGATCGGATTTCACATCGCCGATACCATCGCCATCAACACCGGCGCATCCCGGGAGGACCCGGTACGGATAAAAGAGTGCCTGCTCTATCTGCTGACCCAGGCCGCCGGCGCGGGCCACACTTTCTGCCTTGAAGGCGACCTCACCCAGCAGTGCTTTGAAGCTTTTGAAATCAACCCGGAAATGGCGACCAGTGCCCTGCAGGCGTTGGCCGCCGAACTGGAAATCTGCATTGATCAATCTCCGGACACGGCTGCTCCGGCGGCCATATACCTGGAAACCCTGCACAGCGCCGAAATCGGCATTGCCGCAAAATTGCAGGCCATGCTTGCCGTTCCCCTGACCGATATCTCCCTGGACCCGGAACAGATTATTGAGCAGGTTCTGCAAAAACTCGCCTTGAAACTGTCCACGGAACAACTGCAGGTTGTGGTGGACCTCCTCTCTCACCGGGTGGCGGTGATCACCGGGGGGCCGGGGACGGGTAAAACCACGCTGATACGTTCACTTTGCGCTGTTTTCAGCAACCAGGGAAAAACTGTAAGCCTGGCCGCACCCACCGGCAGGGCCGCCCGGCGCCTGAGCGAGGTCACCGACCGCAAGGCCGCCACCATTCACAAGCTTCTGGGTTATAACCCGAATGAAGAGATTTTTGAACGGGATCGGGACAACCCCCTGGAGACTGATGTCCTGATTGTGGACGAAATGTCCATGGTGGACACCCTGCTCATGTACCAGCTCACCCGGGCGGTTCCGGTCTCGGCTGTCATAATCCTTGTAGGGGATGTGTTTCAGCTGCCCCCCGTAGGGCCTGGAAATGTGCTGGCTGACATTATTCACTCTGACCGGGTTCCGGTTTTTTACCTGAATACCATTTTCCGGCAAGCGGCCGAGAGTCCCATCGTGTACAATGCCCACCGGGTTCGCCGGGGTGAATTTCCTGAAATGGAACGGCTCGAGATCAAACCGGGCAGTTCCGAATTTTATTTTCTTGAGGCCCAGCACCCGGAGACGGCCGTGGATCAGATCTGCGAGCTTTGCACCCTGACCCTCCCGGAGAAATTCGGCTTGAACCCGATCCGCGATATCCAAGTGCTGACCCCCATGCACAAGGGGGAGGCCGGCACCATCAATCTCAACCAGGTGCTCCAGACCAAGCTCAACCCGCTGCCCCCGGCCCGAAAACCCGCACGGGTCGCTTTCCGGCCGGGTGATAAGGTCATGCACCTGCGCAACAATTACCAGAAAGATGTTTTCAACGGGGATATCGGCATCGTTAAAATGGTGGAACCAGGCTCACAGGCCCTGACGATCACCTATGACAACCGGGATGTGAATTATGATTTCGCCGAACTGGACGAGTTGATTCTGGCTTACGCCATCTCCGTTCACAAGTCCCAGGGATCGGAATACCCGGCCGTAATAGTGCCCCTTTTGACCCAGCACTATATTCTGCTGCAGCGAAACCTCCTGTATACCGCAATGACCCGGGGCAGAGAGCTGGTGATCCTTATCGGATCGCCGCGTGCGCTTGAAATCGCCGTTAAAAACGAAACCGCCGCGGAACGGCGCTCCGGGCTGGTAGAAAGGCTGACCGGGCAGAATACCAATTTCGCATGAGGATTTAACTTTGAGCCCAACGCACAAATCAGGCAGTTCCGGCAAGATCATCACCGCTGTGGTGGCCGGGGCCAACGGTGACATATTCGAACTGGAAGGGTACGGTGCCATGGGCATGGCCGGTCCCGACCTGATACCCTTAACAGTTGCTGAGACGATTGCGCTGCCCTACGGCAGTGAGCTCATGCTGCTGCCGGACAGAAGCCCTCTGCTGTGGAATATCGCCCGGGGCGGCCCGGAACTTGTCACGGAAAACCCATACGCGCCGGGCGAACCCTTATTTCCGGTGGCTGCCTTTAATTCACCCGGCTATGTCATTACCCGGGTAAGTGCCTATGCCGAAAACCCCGGTGCGGGCATTCTGCCGCTTTTTTCCTACGGGGCCGCCGGCTGGTATAAAAATGGGTTCCGGGCGGCGGCCATCCAGGTAGATCGCGAAAAACGGCAGGACCTGCGCCTGATGCAACCGGAAGCCGTGGCCCGGGGCGTTAAAAAACAGCAGGCGCGCCTGCCGGGCAACCGTCTGCGGGCCCATCTTGAAAATTGCGCCCTGACCTATGGCTGCCCGGCCGGGAAAAATTTTTTCCTCGGGCGCTATGAAGCCCCGCTGCCCACCTCCCAAAGCTGCAATGCCCGCTGTCTCGGCTGTATTTCTCTCCAGAAAAACGACGCCATTGTCAGCAGCCAGAACCGGATTACCTTCACGCCCTCCCCGGATGAAATCGCCCAGGTCGCCCTGGCTCATATCCAGAACGTAAAACAGAGCGTGGTGAGTTTTGGCCAGGGCTGCGAAGGGGATCCGCTCATGGCAGCTGAGGCCATTGAACCGGCCATCCGCAAGATAAGGGCCGCGGACAGCCGGGGAACCATCAACATGAACACCAACGGCAGCCAACCCGCCACCCTTGAGATGCTTTTTACCGCGGGCCTGGACAGCATCCGCATCAGCCTGAACAGTGTCCGCGAAGCCTGTTACAATGCCTATTTCCGCCCGGTTGGCTACCAATTTGCGGACGTCCTGGCCAGTATCTCGCTGGCCCTTGAAAGGGGCCGGTTTGTCTCCATCAACTACTTGAATTGCCCGGGATTTACCGATACCCCACAGGAAAATGAGGCCCTGTTGAACTTTCTGGCCAACCGCCGGATCAACATGATCCAGTGGCGTAATCTCAACTATGACCCGCTCAGGTACTGGCAGGCCATGGGTATCGCTGAAGATCAGCCGCCGCCACTGGGTATGCGGGCCTGCCTGAACGCAGTACAAAGGAACTTCCCGGAACTGAGGCACGGCTATTTCAACCCGCCCCGGGAAAAGTGGCAGGACAAAGGAGAACACCCGTGAAGTGGATTGCGGTAAAGGTATTTTTCGAATTCAAGGATATCACCCTGGCAGCGGACCTCGTGGCTGATATTTTTTATACCACGGGCCTCAAAGGGGTCGTCATTGACGATCCCGCGGCCGATCCGGGCGAGGATTGGGGTGACGCTGCCGTCCCCCTGCCGCAAAAAGACGCCGTTACCGGCTATGTGCCCCGCGATGACCGGTTTAAAGCTTACCTGGCCGATCTGAAAATAGCTCTGGGCGCCCTGGAACGAAAAACCGGCATTCGCTGCAATGTGGTCTGCAGTGAAATTGATGAAGAGGACTGGGCCAATTCCTGGAAAGCTTTCTTCTACCCTGAACGCGTGGGCCGTCACATGGTGGTGAAACCCACCTGGCGGGATTATGCCCCGCAGCCGGGAGACCGGGTTCTGGAAATTGATCCCGGGATGGCCTTCGGCACCGGCACCCATCCCACCACCGCCCTGTGCATCGGCCTTCTTGAAAAATATCTGCGACCCGGGGACTCTTTTCTGGACGTGGGGACCGGCAGCGGTATCCTGATGGCCGCAGCCGCAAAACTTGGCGCCGGGCAGGGACTGGGGATCGACAACGACCCGCTGGCGGTACAGATTGCCCGTGATAACCTGCTGTTGAACAGGGCTGATCCCGACCGGTTCAAGGTTCAAACCGGGGATCTTGTCGCAGCCGTGACCGGCCCCTACACCCTGGTCGCAGCCAACATCCTTTCCGAGGTCATCGTATTGCTTCTGGATGGCCTGCCGCAAAAATTGTCTCGGGGAGGCCTCATGATAGCCTCGGGAATTATTGAAAAGAATCAGGCGTCCGTAACAGAAAAAATGGTTTCGAACGATTTAAAAATACTGGAAGTCCAACAAAAAGAGGGGTGGGTAGCAGTCGTGGCTCAAAAGTAAACCGAAGCCCGGTCCTACTGGTGATCCACCCGAATTCAGCGTCCGGGCGGTTCAAGTGCGTCGGATCGGATGACCTGCTCCATTTCGCGGGCACTGTTTCTAATCCGATCAAGCAGGTGCGTAATTTCATCCAGATCTGGAGCCGGCCCGGAAATGTTCAGCCGGGCGCGGTCGAGTGTGTTGAAAATCGCTTGCAGGGGGATGTTCAGGTCGGCTGCGCTTAATCCCTGCAGAACCTGATCGCTCCCGCCGCGTTCCAATAACTGGTTTTTGATTTCCAACTGGCTTAACAAACCCTTTTTTTCCTGCTGAATATCGAACATTTCAAGGGCCTGCCGGACGGTAATTTTCAATTCGGCGCGATTCCAGGGTTTGATAATATAGCGGTAAACACTGCCGTTATTAATAGCTTCCAGGATTGAATCCGTATCCGTAAGCGCGGACAGGACCACCCGCATGGTCTCCGGATATTCCGCCTGAACCCAGTCCAGCAGCATCATGCCATCCATCTCCGGCATCATAAGATCGGTTACCACCACATCCACAGTTTGGAAGGCCATGATATCCAGGGCATGGCTGCCGCTATGGGCAAATAGCGCCCGATAGGGCTCAGACTGCATGATCCGCCCCAGGGCTTTCAGGGTGATCTTGTCATCATCGACAAACAATACGGTTCGGTTTTTCATTATCAGAGCCTTTGAATGAAAAGTTCATACAGCGTACTTTAGGGAAATTTTTACCACAAAATCGCCGTGGTCATCAACAGCTTATCTCTTCCCGGTCCGTAGAGGCTGTTTCGTTTAAGCTTGACAGTGCCACACGCCTCCTCTATAAAATAACTTCTTTAAAATCAGATGCCTGTATTGATAGGCCAAAAGGAGAAACCATGAGCAAAGAAATCAAGGCACCCATGCCCGGTACAATCATTCAAATCCTGGTACAAGAAGGCGACGCTGTTGCCGAGATGCAGGAAGTCGCGGTCCTCGAAGCCATGAAAATGGAAAACGCGATACCGACAACGGTGGCCGGCACCGTCAAATCAATCACTGTCAAAGAAAATGACAAAGTCGCAACCGAACAGGTCTTGATGGTTATCGAGGCGTAGCGGCCACGTTTCAACCACGCCCCACCCGGCTTATGAGTAAGGCAGCAGGTGGACAACCCGCGAAGCGGGCACCATGTCCACCTGCTTTTTTATTTCGGGCAGCATGTCCCGCAAAACCGTGTAGGTCACCTCAAAGGGGTGGCCGATTCCCACCGCCTCACCATGTTGTTTGGCCGTCTTGATCAAGGCCTGAATCTGCTTTTCTACAAACGCCCGCTCCTGCACATGATCGAGAAAAATATCACGCTGCGCAAAGGGGACCTGCAGCAGGCGCGCCGACTGCCAGGCAACCGTCTGGGCGGTCGTGCGGCTGTCTACAAAAAACAGCTGCCGCTTTTTTAAAATTGAGAATATCTGGTTCATTTGATAGGAGCTGCCGGTGAGCCGCGAGCCCATGTGGTTATTGACACCCTTGGCCAGGGGCACATCATCAAGATTTCGATGCAGTTGGGCTATCAGTTGATCCGGGGCCATGGTTGTCAAAAGCGCTCCGGGCCCGGGATTGACCCGGGGGTACTCGTTTGGTTCCATGGGAAGATGCAGCATAATTTCCACCCCATGGTCGCTGGCTGTTTTAATAATACTGGTTTTAAAGGGGCTGTGGGGAAAAACAGAGAATGTCAGCGCAGCACCCAACCGGCAGAATTTTTCCGAAATCACCTTATTGTAGCCCATGTCGTCGATGATGATGGACACCACCGGGCGGGTCCTGGGTACATCCGGTTTGGGTACCCGTTGCCGGGGCGGCTCCTGGGCGGGGTAGATTTCGTAGATCGGTGCCTGCTTGGCGGCCGGCGGCTTCCGGGGGGCCGTGGCCCTGACCACTGCCTTTTTACCGGTAGTCGCTCTGTAGGGCTTGAGCATCCAGTGGGCGGTAATGGCCGACGCAATCACAAAAAACAGCAACAGGGCCAGGGTCGCCATAATTTTTAGCAGACTGCTCCCGGGTGCGGTCTTGCGGACCCTTTTTTTTGGGGCGGCCTTTTTGCCGGCCGGCCTCTTTTTAGCCTTCTTCTGAGCGGCCATAGAAAGCAGTCCTTCCAGGTCTACTGCGCCCGGGAGGCGTTTAAGATATTGTACCCCATGAGTATATCCAGGGCCCGTACCACCTGGCTGTCTGTTTCCAGGCGCTCCGGGTCCAGGGGACCATGGCTGGTCATCTGCTTTTTCTGATTGTCTTGCTCTTTTTTATCTTTTTCATCGGCCGCATTTTTGCCGGGCTCTGCATCCAGATGATTTTTCAGGTCTTTTTCTTTCAGCATCCGTTTTTCACCATCTAAAAGTTCCTGCTTATCCAGGATTGAATGGTACACCGTGATGTCAGGCTCAATGCCCTTGGCCTGTATCGACCGACCGCTCGGGGTGTAATAGCGGGCGATGGTCAGCTTCAACCCGTATCCGTCCCGCAGGGTTTCAACGGTTTGAACCGAGCCTTTTCCAAATGAGGTCGTCCCTAAAATCAAGGCGCGCTGGTTGTCCTGAAGGGCCCCGGCCACAATTTCAGACGCACTCGCGCTGCCCCCATTTATGAGCACCACCAGCGGGTATTTCAAATCATTGTCGTCATCATGGGCCTTAAAAGAACGCGTATGCTGTTTCAACCGGCCCTTGATTGACAAGATATCTCCCCCGGTTAGAAATAGATCGGACATCTTGATTGCCTGGGGCAGCAGTCCGCCCGGGTTGTCACGCAGGTCAAGTACCAGGCCCTTCAGGGGTCCGTTTTCTTTTTCAAGTTTTTTCAGGGCTTTTTTCAAGTCCTGAACGGTTTTATCCCGAAAATGGGTGACCCAGGCATAGCCATAACCGGGTTTGAGCAGTGTGGCCCGGACACTCTGAATCGGGATGACGTCACGGATGAGGTCAAAGACGAGCGGTTTCGGCTCTCCTTTGCGGGCAACGGTAACCTCCACTTTGGTCCCTTTCGGACCGCGCATCATTTTGACCGCTTCCCGGAGATCCCTGACACTGCCACCATCGACCTTTAAAATTTTATCCCCGGCTTTTATCCCCGCCCGGTAGGCGGGCGTCCCTTCGATGGGCGCAACCACGGTTACAAAACCGTCACGGATACTGATGCTGATGCCAATGCCGGTGAATTTGCCCTTGGTATCAATTTGCAGATCCTCAAACTCCTCGGGCGGTAGCAGAACGGAATGGGGATCCAGGCTACTGACCATCCCCTGGATGGCCTTTTGGACCAGTTTTTCAGTGTCCACAGGATCCACATAGTTTTTTTCTATCATTTCAATAACATCAGCAAATGTCTTAAGCCCTTTATAGACCGCCTCACTATCAGCAGAAGATTCCCGGGTAAAACCAATCGCCATGAACAAACAAAAAACTGCTATTATCATCATTTGCCAGAGACGTGGTTGTCGTCTGTTTTTCAGCGTCATAAGTCGCACCTTTCAGCCTTTTCTTATCCATTTCTTAGGATCAAGTGGTTTCCCGTGATATCGCACCTCAAAATAGAGGCCCGGCCCTTCCATCGAGCCCGTGTCCCCCACGGTGGCGATTACCTCGTTATCCTCCACAACCTCTCCCTTTTTCTTGAAAACCTCTTCTACGTGCGCATAAACTGTATAATAATGCCCGCCATGATCAATGATCAGCATATTCCCATACCCCTTGAACCAGCTCGAATACATAACTCTCCCGGGGAAAACAGAATAGACCGGTTCGCCCCTGTCCGCACTGATGTCGATACCACTCCGGAAATTCATTGCCTTGAACTTCTGGTTCCGATAGGGTCCGAAGGAATTTTTGATCTTACCTTTGACGGGTAGTTTTAGCAAGCCTTTACGGGCCGTGAAGTTTCCCGGCGACCGCTCGGTAGGGGATGTCGGCCGGGTTGCCGCACTCTTTTTTTCAAGTTTGGCAGGCTGACCCAACCGCCGGATAGTACGGTCAAGGTTGCGGGCATCCTCTTTGAAAAGTTCAACGGCGGCCAGGGCCAGGGATTTCTTACTCCGGATATCATTGAGTACCGCCGACCTGCGTATTTTTTCAGCGGCCATCTCTCCCGCCCGCCGGCCATACTCCTTTTCAAGGTCACCTTTTTCCGCTTTTCTTTTCCGTTGTTGAACCGAAAGCGCCTCCAAGTGCCCATAATCACGTTCCAGGGTCTCCAGGTGCTTCTCATCCTGTTCCAGGATCCTCGCCAGTGCGCGTTCGCGCTGAAGGACTTCCCCCATGGATTCAGCGGAGGCGAGGATATTGATCTTGCCAAGCCAATTCAGTTTATACAGAGCCACCAGGCGATCGGCGGCATACGCTTCGGCTGCAGCAATTCTCTTCCCCAGCTCATCAAGCGCCTGCTGGTTTTTAGCAAGTTCGCGGTCTGCCCGGGAGAGTTCTATGCGGGCCGCCGCCACACGTTTGCGCGCCTGGTCAAGGGCTCTTTCAATGTTATCAAGGCTCCGAACTTCCTCAGCTTCCTTCTGGGTAAAGGAAACCAGCGCCGCTTCCGAACGCTTGATACTTTGTTCAAGGGTCTTGGCCTGCTGCCTGGCCGCTGAAATCTGCTGCTCTGTTTTGGGTGCGGGTTGCGGGTCCAAAGTCTTGTGGGCAAAGGGCTTGATGTACCGCGGGCTGTTGCGCAGGTACCCCGTTTTATTTTTATACTTGACCTTCAGCCACTGCTCCCGGCTCTCGAGAACCACGACCCGGGCGTTCTTGCCCAGGACTGCAATCGCACGCGCCTGCAGGTCCGGCTTTGCGCGCAGGTTCAAACGGTCTACCAGGACAATGGCGGCCTGGTCCGCATGCACCACCGCTGGAAGGCAGGCAAAAACAATCACAAACACCAGCGGCAAGGCGTAAAAAATAGTGGTTCGCACTGGATTCATGGATTTAAAAATTGTTTCAGTGACACATAGCAACCCAGCCAGCCCACAAACATGCTGGCCAGTATGATGCCGGCATAGGCCGCCGTGGACAAAAACTGAACCTCAAACGCCCCGGTGCCAAACCCCTGCTCGACCTGGGAAGAAACCGCCAGGTAGGCTGCAAACAGCCCGGCCAGCCCCAATACGCCACCCAGAAAACCCTGGATAAGACCCTGAACATAAAACGGCATTTTGATAAATCCCGCCTCGGCCCCCACCAGCCGCATCACTTCGATTTCATCCCTCCGGGAGTAGATAACCAGTCGCACTGTATTGGCCACAAAGAAAATTGCGGCCATGAGGAACATACCGCCCAGAATGTATCCGGCCAGGGAAAACAGGCGTATCATCTGGGAAAACCGGCCCAGCCATTTCTGCCCGTATTCCACCTCCTCCACCGCGACCAGACGCTCGAGCTTGCGGGCCAGTTTTTCTATATTGTCAAGATTATCGTCCCCAACCATCCTGATTTCAAAGGCATCCGGCAGGGGGTTTTGCTCCAGCCTATCGAGCAGGGAGGCTTGTCTCTGCATCTGTGTCTTCAGCTGTTTCAAAGCCTGGGCCCGGGGAATGAAGACCACCGCCGCAACACCTTCCACGGCTTCGATCCTGGTTTTCAAAGATGTAAATTCTGACGGCGCAGTGGTGGGTTTGAGATAGACCATGACCCGGACACCTTTTCTCCATGACTCCAGCAGGGTGTTTGTATTCATGAGAAACAGCGAAAATGCGCTGACGATGAGAATGGAAAAGGCGATGGTCAGAATGGTAACCGTATTGAGAAACCGGTTGTCAAAAATGTCGCCAATCGCTTTTTTGATGTATACTCGCATGGCCTTTATTCAAGTTCATTTTCAGGTTGGGCACAGCCGTTAATTAGACGGACAAGACGCCCGCCGGCTTTCTCTACCAGCAGTTGGTCATGGGTCGCAATGACCAGAGTTCCTCCCCGGTTGTGAAACTTTTTCAATAACCCGAAGATGATATCCGCCGATTCAGGGTCCAGACTGCCGGTGGGCTCATCTGCGAGGATGATATCCGGATCCCCCACGACCGCCCGGGCCACTGCCACGCGCTGTTGTTCTCCTCCGGACAGGCTGGGAGGCAGCGTTTTCTGGCGGTCCTCCATGCCCACCGTCCTGAGAACGGCATTTACCTTTTTTTCGATAAGCCGATACTTTTTACCGGCCGCCTCCAGAACGAGGGCGACATTGTCAAAAACGGATTTGGTGGGTATCAGTTTGTAATCCTGGAAGATGATGCCGAACTTTCTTCTCAGGAACGGGATCCGCTTGCGGGATATCCGGGAAAGATTCAGGCCATCCACGAGAACCTGTCCCCCGGAAACCGGCTCCCCCAGATAGAGCATTTTCAGCAGGGTGGATTTGCCGGCTCCGCTGGCACCGGTTACCAGGACGAACTCGTTGCGGTGTATATCCAGGGTGACATCCGTGAGCGCTCTTTTGCCCCCGTACTGCTTGTTGACATGGAACATCCGGATAATGGCGTCTTTTTCACCTGGATTCATAATTGCACAGCCTTCTGTCCACAATCTTTTCAAATGCCCCGGTTCGTTTGTTGTATTGGGATTGACCCCTCTGAATTATGTTGATATGACCCGGGTTGAGCCTAGGGAGTGCTGTCTCCAGTTTTCCTTACTCGGAGCCTCCACTGGATCCCATAAAGATTGCTTCTTCCATTTCAGTGGAGGCTTTTTAATATCAAATCAACAACTTAAAATCAACCTTTATAGCGTGTGCCGGTGTTCTGTTGTGATATCGAAGAATTATTGGCCTGGATGTACAATCAATCTGAGGTGTGGATACTGACCGGAACCGAACCTTACAACCCCCCGTATGAGGAACGCACCATGAAAAATGAACTGATCAACATTTTGTGTGAAAAATCTTTCAAGTATACCGAAGAACCTTCATTTAAGCTGGTTTCCGGGAGAATGAGCCAGTTCTATGTCAATTGCAAGCCCACCGTGTTAAGCCCCAGGGGCATGTTTCTTTGCGGACACCTGGTTTTTGAGGCCATCTGTGATCTGGATGTAAAAGGGGTGGGGGGACTCACCTTCGGGGCCGACCCTGTGGCGGTGGCCACCGCCTTCGCCTCGGAGCTCAAGGGTCAACCAATCCATGCCTTTTCAATCAGGAAAAGCCAGAAAGATCACGGGATTATAAAATGGGTGGAAGGTGATCTGGCACCCGGGGACCGGGTGGTCATCATCGATGATGTTGCCACCACCGGCGGTTCCACCATTAAAGCAATTGAAAGGGCGCGATCGGAAGGTTTGGAGGTGGTCCGTGCGGTCATCCTGGTGGACCGCCAGGAAGGCGGCCTGGACAACATTCGGACCCATGTCCCGGATACGAAAGCCATCATCTCCCGCGATGAGCTGATGAAGGCTATTGGCAAATAAATCAGACCGCGCTTTAGGTGACAAACATACGGGCTTCACGTGCATGGACCCGTTATGAAGCCTGCGCCATCGCCCCCCCGGGCCCGCGGACAGTCCAGGTGGCCAGTCCGGCTGAATGGTAGGCGGTCATGGTGTAGCCTGTGTTGCTTCCAGCATCAATGTGCAGGGTCACATCCGAGCTTGGCTTCCAACCCTTGGCCACTAATAAAGCCGTGCTTGATGTGTAAATCGAAGTGTCCACAAAGTAAGCCTCCTGGACGGTCATGGCATTTTTTAAATCACTCTGGGTTTTCGAATTAAAGGCGTTCTGACGGTACTGGATAAAGTTTGGAATCGCAATGGCAGCCAGGATCCCGATAATGGCGATTACAATCATCAGTTCAATCAGGGTGAAACCCTTTTGGCGGTTGCCGCTGAATGGCGGTGTCATGGCGGGCCTCCTTTACAGCTCACCGCTACCATATTTTTACAACCTTGTCGATACCTTAGGCTGCCTCCCCCCGCTGTGAGCGAAAAAACGATCCAAACTGTTCCTGACGCCAAAGCCATCAGGGTATACAGAAGGTGTCCGTGCCGACATAGCCCGCACCGGCCCCAGGCGCGGGCAGCGTCTTTTCCCGTGTTAACACCTCAAAGTCACAGACGAGCGGCACATGGTCGGAAAAGGTCACCCGGGGAACAAAAAACCGGGATACCTTTATTCCCGAACTGCAAAGTATGTAATCCAACTGCCTTTTGGGAGCCCGGCTGGGATGGGAGGGCTGCCCCTGCAGATTGGCACTTTCAAGTCCTGCGGCCGCCTTGAAGAGATTCAATTCCCGCTCCCCCCGGAACACATTGAAATCGCCGGCCACAATGACCGGCTTGCGTGCTGACTCAATCAGCCGATAAATATCTCCCAGCTGGTCCTGTCGCTGCCGGTAGCGCAAAGAGAGATGGACCAGGAAGATGTTCACCTCTTCGAGTTCAATCTCGATGACCAGGCGCTTGATGCCGTTGTTGAGGTAGTGGAACCTTTGGGACTGAATCCCCTGGTTGGTTAACAGGGCGTTGCCCTGCTTGTTGAGGATCGGCAGCATATGGGCGACCGATCCGCTGCCGTATTTGGATTGAAACACCGGATCATGGCTGATCCTGCTCGCCAGAGTTCGGGCCTGATTCTGTCTGTTGGTCCGAAAAGAGCCGATATCCACCTCCACCAGCCCCACGATATCCGGCTCCAGGGAGCCGATAAATTCGACGATCTCACCAAGGTTGCGGTCGGTGTTTCTAAAGTATCCCATGAAGGGCAGCGGCAGGTGAAATCGTTTCCCGACACCGGTTCCATAGCGTATATTGTAAAGTAAAAAGCGCATAAATCTTTATTAAACAGAAAGCGGGCGGATTGCGGCTTCCATATGAATTTCTGTCGCCGCCGGCCTGTTATCAACAGGCCGGTTTCCCAGTAACTATAATCAGTATATTGCGGAGCGCAAGTCCATGTTTTAGCAAGGTCAGTCCCCGGAGAAAATAAAAATTGAAAAATCATTTGACAAAGTCACTATTTGGTGACAATAGTTTGTCACTAAAAGGTGACATTTATGGAAAGAGCCAATCTGAAATCGAACAACGGCTCCCCGGGTCGTCCACGAGACCGGGCGACGACCGAAGCGCTGATGGTTAAAGCGGTGGGCCGCCTGCTGGCGCGAAAAGGTTTCAAAGCCCTCGGGATCAATGCGGTCGCCCGGGAAGCCGGGGTAGACAAAGTGCTGATTTATCGATATTTCGACGGTCTTCCCGGCCTTATGAAAGCCTTCGGACAGGACAGTGATTTCTGGCCTTCGAGCGCTGAACTGGCCGGAAACGCACCTGCGCGCTTTCGCGCGCTGCCGCTTGCAGACCGCATGGCAGCGCTGGCCCGGAATTATCTGGATGCCATTCGCAAACGCCCGGTTACCCAGGAAATCATGGCCTGGGAGCTCATCGAACGCAACCAGCTGACAGCCGATCTTGAGGATTTACGCGAGCACCGGATGGTCCAATTTTTCAAAGAATTCATGCCCGAATCCATCCACCACCCGGACTTTCTGGCCATCTCCGCCATCGTTGGGGCTGCCATCAACTACCTGGTCACCCGCAGTCGGCATACCCGTTTCTTCAGCGGCGTCGACCTGTCTCAAGATTCCGGGTGGCAGAGCCTATTATTGGCCATCGATAACCTGAGCAAAAGCATGTTCCGCTAACCAAAAATTTTTGGGCCAGGTGTCACCAATCGGTGACTTTTGGCCAGCAAGAAGCTGGAGGAAAAGGAAAAATGAATATGCACAGAAGAGCTTTCATAAAAGCCGGTATCGCCGCAGGCACTATCGCGCTGGGGACTGGCCCCTTTTTGACTTCATGTTCAACGCCGGACCGCGGGATCGGTCCGGCCGACAGCCCCGTGCCCGGCCTGGACAAGCAGCGAATGGCCATGCTCCGTTATGCTTCGCTGGCGCCCAGTGGGCACAATACCCAGCCCTGGACCGTCTCCGGATCCGGAAAAACTGGTTTCACAATCGGTATTGACCCCGAACGCACGCTCCCGGCAGTCGACCCCGACAACCGGGAAGTGCTGCTTTCCATTGGTGCTTTTATTGAAAACCTCTGCCTGGCAGCCGGCAATGCCGGTTATGATCCGGAGGTGACCATTGTGTCTCAGGATCCGACGGACTCGCCTGTGGCCCGAATTGTATTGCACCCGGCAGCACCCCAGAACTATCCGCTCAAGCGCCTGGAAATGCGCCGGACAGTCAAATCGGGGATGCAATCCCGGGAAATTAAACCTTCCGATGTGGAGAAACTGTCTCGGCCTTTTGATGGACGCCTGTTCTATTTTCCCGCCGGCACCCGGCATGCCGACTGCATCGCCGATGGGGCCATCGAAGCCTTTCGGGCCCAGACCTGGCGGGAGGACGCCCAGGCTGAACTTGCCCGCTGGATTCGGTTTGGAAACGAGGCGGTTGCCCGCCACCGGGACGGAATCACCCCTGCAGGCATGGAAATCGGCCCATTGGCAAGCTGGTATATCAACACGTTTATGACTAAGGAGGCCTTGCTCTCCAAGACCTTTCGGGAAAAAGGAATCGACAAGACTGCCCGGCAGGCCCGTGAAGGCGGCGGATGGTTTATTATCACCAGTGCCGGTGAAACAGTGGCGGATATCGTGGACACCGGTCGAAAGTTTCAGCGTATGTCCCTGCTGGCCCGGGAGCACAACCTGGCCATTCATCCCATGACTCAGCAGCTGGAAGAAGAGCAATTCCGGGATCAGATTGCCAGGGTGCACGGGCCCGGAATGACGCCCCAGTTTATATTGCGGGCCGGATACCTGGACCGTTATCCGGATCCGGTCAGCGACAGAAGACCGGTCGACTGGTTTCTGGTCTAACCTTCAGCGGCCGTCCGGGAACGCAAGGGTGACGGTGGTGCCCCGGCCAGGCCGACTGGTCAATTCGATCCGGCCGCCGTGGGCCGCCATTATGGTGCTGCACATGCTCAGCCCCAGGCCGAATCCGCCCGTGTTGCGGGTCCGCGATTTGTCCGCGCGGTAAAAGGGCTCAAAGATGTAGGGCTGGTCTTCCGGCGGAATGCCGATACCCCGATCCCGAATCGTAACAACTGCTGCCCCGGATTGCCGCGTAAGGCTGATTTCAACTGCCTGCGCGCTCTTTTCAGAATATTTCAGAGCGTTGTCGATTATATTCTTCAAGACAATACCCGCCTTTTCCTGATCGGCCGGCACCCGGGTTTCAACAAGGCTTCCGGTTACCTCAATTCCCGGCAGCCGGTCTTTAAAATCCGCCACAACCGCGCGGATCAGGGTGGCCAGGTCTATGTCCCGGATATTCAATGAACCGGCCTGGTGCTGCATCCGGGCTGCTTCGAGAATGTCGCTGATCATTTTCTCCATCTCGATGATATCTTCCCGGAGGGATTCTTTTTCAGGGCCTTCGGACACCATTTCCAGTCCAATTTTCAGGCGGGTGAGCGGTGAACGCAATTCATGGCTGACATCCAGCAGGAGCTGTTCCCTGGCTTGCATGGCTTTGCTGATACGGGCGACCATCGCATTGAAAGCCTCGGCAAGGTCTCTGAATTCATCGGCCCGCTCTTCGGGAACCCGGTGTTCCAGGTTGCCGCCATCAACCTGTTTGACCCCTTCGGTGAGCCACCTGATGGGCCTGAGGATCCAGCGGATGGCAAAATACGCCATAACAAGTACGAAGGTGAAAAGGCCGCTCAGGACCAGCAGTACTTTTTTAATCTCATCCACGGCGGCACGACCCCGGTCTGCCTGGAACAGGAGTTCTCCCTCACCGTGGCGGACTTTCACAAAGTATCTTCCGCGTGCGGAGCCGGCCACCATACCGGGACGCTCATGCCAGATGTGCACCCGCCTTGCGGGGATGGGATTGAAATGATCTGACGTTGACCAGTTCATGCCGGGGCTGGTGTAGCGGATGATCATGTTGGCGGCCCGGGCAATTTCACGCGCCCGCTCCACCTTCGGCGGGGTGCCCAGGTCGGTCGTGATATAATTTATATATTGGATTAAGTGGGCCCGCATTGAGGCGTCCACCTTGTGGCGGATAAACCCGAATAGACCGATAACCAAAAGGTTTATCATGAGGCCGGTCACCAGGATCGCCAGCAGGAGCCGGGTGAAAACCGACCCGAACAGTTTTTTAATCCGCCCGGTTTGCATCTTCAGGTTCATCTCCTATGAACACATACCCGGTACCCCAGATCGTTTTAATGAACACCGGGTTCCTGGGATCATCCCCGAGTTTCTGCCGCAGGCGGCTCATGGTAATATCCACCGTACGGTTGAAGGCATCGGCATCGATACCCCGCAGGGCCTGCATGATCTGGTCCCGGTCCAAAACCTGGCCGATATGCTTCACGAGCAGGCTTAAGGCCGTAAACTCGTTGGTTGATAGATCAACATCCCGATCCTGCAGAAAGGCTTTGCGCCTGGGAAAATCAACCTTGAGAGCGCCATATTTCTGGACCCTGGCGTCATTATTTCTAACCATCCGCCGCAGCACCGTCTGGATTCGCGCCACCAGTTCCCGCGGTTCAAAGGGTTTGGGCAGGTAATCATCAGCGCCCAGTTCCAGACCCACCACCCGATCCATCAACTCTCCTCTGGCTGTCAGCATGATCACCGGAACATCACTGTCCTGGCGTATCCGTTTGCACACTTTAAACCCGTTCATTCCCGGCAGCATGATATCCAGGATCACCAGCTCCGGCTTTTGGGAACCAATCAACTGCAGGCCCTTTTCCGGGTGGGTGGCCGAAAGCACTGTATACCCAAAATCGGAAAGATAGTTTTTCAACAGTTCATTTAACTTTTTATCATCATCGATGACGAGGATTTTCTGAAGCATCGGCACGCCCCTGCAGCGAATTCATTAGTTTTTGGGAGTGTTCCGGTCTGCCTTTGCCGGCTCGGATCTATTTATAGAGTTTCCTGTACCGGTATGTCAAACCGCCCCATCCGGGTAACCCGGGTGGGGCGGCTGTTATGTGCGCAGCTGGATACCCCCGATTACCTCCAGCACCGCCGTTCCCCATGCTTTTCTATTTTTTCCGCCAGCAATGTGCGCTGCTCAGGCGTCAGCATCTGGTGAAAATCCACCGCATGGTCCATGACCACATCGATGATTTCCTCGATATGGGCGCGCTTTTTGACCACCAACAGTTCTAAATCTGCCCGGCTCAAAGTTTCAGCCCGCACAAGTTCGGCCAGTTCCAGGCGGCCCTCTTCACGCTCAGGTGCCATTTCTTTTCGACGGTCCATGAGATCCGCGGCAATGGCATCCAGTTTTTCGTTCTGGGCCGCATCCAGTTTCAATTCGTCCGATATGTGCTTTTTAACCCATTCAATCCGCTTTTCAGGTGAGGCCCCGTTATATCCGGCAAAACGACTGTGGCCGCAGGCGGCCAGCCCCAGAGCCAGGGTTACAAACACTATAACTGCGATCAGAATTCGTCTCTTTTTCATCATTCCTCCTTTACCAAAAATCAGTTATGTGGTTTCGCGACCGGTGGGCCGCAGGTTGTAGGAGGAATATAAACCTGTCTGCGGAAGAAAGCTTTTCAAGGAGGTAACAAGTTGTAACAAATTGTAAAAGTGGATTGTTTTCAGGAAAACCTGGCCTTATGGGGTGTCGGTATAGTGCAGGGCCAGCCAGATGGTTTCATTTTCGGGGTCGGTCCATTCAACCCGGTGTTTACAATGGGCAGGCAAGTGAATGTGATCCCCAGGCTTGAGAACAACCGGATCCGGGCGGTCTTCAAAAAGCAGGCTGGCTGCGCCTTTCAGCAGCAAAACCCACTCATCCGTGGCCTGGTCATACCACTGCCCCGGGGCGGTGGCATGGCCCTTGGAAACAATTCTTTCCAGCTTGAAAGCAGGGTTCTGCAAAAGGGTGTCAAACCGCTCTTCCGGCAGATGCTCGGGGATATCCGAAAATAGATTGGCCATGGCCGAATTGTATGGTACGGGGACTTTTTGTCAATCAGGAAATATAGGTGGCGCAGGCGTTTTTTGACTCCCAGGCACTGACCCGGGCCACGCGGAGTGCGGGATTATCCAGTCTTGCAACCAGAGAATCTGATATGTACCGGGCAATGTTCTCGGAAGAGGGAGGGGTGGCCTCAGTGAAGAATTCAAGCTCATTGAGAAACTTGTGATCAAGGGTTTCCATGATCGCGCGAACGTGTTTTTTGATAATACCGAAATCAACCAGCACACCCCCATGGTCAAGGTTTTCACCGGATACAACAACTTCTATCTTCCAATTGTGGCCGTGCAGGTTTTCGCATTTTTCACCGACCATGGTCAGTTGATGGGCCGCGGCAAAATCCGTCTCGACTTTCAGTTCATACATACGCTTTGATCTCCTGTGAAATGCCGGTACGGTCCGTTACCGGGCCACCTTCTCTGCAGCACCCTTGAAAATATTCTTTAGCTTACTGGAGAGCTTATCAGACTCCAGCTTCGCAAAATCCCGGAGAAGCTGTTCCTGTTTTTTCGTTACACCCGTCGGGGTTTTAATGATCACCTGGATGATCTGTTCCCCGCGCCGTCCCGACCGGAGAGAAGCGATGCCTTCTCCGCGAAAACGAAAAATGTCTCCGTACTGGGTGCCTTTAGGAATCTTGAGGGTTTTTTCGCCCACCAGAGTAGGAACCGTTAAGCTGTCACCCAGGGTTGCCTGTACAAAAGATATGGGGATCTGGCAGATCACGTCTGTCTTGTCCCGTTTAAAGAAATCATGCGCTTCCACATTGATGAAAACGTACAGGTCGCCCGGGGGGCCTCCCAGGGCACCGGCCTCCCCCTCACCGTTGAGACGCAGCCGGGACCCGCTGTCCACACCGGCGGGAATCTTGACCGATACTTTCTTACTGGCAACCACCTGACCGCGGCCCCGGCACTGCGGGCAGGGATGAGGAATACTCTGCCCATTCCCCTGGCAGCGGGGGCAGGTCGTGCGAACCGTAAAGAAACCCTGGCTGCGTGATACCTGCCCTGACCCGTGGCAATGACCGCATGTCTCCGGGCTGGTTCCCGGTTCACAGCCGCTGCCGGAACAGCTGGTGCAGGTTTCCGACTTATTCAACTCAATTTCAGTTTCGGTTCCAAAAGCGGCCTCCATGAAGCTAAGGCTCAGATCGTAGCGCAGATCCGAGCCCCTCTGGGCCCGATTCTGGCTGCGCCCCCCGCCATTGCTGAAACCAAACAGATCTTCAAAAATGCTCCCAAAACTGGAAAAAATATCATCGAATCCACCGAAACCCGAAAACCCGGAGCCTTCGAGTCCCTGGTGGCCGTACTGATCATAAATCTGGCGTTTTTGGGCATCGTGCAGCACATCATAGGCCTCGGATGCTTCCTTAAAGCGATCTTCCGCCTGTTTATCGTCCGGGTTGCGGTCCGGATGGTATTTTAGGGCCAGTTTCCGGTAGGCTGCCTTCAAGGTTTTGTCATCTACTTCCCGGCTCACGCCGAGCACTTCGTAATAGTCCCTTTTCGTACTCATTTAAGTTCCTGATTGTTCCGGGTATTTTCGTGGTTTGTGGTGTCTCCGGGGCGATCAAAATTAAGCGCGCACCCGGGCCTTCGGCTTAGGTTGAAATCTAATGCACAATACCCATATGTCAACAAACCTCGGCGCGACTTTTAATCGGGCCAACCAGCCGGCTGGCGGCTATAGAGCTTGCCGTTGAATGCATCGATTCAATGACCCCGGCAATGCCGGAGAAATGGATTGTTAACCGACAAACGGCCGCCGGATAACAGTGTCCTTAAGCCAGCGCTGGTCGTCACGCCGGGGATACTGAATATTGAAGTGCAGCCCGCGGCTCTCCTTGCGATGCAGGGCACATTTAACGATAAGCTCGGCGACCATCGCAATGTTCCGCAGCTCAATAAGGTCAGGTGCGACCCTGAACCCCCAGTAATACTCGTCGATTTCAGCCTGGATATTTTCGAGTCGGCGCTTGGCCCGCGCCAGCCGTTTATCCGAACGGACAATGCCGACATAATTCCACATACAGCGTCTTATTTCGTCCCAGTTGTGGGACACCATGATCAGTTCGTCGCTGTCACTGGTCCCGACTTCGTCCCAGGGGGAGGGATCCGGGGTCAGGCCCTCATCGATGGACTGGAATTCAAGGGCGGCCTGGGTCGCGGCGCTATCCGCGTAAACCAGGGCCTCACTGAGCGAGTTGCTGGCCAGCCGGTTGGCGCCATGCAGGCCGGTACAGGCCGTTTCACCGATGGCGTACAGCCTGCGAATATCGGTGCGGCCCAGCATGTCTGTGGCTACCCCGCCGCACATGTAGTGCGCCGCCGGTACCACCGGTATGGGGTCCGTGGTCATATCTACCCCGAATTTCAGACATTTTTCATACAGGTTGGGAAATCGCTGCTTAACAAAATCTGCCGGCTTGTGGGAAATGTCCAGAAAAACAGAATTATCACCGCTTTTTTTAAGTTCGGTATCTATGGCCCGGGCCACAACATCCCGACAGGCCAGATCCTTCTGGGGATCATAGGCCTCCATAAATCGATGTCCGGATGTATCTACGAGAATACCGCCTTCACCCCTTAAAGCCTCTGAAATCAGAAAATTCTTGGCCTCCGGGTGATAAAGGCAGGTGGGGTGAAACTGAACAAACTCCAGGTTGGCAACCGTCGCCCCGGCCCGGTAACACATGGCGATCCCGTCCCCCGTGGCCACATCGGGATTGCTCGTATACAGGTAGACTTTTCCAGCCCCACCCGAAGCCAGCAAGGTTATACCGGCATTAAACGTGTGCACGGTGTTGGTCTGGGAATCCAGCACATAGGCGCCGCAGCATAAATCTTCGTGGGTGGTGGTCACCATACCGCGCTTCATGCGGGTACTCACGGTGATCAGGTCAATGGCCATGTGGTCTTGATAAACCTCGATATTCTCACTGGCATACACATGGTTGACCAGGACCGTTTCAAGCTCCAGACCGGTCATGTCGTTGGCATGCACAATTCTTTTGCGCGAATGCCCACCTTCCCGGCCCAGGTCCAGGCGGGGCCCCGAGGGATCTTTGTCGCCGGTGCTGAGGTTGAACTGCACACCGAGGTCAATGAGTTCGCGGATCCGTGCCGGTCCGCCTTTCACCACCATTTCAACGACCTCCCGGTTACAGATCCCGTCACCCGATGCCAGCGTATCCTCGATATGCAGGTCAAATGAGTCCAGGTCTCCAAATACGGAGGCAATACCACCCTGGGCCCGGGCGGTATTGCTGTCCATGATGCCTTTTTTGGTAACCAGTGCAACCGTGCCGTGGCGGGCGACCTTCAGTGCAAAAGCCAACCCGGCTACACCGCTGCCAATTATGAGAAAATCTGTTTTTATTTCCATTTTAATACAAGGATGACCTTTTGCGCCGCGGCCGGATGGCCACGCCTATAATGATACCGAAAAGCAAAACAGCGGCCCCAGTGATAAACCACCACAAGGTCTCGTTCTTTTCAGCATCGACCAGGGTCGATTTCAATAGCCCGGCTTCTTTTGACTGCAGAGCAAGGGCTTTGGACAGCCGGTCCCGTTCCTTTTTTATACGCACGGCATCGGCGGTTGTTGTTCTCAATTCAGTGTAGGATTTCTGAAGCGCGGCCAGGTTCTGCCGGGCCTTCCCGAGATCTGCACGCAGCTGGGTGTTTTCGCCGCTGAGCTCTTTGACTTTCTGAAGCGGCGTTGCGGCACCTTCCAACAGGCTGTCATATTTTTTCTGCAGCTCTGCAAATTGGATTTTTACCGGTACTTCTGACTTGATAAACCGATTCAGCACCCAACCTTCTCGGCCGCTGGGCAGCCGAACCAGGCTCCATTCATTCCCTTTTTCAACAATCTCCATTGGTTGTCCGGATTTTAGCATCGCTGTGATTTTGCGGTCCAGCTCGGGGCCGGTCCGCAGGGTGATTTCAAGCGCGTCGGTCACATACCAGGTCTGGGCGGATGCCAGGCCCGCCCCGTAAAAAATAAACGCCAGAACAATGGCGACTTGTTTCATAGAACACCCCTTGCCGGGATACCCGGATTAGAATTACCGCGGCTGATCATAAACCTGAAAAACCACCTTGCATAAACGTCTGTCCGATACCGTGTAATCGGCGCCTATTTTGGGTTGAAACACCTTGGTCTGTCAATAATTTCTTTTACCTGCAGGTGATTTATGATATAAATTCAGGCAGTATCTGATCCAGAGGAAAGCCGATATGATCGCCTACGATCTCCAGTGTAATCAGGGCCACCTGTTTGAAGGCTGGTTTGAAGATGAACGGGCCTACAAAGGGCAAAAAAGAAAGGGCCTGTTGACCTGTCCGGTCTGCAACGATACCGGTGTCATCAGGGTGCCGTCCACGTTTGCCATTAAATCGACCGGGGCCGGCCCCGGCCCCGGCAGCGGCGCCACGGCCCAGGTCAACCTGGATCGGGTGGGTAAAAAGATGGTCGATTTTGTCGAAAACAACTTTGACAACGTCGGGTGTGATTTTGCCAAGGAAGCCCTGAAAATTCACTACGGGGCCTCCGAACCCCGCAGCATCAGGGGCACCAGTACCCCGGAAGAAGAAAAAACCCTCAAGGAAGAGGGTATCGATTTCATCAAGATCCCCCTACCGCAGCAGCCGGAATCCGATTCGTAAAGCATCCTGGACCAGGTTTTTAGAAACAGAATCAAAAATGTGGGCCGGCCGCTTCTGGCGGCGTTCCTGTTTCACCCGATTTCAGCCTTTGTCGATGTGGCGCACCATATGCCCAATCTCTGGAAATATCAGTTCTTTGCAGGCCAGCTTGCAGGCATTCAGGCTCCCCGGCATACAAAAAACCATCGATTGCCCGATTCTACCAGCCGTGGCCCGGGATAAAATAGCCGCTGAGTCGATTTGATCGAAGCTCAACTGGGCAAACAGAACCGCAAAGGCCGGCAGTTCTTTATCCAGCAGGGGTTTCACCGCCTCAATCGTCACATCGGCATCGCTGATGCCGGTTCCGCCCGTTACCAGAATGGCCCGGGGAGGGCTGATCTCAGTAAGGTCGATAAGGGTTTCCCGAATCAAATCGGCGTCGTCATTGACCACCTGGTGATTGATCACCTGGTGACCTTCCTTGCGTGCCGTTCTCACGATCCAGTGCCCGGCCTTGTCTTCTTGCAGAGAGCGCGTGCTGGATACAGACAGCACCGCCACGGTAACGGTTGCCGGTGCTGTGGCCCGGTGCAGTTTTAAACCCATAGTTTTCACCTCTTTGACTTGTTGGTATCCATTCGTCTGGTTTTAGGGGTTGAAAAGCCCCCAACCCTTAAGAAATCTGACGGATTCACCTGCAAGGGTACCGCCGCAGGCCGCCATTATACCGGCGAAGGCTGCTAAGCAACTGCTTTTCGATGGTGTTTTTATACGCTTAATCTTCTTGATTTTACCAGTCTTTTTTCATACCTTAAAAAGCACTATGTCAAGTACCTGTACGGGCGTGATTCTCGCGGGTGGTGAAAATTCCCGCTTTCAGGGCCAGCACAAAGCCCTGATGAAAATCGGCAATACAATGATTCTGGATCGAATCTTTGCTGCCCTGGCCGATATTTTCGATGATATCATCCTGGTCGCCAACCGCCCGGAACTATACCTGGGCTGGAACGCGACCATCGTCACTGATCTACTGCCAGTGAAAGGCTCATTGAACGGCATCCACACCGGGCTTTTTTACGCCCGCACCGACTATGCGTTTTTCACGGCCTGCGACACGCCGTTTCTCAAACCGGAGATGGTTAGGGCGATTGTGGCCGGCATCTCACCGGGAATTGACATCGTGATGCCGGAGACGTCCCTGGGCCGCGAGCCGCTTTGCGCCGTCTACTCGCAAAATTGCCTCGAGCCCGCACGTCACAGCCTGAAAAATGGAAGGTTTAAAATCATGCGCTGCTTCAGGAAAAAGAACCTGAAAATTATCAGCGAAAAGACAGCCCGTCAGGCCGATCCCAGGTTGCGGTCGTTTTTTAACGTGAACACACCGGAGGATCTGCAGCAGGCTCAAAGATTTTTTGAACAAACAGAGGAGCGCTAATGGATATCAATACAATCATGGCCGCCATTAAGGCCCATCCGGACTATAACCAGGCCGGCATGGTGCTGTATCACAACGGCATTGTGCGCAGCACCTCCCGGGACGGTCGGCCGGTTACGGGTCTGCGCGTGGCGGTTGACCGGGAAAAACTGAATGCCGTGGTGGCCAGGCACCTCAAGCGGCCAGGCATCGTGGCAATTGAGGTTGAAATTGCCGCAGACCGAGACCTCCAGGTGGGTGAAGATGTCATGCTGCTGGCGGTGGCTGGTGATATCAGGGAAAATGTGATTGCCACCTTGAGCGACACGCTCAACGCAATTAAGACCACCGTCACGGCAAAAACCGAATATTTCACTTAGGATGTAACCATGACTGAGTTCACGCACTTAGACAGCAAGGGGCAGGTCCGCATGGTCGATGTGACCGCAAAAGAGCCGACCCTGCGGACGGCCACCGCCCGGGGGATCATTGTCATGACGCCCGCAATCATCGCAAAGATCCAAAGCGGGTCCATCAAGAAAGGCAATGTGCTTGAAACCGCCCGCATCGCCGGTGTAATGGCCGCGAAAAAAACTGCCGACCTCATTCCCATGTGCCACCCCCTGGCCCTTACCCATGCCGAGGTGGACTTTCAGTTTAAACCGGAAGATCATGCCGTGGAGATTACCGCCATAGTCCGTCTGACCGGAAAAACAGGTGTCGAGATGGAGGCCCTCACAGCGGTATCCGTGGCGGCATTGACACTCTACGACATGTGCAAAGCTCTGGATAAGGGCATGCGTATAACGAATCTTTGCCTGCTGGAAAAAACCGGTGGAAAAAGCGGAAACTATCGATTGGAACTATAAAAGATGAATAAATTTACCATTAGCGGCTTTATATTAATCATCTTGGGTGGCTGCATTTTAGGTTTTCAGGCCATCTCATCCATGATGACAGCCGGAGACATTACCTGGAAAACACTGACCCTGGCCCAGGCCACTGGTCCGCAAACCCTGGCATGGGTAGAGGGGCTTTCAATGGAGTTGCTAAAAACCGCTGCTCTGTTTGTCGTTACTATGCCGCTTTACATCCTCTTTTTTACGCTCGGCGCGGTTATGTTGGTTGTTGGCGGGTTTACATCCAAGTAAAATATATGTCTCTTCCAAACGCCCCAATTGAGCTGCAACTATACAGTCTGATCACCCTGGTGGTCCTGGGCGGATTGATGACCTGGCTGGTCTGCCGCTATCGCTCCGACCGGAAACAAGCCGCTCTACGAGCCGATTCCAATGAAACCCAATCCGGCCTGCGGGACACTATCAGCCGCCAGACCGGCGAGATTATTCAGCTCAAAACCAGCCTGGAGCAGGCTGCAAAAGCCCTGGAACAAAAAACCGGGCAGCTGATAGAGCTGACGGGGTTTAAGTCCGCCGCCGAAGAGAGAGCCTCCAGCCTTGAGTTATTCCAGCAGAAACTGCCGGATCTGTTTCGCAGTGTCTCGCTTAAGGTCATGCAAGCCAACAACGAAGCCTTTATGGACCTGGCCGGAACCACCATGGCCAAATACTTTTCGGCCGCGGCCAATGATCTCGAATCGCGGCAAAAGACCATCCACAACATCGTCCAGCCCATAAACGAAGCACTCGCCCGCTACGGGCAGCACATCCGGGAACTTGAACGCGCCCGTGAAAAAGCCTACGGTGGCCTCGTCCAGCAGGTGGCGTCCCTGGCTGAGAGCCAGAATGCCCTCCAGCGGGAAACCGGTAAATTGTCCAGTGCCTTCAGCAAGCCGCATGTGCGTGGGCGCTGGGGTGAAATCACGCTCAAGCGCGTAGTGGAAATGGCCGGTATGCAGGCGCATTGTGACTTTCTCGAGCAGGCCAGTGTCGATTCCGGTAACAGTGTCATGCGTCCGGACATGATCATACAACTGCCCGAAGGCCGTAAAATTGTCGTGGATTCGAAAGTACCTCTCTTGTCGTACCTGGAGGCCCTGGAAGCCGGCTCCGACGGGGAGCGGGAGTCTTTGATGGAAAACCACGCCAAACACGTGCGGACCCACATCCGGCAGTTGGCCCGTAAAGCCTATTGGACGCAATTTCAACCGACCCCGGAATTTGTGGTGCTTTTCATCCCCGGCGAGAATTTTTTCTCCGCCGCCCTGACCCGCGATCCGCTGTTAATCGAGGCCGGCGCAGCCAGCCAAATCATCCTGGCGACCCCAACCACACTGATTTCACTGCTCAAAACCATAGCCATGGGCTGGCGCCAGGAAGCCCTGGCTGAAAACGCGCGGGTGATCAGCGAACTGGGAACCGATCTCTACCAGCGCCTGGCTGTCATGACCGGGCACTTTAAGAGCTTGGGTCGGGATATAGAAAGGACCACCGATTCGTATAATAAAATGGTCGGTTCCTATGAGCGCCGGGTGCTGGCAACCGCCAGAAAATTTGACGGCCTCGGCCTTTTACTCAAGTCTGACCAGAAATTACCCGAAGTTGATACTGTTGAAAACAAACCCCGCGGGTTGTCCGGCCGCACTCTGGACGAGATAAATGCCCCCTCCTGAAACTATCTGTATAAGATCTTTTGGACCCCGGAAAGCAGCCGGGGGTATACTGTTGGTGCTCTGCGGATTGTTCTGGCTGCTGGGCGGATGTGCGAAACATCTGAAAACCGACACTGAAGCACCGGAATTGCCTCTGGTTCGGGTAATTGAACGGAAATTACCGTCCTTTTCCGATGACATGTTTTTCGATGGCCTTTCTGCTTCCATTGCCAAAAGTCGCGTTTATCTCAAATCAAAGCCACCGGAAACACAATTTGTTTTCGGCCCGGACGCCTATTCCGCCAACCAGATAATCCAGTCCCTTGATCACTTTGATCAATTCATTCAAAAGCGACCTTCCGGTGACCGGCTGAACCGTTTTATCAAGAAACATTACCATACCTATCGTTCCACCGGTGGTCCCAGGACCCGTCAAATGCTGTTCACCGGCTATTACGAACCTTTCCTGAATGGAAGCACGCACAAAAACAATCGCTATCGCTACCCCCTTTACACCCGGCCGCGTGATTTGGTCTCTATCAACCTGACGCCTTTTTCTGAGAAATTTAAAGGCGAAACCCTCTGGGGCCGTGTAGAAGGCCAATCCGTTGTTCCCTATCATGATCGCGAGGAAATTGATTCCACCGGGGTGCTATTTGACAAAGCCTCGGTCCTGGCCTGGGTCGATGATCGTATTGACTTGTTTTTTTTACATATCCAGGGATCCGGAAAACTCTACATGGACAACGGAGCCTCTCTCAATGTCCACTACAACAGCCCCAACGGGCGCCCCTATCGCAGTATCGGTAAACACCTTATCCAAAACGGTGCCATACCCCGAGAAAAAATGTCCATGCAGGCCATCAAAACATACCTCCGCGGGCACCCGGATGCGGTAGATGGTATCCTCAACGCCAATCCAAGCTACGTGTTTTTCAACGCGGAAAAAGAGGGCCCCATCGGCTCCCTCGGGGTACAGCTCACCCCGGGCCGGTCCATCGCCACGGACCGGCGGATATTTCCCAAGGCGGCCCTGGCGTTCGTCCAGACTCGCAAACCTCTATTGGATGGAGGCGGGTCTATTGCCGACTGGACGTATTGCAGCCGTTTTGTGCTGAACCAGGATACAGGCGGCGCCATTCGGGGACCCGGCCGGGCCGACCTCTACTGGGGAAATGGGCCGTACGCGGAACTGGCCGCAGGCTATATGCAGCACCCGGGGTCACTCTACTTTCTGGTCCTCAAGCCGGAATATTTAGATTGAGCCCTACGGATCGCTCCCCAACTCCCGCCTGCCTGCCAAAAACCTGAGCCTTCGCTCGCCGGCAGGCCGCCCGCAGCGCCAAAGATATGTGGGTTAACCGGGCAACCATCTTGACAGGCCTTTGCAAAATCAGTAGTAAAAGGACTTTGCCTGTCCGCACCGCCCATATCCGGGCCTTTGTGATGGACTGGCGCGCTAAATAAGGAGTTGCGTATGTTCGGAATGGGCATGCCTGAAATCATGCTGATCCTGGCTGTGGCCCTGGTGGTTATCGGGCCCAAAAAGCTGCCCGGACTGGCCAAATCAATTGGCCGGGCGATGGGCGAATTTAAAAGCGCCTCCCGGGACTTCAAGCGGTCTATTGACCTGGATGGAGACCTCCAGGATGTCAGGGAATCTTTTGACAACCTGAAGGACATCCCCACCTATGGCCCGGACGAGGAAGCTTATGAGAGAGATGCATCTGCCGAGTCCGCCGGGGATGAGCCGGCAGAACCGGCCGACCCGGTGGGGAAATCTACAGAAAAAACCACGGCGGACACCACGGCCCAAGCTGAAGTGAAAAGTACACCCGGAGCAGAGTCCAATGGATGAAGAAGATAAAATACCCTTTACATCCCACCTGGAGGAACTGCGTGAGCGCATCATCAAGTGCTTTGTTGCCGTCTCCATAGGGTTCGTCATCTGCTACGGCTTTAAAGAACGGCTTTTCGCAATCATTACCCAACCGCTCATTAACGTCATGGAAAAGGGCGACCAGCTTATTTTTACCGGACTGCCGGAAGCCTTCTTCACCTACCTCAAAGTGGCCTTTCTGGCGGGACTGATCCTGTCCGGCCCGATACTAATCTACCAGTTCTGGATGTTTGTGGCCCCCGGCCTCTATAAAACCGAGCGTAAGGTGATGATTCCCATCGTCTTTCTGTCGACTCTTTTTTTTATCGGCGGGTCCCTATTCGGCTATTTTATCGTTTTCCCCTGGGGATTTAAATTTTTCCTGAGCTTTGGCTCCGATACCATCAAGGCCCTGCCCTCCATGAAGGAGTACCTCTCCTTTGCCTCCAAGTTGCTGCTGGCCTTCGGCCTGGTATTCGAATTACCCATTGTGATCACCTTCCTGGCCCGCCTGGGGCTGGTAACGGTTCCCTTTTTACGTGAAAATCGCAAATATGCAGTTTTGCTTTTCTTCGTGGGCGCCGCCATGATTACGCCCCCGGATGTGGTGACCCAGATCATGATGGCATTTCCCCTCATGCTGCTTTATGAAATTAGTATCGTCGGTGCTATTTTGTTCGGGCAGAAAGATATAGACAGCGAAGAAGAGGCGGAAGAGACCCCTTCCCAGAGCAGTTCCTGATGTTTCCAGCCTCTCGTGGCGTATAGAAGACCGCCTCCCGGCGGTTTTTTAACCTGCCCAAAAGCAAGCCCTTGGCCTTGACACTTTAAAACCGAGTTGATAAGTAGGGTCGTTACGTAAAAATGGAGGTAGTAGAAAACCAAATACAGGAAAGGGGGGCACCAACAGATGAAGTCAAGGAGTTTAAAAATTGCACTTGCAGTTATCGTAGCGACCCTGTTTGTAGCAGTCGGGCTTTACGCGGCATCCGCGCCGGATGTTCTGGAGATGAAAAATCCAGGTTTCAAGAAGCATAAAAAAAGTATTGTGGCCTTTACGCATGCAAAGCATGCCAATGACTATAAAATCAGTTGCGGTGAGTGCCATCATGATGAACAGGGCAAACCGCTCGACCTTAAAGACGGCGACCCGGTACAGGGTTGTGGCGAATGTCATAAAGAATTTGGAAAGATATCCAAAGCCGATAAAAAGATGAAAAAGGCCGATAAGATTATGAAATACTACGAGAAAGCAGTGCACGCCAACTGCATCACCTGTCACAAAAAAGTCAAAAAAGGCCCGAAGAAGTGTAGTGAATGCCATCCTAAAAAGAAGAAAAAGTAGCACATACTTTTCAGGCTAAATAGAAAAGGCCCGTTTTTTAAAAGGCGGGCCTTTTCTGCATGAATATCGCCGCCCACCCTTTTTCGTTCCACGCTTTAAAATCTGTAAAACCCAGGCCCTTGTACGTTTCCACCAGGGCTGCCTGTTCTTCGGTTTTAATGCCGGATACAATCAGTACCCCCCGGGGTTTCACTTTCCTGGCGATGCTGGCGCTTAATGTTTCTAAGGTCGGCCAGCGCAAATTGGCCGCGATCATGGAAAACAGGTCTGTTTGGGATTCAAGTGGGGTGTCGTCGATCCTGATTCTTTGCTCCAGGCCGTTCAGGGCGACATTCCGGCCGGCTTCGGCCAGGGCGCAGGGGTCAATATCAAGCCCTCTGCCGTTTTGCATACCCAGCAAAACAGCAGCTATGAGCAGCACCCCCGATCCGGTGCCGAGGTCAAGGATGTTGGTGTCCGGACCTGTGGCCAGACCGGGGTCCGCCGCCAGGGCGGTATCAATGGCGTTGAGGGCCAACCGGGTAGTGGGGTGCTGGCCGTATCCAAAGGCCGCCCCGGGGGAGAGCGTTACCGTTACCGCGGGAAAAATTGACCGGACCCGATGTCCAGGTGGTGCCAGCCAGATTCGTTCGGTAATCTTAAAGGGTCGATTGAAGGATTGCCCAAGGAAACTATTGCCAAGTTCATAGCTGTAACAGAGTTCGCCGGATTCCACCAGCTGCCGGATAGCCGCCCGCAGTTCCCGGCGGTTGAAACGGCGCGGGCCGGACAGCTGCCGGACAACCGCATCCACCGTGATGCGACGGGCCGATTCAGACGTCAGTTTCAAAATCGCCGTTGCTATTTCCGTCACACCGGATCTCTTTCTGCTTTCACGGAGCGGGTTTTTTGAAACTCGGTGGCATTGCGGACCATGGTTTCGGCCCAGCCCGGATTTCCAAGCGCGTGAATGTGGGTATAGGTGGCCAGCACGTTTTTATAACTGGCCCCATCGCCACCAGCGGTGATACCGTTTCCGCGCAGCATTTTAAAAACCAGCTGCTCGTCAGTACCGTCCCATTTTATAACCCGGGAGTAATGAAACTCATGACCTTTTATTTCGATTCCAACTTTATAAAAGGGGTTGTCTTTTGAAACCGTGACCTGCGTGTAGCCGTGTCCCTGGGGTTTTTGGGTGAAATCGAAGGCAACCGGCAGGATGCCAGCCATGGGGTAGGTCTTTTCCTCAAGGGTCAAAGCTTCACCCAGGTACATCAGGCCGCCGCACTCGGCGTAAATCGGCAACCCCTGGGCCGCCCTGTTTTTCAGGGCCTCGCGGTAGGTTTCATTGGCGGCCAGTTCAGCGGCATGGGTCTCCGGAAACCCACCCCCGATATAAAGACCGTCCACCGCCGGTGGGACTTTCTCCCGTAACGGGCTCGTATAGACAAGCTGTGCACCCGCGTGTTCCAGAGCCTCCAGGTTTTCCGGATAGTAAAACTGGAAAGCCGAATCCTTGATAATCCCGATTCGCGGCCCGGACCGTTCCGACTGGCCTGCCCGGGATGGCACCCGTTCAGGTATCAAAAACGCCTCTGGCAACAACAGGTCGGGAACATCCAGGGCGGCCGCCAGAATTCCTTTCAGGTCAAGGTGTTTGGCAGCTACCGCCCCGGCCGCGGCAATGGCGTCCTTGGCCCAGGCGTGTTCGGGGGTGGGCACCAGCCCCATATGCCTTTCAGGAAAGCGCTGCTTTCTGAGCTTGGGAATCGCGCCCAGAACAGGGACTGTGCAGTACCTGGCAATACTCTGCCGGAGGATGTTCTCGTGCCGGGGTCCGGCCACCCGGTTTAAGACGACCCCGCAGATATTGACTTCCGGATCAAAGGCAGAGATGCCCGCCACAATTGCCGCCATGGTGCGCGTTGTTTTAGTACAGTCGACACAGAGAACAACCGGTAGCTTGAGAAATTTGGCCAGCTCGGCCGTACAGGTGCTGCCATCGGTGTCGATGGCATCATACAGGCCGCGGTTACCCTCTATGACCGCGATGTCTTCGGATGGGCGGATATTGGAGAGATAGGAAGTGAGAACCACTTCCGGTTTCAGGAGAAAGGTATCCAGATTGTAGCATGGCCGGCCTGCCGCCAGGGCAAGCCAGCCCGCGTCGATGTAATCGGGCCCTTTTTTAAAGGGCGCAATGCGCTTTCCAAGCTTCCGCAGGGCGGCCACAACGCCAAGAGACAGAATCGTCTTTCCCGCTCCACCGTGAAGGGCGGATATGACTATGCCTGGGCATTTCATAAGATACTGTGCACCGGGTGCTTAACAGGATCTGCCAGGAAATTCAAACGAAGGGCCTTGCGCGCATCTGCTTCCTGGGATTCCGATTAGTCTTCGTGCTCCGCGGCAGCCTGTTTGCCGGTTCCGGGAAGGCCGTACATGGAAGTGCTTCCACTGGACCAGTATTCAAGGACGCCCTCTGTAACCATCCGGTTGATGTTTTTCTTGGCTAATCTGGGCTTTTCACCCGTAATCTTGGCAAGGTCGCTGAAATAGAACTTGCTTTTGGTCTTCAGCTTTTTTGTGAGTTTTGCTACGATTAACTCTTTTGCCTCTTCGTATTCCATCTTCATACCCCTTTTCTAAAAAGGATGCAGGAGGCATCTGTAAAGATACCCCCTGCGGAATATACACAATCTTAGAACTTGAAGTTCGTGGTCTGACGCCAGGTGTAATAGGCGGCATCCCGGAA
>CAZWPX010000049.1:0-42752 GCA_964636125.1 uncultured Desulfobacterales bacterium | reverse complement strand
CGCGTAGACCGGCTCAGCCAGCCAGCTTCTCTCCGAGACAGCCGCATAGTCACGGTACCCGATTGCAGCGGCTATCTGCAGGTAGAAATAATAGGCGTCCACGGCCAGATCCCGGTCCGCTTGCGCCAGGTAGGCTTTGAGGGCGCCAAGCTGAATGGACGGTCGGTTGTACAGGGGCCAGGGCGCCGCCATGAGCGCGACTCGGTCATTTTGGTTTGAACTGGTAAGTTTCTGCTGCACAGTAAAGAATCCTGGCCCGGAGAGACTGTGTCACAAATCCCCCTTTGGCCCCATCTCTGCGTTAGAAGGAAAACCTTAAGACAAAGCCTGCCGGGAGAACCGCGATTGAGACCTAATGTTTGACAGGCGGGTGGCCTTCAGGCTCACCCGGGACCGGGTGCGCACCGGAATCCACGTGAAACAGGGTTGCACCCACCGGTGCGAAACTCAGAAAGAGCAGATTCATAACCGGAATGAGGAACCAGAGCCCGAAGCCCGCATGAAAACCGATGTACTTTAAGAGGTAGGCAAAACGGGCTTTAAAAGGCAGCATCCTGCGAGCCGGCACAAGGTCCGTATTGTCCCAGGCCAGAAAAATCACGGCGGCCAGGGAAGAGACAACGGTTACCACCGGTCCCAGTGGTGTCAACCAGCCCGCCAGCATGATGAACAGGGAGATCGCAATGGGAATAATCGCCCGGGGAGTCTCCTGTTTAACGAGAAAAAGCAGTTGGGTAAACAGGGGCAGGCTTGCAGGCTCCTCAACCTTGCCGGTAATCCGCTGTTCGGTGAAACGGCTCATCAGGTCCATGATAAAGACGCTGAACAGAATCTGGGTGATGATATAGGAAACCGCCGTGGAAATAACGATCAGCAGCAGGGAAACCATCCAAGAGACAAGGTGCCACAACCAGACAATCCACGCACTCTCAGGTTTGGTCCACAGCAGGGCCAGGATCTGCTCATGATAGGCCAGAATCAGGCCGGCGCAAACCACGGTGACGGCCGCCACGGCCACAAAACGCACGAGCCCCATAAAGAGCAGTTTCGGTGTTCGCAAGCCCATCTGCAAACCGCGCCAGTTGTATCTAAATCCCTGAAAGAACCCCATATCAGGACCCCGCCTGCAACAGGCGCAAAACCGCCCGGTAGTCAGCCGCCGCCATCGGTCTGGGGTTACTGGAATTGCTGCCGTTTTTGACAGAATTTTCAGCAATCGCCGCAAAATCGGCGGGGTCGATCTTAAAACTCGCGAATGTCGGGAGCTTTACATCACGAGCCAGTTTTTCAACACCGGCGACTGCGTTCCGGGCGCCGGTCTCCTCATCCGGGCAGGGCAATCCCATAGCAGCGGCAATGCGAGCATACCTGCCCCGGCAACGCTCCATATTGTAACGCATCATTACGGGCAGCACCACGGCGTTGCAGACCCCGTGGGGTGTATCGTAACGGCCCCCCAGGGCCTCGGCGATACAATGAACCGCGGCCACATCCGCATGGCTGAAAGCAATACCGGCCAGCAGGCTGCCCAGCAGCATGCCGGCCCGGGCTTCCATATCCTGACCTTGCCCAACAGCCGTCCGAAGATATTTCCCGATCAGTTCGACTGCGTAAAGGGAGACCGCATCGGCCAGGGGTTCTGAAACCGTGGCCGTATAGGCTTCGATGGCATGTGTCAGGGCATCCAGGCCGGTTGCAGCGGTAAGCGCCGGCGGCATCGACACGGTCAACTCCGGGTCGACCAGCGCAACCGCAGGTCCAATTTTGGTGTGCCGGATGCTGAACTTGTAACCCTCCTGGGAGTCGGTGATCACCGAACTGAATGTGACTTCACTGCCGGTACCGGCCGTGGTGGGCACCGCCACCAGCGGCAGCACATCTCCGGTGATGTGCCGGCCGCGCTCATACAACCGGGGCGGTCCTGTGTGGGTGGCCGTTACAGCTATGGCCTTGGCACAGTCGATGGGGCTGCCGCCGCCAATGGCCACGAGGCCATCCGCCTTGAAATCAAGTGCGGCCGCAGTGCCTTTGACCACGTTGTGGTCTTTGGGGTTGGCCTCAACGTCACTGAATACCGCAAAATTAACCCCGGCGGTCTCCAGGTATCCGCAGATATCTTCGAGCAGCCCGGCTGCTTTTACACCCTGATCAGTTACGACCAGGATACGCCGGGTACTTAACGTCTTGAGTACCTCCGGCAGTTGCTTCGCCGCACCGACGCCATATTCTATCCGGGTCGGCAATTCAAAACTAAAACTTTTCAGAAGATTCATGTCTTCCCCGTCTATTCATATTCTCAAAAAGGATGTTCTCTACCAGAAAACAGGCAGATTTGCAAAGGCAAGCCAAACTTATAATTAACCGCTTGGTATTATAGGAAAACACATATAGTCGGGCACCCGGCCTTATTCATAAATTTTGGTTGAATCGTCGGGCGCGATCTCGGTGGCTTCTGCATCAGCGTTGTCCCACTCAAACTCCAGAACGGTCTTGGGACCAAATCGAATCTTGAAACCGTTTTTCAGCTGCATACCTGTCAGGGAAACACGGGTGCCGTCCACTTTGAGCCCGTTCTGGCTGCCGAGATCGCGTATGTGGTAGGCATTGTTTTCATAATAAATTTCCGCGTGTTTGCGGGAAACAGACTTATCGGGGATGTCGATATCGTTCTTGGCCGTGCGCCCGATCCGGGTGGTGCCGGTGATTTTGAAAACTTTGCCCACTTCCAGGCTGTCGCTCGCCACCACTTTCAGGCCGGCCATCGAATCTGCTACGGGCATTTCACCATTCGCCACAAACATGGTTTCATCGGCATCATCTTCATCGTCGTCCATAGAGCCGCCACCGGATGCACTTTCGCCCCGTTTGCGCAGTGACCACCCGACCAGGACAGCAATGACAAGCAAAACGACACATCCGGCCGCCAACAGGGCCGGATTCAGCCCGCTTCCAGCCGGTTGGGCCGCCTGTGCCGGTGCTTTCGCCGGCTTGACAGCCGGGGATACCTTGGGCGGCGGCGCTTTAACCGTCAGGGTCATCTCGGTAGATACAGACTGGCCGTGGATATCCAGAACCTCAGCCCGCACAATATGGAGCCCGCCGGGAAGTCCGGCGGTATCAAACCGGAAGGCGTCAAAGGGTGCGGCGGTCCGCTCTTCTTTTAAAGATGCATCGACATAATACCTGACTTTTTTAACTGTATTTTTAGGCTTGATTTTTAGGTTGAGCACCTGGATACCCTCGACCGGCCCTGAGGTCACCAGGCTTTTAAATGCAATTTCGGGGGCTTTGATGACCGGCAGGGGCGGAGACCAGAAACGTTTTTCGTCCTGGACGGTCTTCCCGCCCTGCCGGACTTTCAGGACGAGAGAGTGTTCACCGCTGGGGGTGCGGGTATCATATTGTATGACATACTGATTTTTCAATTGTTCGGCAATCGCCTTAAAAAAGCCGCTCAGTTCTTTCATGGTAGCAGCCTGCAGGTGCCGGCCGCCGGTGAAACTGGCAATCCGTCCCAATTCCCTCTCGTCAACCTGTGGACCCGCACCGATCGTGTAAATGGGCACCCGGATGGCTTTGGTGGTCGCGGCATCGATCACATCGTTGGAGGTATAGCGGCTGCAGGCCTTTTTGCCTTTTTCGTCCCGTCCATCCGTTAGAAGGACAATGGCCCGCCGACCTTTGGGGACTTCAGCGGCCTTTTTGATAGCCGCGTAAGCGGTGTCATACAGGCAGGTGGCCGCATTGTGCCGGGCGGCAATCTTACGGATTGCGCTAATGGCAGTCCGGTGGTTCGGGGTAAAATCCAGGCGCAATTCCGGCTCATTATTAAATGCAAAGATGGCCACTTTATCCTGGCGGCCCAGCAGGGAGACAAATTCAACCGCGGCGTTGCGGGCCGCGTCCATGGATGTCCGCCCCGACTTGTCACGCGCCTGCATGGAACCGCTGGTATCAATGGCCAGGATTACGGACATGGCATCGGTGGCTTTGGAAACCTTAGCCACTTTCATCGGCCGGCCGTCTTCAACGATTTCGAAGGCCTTCCTTCCAAGCCCCGGGACACTCTTATCGGCGGTATCGGATACTGTCAGGTAAACTTTAACCTGGTTTGAAAGGCGATCAGCGGATGTGGCAGCTTCAATGTAATTGAGGGTCACTTCCCCTAAGGGCTTGGCTGCCGCCGGGGTGCACAACCATAAAACGGTTACCAGGCTTACAATCAGCCTGGCACAGCATTTGTGACCGGTCAGATTTCCTTCCATCGCTGGTTTCTCCCCTGTCATCAAAAAAAAATTTAATTTTAGCAGCGTCTGTCCAGCATGCCGGAAAGGATGTTCAGGCATATACACGCTGGCAACCCGGAGAGGAGACTATAGAATAGTAAGATTCACGTGTCAACCGGAGGGTACCGTTCGACAACGATGCGGATGGCGGTCAAAACTTTCTGGGCCGTTAAGTGTGCTCGTCCCTGAGGCCCTTGACCAGGAAGGCCTTTAAATCGGGTTCCACGTCCGCATGTTTGGTCCGGATGCGTTTGGGAACAACGTCGACAAAACTGTAAACCTGCTCGAAAACAGGTTCACTGATCACAATCTCTCCCGGGCCGGCGCCGTCACAAAAACGGGCGGCTTTGTTGACGGCATCACCAATGACGGTATATTCAGTTCTCTGCAGGGAGCCTATAAACCCGTGAATAACTTCACCAGAGTGAACGCTGATACCAACCTCGAAAACCGGCAGACGCCTGACCCGCCGGCCTTCCCCCAACTTGTGAATTGCTTTTTGCATTTCCAGGGCTGTCCGCACCGCTTTTTCCCACTGCTGGTCGTCCGGCTGCGGGCTTCCGAAAACTGCGAGAACCGAATCTCCCACAAATTTATCAACCACCCCGTCATACTCGAAAATAATAGGCACCAGGGCGTCGAACATTTCGTTGATCATGCGCACCACCCCGTCCGGCTCCATCTCGGCTGACAGGGCGGTAAAATTCCTGACATCGGAAACCAGGATTGTAACCGGATCGGCCTTTTCTCCGCCTACTTTCTGGCTACTGTATTTGCCGGCCAGGATTTGGGCTATCCGGGGGGGAAATTGTCTTTCGAATACAGACTGCATGCCGGCCTGTCGATCCTGCTCCCGGCTTAGAACCCGGTCCTTTATGAAAACGGCAACCTGACTGGCCATGGTCTTCATCAACTCGAGATCCACTTCACTAAAAGCGTTCCGGGAATAGAAATTGTCGACGTACATGACACCCAGGACCTCTTCCCCGACCACCAGGGGAACATAGATAGCCGCCTGAACCTTGTAGAAAAGCGCACTGTGAGGCGTCGCTCCCGCGGTTTCATCTTCAGCGGGCGCCGACCATACAAAAGCCGACTGTTTTTCGAAGGCCTGTTTTATCCAGGTCATACTCACCGAGGGCTCTCCCTGGGGCCAGTGAGCCTTGAGCAGCAGTTTGCCTTTGCCATCGGGCAGCAACACCGCACCCCGCTGGGCACTGGCAATCACCCTGGGCATATTCTTTTCGAGCACCCGCATCAGGCTGTCGAAAGAATCTGCGCAGCCGATCAACCGGCTCAGTTCGCTCAGTGCTCTGAGTCGGGAGACTTCCGGCGCTGCCCCGGCCGCGGCCGGGCTGACCGGCGGCGTGTATTTGCGCACGGGGATATCTTCCCGGACACAGGTGTCATCCAGCGGTTCCGCATCTTCTTGTTCGCCGGAATCCGCCTGTGCAAGAATTACCGCCGAAGGTCGCATTTCCGGCATGGATGGTTTTGGAGTCTTTTTGACACTATGTCGTCGGCGCGCTTTCGGCGTGTATGCCGCGGCATCAACCTTTGCGGTGGCCGTCGAAGGGCGCATTTCCGGCAGGGATGATTTCGGAGTCTTTTTGGCTACAGGTCGTCGGCCCGCTTTCGGCGCATACGCCGCGGCACTAACCTCTGCGGTGGCCGACGACGTGCGCATTTCCGACAAGGGTGGTTTCGGAGTCTCTTTGACTACCGGTCGTCGGCCTGTTTTGGGTGTATACGCCGCGGCATCAAATCCATCGGTGACCATAGTCTCATCCATTTCAAAGTCATCCGAAAAGTCCGATTCCGCTGTGTTCGCGGTGCCGCCCCCGGGTTCTGATACGCCTGGGTCCGCAGTGCGGGATATATCTTTGGAATACCGGAGGGTGGTCCGGGGTTCATTCTCAACCTTTTCAGCGCTCTCCTGCGTGGGCATCTGGATGATCAGCCGCGTCCATCCCACCCTGACGCGGTCTCCTTTGCTCAGCCGCGTTTTCCGGGCCACCAGAACCCCGTTGACCCAGGTACCATTGGCACTGCCCAGGTCCTCCACCCAGTATTGCTCAAAGGCATACGTCAGGCGTGAGTGCTTGTGGGAAACGTATTCATCAAAAAGCAGGTTAATGTCCACCTCGACATCCGCACAGGTGTCGCGACCGATGATAACCGTATCGGCATCTGTCTGGAAGGTTGTGGATTTCCCGTCCTGATAAGAATAATCGATGATCATGGCAATGGCCTTTTCTGATGTTGGCGAGTGGACGTTACATCTATTATTCTAAAGAGAATACACAAGGTTACAGATGCAAGGCAAGCTTGTCAAGCTCTATTGCAGACCGACTCGCTGTGGGCTGGAGCCCGCTGCCAATAAGGAGGCGGCGGCACTGATTCTATCTCAAATTTGCTTTGGCCCGGTGGCTGCCCACCCGGTCCTTCCGAATAGAGCCCGGGTTTGACCTGTCTGAATAAAACGTGCTAAGGAATTGAAAAATGAGATGCGATCATCCGCGGCACGATTCATTCCGCCCCGCGGGAGTTCCTGAAACCATACCGGCACCTTTGTTCAAGCATCCTGATCGACGGGAACCCTGTTCACATTGGGTCAATAGAGAACCCGTCATAACACCGTCACGAGGAATCCGATCATGATTGATGCTGCTTTTATCAAAAGTAATAATGAAATTATCAACCAGCTGCTGCGCATCCCCGCCCTGAAATCTGTAGATGGTGAGGACCTCGAAAACCTGCTGGCTGCCAGCCGTACCAAAGTTTACCAGCCCGGCAATACCATTTTTGAAGAAGGCAGCATGGGCAAACTGATCTTCTACCTGATTTCGGGCAAGGTAAAAGTCAGCAAGGATGGCCAGGAACTAATGTCCCTGCAGAGAACCGGGGATGTCTTTGGTGAAATGGGCCCCATCGGCGGCCAGGCCCGCTCTGCCAGTGTGGTCGCCATGAGCGAAGTCAGCTGCATAGAAATTGACCTCGCCATCATTGACAGCAAAAACAGTTCCGACACGCACATGTTTCGTTATCTTATCTTCCGTGGGTTTGCCGAAATCCTGGCCAGCCGCCTGCGGTACACCACTGAGCAGCTGCTGGCCCTGCGCTCCGAACTCGCCCAATTGAAGGGAAACAAATGAAAGTCGACGGTCGCGACATAAGACCGATATGGCTGCACGCCGACGGAAAGACGGTGCAGGTCATCGATCAGCGCATGCTTCCGCACGAGTTTATTGTGGCGGACGTCAAAGATGTGAATGACACCATCACCATCATTCAGGACATGTACGTCCGCGGTGCGCCCCTGATCGGGGCCACCGGCGCCTGGGGGGTTTTCCTGGCCGTCTTGAACGCACCTGCGAACAAAGCCATAGACGACTACCTGCAGGGTGAATGCCAGCGCCTCAAAGCCGCCCGGCCCACGGCTGTGAACCTTGAGTGGGGCGTCGACCGGGTTCTACAGGCCGTTCTGGAAGAGCCTGACCTTGCCCGACGCGCCCTGGCCGCTCAGCAGGAAGCAGCGGCCGTAACCGCTGAGGAGGCTGAAAACTGCCGCCTCATCGGCGTCCACGGTCGACCGCTCATCGAAGAAATCAGTCGCCGGAAGAACGGTGAGACCGTCCACATTCTAACCCACTGCAATGCCGGCTGGCTGGCCTGCATTGAATGGGGTACCGCCACGGCCCCCATGTACGCGGCCTTTGATGCCGGCATTGATATCCATGTCTGGGTGGATGAAACCAGGCCGCTGAACCAGGGATCCCGGCTCACGGCCTGGGAACTGGGAAAATACGGCATCGCCCACACTGTCATTGCCGACAATGCCGGCGGCCACCTGATGCAACACGGCCAGGTAGACATCGTCATCACCGGAACGGACCGCTCCACCTATACCGGAGATGTGGCCAATAAAATCGGCACCTACCTGAAGGCCCTGGCAGCCCGGGACAACGGGATCCCTTTCTACGTCGCACTACCTTCCAGCACATTTGACTGGACCCTGCGAGATGGTGTAAAAGAGATTCCCATCGAAGAGCGCAACCCGGATGAAATCCGCTTCATCCAGGGTCTGGATGGGAACCGGGTACGACGTGTCCTGGTCCCACCGGCAGACAGCCCCGCCGGAAATCCGGCCTTTGATGTCACCCCGGCCCGCCTGGTAACCGGGTTTATTACCGAAAGAGGTGTCTGTGCCGCCAACGAAGACGCGGTCCTTGGCCTTTTTCCGGATAGGAATATGCTTTCATGCTGACTCACATTGAAAAAAAAGTGGTCGCCTCGATCCAGGGCGATATCGCCATCTCCGCACACCCTTACCGTAAAATCGCCGATTCCCTGGGAATTGCGGAAACCGAGCTGCTGGTCATCCTGGAAGACCTGTGTGCCCGCGGCGTCATCAGGAGATTCGGGGCCACCTTGCGGCACCAGAAGTCGGGCTTTTCCGCAAATGCCATGGTGGCCTGGCAGGTGCCGGAAGATGATATTGAAACCGTCGGCAATACCATGGCCGGGTTCGCCCAGGTTTCCCATTGCTACCGCCGAAGCCCCAATAGCCGCTGGCCTTTCAACCTTTATACCATGGTCCATGCCACCAGTGAGGCGGAGTGTTATGAAATCGCGGGCACCATGTCGGCTGAAGCCGGGATTGAAACCTACTCACTGCTTTTCAGCCGCAAGGAGTTGAAAAAAACTTCCATGGCCTATTTTGCAGACTTGAAATGACCCCCCAAACCGTTGCGGCCCCGCCCGACGGCCCGCGTATACTGCTGGTCAACCCCTGGATTTACGACTTCGCGGCATATGATGTCTGGGCTAAACCCCTGGGGCTGCTGACCCTGGCGTCCATCCTCAAACTGCATGGCTACCAGGTTGACTACCTGGATTGCCTGGACCGCTTTCACCCCCTGGCGCCGGCTGCGGATCCCTATAAACGCCATGGCCGGGGGCCCTACCTGAAAACGCCGCGTCCCAAACCCGAGGGTTTGGAAGACATTCCCCGGACCTATTCAAGATACGGTATTAAGGCCCGCTGGTTCCGCCGGGATCTCCAGGCGCTGCCGGAACCGGCGTTAATCCTGGTCACCTCCCTGATGACCTACTGGTATCCCGGAGTCGTTGAAACAATCCGAGTCCTCAAAGAGGTTTTCCCTGCCGTTCCGGTCATTCTCGGGGGTATTTATGCCACCCTCTGCCCGGAGCATGCAGCCGCTGTTTCCGGAGCGGACGGCATCCTCACTGGCCCGGGTGAAGACCGCATCCTGGAACTGGCCGCGGAATATACCGGCCAGGCAGGCCCGGCCCAATTTGATCCGGACAACCTGGACAGCTACCCGTATCCGGCCTTCGACCTGCAGACCCAAACAGGTTACATCGCCATCCAGACCTCCCGGGGCTGCCCGTTCAACTGCGCGTATTGCGCGGCCGGGATTCTTAACCCAGTTGCCCGGAAACGCAGCCCGCAAACCATCGTCAGGGAAATTGTACACTGGCATCAGCGCCTGGGTGTCCGCGATTTTGCATTCTACGATGATGCCCTGCTCATGGATGCGCCGCGGCATGCGATTCCCCTGCTGGAAAACATCATTACCACCAGCCTGCCGCTGCGGTTTCACACCCCGAATGCCCTGCACATCCGCAATATATCCGGGCAGACGGCCGCCTTGATGTTCCGGGCCGGGTTTAAGACCCTGCGCCTGGGCCTGGAAACAACCGCCTTTGGAGAGCGGGCGAACCTGGACCGGAAAGTGACCGAGAATGAATTTCACCGCGCCGTCGCCTGCCTCAAGCAGGCCGGCTTCTCTGCCCCGCAAATCGGATCCTACCTGCTCGCCGGGCTGCCCGGCCAGAGCGATGAGGATATTGAAACCTCCATCCGGACTGTTCTGGAAAGCGGCATCACGCCGATCCCGGCCTATTACACCCCGATCCCCCAGACCCCTATGTGGGAGGCAGCCAAAGCCGCTTCACGGTACGACCTGGAGGCAGACCCGATTTTCACCAACAATGCCATCTTACCCTGTCGCCGGGATGGTTTTTCCTGGTCGCTGCTTTCCCGGCTCAAAAGCCTTGTCCGTTCGCATAGGTAAACAGCGCCGCACTGCTCACATTGAATATGGACAAACACCCTTTAAAGCTGTATGGGATTGGGTTACGATGAAGAGTGACGCGAAACATAACGGCTCCCGGAGCGGACTCGGCGAATGGATTATAACCTATGGCCGGATGATCAAATTCAGCCACACGATTTTCGCACTGCCCTTTGCGCTGGCCGCAGTCGTCCTGGCCAACCGCCACACCCCGGTCAACATCCACGGGGTCAGTTGGATACTGGTCGCCATGGTGGCCGCACGCTCTGCCGCCATGGGCTTTAACCGGATCGTGGATGCCCGGATAGACGCCCAAAACCCGCGTACGGCCATGCGGGAAATCCCCGCTGGCAAACTCAGCCAGAAATCAGCCCTTGTCTTCGTTGGCGGGTCGGCCCTGGTGTTCATCCTGGCTGCGGCCATGCTCGGGCAGCTTTGCCTGGCCCTTTCCTTACCGGTTCTGGCGGTTCTTTGCCTCTATTCATACACCAAACGATTCACCTGGCTGGCCCATTTATACCTCGGTTTTGCGATCTCACTGGCACCCCTGGGGGCCTGGATTGCCCTGACCAACAGTTTTTATGGACCGATCCTCTTGCTCAGCCTGGCCCTGATGACCTATATTACCGGCTTCGACATCCTCTATGCCTGCCAGGACACCCGCTTTGACCGGCGTGCCGGCCTGTTTTCAATTCCGGCGAAATTCGGGATTCCTGCAGCCCTGTGGACAGCCCGGGTGGTACATGTCGCGGCCTGGGGATTCCTCCTGTGGCTCTGGCCGGCTTTTCACCTGGGAGGCGTCTATTTCGGCACGGTGCTCTTAATCGGTGTTTTGCTCATCATCGAGCACCGGCTGGTCAATCCTAATGATTTAAGTAAAATCGATGTCGCTTTCTTCAATGTAAACAGTACCATATCCGTGATTCTGTTTCTCGGTATCCTCGTAGACGAGTTGACAACCTTATGGAAAATTTAAAAACATCCTCCGCCTACCCGCATCTGGGCAGCTTCCTCAACACACTGAAAGCCGGCGGAGAGCTCAAAATCATCACTGAACCGGTCTCCCCCAACATCGAAATCAGCCGCTACACCGATCGTGAATCAAAAAGACCGAATGGCGGCCAGGCTCTCTATTTTCAGAATGTAACCGGCTACCGTTTTCCGGTGGCCACCAACATCTTCGGCAGCCCGCGCAGGATCTGCATGGCCCTGGGGGTTAATGACCTGGATGACCTGGCCGGACGGGTGCGCGAATACATCAATTTTAACCCGCCGGGCAATTTGAAAGAGGCCCTGAACATCCTCCCCATGGCCATCAACGCCACGAAATTCGTTCCGCGCGCTTACCGGGGCCAGCGGGCCCCCTGCCAGGCTGTGGTCCACACGGGGGATCAGGTGGACCTGACCACCCTGCCCGTTTTACAATGCTGGCCCAAAGACGGCGGCCCTTTTGTCACTCTGCCCCTGGTCTTCACCCAAAGCCCGGAAACAGGCAAACGCAACGTCGGCATGTACCGCCTGCAGATATTTGACCGCAACACAACCGGGATGCATTGGCACATTCACAAAGATGGTTCCCACTACTACAGCGAATATGTCAACCTGAAGCGGCGCATGCCCGTATCTGTGGCCATCGGGGCAGATCCGGCCACCACCTATGCCGCCACGGCCCCCCTGCCCCGGGGCATAGACGAAATGCTCCTGGCCGGCTTTATCCGTAAAAAACCGGTCCGGATGGTCAAATGTATAACCAACGACCTGAAGGTACCGGCTGAAGCTGAGTTTATCCTGGAAGGCTACGTGGACCCCGGCGAAATGCGCCGGGAAGGCCCCTTTGGCGATCACACCGGCTACTACTCCCTGGCGGATGATTACCCGGTCTTTCACATCACCGCCATTACCCACCGGGAAAACCCGGTCTACAGTGCCACCCTGGTGGGGCCACCCCCCATGGAGGACTGTTACCTGGCCCAAGCCACGGAGCGGCTTTTCTTGCCCATGCTGCAAACCGTTTTCCCGGAAATTGTCGATTACTGGTTCCCCTGGGAAGGGGTCTTTCACAATATAGTGGTTATTGCCCTTGAAAAAGCGTACGCCTGCCACGCACCCCGCGTTATGAGCGGGCTGTGGGGCCAGGGCCAGATGAGCTTTTGTAAAGCCATTATCATTGTAGATAAAACAGTGAATCCGCAAAATCCCCGAGAGGTTCTGGCACAACTGGTCGCCCGGCTGGATCTGACGGCCGACATCACTCTCTCCAAAGGTGTCCTCGATGTCCTGGACCACTCCTCCCCCAACGTCAATTTCGGTAATAAGATTGGTATCGACCTCACCGAAAGAGTTGGTGACGAACCCCCCAGACAGCCGCACCCGGCCCCTGCCCCGGTTCCTGACAACGCAGACCTGGCCGCGGCGCTTAAAGCCGCAACGCCATCCGTCTCCGGTTTTCAAAACCTCCTGGAAAAACTGCCTGCCCCCCCGGGCGCTCACCGGGTCCTGGCGGTTAACATAGAAAAAACGCAGGGCTCCAGTGGCCAGGCTATAGCCCGGGCCCTCCTGGAAGCACCGAATCTTACGGCGTATTCGGTCTTTCTGCTTTTCGATGCGGCCATCGATCTGGCCAACCCGGGTCTCATGCTCTGGAAGTTGTTCAACAACACCGATCCCGGGCGGGATATCCTGATCCACAACGGCCGGGCCGCGGTGGATGCTTCCATCAAAGGCCCCCTGGATGGCCACGCACGGGAATGGCCGGAAGAATTGACCTTCGATGTTTAATATGCCTCTAAATCGCGACAATCCGGCACCGACAGATCAAAATAGAAAACCTTCTGAGTGGGGCACCTCGATCCGGGACATGTTTGGCCAGATTGCAGCCCGCTATGACCTGATGAACAGCCTGATGACTTTTGGTCAGGATCGTGTCTGGCGCGCCTGTGTGGTTCGCCAGGCACGGGTTCCCGCCGGGGGTGCCTTGCTGGATGCGGGCGCTGGGACCGGCAGTATCGCCCTTGAAGCCCACAGAACAGACTCGTCAATGGAAGTTACTGCCTCGGATTTCACGGTTGCCATGATGCAGGTGGGGCGCGCCCGGTCAGGCGGCCGCCGGATCCGGTGGTGCGCCGCTGATGCCCTGGCTTTGCCGTTTGAGGACCACCGTTTCGATGCGGTTACGTCAGGCTACCTGATTAGAAATGTTTCGGATCCGGACCTTGCCTTTGCGGAGCAATACCGGGTCATCAAGCCAGGCGGCCGGGTGGTCTGCCTGGACACATCGCCCCCGGGACCGGGTTTGCTGAAACCTATTATTCTTTTCTTTTTTAAAACCGTCATCCCCCTGCTGGGCCAGATCATTTCCGGCAACCGTTCCGCTTACACATACCTTCCCCAAAGCACCCAGGCCTTTATGTCGCCAGACCAGCTTGCGGCCTGTATGTCCGGGGCCGGCTTCACCCGGGTGCGCTATCGCCAATTCATGTTCGGCTCCATGGCCGTCCACGTGGGCACCCGGCCCGGTTAGAACTGGCCTAACTATCGCTATATTTCAGCTATACAGTAAAGCACCGATTTCAAAACCCGGGGAGATTCGTCAAATTCAGTCGGCAGGGTAATGCCAAGGCAGCATATTGGGGGGTCCCTGCCTTCAGACGGCTCACTGTGTTCCAGGTTTCAAAACCGGTTTTTACCGGGGAACATGGAGATTCCCCGGTAAAGCTGGTACGGTCTGCAGTTATTGTCTCCAGCAACCACCATCGCCCCCTGCCCCGCGGCCGTAACCACGTCCGCGTCCCATCCTGCCGCTCGCCTGATAGTCGTCGGGCAGCAGTTTTTTCATCTCCAGGCGATGATTCAGGCGTTTCTGATCGAAATCCGCCTTCAGGTCGGAAACCTCCTGCTGCAATTCGCCCAGCTTTTTTGCGTCCGGATCCTTTTTGGCCATTTCCGCTCTCATCGCCAGTCTCTTCTGATAAATTGACTGGCGAACATCTTTGGTATCCTCAAAAAAAACTTCTCTTGCCTTGTCAAGTTTTGCAGCATCTTCCTCACTCAAATTTCCCCAGTTTGAGTTGCCTTTGCCATATCTGCCCTCACCTGAGTTGCCCTTGCCATATCGCCCCTCACCCGAGCCGCCAAACCTGGGGCAATCTTCAGCTCCGCCCATGCGGTACCCTTCACCCCGGTGGTGTCGCCCCCAGCCACCATCAGCAAATACGTATGTTGAAAACATCACCATTGCCACTACTGCAATTCCTGTTGTGATTAATCCTTTTTTCATTTTTTTCTCCTTTTAAAAGATAAGTTGTGTGTTGGTGCTCATTTTTCCAAGTTCTGGTTTTGTTTAAAGCAAAGCGTGTGCCAGCTTTGATAATATTTTTTAACCAGTTGAATTAACACAAAATTTTACAACTCATCTCGTTTTGTCTGTTTCCAACGAAAAAAAAAGTTGCCAGAAAATCGACGATGGTGGATACTTTCTACCCGGGCAGGTAGTAGTCAGAGTATCCAGATGGGTAAAAAATATCCACCGACTCGTTGAATATCGACCTGCCTGAAAATGGACAGAAGCGGCCTTCCCTTCTTACCCATTGATTTCATAAAGAATAAAAGGGCCTCCTGCCTCCAGGCAGGGTGAAGTTCGGACACAACTGGCATCTTCATTGCAGCCACCAATAGCATGAAAAAAAAGAACCTTATAAATAGAGTCGCCACCTTGGTGCCCCCCTGGGGAATTCTCGGTGCAGTGCTCATTTTACTGCCAATCCTGGCATTTGTTACGGTTAGCGACATCAATCGGCAGAAAGCCGGCAGCATTCAACAACTTCTTGAAAAAGGTGCAGCGCTTATCCGGTCGTTTGAAGCCGGTACAAGGGCTGGTATGATGATGGCACAATGGGGCAACCCGCATCTACAGAGACTACTGGAAGAAACCGCCCAGCAAGAGGATATCGTCTATCTGCTGGTTGTAAATACGAAAGGTGTCGTTCTGGCCCATAGCGACCCGGACAAAATTGGTGAGACGCATGGTAGTGAATTAGACCTCAATAGTGTGGCTGAGTATAGAGACAACAGTTATCGTGTGATTGAAAAATCGAAAAGGTCCTCAGCCATATTTGAAGTATACAGCAAGTTCAGTCCTGTTGCTGGCCGTATGGGACGGATGGGCGGCGGGGGCCGCGGGATGATGATGCACAGTTGGTTTGACAGACCGACCGGCAAACAGCGGCCAGACATTCCGGTAAAGCATATCATTTTCGTCGGACTTGACATGACAGAGGTGGAAAAAGCAAGGCTGGCTGATATGCGGCATAGCCTTCTAATGGCTGCGGTACTGCTCCTTGCCGGTTCAGCCGGTGTCATACTACTTTTTATGACCTATTCATACAGGATTGCCCAGTCAAACCTTACCATGATCAAGTCTTTCTCTGACAGCCTTGTTGAAAATATGCCGGTTGGCCTGATTTCACTGGATAAAAATGGAAATATTATCGCAATCAACCCTTCTGCCGTTAACATATTGCAATTGTCAGATGGCGCTCAGATAGATAAAAGCGCTGCAAAAGTCCTCCCTGGGGAGTTGAACTGTATATTCCATCGCCTGGGAACCGCCAGCAAGGAAATTGAAGATGAAATCGACTGCTGCCTCAAGAATCAGAAGACCCTTCCATTAGGTGTAAGCGCTTCAGCCTGGCATGATGAAGGGGACAACTTTATGGGACACATTATGCTGGTGTGGGATTTAACTGAGATCCATGAACTGCGCAAGGAAATTGCCCGTAGCCAGCGCATGGCCTCACTCGGGAGCCTGGCGGCCGGGGTTGCCCATGAGATTAGAAATCCCCTGAGCTCCATTAAAGGTTTCGCAACCTATTTTCGGGAGCAGTATAAGGATCAAAAGCAGGACTTTGAGACCGCCTCCATCATGATCAGTGAAGTCGACCGATTGAACCGGGTGGTCGGACAATTGCTGGAACTGACCCGCCCGATTGAGCTGATTAAGAAACCAATTGAGCTGAATGTGCTTTTATCCAACTCAATTGCGTTGATCAAATCCAAAGCCAAAGGTAAAAGTATCAGCATTGATGTGGAAGTCTCTGATCCGGACCTTACTGTCATTGCTGATTCCGACCGTATCAGCCAGGTACTGCTGAATCTTTACCTGAATGCCATTGAAGCGATGGATAGAGGGCACGGTACCCTATCTGTTTCAGCCCGCAGATCCAAAAAGGAACCCGGCATTCTGATTTCTGTGTCCGATAACGGATCGGGCATTAAAAAAGAGGACCTGCCGCATGTTTTTGACCCGTATTTCACCAGCAAATCAACCGGTACCGGGCTGGGGCTGGCGATTGTACACAATATTGTAGAAGCTCACGAAGGATCGGTGTCAGCAGCAAGCAAACCCGGTGAGAATACCGCGTTCACACTGTTTTTCCCAGAAAAAAAAAAGGTTGAAAATGATGCCTGACAAACACAAAATCCTGGTAGTCGATGATGATGACGCCCACCGTACAATGCTGAAAACCCTTATCGGAGGATGGGGCTACGATATTTCCCAGGCCAACGACGGTTCGGTGGCGATCGAGCTGGTAGAAGAGCGTCCGTTTGACCTGATCCTCATGGACATCCGTATGCTCAAAGTATCAGGCATAGAGGCCCTTGAGCAGATTAAACAAATCAATCCCGCTATTCCGGTAATCATCATGACCGCCTACTCCTCCATCGATACGGCTGTAGCCGCAATTAAGAAGGGAGCCTACGACTACCTGACCAAACCCCTGGACTTTGATCGTCTGAAACTCGTCCTGGAAAGAGCCATGGAGCACGTCAGTCTCAAAGCTGAAAATCTTAAATTAAAATTCGAGATCGATTCCCGTTTCGACCGGCAGCAGATCATCGGTAATGGACCGGCAATGACAAACCTGTTGAAAACTGTCTCACAGGTGGCCCCGTCAGAAGCAACAGCTCTGATCACCGGAGAATCCGGTACCGGTAAAGAACTGATTGCCGGCGCGATACATTACAATAGTCCCCGTAGAAAAGGACCTTTCATAAAAATTAACTGCGCGGCGATATCCGAGAACTTGCTTGAATCTGAGATGTTCGGCCATGAAAAAGGCGCCTTTACCGGTGCTGACCGCCGTAAGGAGGGCCGATTCGTCCAGGCCGACAAAGGCACTCTTTTCCTTGACGAGGTCAGTGAAATGCCCCTTGGGATGCAGGTCAAGCTTCTTCGGGTCCTCCAGGAAAGGGAATTGAACCGGGTGGGGGGTGAAGCGGTAATCTCCGTTGATGTACGTGTCGTCGCCGCGACCAATCGAAACCTGGAAGAGAGGGTTATGACCGGCGACTTCAGACAGGACCTTTACTACCGGCTCAATGTCGTTGAAATCAATGTACCGCCCCTGTCTCAAAGAAGGGAAGATATCCCGCTTCTGGCCCAGTCCTTTATAGAAATATTTTCGGAAAAGAACCGCAAAGAGATAAAAGGGTTCACACCCCAGGCGATGGACGTGCTGGTTCGTTATGACTGGCCGGGCAACGTACGGGAACTGATGAACGCAGTTGAAAGAGCGGTGGTGCTGACCCGGAATGCATTCCTGGACACTGGTGATCTGCCCCTCAAAAATCCCCAGGGAGAAGATCTGGCGCAAAATCTCAACTCGCCGCCGGTTATGCCGGAAAACCTGCCCCTGGAAGAAATCGAAAAAGCGTCGATACTGCATACCCTTGAGGCAGTTGGCGGGAATAAGAGTGAAGCCGCTCGCAGACTCGGTATCACCCGTAAAACCTTGCACAAAAAACTTAAAAAATATGGGGCCATGTAAACCGATGGACACGAATCAGGCGTGTGAATATCGTAAGCTCTGCCTGGCCATAGAAAAGCAATTGACCTCCGGGATTGCCATCAGCCCGGACACCATGCATTTCATGGCATCCACTTTTGCCATTGAAACCCCGCAGGCGCTCAAGGTCTTTCTCGCCAATCAGGATGACAGTGAAACACAATCCCTCCTGGAACTTCTCTTTTCACCGGATGAATCCATTCAGGTCAAACTGGAGGCAGAAGTTGAAAAACAGATCTGCACCGAACAGGCTGTACAGACCATCACGGCCCGGTTGTTTCGAAACAAAATTGAAGTTCCGCTACGTTTTCCGGAAGATAGGACTGGAATCAAAATTGCGATCCGCCCCCCTGAACACCTTCTGGAAACGTATGTTCAAAATCTGAAAATTACCAGGGCACTCCAACCGGACCTCAAAGATGCCGTGGATAAATTTGCGCCCGGGGATATCCAGGCAGCCATAAAAGTTAAACTGAGAAATACACGGTTTGAACTGACCAGACCCATCCGCTCTTTTCTTTGCCGTTGGCTTGACAAAACCGACTGTTCCGAAAAAAGCTGTCTACCGGATCTGGCTATGTGCCTCGCTATCATCAGCGAACAACCTGAGTCACCGTCTCTGTTTGATCTTTTCATGGGGAAAAAATACAGCCTGCTGACAGCGCTCCAGCAGGCCGAATCTTTCGAAAAGCAGCTGGCCAGGAATAATATTGAAACCTTGATCCTCAAGGGCGTCCGGGCCCCCCACATTGATAAAGCTGAAACTCAGGCACAGATCATCAGGATAGACACCATTTGCCTGGCTGTTTTCGGGGTCACGGCCCCCCAGCTGCAGGTCCCCAGCGATGTGGACCTTGGCAATTTCAGAAGTCCCGCTGACCTCAGAAAAGCCTTTGAAATCCTCTCGTAAAAAGTGTCCGTGTGTGAAGGCACTTGGGTCAGTCTTTTGAACGCTCGCTATAACCCCAGGGCTACCACGAACAACACCACCGAACCGGTGACCATCACCAACACTGCCGAATCGAGCAGCACAGCCGTGAGGTGTTTTCTAATGAACAGCATGGCACCCTCCTTATCGCAGCAGATCAATGTTGATTTTCCGGCCGCATCCGAAACAGCGTTTAATGTGCCGCCCATGGCGGTCATCCCTGGACCAGAAGGTCGTCTGACAATCCTGGGGCCCCAGGTGATACTCCACCCAAATAGAACATCCACAGGTACAAAATCGTTTTTGCATGATCATCACCTCTTTAAGTTATTGAATATATACCTATGTTTATAAATATAAACATAGGTATCAAAAAAAATCCTGTCCCCGGTTAAGGGGAGGTCGTCGATTCCGTTCAACGCGGCTCGCCTACCTGTTCGAAAATCCAGGGAGCGGTTTTGAGGTACGCCGGTTTTCCAATTGCAACAATCGTTTTTTAACAGCCCGCCCGCCACCATAACCTACAAGTTCTCCATGCCTAGTGCAACTCTCGGCAGGCCCATATCACCTTCCCAATAACCCGCACACTGTCAATCTGCTCTCTCTCCAGGTGGAGCGGCGCATACCGGGTGTTGTCGCTCAACAGCACAAGGCTGTTCGGGTGCTTCTCTACTCTTTTCACCATGATGGTGTCATCGATACCCACCGCGTAAACCGCTCCGGCAATGATATCCGTCCGGGACTGGTCGATCAGCACCGTGTCCCCGTCTTTGAGTTCCGGTTCCATGCTGTTGCCGAATACATCAACCAGCACCATCTTGTCTGCATTACCCTTTCCCGCCAGCCAGGCCTGCTGGAAAGAGTAGTACCCTTCTATTCCGGAGTCCACTTCAAAGGAACCACCCCCGGCACACAGACGGGCCTGAACTTTGGGAATATAAGTGAATGCATCTCCATCATTCCGGCCGCTCTTCAGAAAAATTGAACCGATGCCGGTTTCCAGCCAGTCGGGGCTCAGACCGAATTTCCGGTACAGTCCTAAAATCCACCTGTCGGGCACGGCCCCTTTTTTGCGTGCCTGTGTAATGGCCGAGCGGTTGATCCCCAGAGCTTCGGCCAGTTCATTCTGCGAATTGAGTCCGGTAGCTCCGAATACCCTTTTTATGAAATCATCAAAATGAAGCGGCATGAAGTCCTCGCCATTAACCTGATTATTGATCACTTTAACTTCTTTCTACATTACATAAACCAATAGTTTATATAATGCAACACTAATTTAATTTCATTGATCTGGTGAAAGGCTGCATACCTTGGGGTCATTCAAGCAGGTTAGATATCCATAACTACCATTGGATGCAATCCAATTTTGGCGATGCGCCGGGCCAGGCGATAGGTTCTACGCAACTTATCGATAAACGATATCTCGATCCTTGCTGACTCAAGTTTCTCCGCCTGGTCGCGCCCAAGCTCCGCGGATTCACGGGCAAGCAGGTTTTCAGATAGTTCTCTGATAGTTGTTTTCTTGTTGATTACCTGGATAGCCGCCTGTTGATCTTCATTCTTGACCGACTTGATGGCCAGGTCAACCGAGCAGTATACTTCTTTGTAAAGCTCTTCAAATGTTTTTCGGGTGGTTTTGCTAACCCGCTGGTTTTTATCAATCATTATTTTAGCCATATTGGAAAGATCGGTTTCAATCACATCCGACAGGGTTTCCAGGTTTACTGTGGCGGTCATTAAATCCTGGTGCACTTTGCTTTCCTCTGCTGTCAGAGATTGTTGCCTGATTTTTCCCAAAAACCCGAAAATAGCGGCTTCGAGGACGTCTACCTTATCGTCGAGCATTACGATAGTATCAACATGCTGCTTGTCTTTTTCGAGGACTGCATGGGGCAGCTCCGACAGCATGGTGAGGGCAATTTGCCCCATTCGCCCAAATTCCATACGCACCTGTTCCAACGCCACGGCGGGTAAAGCCAGGGTGGAGACATCGAGATACTTAGGTTCAATGATGATGCCTGCCTTAGCCGGGCGTTCCGGATATAGCTTCACAGCCAATCGTGCAAACCAAGGAGTGAAGCTAATAAACAACAGCGTGTTGATCACGTTAAACAGGGTGTTGGCATTGGCAATCTGTCGGGGAATTCCCACACCAGCCCCAGCCGGTGAAACTGTAATGGCAATGTCGGCCAGAAGACCGATAAAGGGCAGCCATATCAGCACGCCAATGATATTGAACATAACGTGAACAATGGCCGCCCGCACTGCCTCCACAGGCTTACCAATGGCCGCAAGTAATGCCGTGACGCAGGTGCCGATATTGGCACCCAGTGCGAGGGCAATACCTGCCGGCAGGGTGAGTAGCCCCTCGGTAGCCATAGCAATGGCAATTCCGACTGTGGCTGCCGACGACTGGACCAAACCGGTGAACACGGCCCCGGCTAAAATCCCTAACAGTGGCTGTTCCATGTTCTTTAAAAACACCATAAAGGGTTCATAGGAACGGAGTGGTGTCATGGCCGAACTCATGATGCCCATACCAAAAAAGACCAGCCCCAGCCCCATTATCATCATCCCAAAATATTTGATGCCCTCCGTTTTTGAGGTAAACGTCATAAAAAAGCCAACTGCGATTGGCAGCAAGGCATACGAAGATATATTGAACGCCAGCAGCTGGGCGGTCATGGTCGATCCGATATTGGCACCCATGATCACACCGACCGATTGGGTCAACGTCATAACTCCCGCGGTGATAAAACTGACCACCAAAACAGTAGTTACCGACGATGAATTGAGAACAGCGGTGACAAAGGCCCCCGTAGTCGCACCAAGTAGGCGATTATTTGTCATTTTGGAGAGCAGAATTTTAAGGGTATCGCCGGCTGCTTTCTTTAGCCCTTCAGAAAGCATATCAAGCCCGGCTAGAAACAGCGCCAGACCTCCCAAAAGCCCCATGAACAGGTTCACCCAGTCGATTTCTAAACTTTCCCGGCCGCTATCGGCGAGCGCTGGGAAACAGGGCATTAAAGAAATGATAAGGATGCTGATTAATAGTAATGCAGTTTGTATGTTGAAACGAAATTGTCGCATAATATTTCTACCTCTTTTCATGAAGATAAATTGGCCTAATCCTTTAAAAACACCATCTGTTAAGGGCCTCGGGAAAAAATAATTGCGCAAGATTGCGCCGGATTTTGGTTCGTCAGCAAGGTAGATCAGCCGGTGCATATCAGGATATGTACCGGTGGATGTAACGCAGCAGACGGGCCAAAAGACAAGCAAGATGTGCGATTATTTTTTTCCGCGGCCCTAAATCCAGGGAGCATCGCCTTGTTTTCTGAAAGTACCTCCGCCACGAAATAGGAGCGCCCCTTGTAGCGCGCAATGCGAGTCAGATGTTTGCGTACAAGGCCGGCCATTCCCAGCCCATGGTAACCTTCTTCCACCGAAAAATCCAGATTGCTACTGATCCGGATCGAAGATCCACGGGCACTACCCCGTAAACGATCCGCTTGAGATAGGTGTAAATCGGTTTGAAACCGTCCTGCCAAGTCACGAATATCCACTTGCCCTTTAACATGCCCACAGGAACCACTCTATGAGAAAAACTCGTCTGTCAATCCTATTTTGCTTTTCTTTTATGAACGCTCAATGAAATCGGATGTCACAAACTGCCGGGCAGCTATCTGCAGGAAATGGAAGACGAAGGCATTGTGACCTCAGCCTTTAAAACAACCCAGGGCAAAGCCAACCGCTTTCAGCTGAACTTCCGGAACCATCGCAAGATCGTGGTTGTGGATGGATTGAGCGCTTGTGTGTGTGGGGGCACACAATGTGGGCCTTGAATACCTCTCCGGGCATTCCCGGCTGGGGCCCTGGCGGGACACACATGTCCAGGTGGCGGGCACGGTCGTGCAGGCGATCCAATATTGTTTTCTGGAAGACTGGTACTTGGCCACGGTCGGAGTGCCTGACCTGAACTGGCACTTGCAGGAAGCCGCGCAGGGGACCGAAGAAACCCTGCTGATCGCAATCCGGCCCGGCTGATGACCTGGAAACCTGCGGCCTGATGTTCACCCAGGCCATCAATTCCGCCCGGAAGCGCATCTGGATCGCCAGCCCCTATTTCGTACCCGATCGCCAGATCCTCGGCGCGCTCAAACTGGCCGTCCGGCTGGCCAGACTGCGGTTGTCCTTGAAAGCGGCCTGGTTGCCGTATTGGTTAAGTGGGAAGCTGAGTAAAGAATCCTGGTCCGGAGAGCCTGGCATTAAGGTCGAATTAACAATCAGGGCACAATCCACAACGCCCCCCGGGTGGCCTTGCCGGTCAAATAGCTGGAAATGCTGCCCATGAAAAACGCTTTGTTGATGCCCCGCCGGCCAACCACCAGGGTACTGAAGTTTCCCTTTTCAAAAAAGTTGAGGATCACCTTGCGGGCCCGCCGGCGGCCTTTGACAGTCTCGAGCCGAATACGGTTTTCATCAATACCGGCGGTCTTGAAACGCTCCAGAGCCAGGGGGTAAAACTTTTCCATGCAGGCCCGATCACCCCGGGCAATAATCTCAGCCAGTTCCGGATCGGGTTCACCCCCGGTGGCGATCTGGTAATCTTTACCGGGTATATCCGTGACGTGCAAAAGGGTCAGGCGCATCCGGGAGTCGCCTGACAGGATAAAACTGACATGATCCACAGCGCGCAGACAGGCCTCGGAACCATCCACAGCCAGTACAATGTCACCCTGCAGCACTTCCCCATTGACGAGCCATACCGGAATGACCTGGGATTGCTCCAGGATATTCGTGGTAACACTGCCGGCGTATAGTTTTTCAAGGCGCGACAACCCCCTGCGGCCGGCCACCACGGCGTCATACCGTTTTTGCAGGGCATATTCGATGATGTCCTTGGCAAATCCGATGTTCCGCTTGCGGGTGACACATTCAATGCAATCAGAATCGATACCGCTGTTGATCATTTCATCCCGGCAGGCTGCCACCGTTTTGTTGGCGGCGGCTTCATTGGCCTGGACTACCTGGTTGAGCTGTTTGCGGGCCCGGGCATCTTTGCGGGCTTCGTCCTGCAGGAAACTGGAGACAATCGGCTGGACATGAAAGAGAACAAAACGCAGGTTGGCCACCCGGCCCGCCATCTGGACGGCATAACGGACGGCATTTATCGAATGCCGGGAGTCATCGACAGCAATCAGGATTTTCTTTTCCATTTGTATTTTCTCCTTTACATCATTCACCGTTTTTTCCGGTATTTTTATACAATCTCCAGACAAACCATAACATTTAATTACAAACATCAGGCTGTTTCTATTTCCATTTCTAATAATCATCGCCTCAGCTGCTGGTTAAATCCCGGAACTGTCAAACGCAGGAGTCTCCCCAGCAAAACTGGGGGTTTACCGATGATTATTACGGGGGTGACAGCCCACGCAGCTGGAAGGCCCTGTCTGCGGCAAAGGCTGACTCAAAACCTTTTTTGAAAACTCCATATTCTGCCGCTCACGAGTCAGGTGTTTATGGCAGGCTATACATTTTTGATGATAGGCTGTTTTAAAGTACCGCACGTCCGGCTTGCTGGCAGTCACCTTTAGCATATCATGGCAGCCGGAAGCCGCGCAGCCTTTCACCGGCGCAAAGCCGTCCCAGCCATGGTGGCAGGTTTTACAGGTATATCCAAAATGATTCGAGTGGGGAAACGCCACAGGTGCACGTTTGGCGACAACCCCGCGTGGTGCGGCAATTGTCAGCGTGCCCACGGGCAGATAGACGGCATCCAGACCGGCACCCGCCAGCGTTCCCGTCAGACCGTAAAACATGATGAGCATCATCCCCAGTCCGAAGATTGTGTATTTAGGCATCTGTTTCTCCTGCTTCTCATTTTCGTCATACCGCAGCCCCCGCAGACCGGGAAAGCGGATCAGGCCAGCCACTGTTTGCTATCAGGGATATCGACAGGTCGGATAGCGAACGAACCGCTCCCAGCCGACCCAGGAGGCATCGTGCACCTGCACATCCGGAAAACCCAGATAACGAAGCATGAAAAATCCTGCCCCGGCCCAGGCACCGGTGTTGCAGGTCAGCACCACCGTTTTATCCGGGGTAATCCCCCGATTAGCCAGCGCGTATAGCAATTGCTCCGGCGGCTTCAAATCCGCATGATCCATGTACAGGCCGTATACCGGAAATTTAACCGAGCCGGGTACCCGTCCCGTGCGCAGTGCTCTGGCGTGCCGGGCCAGTTTCTTCGATTGATCGAGTGTTCGAATATCCACGATCACCACACGAGGTGTATCCTGATTTTCAAGGATGTATTGGTTATCCACAATAAATTCCGGCCGGGGATTGGTCTTGAATACTCTGGCCCGGGGCGACGGTGCCATTTTGGAAAGGGGGTACCCTGCCTGCCGCCAGGTCTGGATGCCCCCTTTCAGGAAAGAGAGTCTGGCGACACCCAGGTAGTCCAGCACCGAAAGGGTAAACGCGGCCCGCCAGGCATCGTTGTCATAGACCACGATGTGGGCACTGGCAGCAATGCCTTTCTCCCCGAGAATCGCGGCGATCTGTTCCGGATCCAGCAGCTGCTGGGGTGTTTCGGTGTCCCACGGCCAGCGCAGCTCCGTCAGCGGATCTATGAAAATTGCCCCGGGTATGTGCCCGGCCGCATAGGCTTCTTTGGAACGGACATCCAGGATGACCAGATCCTTTTTTTTCAGGTTGTCCTGCAGCCACCGGGCCGCCACGACCCACTCTGTTTTCACCTGGCTGGTATCAATTGTCAGCGCTCGGGTCCTGGCAATCGGTCGGGGGATCCGGTTATCCGGCACGACAACCGCCGCATTGGCCGTCTTTTCGTATTCCCGGAGGTCAGCGCTTGAGAGATACAGCGCGCGGTTGCCGTGGCAATGGTTGCAGGTTGCAGCCTGCCAGGTTTTGCGCAGAATGTTATGCGGCGATGTCCGCTTCCAGGTGGGAACATCATCGTAACGGGCCAGGGCATCGGGAGCGTAGTGTTCAAAAAGTTTGCGGTCAACCGGGATATGCCGCACCAGCATGAAGTCGTAATCGGCACCCGGTGCGTCCGACGCACTATTCAGGCCGATTTTCATACCCTCTACGTCCAGTTCATTGACGTAATAGGGCAGTCCCTCTTTATCCGTACCCGTGTGGCAGCTGTAACAGTTTGTGTAGGTCTGGGCGTGGCACACCTGGCACTGCACTTTCCCGATGTGGATGGTGTGGTCACGGACGGAGCCGTTTTGCAAATCCTTATGGCAGTTCGTACAGCGCACCTGCTCTTTCAGGTGATAGCGGTCCTGGATGCCGATGGGTGCGGCCGCGTGCATCTCGGCGGCATCGTGGCAGGCGACACAATGCATATTTCCCTTCACCGCATGCACGTCACCCTGCCCCCGGTTGCCGAGATATTCGTTGCCGACCCGACTGCCGTGGCAGGCGGTGCACTGGTTGAGCAGTGCGGGTCGTTTGTTGAACACATGGCCCTCTATAAAACCACTGCCGACATTCTCCGGCCGGTTTACATGGCAGCCACCGCAGCCGGTGTGGCAATAGCCGCAGTGACGTTCGCGCCCCTTGTCCACGGCATGCCATTTATCCGGTGCCGTACGGCGCTTCAACATGGCAGTAAACGGGGCCAGGGTGGCATGTAGGGAGTTGCCGGCGGTAGCCGCAATCTCCGGGTGGCACTCACCGCAGGTGCCCTCCGGATCAGCGGTCGAAGGTCTGGGCGTCATACCGTTATGCGCAGCGCTTTTATCCGCGGCTGCTGAATCTCCGCCATGACAGACGTCGCACCCGATGTCACCGTGGTCGGTCTCTAAAAAGTCAGAGGAAACCAAAACCTTTGCCTGTGGCTCCAACGGAGTCACGGCGCCCCCTCAACCGGCCCCCGAGGTGGAAGCCGACTTTTTCGACTGCACGGCTGCAAGGTTGCGGACCAGGGCCTTTTCATCCGTGTGGCAGGCGATGCAGCCTGAAGGATTTTTCTCATCTACGGCCTGCACTCCAGGAACAAGCAGCAAACCGGCAGTCCACAAGACCAGCGAAAAAATCAGCGTAAGAATACGCGCTCCATGCATCGTCTCCCCCCTTGCGTTTGACGGATACGTGTTGCCTTGGGTGTTGGATTTTATAATTTTAACAGCCGCCTGCAGGATGGTCTGCGGCCAATAGAAACTTGATAGAGTTCCGTTATTACCACACCTGGTAAATTCCCTCAAGCGCTCAAGTACTCTGGTGGCAGACAGGTGATGACTTTAAATTTCAGGTTGCAACTGTCATCAGGACTTTAGGGCCGCGGCCCATAAAAACAGCCGGCGGGATACATGTCGTTTGGGTTTCAGCATATTTTCAATCGTCTGGAGGTTTGCTGTTTAAAAGCACCCGTTTGGCCGTCAGTGACAACTTCTTGATGGCAAATTCCCGTTTCAGAGCCGCCCCGTGGTCCGGGGCTGTTTCCTGGTAGACCAGGGCAACCGGTCGCCGCCCGCGGGTGTATCTGGCCCCCTGGCCGGCATTGTGCGCCCCCACCCGCCGCACAATGTCTTTTGTGATCCCGGTGTAAAGCGTGCCGTCCGCGCACCGGACCATATACACATGCCACTGATCCATTCTGCTGCGTCCTCCCCCTGGTCAGAACCTACCATATTCAGCCCCACAATCAAGCCCCGGCATGACGAAATATAACTCAACTTTCGAATTTCATCCAAAAGTGGACTTTGCATCAATGCAGAGCTCAATGTTTCCTTACGCATGTCACTCTGAGCGAAGCGAAGAGTCCCTATCACACAAAGGTTATGCTCCCATGTAGCAGATTCTTCATCGCTCTGTTTCTCAGAATGATAAGGACTTATCTTAAAAAACGGATTTTGGGTTTTGGAATTGAGATTGTGGTGTGCCTCAGGAACCTGGCCGTGGCACCCGGCTGACCGGCCACAGATCAAATTGTCCATGCGTTGAAATGGGTTTACAAGCAAGGGCCGCTGGATTATCATCCGGTCTGACAGAATTAACCAGCGCCGGGGTAATGTTCACCCGGGCGCATCCATTAATCCACCCACAGAAGGTCTTTATGAAGCGCAACATTCTCATACTACTCACCCTGCTAGGCTTTGCCATCATTGCACCCGGCACCGGGCTGGCTGAAAAAGCCACGGGACCGACACCGGATCTGCCCCTGGGTGAAATTCTGGACAACATTGAAAAAAGATATGCGCTTTCAGGGTTTACGGCCGCGTTCTTCCAGTCCTCCACCCTCAAGGCCCTGAACATCACCGATACGGCCATGGGTAATATCAGCATCAAGCGGCCGGGTAAAATGCGCTGGATTTATGAAGTGCCCGAGCGCCAATCCATCATTACCGATGGTACCCGCCTGTGGATATACCGCCCGGATGACAACCAGGTCATGCTGGGCTCGGCGCCTTCCTATTTCGGGGGCGGCAAAGGTGCCAGCTTCCTCACCGACATCCGGGTCATGAAAAAGAGTTTCACCATCACTGTCGAGAAGCCGGAAACCGCGCACCGCCACAAGCTGAAGCTCATCCCGAAGCAGAAAACGGCCGATATAACGCATGTTCTGGTATGGATTTCCACGCGAACGTGGGAGGTGGCTGAAGTGGCCACCTATAACACTTACGGTGATGAAACCCGGCTTGAGTTCAGCAAAATTGAATTTATTGATGACCTGCCCGATCCTCTGTTCATGTTTACCATACCTGATGGGGTCGATGTGGTGCAGCTTGATCGGTAAAGAAATGAATAATTTGAACCCCCAGAGAGGTAACAGTTGAAATGAAAACCCGAGTACGCCAACTGCTGAAGGAAAAGAACGCGGTGATGCTGGCCCACAATTACCAGCTGCCGGAAATACAGGACACCGCCGACATGTGCGGGGATTCGCTGGAACTCAGCCGCAAGGCCGCCAAAACCGACGCGGATGTCATCGTGTTTTGCGGCGTGCATTTCATGGCTGAAACCGCCTCGATTCTCTCACCCCGGAAAACGGTCCTGCTGCCGCGCCAAGACGCGGGCTGTGAAATGGCGGATATGATCACCGCCGAGAGCCTCAAGGCCCGCATGGATAGCCTGCCGCCCATGCCCGTGGTCACCTATGTAAATTCTGCCGCCGCGGTCAAGGCCCTGTCGACCATCTGCTGCACATCGGCCAACGTGGTCAAAGTCACCGAGAGCCTTGGGGCTGACGAAATCCTGATGACCCCGGACCGTAATCTGGCCAAATATGCCGAATCGCAAACCGGCCTGAAAATTCACGTCTGGGACGGGTGCTGCCCCTTTCATGACCGCCTCACGCCCCAGCAGGTTGCCGCGGCCCGGCAGGCGTATCCCAACGCAGTCTTCATGGCCCACCCGGAATGCAGACCGGAAATCCTGGCCATTGCGGATGTCATCGCCAGCACCTCCGGCATGATCGTCCAGGCCGAAAAAGCGCCGGAGACCGAGTTCATTGTGGGCACGGAAGTCGGGCTGCTCCATACCCTCAAAAAGAGAAACCCGGACAAACAGTTCTACCCGGCATCGGAGACCCTGTTGTGCCCGGACATGAAGAAGATTACCCTGGCGGATGTGGTCACCTGCCTGGAAAACCTGTCGGGAGAAGTTAAAGTCCCCGAAGAGATCCGGGTGCCGGCCCTGGCGGCCGTGGAAAGGATGATTGCGATTTAGTTGTTCTCTTCCGGCGGGGATGGCATACGGGATTGTCTGCCCGTCTTGTATTGGCCCTATTTACTTAAGGGCTGCGGCTATTGCGCTGATCAGTAGATTGTAGGTCGTAGTATCTTTCTTTTTAAGAAATTTCCTGGTGTTCAAACCTACCCGCCGGACGTCCCCAATCACCCGGTTCATCGCCTGCAAGATATCAAAATGGGACATTAGTTCTAATATCTCCATATGTTCCTGAGGAGCGTGATCGAATTCCATTTTATGTTTGATTTCGGCTATGCGAATGGCCCGCATGTTCTCCGGCTCGTTTTCGAGTGACACCAGCCAGTCTGAGATTCCCCTGGATTGTATCGCCGCATCGATGAAATCCACAATATGGGCATAAGGATCCGGTTCTTTGGAAAACAGTTTCATTTATCTACAATCTCCTTTGGCCATTTCTCCCGGACGCCCTCTTCGCCGGCGTAGTAGCGTACTTTCGAATCGGCTTTGAAGATATCCATGGCGGGCAGGATGTTGACCTTGCCCGAGTCCGGGTACTCACATACATCCACGTTGGCCCGGGTACGCAAATCGACGTACACAAACGGTTCGGTGCCGTGGTTGTAAAGCTGGTGGGCGCCGGAAGGGCCCTCCTCAAAAAATATCAGGTCTCCTTTTGACAGGGTTTCGAATCCCTCCGGCGATCGCAGGGTAGCTTCACCGGAAAGGGCAATAAAGAGTTCTTCCGCGTTGCGGTGGAAATGGTACGGATATGAAAATTTCCCCGGGAGGAGCGATTTAATGTCGAAGTGCAGGTATTTGGATTGGGCGTATTTCTCAAACTGCGCACTCGCCTCCCAGGCGAAATCAGTAATCGGTGCTCTGTTCGGTTTCAGTTTCATATCGGCGGATTTGATTATTTTCGGCATGTCACCCTCCTCGTCTTTCAGGAGCCTTCTCAAAAAAAGAACACCCGCGATATTTAGGGGCTGTTTCTAAATTAGGATCTTGGCTCAGGGTCAATGCGGATGCGAGTCCGCTCATCAATGTTATAGATGTTCCAAAAAGTCACGGCAATGGAAAAACCGGTTCTGGGGACAGATTTTACGTGGGGATATCATCGGCGCGGCCGTGGAGATCATGACGCCAGGGGCTTCAAGGCGGCTACCATGCGGGAAATCGCCCGGGAGGCCGGGGTCGGTGACGCCACCATCTACAATTATTTCCCGACCAAGGATGCCATCCTGTACGCCTACTACCAGGATCATATGGAAGCCTGGATCGAACGACTACGGAGCCTGGACAGTTTCCACGAACTGAGCCTCGCCGAACAATTGCAATGCGCCTTTGAGACCAGCCTGGAATTATACCTGCCTGACCGGGAATTCGTGGCCGAAAGTTTCAAAATTCTCTCCTTGTCACTCGGGCAGAGTTACCGCAACATGCAACCCATCCGTGCAAGGTTCGGCGATATGATTCGTGACCTGTTCGAAACGGCGGTTGAAGTCGAGGAGATTCCCGAACAGGTGTTCTCTGAACTGCTATACATGGTATTCTGGGATTACTATATCGGGCTGGTGTTCTACTGGCTGCATGACACCTCCGAGAAGTTTACCAATACCAGTATTCTCATTGACAAGAGTCTGGATCTCGCCATAGCCTTTATCTCATCTGGAATGCTGAACAAATTTTTCGACCTGGGTCTGTTTATTTTCCGGCAGCACATTCTGAACCGGATGGACTTTTTCAGGGACCAGGCGGCGGGTTTGAAAAGCGCAAAAAGAAAATTCAAGGGGCGCTGGATCGGCCGCTTGTTTGAGGTGGAGGCGTTTGACTTTCGGGCCAACCCCGATTTTTTTGCCCAGGGTCGGCAGCTGACTTATCCCTGCACCAGTGCGATCAGCAGTTCATCGACGAGGTCGTCATCTTTTGCACCGATGCCTGCAAGCAGTGTGTCTAAAAATTCGGACATCGCCTTATCTTCCTTATATCAAAAATAGGATTTCGTTAGCGCACCCTGCTATTTGGGGGGGTTCCTTAAATGCAGGCCTGTTGGAAAGAGGTGCTCCGGATCACCGGTGCCCAAATAATTTTGAAGCCGCAAATTTGAATAATACGAATATTATTAGACCGGTGATGAATAAACCCTGCAAAGAACCGAAGAATCCAACTATAAAATGCAGCCGATAGAGGAAGAATAGCACAATACAAACCAGGGTTAGCATAAGCATAAGGCCGGATAATCGTCCAAATCCGGGCAGGCGGTCAAATTCTACCTTGCGCCCAATGAAATAAAAGACCAGGCCCATAGAAAGTAAAGGTAAGAAATAAAGCAAGATATTAGCTTCGAGAAGGTTCTGTCGAATAATAAAAAGTGAATAGAAAACAAGGAGTGCCGATAAGATACCGGGAATTGCTGCCAGATAAATAAGTATAGATAATATATAATCCCTTTTTTGGCGGATGGGACTCGTTTTATAAAAATGAACAACAAGGCAGGTAAGTAATGGCAAACCCGTAAAATAAATGAGCAAGGCGAAATAATGTTCAGATAATAATCTCAGGAAGGCGTTTATACTCATGGCATATCCATATGTTATCGCATGGTTGCTATGATGGGATTTTCCTTGCAACAGCCTGCATCCCAATATGAAATTGTGTTGGAGACAGATTGTCGGCCCGAACCCGGCCCCACTCTACGCGAATGGGTATGACCGATAACCGACCTGATGTCAACAGTGCATCGACTGTCGGTTTATTCGAATTTCAAGAATTCAGTTTGGGCAACCGGAGGTGTAGTCGATCCACGTCGAGAATTGCACAAAAGCGAGAACGCAGCCCCGGGTTCAAAGACGCCCCCTTTGAAAATGTGAAGTTTTTTTTGCGCGAGCCCTAGGGGGCTTTAATATGCGCCTTAAGCTCCCTCGGCCCGGCTCCACCGCCCGGCCGCCAATCCGGCGGGGTGCGCACTTCCATGAGCAGGTGGAGTTTGTCCTGGCGCTTTAAGCGATAGAAAATCATCGCCCAGGCACAGGGAACATCGGTCCTGATTTCGCAGCTGCCGTTCTGGGTGCCCCCGCAAGGCCCGTTATAGAGGCCTTTGGCGCAGCGGGCCACCGGGCAGATGCCTCCGGTGTAGGCCAGTACACAGTCACCGCACCCGCGGCACATCTCCTGGAAAACCCCCTGTTCAATGTTCGCCCCTAAAAAAGTGGTATTCAGGGCCGGGATCACCGGCAGCGGATCGAAGACGGCCGCCATGGTCTGGACCCCGGCCCCGCAGGCCAGGGACAGCACCGCGTCCACTCCCTCAGGGATTTTAAAATAGGATTTTAGCCAGTCGGTTTCGCATTGTCTTTCGATGGTCTGCACCGCCAGGGCAGGCGGGGACGCCGGGTAATGGCGCTCTTGTTTTAATTCTCCGGCCAGTTGGTGTGCTTCGCGATCGCCGCCGGTCAGGCAGACCGATACGCACCCGCCGCAGCCCGCCACCAGAATATTCTTGAAACCGGACAGGGTCGGGACAATCTCTTCCACCGATTTGAGTTCGCCTGTTATCATTGTTTGTCTCCCTCGCCTACCCGGGGCCTGGCGGAAACAAAATGCGCTCCGGCCACAGAGGCAATCTCTTCCCTGTGTTCGGGGCAAAACGGCTCGGCCGGCCTGTCAAGCCGTTCGGCAAGCCCCTTCTGGAATTCAACGGTGTAAAGCGGCTCACCGCAGACCGTGCAGCAAACCAGGTCCAGGGTCTGAAAGTCATCCCAGTGGTCGTTTACGATGAGGTGCTGGAACTCGATGGCATCGGTGGGGCAGACCCGTTTGCAGTTTCCGCAACGCGCACAGCGGGTCATGTTGTGCGCCAGTGTCCGCTGTGTGCCCTCATCCCGGAATCGCAGTGCGGTTGCCGGGCAGTTTTCAACACAAGCCATACAGCCGTTGCACCTCTCATTTACCTGAAAATATCGCATAGTTTATGAACCTTTGCTGGACAATTTTTTTAAAGTCCGCGCCATCGCCCTGGCCCGGGGGTATTGTACCACGGACGGATCGATATAGCCCAATGCGTTGTCGGCACAGATTTCAACACAGAGCGGTTCGCCGTCGCACAGGTTGCACTTGAAGGGCCGCCCCCGATCCCCATCGAATTGCATGGCCCCGAAAGGGCAGGCATAAAAACAGGCCCGGCAGCCTACGCAGCGGGTATAGTCAATGACCACCCCGCGCGGTCCGTCTTCCCGGCTGATGGCCTCTTTGGGGCAGGCCTGCAGACAGGGGGCCTCGTCACAATGCTGGCAGCTCACGGGCAGAAATTGGTCCGGTTGCTTCCATTTCAGCACCCGGATCCGGGACTTGGCCGGATTGTTTACACAGGCATGTTTGAGGGAACAGGCGATTTCGCAGTCCCGGCAGCCCGTGCACTTTAGCGGATCAACAGTCAATATTTTGGTATTCATCACAAACACTCCACCCTGTCGCGTATTCTACCAGAGTTCACCCACATCCAGATGTTCAAAAATTCTCTCTTTAACCAATGATTAGTATCAGTCACGATATTGTTCACTATGCTGAACCCTCATCCCAAACACATCCTACCGGCCTATTTCGACCCTGTCAATATCAAATAGGGATAACAAATACGTTTTCAGGCAAATTGGGCACTTTTTTGCTTGACATGGGTGTCGGATATGGTAGCTATGAGTAACTCTATTCGTTCATCAGGTTGAACAAACAACATTCGGGTTCACCATGTTGAACAAACTGCCGTTTCTGTAAGTATTGCGGCTCACAGGGATTTTAGGGTTATCGGAATAGTATTCCGGCAAACGCTATAACCAAAAGGAGACCAAACATGGCTATCGACGCAAGGAAAAAGTCTACTGCCGAGGACCTGCGGAAAACCCGGACCTTCGGCAAGGTCAGGTGCCACAACCCCAGCTGCATGGAAAGACTGGTGCCGGACCCGGGTGACGAACACGTCAAGTGCCCCACCTGTGGCATGGAATTTCGCCTGTTCTGGATTAATCCAACCCTGCCGCGTATCAGGGGACCAGTCTGGGACGTAAACCGCAAACTGGCTCAGGAACGGCTTGCCGCAATAGAAAAAGCTGACACGCAAAAGAAAGCCCAAAAAGGAGGCAAGTAAAATGGCATTGGACAGGAAAATAGCCTATATAGACCTCACCACCGGGGAGACCGAAACCCGGCCGATTCCCCTGGAAATGCGCCGCAAGTTTCTCGGCGGTCGGGGAATGGACGCCTACCTGCTATACAACCACACCAAGAAGGGCTGTGATCCACTCGGCCCGGACAACGCGCTGATTATTTCCGGCGGCCTGCTGACAGCCACCTGTGCGTCAGCCACCGCCCGTACCCACGTGATGGCCAAGTCTCCGCTGACCGGCCTGCTGGGCAGCTGCAACATGGGCGGCTTTTTCGCACCCGAACTGGCCTGGGCCGGATTTCATCATCTGGTTATTAAAGGAAAGGCCAAGAAGCCCGTCTATATTTATATTCACAACGGTGAAATAGAAATCCGGGATGCAGCAGCCCTCTGGGGCAAAACCACCACGGATACCCAGTGGGCCATCCGCGACGAGCTCAATGACCAGGAGGTGAAAAGCTGCGTTATCGGTCCTGCCGGTGAGAACCTGGTACGCTGGGCCAACGTGATGACCGGCATCAAAAATGCCGGCGGCCGCACCGGCATGGGGTGCGTCATGGGTGCCAAGAATCTCAAAGCCGTAGCCGTCCGCGGCACCATGGATATCAAGATCGCCCATCCGGTTGAAGCTTTCGAAAACAACAAGCGCTTTATTGACCAGATCACCGGCGCCAAGGTCAACCAGACCCAGGGAACGCTGGGAACCCCTTTTATCTGGGGTGCCACCAATTCCTGGGGTGGGGTGCGCACGCGCAATTTTCAGTTTAACCAGTGTGAAAATGCCGATGATATCGAGCCGGAACGCATCGACGAAATCTGCGAAGAGACCATGGGCCCCTACCACATGGCCGGATGTTTTGGCTGCCAGGTGCATTGCCGGGCCCAGCACAAAATCCCCACCGGACCTTTCGCCGGCCGCTATGACGAGGGCCCGGAATATACCTCCCAGGGCGCCTTTGGCGGAGAGCCGGACTGCAAGAGTGCGGAAACAGTCCTGGTGGGCAATCACCTTGTCGACCAGTTCGGCATGGACAACCTGGAGACCGGCAGCATCATCTCCTGGGCCATGGAACTGTACGAAGAAGGCATCATTTCCACCAAGGAAACCGAGGGCCTCGACCTGCGTTTCGGCAATGATGAAGCCCTGATCCAAATGATTGAAAACATCTGCTATCGCAAAGGCTGGCTGGGCGACACACTGGCCGACGGCGGCATACCGGCTTCTGAAAAAATCGGCAAAAAGTCCTTTGACTACCTTATCCAGGTCAAGGGCATGAGCAACCTGCACTCGGATGAACGGGCCACACCGGCCCTGGCTCTCAACATCGCCACGGCCTCCCGGGGATCTGACCACCTGAGAAGCCGGCCGGCCATTGACCTTTATCATCTGCCGGAAAAAGTGCTGCGCAAAATCTACAGCAACCCGATTCCCTACGACGGGCCCTTAAGCTCTGAGCACACCGAGTACATCGGCAAACCGTGGCAGGTATTCTGGCAGGAGAACTGCTACATGGCGGTGGACTGCCTGGGCATCTGTAAATACCACACGACCTTTCTGGGCGCGACCCTTCCCAACTTCGAGGACTGGCCCAAGGTAATTTACTACAACACCGGCCTGGAAATGACGCCCACCGAAATCTGGGAAATCGCTGTCCGCTGCAACATGCTCGAAAGAATGTTCAACCTGCGGGAGGGACTCAAGCGCACCGATCTGAAAAAAGGCGATATGCTCAACCATCGCTACTTTGACGAGCCCTGCAGACGCGGAGCCCTGGACGTAATCGGCAAAAAGATCGACCGTAAAAAATTTACCGGAATGGTCGATGAATTTTATGGGTACAAAGGCCTGGATAAAAACGGCAACATCAAACCGGCAACCCTCAAACGCCTGAAGCTGGATGTCGAACCGTCCCATCAGCTATAGCGTTTGCTAAAATGTTGCTCCGGTAACGGTCGTCAACAACCGTTTAAGAGTGTCGTAAATGTTCAGAGCAGCCTGGCGCAAACGCTATGAACAAGATTCCGTATTGCAGCCCATGGGATTATTGAACACAAAAGATATAAGGAGATAAGCAATGGATAAAGTTCTAATGATAAATCACGAGAAATGCACCGGCTGCAGGTTGTGCGAGCTTGTATGCACAGTAAAGCACGACGGGATATCCAACCCTGCCCGCAGCCGGATACGAGTGATGAAGTGGGAAATGGAAGGCCTCTATATTCCCATGTCCTGCCAGCAATGCCAGGACGCCCCTTGCCAGAATGGCTGTCCGGTGGGCGCCATTTCACGCAACGAGGCCCTCAACCGGGTCGAAGTAGATCACGACGTCTGCATCGGCTGCCGCACCTGTGTCTCGGTCTGCCCGTTCGGCGCCATGAGTTACAACGCCATCGACAAAAAGGTCATCAAGTGCGACCTGTGTGACGGCGACCCCCAGTGTGCCCGTTTCTGCGACATTCAGGCCATTGAATACGTCAGTGCCGGGGATGTCAGTATTGATATAAAAAGAAACGCGGCCCTGCGTCTGAAAGAAGCCGGTAAAAAGGCTGAAGGCCTCCAGGCCAGCCTGTAGCTATAGACTTAAGAAGGATTCGAGGAGTCAAGGCGCCGAGGGTTCGAGTGAAATAGGTTAGATTCAACCTTGCGGGGATCAGCTTTTATTCGGCCTTTGTCTATATTTGGTACACTCAAGGGTATGCGGCTGTAAAAAACTTGTCATTCTGAGGAGCGCAGCGACGAAGAATCCCCAACAAACGAGCATAACCTTTTTGTGGAAGGGACTCTTCGCTTCGCTCAGAGTGACATGCAGAAGGAAACGTTGGTCTATGCATTATCGCAAAGTCCACTTTTTAACAAAACCCGAAAGAGTTATGAGACGTTAAAGACGGATAGCTTAGCGCTGTTGAGAAAATGCTGAAAGCGATGATCAAATCATTTGGAAATTGAAACTATCCATTGAATCCCTGCCCTGGAACCCTTGCCCCCTTGAACCCTTGAACCCTGTACGCCAGTAGGCCAAGCGGTTGATGAACTAACGAAGAGATAAGAGAAAGGACCGCAGGTTGATTTTTTTATTTGCCAGACCGGCTTTTATCCTGATTTTCTGGCGATGATTTTTGACGGTTTTCGGTGATATGCCCAAGATTTTGGCAATCTCCTTGGTGCGTTTGCCGTTTTTAATAAAGGTGGCCACCTCAATTTCAGTCCGGGTGAGGCCCAGGTTTTTAGATGACAGGTTCTGGGGGAATGCGGAGGTTATATCGCTTAGATTCCGGCGCAGAATATCCACCAGGGCCCTGTGGCGCAAATCCGTCAGGCTGTGTTCGAGTTTTGCAATGTAGGGCAGCACCATCTGCTCGATATTTTCCAGAAAACGGTCTTCCAGGTTGGTCCGGTCCTGTCCCCGCTTTTCAAGCAGCACATTCAGGGCGGTGTTCATCTCCTCCAGATTCAGGGCCTTGCTTTTTAAAGCTTCCTCGGCCCGGTGCATTTCCGTGACATCCACAACCATACCGTGCATATAGTTATTCCAGCTGGCGGCATCCTGGCCGCCTGTTGAAACCGCATGGATCCAGCGCCATTCCCCCCTGAGTTTATGAAAAATTCGGAATACCTGGTCAAACATCAAAGTTTCGAAGGATTTTTGATTGGCCGCCGCCACCCTGGCCACATCATCAGGATGGATCATAGCAAACCAGGCCTCAAAATCCATAGCCGCGCAAACGCCTAAAATGTCCTTAATCGAGTCACTTGCAAAAACAACCCTCAGCCCGTTCGGAGCCTGCTCATCGCGGGCAAGCTGGAAGATAGCAAATTCCGAGGCGCTCTCCATCAAAGACCGGAAGTGCCCCTCGCTTTCCCAAAGCGCCGCCCTTGCTCTCAGGAGCGACACCGCGCTGCCGATTTGAGCGGCCACGGTTTCGATGGGAAGCCGGATGTCCAAGGGCACCTCTGTTTCCCCGCGGGAACCAAGATTCATACATCCGACCACCTCTTCGCCGTCCAGCAGCGGGAGGTAGATAAAGGCCCGGATACCTTCGCTGCGCTCCACCGGCGACATTGATACCCCTAAATCTATGCGGTTCGTATAAACCGGCTGGCCGCCCTGGACATAAACGGCGTTGTCCGATTCCTTGTCGAAGTGCTGAACAGCCTGAACAAATTCTGCACTCAAACCCTGGTGAACCTGAAGATCCAAATCGCCGCTGTCCGGATCGAAAAGATAGATCCCGCCGCAATCCATACCGGACACCTGCAAGCCAGCCTCAAGGCTCAGCTGCAGGCCCTTGGTGAGATCGTGGGTCATAGCCAGAGAACCGGACAAATCACGCTGAATCTCCATTACCTTGCTGCGCCGGGCATACTCCTTTTCAACCAGCGCCAGGCGGGTGATGACCTGGCCCAGTTCAACGGCCTGCTCTGTCAGCAGGCGTTCCATTTCGGCATATGTGGGTTTATTGTCCATAACATTTGATCACTGCAACCAAGGGTTCACATCAGACCTACACACTCCTTAACACGGCCGGAGCAAATATCTCTAACATAATTATAGGAAAGACATTGAGTGTGAAGTTATTTTTGCGCAAACCCTAAAGTTGACGAGTCGCCGCGCTCCGCTGATTTATCAAATTGGCAGAACCGTTACCCGCCCGCCAGCAGAATGACGATGTGAATCTCGTCTCCATCCTGGGTCGGCCGTTTTAATTCATCGGGGTAGGCACTTTCACTGTTCAGATAGATCTCGATAAAGTTACGTAAAACCTTCTTTTTGTCAAACAGCTTATCCCGAAGGCCTGGATATTGTTGTAACAGGTCCTCGATACAGGCCCCCACGGTGGCACCTTCCACCGTGACCACTTCCCGGCCATCCGTAAATTCCCGGTGGGTTTTATGAAGATTCAGCTGCACAGTCATGTACGCCTCCTACCGCAGTGCGTGCACTCCGGATTTTGTTTGATTTTAAACTCACTGAACGATAGCGCCAGGCCATCAAACTGCAACAGGCGACCGGCCAGCAGTCGACCGGCCCCGGTGATACATTTGATCGCCTCGGCCGCCTGGATGGCCCCGATCACCCCCGGTGCAACCCCGATGACCGGAAATTTTTCCCGGGGACCGGCACCCCGGACCAGGCACCCCAGGCAGGCGGATTGCCCGGGGACAATGGTCATGGCCCGTCCGTCGAAGCCGTGCACGGCACCATGAATCAGGGGAATCTTACGATCAAGGGCAACCCGGTTCAGGACCATCCGGGTTTCCAGGTTGTCCAGGGCATCCACCAGGAGATCCGCCCCGGAAGCCAGTTCGGCGGCGTTCCCAGGGGAAATTGTCTCCGACAGACACTCCAGTTTGGCCGTCGGGTTTAAACGCCGCAGGGTATCTGCAGCCGAATCCGCTTTGCTTTGCCCCGCGTCCGCATCGTTGTGCAAGACCTGCCGGTTCAAATTACTCAGGTCCACTGTATCATTATCGACAATGCGCAGGGTTCCCACCCCGGCGGCAGCCAGGTAAAGGGCCACGGGAGAACCGAGCCCACCGGCACCGGCAATCATTACCACCGCGCGTTTCAGTTTTTCCTGGCCGCGCTCACCAATCTCAGGGATCATCATCTGGCGATCGTAGCGCTGTCGGTCATAATCACTCAGCATCTGCTCAACTCCTTATTGGGACTGTCCTGTCTTAATTCGGGTGGCAGGTTGCCGGACCGCCTCCCCGCCCGCTTGACTTGGCAAGTGTGCTGGGGTAAGCAAAGCAGCACATGCAAACAGCCAATCCACCCATTGCCAGGCGCCGCAAAATGGTTATTATCACCAGCTATTTCGCCGGTGAAACCCATGGCCTTTTAGGCCCCCAGACAGCTGCCACAATTATTTCCCGGGAAACACCTTATGACTGTATTGTCGTGGGTGTAACCACTGAGGATGAAAAAAGCCATGTAAAAATGGCCCTTTCCTCTCACTTCGCCCACCAGCCGCCGGTCATCGGTTTTTCATATTTGAGCGGTCGCGAAGACCTGTTTGAACTGGCCGGTGAAATCAAGGCCGGCGGGGCAACAACTTTTCTCGCCGGCCCCCAGGCCGACGTAGATTTTGCGGGCGAAACCGGCTGCACAGAACATGCGCATCATTTCCAGGGCCTGGCAGAGCACTTTTCCTTTGCCCTGCATGGTCCCGCGGAGCAGGTCATTGGCCTTCTCAAGAGTGCGGACCTGACCAGGCTGCAGGACACCCCGGGAGCCCTTTACCTGGATCAATCCGGTGCCGCTGTACGAAACCCTGAAAAAAAATGGGCGGGACACACCTTCACCGGCATAAATTGGGACTCACTCTATCGCGTCCAGAACGCCGGCCTGGTGCCCATCAAAATCACCGCGGCCCAGGTGCTGCAGCAAATCGGCTGCCCACATGCCGCCAGGGGCAAACCGGTTGAAATCGATTACCCGTCTTTTATGGAAAACCCGGCAGGTGCAAAAGTCAACCTCAAACTAAAAGGCTGCAGCTTTTGCGACGTGGCCACCGATAAGGGTCTGGTCGCGATCCTGTCAGAAGAGGCGGTCCTGGGCCAGATTGCCGCCCTGCCGGCCACGCCAGACAGCCGGAAAATCCCTTTTGAACTGATAAATGAAAACCCCCTGCCCGGCCTGCCGCGACTGTTGGAACAGGTCCGGCGACAGGGCCTGGGGCTCTCCCAGATCAACCTGACCCTGCGGGCGGATTGGCTCCTGAAAAACGAACACCGCCTGCGGGAATCCCTGGAGGCCGCCCGCACCATGGGGTTTTGTATCCTTTTATCCTCTATCGGGTTTGAATCATTCAGCGACGAGATCCTGCGCAACCTCAACAAGGGCTTGACCGCCGCAGTTAACCTGCGCGCCATTGACCTGGTCCGCCGATTAAAGAAAACGTTTCCCGACGAACTGGGTTACCTCCGGCACGAAGGCGGGCGGCATGGATTTATCCATCCGACCCCCTGGGACAATGCGGCCACCGCTGCCGACCTGGACAGGGTCATCACAACCCACCGCCTGAGTGAAGACATTCTCCCCGACCACAGCACCCCCCTGATCATCCAGCATGCCTCCGGCCTGGGTGACTGGATCAGGATCATCGAAACGCGTGAAAAACTCAAATTTCCGCGACTCGGTTCAATCATCGCATGGTGGGACGATCCGGCCTGATCGGGAAAGCCACCTTTCGTTCACCCAGATGAATATATATGCGTCGAGTCTATCAGGTACCACCTGTTTGTCAATGGGAGAATACCGGCCGAAAAATCGGGTCTTTCATACTTATTTTTCAATTTTTATTCAGTGGTTTATATTAAATTCAGGCAACGCTTGACTTTGGACGCTCCTCTGCTATACTGCCCAAAGCAATGCGTTCACCATAATGAACTTAAACCAAGTACCGGTTACACCCGCAATCCACACAGAATTCCTGGAAGACAAAATGGAAACCATTCGAAACATGCCAGAAAATAAATCCGCTGCGACCGGCTACAAGGCTCCGGCGGTGGGCAAAGCTTTTGAATTGCTCAGGGTGGTGGCCGGCTCACGTCAGGGGCTCGGGCTGAGCGAACTGGCCACGGAGCTCGGTTACAGCAAAAGCACCACCCATGGCCTGGTGCATGCCTTGATCCATGAAGGGGCCCTGGTCCAGATTGCCGGGGGGAAAAAACTACTGCTCGGATCCACCCTGGTAGAACTCGCCTTTCAGAGCTGGAATTACCTGATCATCAACCGG
>CAZWPX010000048.1:0-44094 GCA_964636125.1 uncultured Desulfobacterales bacterium | reverse complement strand
CTAAAGTTAAGGAATCCTGCCAATTTGATAAAATCAGTGGAGCGCAGCGACGCATTAACTTTAGGCACTTTAGATCACTTTAGTCACTTCACACTCATCGGTTTTGGGTTGTTAGCCCCTTCCAGGGGCAACCCAAAGCCTGGCCCTGGGCCAGGATTCTTTACTGAGTGCGTGTGTGAGCGGCCAGTAGAGGTGAAAGGCCGGCAGCGGGATAGCGGCTTCAGCTGCACTCAAGATGTGAGAACAATGTTAGCATGAATGTGTTACGCGTAGAAGTATTTTTTTATAATCGCGTCCAGTTCCATTTTCAGTTCGTTGTCTTCCCGGCCGGCATAGCTGTCATATAACGAGCGGGACATGGTTTCGAACACGTCCACATAGTCCGGGTCAAAGTGGCTGCCCTGACCATCTTTTATGATATTCATTGTTTTTTCCAATGGAAACGGATCTTTATAGGGACGCTTGGAGGTGAGGGCGTCAAAGACATCCGCGATGGCAAAAATCCTTGCGGTTTCCGGGATCTGGTCGCCGGCCAGTCCGCGGGCGTATCCGCTGCCGTCATATTTTTCATGGTGACAGCCGACAATATCCATGCCGTCCTTGATCCACTCAGCCTTGATCACGATGTCCAGTCCCAGGGGGACATGCTTTTGCATGGCCGCGAACTCCTCGTCAGTGAGGCGGCCGGGCTTGTGCAGGATACCGTCTGCGATGCCGATTTTGCCGACGTCATGGAGAAAAGCCCCCTTGATCAGGCGTCGGATGGTATCGGCGGGCAGGCCCAGTCTTTCAGCCAGTTTTACGGAAATGATGGAGACCCTGTAATTGTGGGCATCCGTATCACTGTCCCTTTTGGCGATGGCACTGCCCAGTACCGTGAGAATCTCCAGGTTGGCATCGAAAAGCTTGGCCGAAAGGGAGGCGACCTGGTTGAGCAGGGTGATGATAACCGGGTAAATCAGCGCAGTGGTCAAAATGACGATGGCCATGGCCGCCAACGCCAGTCGCAGGGCCCGGGCTCGAACGGTGGTGATGGTCTCTTCCGATACAGCGAAAACCGTTTCCCCATACGCGGCCGTTTCCCCGGAATCATTGGAAAGGGCGGAGATAATTCGAATGTGGGGTATCTGGTTCAGTTCGGCAATGTAGAATTCCATTTTCCCATAGTGGGTTGCCGTTGCATTCATCCGCCCGGTGATGGATTTTAACAGTTCGGCATTTTCATAGGTATCATCCCGAACCGTCGCTACCGGTTGGCCATCCAGGGTGTAAATGCCGATCCAGACGTATTGCCCGATCCGGATAACTTCGCGCCGGCTTAAAATATCAACAAGTTCTTTTTTTAACGTTCCGGAGTCCAGGTCTGCCGGTGTGTTGAGCAGGTGCCTGACCTGGTTGTTCACGCGCTTGAAGCCGCTTTCTGTCTTCAATAGAATGGATTGGTCTATCCGGTCCTTTTCGACCTGCCAGATGATGGTTCCGGAAAGCAGGGCTATAAAAAGGCCCATGAGGCTGATCCGAAAAACAAGCTTGCGATGAATCACTTTGGGGTCGGTGTTATTCATAAGCTGTTCGTGGTCACGGCGCAACGCCGTAGGCTTCTAAAATTTCCTGGTAGGCGCGGGTGGCCTTGAATTTACGCAGGGCTTTCGAAAATGCAGCGGCAAGTTGCGCGTGGCCCTTTGCTTTGGAGAAGGCAATATGCAGGGGCGCTTTTGTGATCGGCGGCTCCAGGAAAACCAGGTCATCAATGCCGCCGGTTTTCCGGGCGAAATAGCGCACGACCTGCCGGTTGCCGAGGCCGATGGCGAACCTTTGGAATTTAAACATATACAGGAGGTTTAGATCATTTTTTGTGACGATCTTTTCCAGGTAATCGGCGCTGTCGAAGGCTTCGCCATAACTGTAATCGGTCACAACGCCGATCGGGTGCCTGACCAGGTCCCGCAGGGCCCCCGTATATTTGATCCCCGAGTCCTTGCGGGTAAAAAAACTGTTTTCTTCCAGGGCGATTTCCATATCCGGATAGATGAGAAACTGCTCTCTTGCGGTGGTTTTGAACAGAGGCATGACCGCATCGACCTGCCCGGTTTTTCCATATTGGAGCATTCTTTTCCAGGGGTATTGCTTATAGACAACCTGCTTTCCCAACAAATGGGCCGCCCGATTGATAACCGCCACGCAGATACCCTTTAATTCTCCATTTTTCACGAAATAATAGGGCGGGTAACCGGTACTGGTGCCGACCACCAGCTCGCCGGCCAGCAAATTGGCCGGCGGGTGACAAATACCGAGAAGTACCACTAACAAAACTGCCAGGCGGGTACTTATTTTCAATTATTACCTCAAAACAAATTTAAGGGGTATGCGTCCCCCGGCCGCAAACCTGACTTCAGGCGACAGCGTGTTTCATCTCTTCGAGAACCTTTTCCACCAGGGTTCTGATTTCAGTTAGCCGTGTCTCCGTCATGGCTTCAAATCGAAGCACGAGAGCAGGTTGGGTATTGGAAGCCCGGACCAGCCCCCAGCCGTCGTCGAAGAGAACCCGCACACCGTCAATGTCGATGACGTCGTTTTTTTCACGGAAGTAGGCGGTTACCTTTTCAACGACTTTGAATTTAACGTTGTCCGGGCATTCAACCCTGATTTCCGGGGTAGTAAACGTCCTGGGAACATCTTCAAGCAGTTGGGACAGTTTCTTGCCGGAATCAGCCAGAATTTCAAGCAGGCGGCAGGAGGCGTAGGTGGCATCGTCGAACCCAAAGTAGCGATCGGCAAAAAACATGTGCCCACTCATCTCACCGGCCAGTTCGGCGTTCTCCGCTTTCATTTTCTTTTTGATCAGCGAGTGGCCGGTTTTCCACATGATGGCCCGCCCGCCGTGCTTTTCGATGTCGTCGTACATGGTTTTGGAGCACTTGACCTCGGAGATAAAGGTGGCGCCGGGTATCCGGGAGAGAATCTCCCGGGCGAACAGGATCAGCAGCTTGTCGCCGTAGATGATGTCGCCGTTTTCATCGATCACGCCGATCCGGTCGCCATCCCCGTCGTAGCCAATGCCGACATCGAGGCTTTCCGCCTTTACCAGCGCGATGAGATCCTGCATGTTTTTCAAAACGGTGGGGTCGGCCTCATGATTGGGAAAGCTGCCGTCCATGTCGCAATACAGATCATGGACTTCACAGCCCAGTTTTTTCAAGATGGGCAGGGCCACGACCCCGGCGGTGCCGTTGCCGGCATCTATACCTATTCGCAACGGTCTGGAAAAATTGATGTTTTCGGTAACGAAAGCGGTGTACGGGGTAACCATGTCGGCACTGGCAAGATCTCCGGACCCGGTTTCAAAATCTACGGCTTTAATGATTTCGAGAATTTCCTGAATTTGCTGGCCATGGATGGAGCCCATTCCGAGACACATTTTGAAGCCGTTGTATTCGCCGGGGTTGTGGCTGGCGGTGACCATGACACCGCCGTCCATGTTGAGGTGCTGGATGGAAAAATAGAGGACCGGGGTGGGGCAGATGCCGATGTCGGTCACATCACAGCCGGTGGCCCGTAGCCCCTGGATGAGTTTTTCGGCATATTCATCTGAAGTTGAGCGGCAATCCCGCCCCACGGTCAACGCACGGGCCCCGTTCTGTCTCATAAAGGTGCCGATGCCCAGGCCGATGAGTTCAACATCTGCGGCGGTCATATCCTGACCGGCAATACCCCTGATATCATATTCTCTGAACATTTCGTGATTCATGGTTTGCTCCTTGGTTGGTAAAGATTCAGGCTGTTTTAATTTTTTAATTGAGGAAAAACCTGCTGCCTGAGACCAGGCATTACATGCTGGCAACCAGAGCCAGGATTCCCAGGACCGCGCAGTAAGGTGCGAAAAAGTGCAGGCGGCCCTTGCGAACCATCCAGACCAGCAGTTTCAAGGACACATACCCAACGACACAGGCCGTCAGGGTTCCGATCGCGATCACATCCAGGGGCAGGCCGCTCTGGCCGATCAGGTCCTTTGCACCCAGCAGGCCGGCCCCGGCCACGGCCGGGATTGACAGCAGAAAAGAGAACCGCGCCGCGGTTTCACGATCAAGTCCTAAAAACATCCCGGCCGCAATGGTTGAGCCGGAGCGGGATATTCCCGGGATGATCGCCAGACCCTGAACAATCCCGATCGCCAGACTGCTTTTCACCGGGAACCGCCTGATCCCGTGTCCGGCCTTGCCGGTCCATTTGGTGCAGCCTATAATCAGGCCGGTGACGAGCAGGGTAACCCCGACGATGGTGACCGATGAAAACAGGGTTTCCGCGATCTCCTTGAACATCAGGCCCAGGATGGCGGTGGGCACCGATCCGATGATGATGAGCAGGGCCATGCGGATATCCGTATTACTTTCCAGCAACTGGGCGGTGGCCTTTTTGTCCGGAAGCAGCGTGACCAAACGGAACAGGGATTTTAAGATGTCCAGGATATCTTTATAAAAATAGATTATCACTGCAAACAGGGTGCCCACATGCACGCTGATGTCAAACGCGAGCATTGGTTCCTCAATGCCCAGCAGGTGCTGAAAAAGGACCAGATGGCCGGAACTGCTGACCGGTAAAAATTCGGTGAGACCCTGCACAACCCCCAGTAAAACCGCTTCCAGCAAGTCCATAATCAGTTAAACCGTTTCTTCTTCCAACAGGTTGGGAGAACAGGATCCCAGGATCCGAGGGGTCAAGGGTCCAGGTGTTGACAGTCCTGTAAAAAAGTCGCCAAGCATGTCACTCTGGCGGATGCCAGAGTCTAGTAAGTATCAAATGAAACTGGATCCCGGTTTTCACCGGGATGACACCCAAGAGCAATCTCTGACTTTTAAGGGTCCATCAAGTATTGATACTATGATAAAATGTCTAATTGAGTGGCTGTCTCCTGTTCAGCCTGCGGCAATATACCGCAATATAAGTTCTTTTACTACTTCTATCCTTTCACAACGGCCAGCGGCCGCAGGCGGGCTACTTTGCGGGATATGCCGGCGCCGTGCACTGCTGCGACCACACTGTCTATGTTCTTATAGGCTTCGGGCATCTCCTCGGCCAGGGTGGTCCGACCGGTCCAACGCACCAGGATCCCTTTGGCTTCCAATTCCCGGTTGATGGCCCGCCCCTTGCTCATTTTACGGGCCGCTTTACGGCTCAGAACCCGGCCGGCCCCATGGCAGGTGGAACCGAAGGTTTCATCCATGGCCTTCCGGGTGCCGGCCAGTACATAGGAAGCGGTTCCCATGTCCCCGGGAATGATGACCGGTTGCCCACTGGCGCGGTAATCAACCGGCAAGGCTGCATGACCCGACGGGAAGGCCCGGGTGGCCCCTTTGCGGTGGACACAGGCCCACTTTTTCCGGCCCGGGCGGCCATGTCGTTCCTTTTTAGCGATATTGTGGCAGATGTCGTAAACAAGCCGCATGCCGAGGTTTGCGGGGCCGATGGAGAAGACCCGCTGGAAAACTTCCCGGGCCAGGTGCAGCATGACCTGCCGGTTGGCCCAGGCGTAATTGGCCGCACAGGCCATGGCGGCCAGGTAGCGCTCTCCGGAACTGCTTTTGATCGGGGCATAGGCAAGCTGGCGATCCGGCAGGTCCAGGCCGGTTTGATGCGCCTGTTTTGTCATGGCGGCCAGCGAGTCGTCGCAAACCTGGTAGCCGAAACCGCGGGAGCCCGAATGCAGCATCAGGGTGACCTGCCCCTGGAAGAGACCGAAGGCAGCTGCGGTGGCCGGGTCGTAAATTGCATCGACCACACCGACTTCCAGAAAATGGTTCCCGCTGCCCAGGGTGCCGAGCTGCCGCAGTCCCCTGGTTAAAGCACGTTTGCTGACGGTTGCCGGGTCGGCTGTGGCCAGGCAACCGCCGTCTTCGGTGTGGTCCAGGTCGTCCTGGTCACCGTAGCCTTGCTCCACAGCCCAACGGCTGCCCCGGGTGAGAACCTTTTTTTCTTCCTTGCTGGTCAATCGGATGTTGCCGGTTGAACCCACGCCGCAGGGTATCGTCTGGTACAGGCTGTCCACCAGGTCGGTGAGCCGGGGACGGACCTCAGTTTCCACCAGGGATGTGCCTGCCAGGCGGACACCGCAGTTGATATCGTAGCCCACACCGCCGGGCGAGACGATGCCTGTCTCCCAGTCAAAGGCCGCCACGCCGCCAATGGGGAACCCGTACCCCCAGTGCATGTCGGGCATGGCCAGGGAGGCCTTCAGTATACCGGGCAGGGCGGCCACGTTGGCAACCTGTTTTAAAGGTTCTTTCTGGCTGGCGGTCTCCAGCAGGTCAGCGGATGAATAGATGATTCCCGGAACGCGCATGCGACCGGTAGGCGGGATTTCCCAACGATAGTTGTCAAGCTGTTTGAGTTGCATTGCTAACCCCGATAATCATCATAAGGATAAAAAGTGGGTGAAACTCTTTTTATAGTTTCGTATGGATCCGCCCCGTTAGTGTGTCACCCTGAGCGGAGCGAAGGGTCTCCTCTGCGATGAGGGGGATTCTTTGTTGCTGTACTCCTCAGAATGACAGGTTCTAACTCGATAATCGATTCACCCGCTATTTGTATTAATACCGCGATGGACGGGAGGCTGTCAACGTGCTGTTAGACAAGGATCGCGAACTTAATAACTTGCACGATATTACTTGTCTTTTGTTCCATCTTCTTCGTTGCGTTAAAGCCCACATACAAAAGAGTATGCGACCTTCAACACGCCTTGAATATGGAACAAAATCCTTCGCAAGCTTCGTTCAATTTATTTCGTCCCTGAGCCTAACCGGGCCCACATTACCCTGCCGGTACCGGATCCGGACAGACGCGCTTGCTGATATGCTGCTTCAGAACTGTTTCCAGATCCTCACACCGGCAGGCCAGACGATTTTGCGGGAGGTTTTGGGCCAGTTCCAGGGAGGGATGGAGGGCCTCCTCGGGCTGCTCCCCCAGGGCCTTGAGAACGATATCGGGAAATTTGGCCGGGTGGGCCGTGGCCAGGCAGACGACCCGGGCCTGTGGGTCCAAATTTGTCTTCAGTTTTTCCGCCGCGCTGACTGCAACGGCACCGTGGGGGTCCAGGAGATAACCCTGCTTCCGGTATATCCGGTGCATCACTGCCAGGGTCTGGGCATCGGATACCGAGTGGGCGGCAAACCCCTGCTGGATGGAAGCCCGGGTCTGATCGTCCAGGTCGATGCTGCCAACCTCCTCGAACCGGGTCATCCACCGGTTGATTTTTTCCGGGTCGCAGCCTGCGTTGAAATAGAGAAACCGCCAGAAATTATAAGGCACAACAATGTCGATAGCCGAAGAGACAGTCTGAACCAGGTCCGTTTTTTCAAGTCGGCCGGTCGCAAACACGTTTGGGAGGGTCCGGTTCCGGTTGGTTGCACAGATAAAGGTGTCTGCGGGGATGCCCATCTGGCGGGCAAGCCAGCCGGCAAACAGGTTCCCGAAAGCGCCGGAAGGAACCGCGAAGACCACCGGGTCACCGATTGTGCGGCAGGCCCTGAAATACCCGTAGGCATAGTGCACCGCCTGGACCATTACCCGGCACCAGTTGATGGAATTCACGCTCGACAGGCCGGCCCGGCGTGCAAAGTTGCGGTCGCTGAAAAGGGCCGCCACCACCAGGTCCAGATCGTCGCCGCCGTTGGGGCATTCGCTAACCGCCACCGGATGGATATTAGGGGCGGTCAGGGTGGTCATCTGCCGTTCCTGTTCTTCCGATATCATACCTAAGGGGTAGAGCGGCCAACAGTCGATGGTATCCATTCCGGCGGCTGCATAGGCTGCCGCCGGGCCGGTATCGCCGGTTGTGGCCAGGACCAGTGATACATGCCGGCGGTCTTTTTGGAGAAAGTAATCCATGACCTGCGCCAAAAAACCCATGGCAACATCTTTAAACGAAAGTGTGGGGCCGTGAAAAAGTTCCATCACCTGAAACGCCGGATCTCCTCCCAGCGGCACCAGGGGGATGATGTCCGGGTGATTGAACCCGGAGAAGCTTTTGCCGATCAGCGCCTCCAGGTCGTTTTTCGGGATCAGCTCAGGATTAATGAAAAGAGAAAGCATCTCCAGGGCCAGGTCCGTAAACGAAAGTTCAGACCACTGGGACAGCTGCCCGGCGGATATCTCTGGAATCTTTTCAGGCACAAACAACCCGCCATCTTCCGCAAAGCCGGAAAGCACGGCCTGGTCAAAGGTTACCGGTGACATGTGGCTCCGGGTGCTCGTGTATCGAATCATGCGTGTCATGTGCTCACAATTTTCAGGATAGATGATCATATATCGAAGATGATTCGGGCCTGCCAGTGGTCAGGCCGGCGCTCAACCTTACGCTTACGAGTACGGGGTGGAATTATCGGGCCCAAACGGTTTTGCTGATGACGCTAATCAGCCGGGATGGTCGTTACCATTCCGGTATTTTCCGTACTGTAGCCCCCCAACATTTCGACACGCGCCTTAAACTCGGGGGTTACGATTGTATCCAGGATTGTCCGGATCTGTCTGGACTCAAAAAATTCATCTGGAATGACCAGGTCGTACTGTTCCGTTACAACCGGGATGAAATCCAACTCCAGGGCCCGGGCAGCGGCGAATATGCCCAGGCCGACATCCGCGCTGCCACTTAAAACAGCTGCGGCCACAGACATGTGGGTAAACTCTTCGTGCTTGTATCCGGCCAGTGTGGCTGGGTCGATATTCAACTGATCCAGGCGGTAGTCCAGCAGAATCCGGGTGCCGGAGCCGGCTTGCCGATTGATCATACGGGCATCCGTGCGGGCCAGGTCGCTGATGTCCTTAATCGCTTTTGGGTTGCCTTTGGGGACGATCAGGCCCTGCTGGCGATAGACAAGATTCACCAATTGCACCCCCTGGCCGGGCAGATATTTTTTTATATACGAGATGTTATACGAACCGTCCTCGGTATCGAGTAGATGGGATCCGGCCAGGTGGCAGGCGCCTTTTTTGATGGCCATCAGGCCGCCCAGGCTGCCCACGTGACTGGATGAGAGGGTCAGGCCCGGATGATTGATCCGGATGTGGTCAGCCAGGATGTCCAGGGTATTGTCATGGCTGCCCACCACCACAATCGTGTTCCTGATCATGGACCGCAGACGCAGTAGTTCCGCCTGGACCGGCTGATCGCCCCCGATTCCCTCCGAGTTGCGGGGAATCCGGATGATGCCGTCTGCCTCGGTAAGGGTGGTGATGCTGCCGGCCCCCCGGGGCAGGGAGGTTGCCACAATACGGCCGCCAACGGTACCCAGTTTAACCCTGAGAAATTCCTCCACGCCCAACTTGGAGGGCATTTTGCGGGTGGGATAAACCTCGGCAACGGGGTTTTCAGGCAGCGGTGTGCCCAACATATGGCAAAGTAAAGGGCCGACGAACTGTTCAAAGGCAATGATTGTGGACACGGGATATCCGGGCATCCCAAAAAAAGGCTTTCCACCAACAGCGCCGATGATGACCGGTTTTCCCGGCATGATGGTGACCCCATGCACCAGGATTTTGCCTGATTTTGCCACAACCGCGCAGGTATGATCTTCCGTTCCGGCCGATGAACCGCCCACAGTAAGGATAATGTCAAAATCCGCGGCAACCGCTTTTTGAATGCTGGTGTCTATCTCCGCGTGGTTGTCGGCTACGATGTCATTGCGAATATAATCGCCGCCCCAGGATTCGATCAGGCTTCCCAGAACAAACGAATTGGATTCGAGGACTTCTCCGGGTTTAAGTGGGCCTTCAGCGGCCGTTTGCCAGTCGACCAGTTCAGCGCCGGTGGGAATGACCAGGACCCGGGGCCGGCGTTTGACCGTAACTGTAAACACCCCCCCGGAAAGCAGGGCGCCCAAACAATAGGGGGTCACCACATGATTCTGGGCAAACAGCAATTCAGTGGCCACAATGTCCTCGCCCATTTTTCGGACATACTGCCAGGGGAAGGCCGGCGCTTCGATGGTGATGCGGTCATCACCGGCCTCTTGCACCTGCTCAATCATGATCACAGCATCGTACCCTTCGGGGATGACGTGTCCGGTATTTACGTAGACAACGTCACGGCCGACGGCCAGCGAAACCGGTTTGGTTTCCGAGGCTCCGAAGGTGCTGGCGGCTTGAACGGCAATGCCGTCCATGGCGGCTACATGGTATCCGGGTGAAGACAATTTTGCGAACACCGGCGTGGCCAGCGTGCGGCCAACTGCCTGAGGAACTGGAATTTCATCGGTTGCCTGCATGTGCAGGTCTGCAAATTCACCCAACAGGATTGCCTGGGCATCCTTGCGGGATTTTTTATTGAGGTATACATTGCGTTTGGATACTGTCATAGAGACCCTTTTTTCGATTTTAAAACCTGGTCAGGGCCAGGCCAGGATTCTTTTATTTGCTAAATAGGATATACTAGGACCTGTGCGTCCCGGTCCAGGCCTTCAGTGTCGCCGGCTATTTCAATGAGACCATCTGCCTGGACCATAGTATTGATCAGGCCTGATTTTCCCAGGATCGGTTCGGCTAACCAGGTGCCCTCATCCTGAACGAGCCGTACCCGGACGTAATCAACCCGTCCCTGGGCAGACGCGATATTTCGAGAAAGCCGCGCGGGGATGCCCCGTGTGGCCGGTAAGGGGTGCTCAAGGCCGCGCGCCTGGTTGATAAAGGGTTTTACTACCTTCTCGAAAACGACCATGGCCGACACCACGTGGCCCGGTAGGCCCCAGATGGCTTTGCCGCCGGCGGCGGCCAGGATGGTGGGTTTGCCGGGGCTGATCGAGATGCCGTGGACCAGCAGATCACTGCCCGGCATGGCCTGAATGACTTCTATGGTGAAATCCCGGGTGCCCACAGAACTGCCGCCGGAAAGAATGACCATGTCACTATCAGCCAGCGCCTGGAAACAGGTTTGCCGCAGGTCTTCAAAATTGTCTTTTACAATACCGTAAATTTCAGGCCGGCCGCCGGCTTCAAGTACCAGCCCGGAGAGCGAGTAGCTGTTAATGTCCCGGACCTGACCGGGGCCGGGCATCTGGTCGGTGGGAATGATCTCATCACCGGTGGATATAATCGCAATCACCGGCTGGCGGAAAACGGTTACGTCTGTGCGCCCCACGGCGGCCAGCAGCCCGGTCTCCTGGGCCCGCAGGGTTTGTCCGGCCGTAAGGACCGCGGCCCCATCCTGGTAATCTTCGCCGCTGAGGATGACATGCTGGCCCGGGGCAACGCTTTTGTAGACTTCGATGGTGTCACTGTCTACCGCTTCGGTATGCTCAATCATGACCACCGCATCCGCTCCCGCCGGGAGCATGCCGCCGGTGGCGATTTTCAGCGCTTCACCGGATCCAACCGTTTCCCGGGGCGACTGCCCCATGGCCACTGCGCCCGGAACCAGCAGGTAGGCCGGGCTGGATTCGCTGGCCCCGAAGGTTGAAGCCGCCTTAACTGCGTAGCCATCCATGGTGGATCTGGAAAATCCTGGCAGGTTCTCCCGGGCGACAACGGTTTCGGCCAGGACCCGGCCAAGGGCCTTGCGGGTTTGCACCAATTCAGTGCTTACCGGAGCGAAGGACGGGATGTGTCCAAATACCGCCTGGATGTCAACTACATTGAAAAAATCTTTCATAGCGGCCTCTTAGCACAAAGGGAATCCCAGTTCAAACAGTTGGGGGGCCTGCGGCCAGAAAGTCCGGCCAGGAGATTGTCTGCCGCCATGCGGGCCATTTTCGTACGGGTCTCAATGGTGGCACTGCCGACATGCGGCAGCAGGACCACGTTTTCCAGAGCCAGAAGACCCGGGGTGACGGCTGGTTCATGTTCGTAGACATCCAGGCCGGCGCCTTGAATTTTTCCATTTTGCAAGGCCGTATATAAGGCCGCCTCGTCTACCACCGGACCACGGGACGTGTTGATTAGAAAGGCCGTGGGCTTCATGCGGGCCAGGGCCCGGGCATCGATCAGGTGCCGGGTCTCAGGTGTAAGGGGGACATGCAGAGATACGAAATCCGACCGGGCCAGCAGGGTGTCCATGTCGGTGTAGACAGCCTGGAACCGGGCTTCTTCACCCACTGGAAGCCGGCGGCGGCTGGTGTAGACTATGGGCATATCAAAGCCGGCTGCTCTTTTGGCTACGGCTTTGCCGATGCGACCCATGCCGACCAGGCCGAGCGTTTTGCCGTTTATCTCAGAGCCCAAAAAGTGCAAAGGGGCCCAGTACTGGAAGCGGCCGGCCCGGGTGTAGCGGTTGCCTTCCACTATCCGGCGGCCGGTAGCCAGTATCAAGGCAAAGGCCAGGTCGGCTGTTGCCGCGGTGAGAACTCCGGGGGTGTTGGTTACCGGGATTCCCAACTCAGTGGCGGCGGCTACATCTATGTTGTTGAACCCCACCCCATAATTGGCAATGATCTTTAAATCCGGGGCCTGTAACAGCAAACTTTTGTCCACGGTGTCGGTTATCATGCACAACATGCCGTTTTTCCCGGTAATCCGTTTTAGTATCTCAGTTTCGGGCAGGGGGCGATTTTCCATATTGATCTCCACCTCACAGCTGTTTTCTATATCAGCCAGGATGGCTTCCGGCAGGCGTCCGGTAACAAGAACCTTCATCGCAGTTCCTTTGAATAGGGTTGACAATCAGTCGGCAAGCTTTAAGATTTGTCAGTTTACAGCCGCCACGGTCTATTTATTAGTGTGAAAACCGGGCATAAGACAATGGGAAAATGTGTGAATCACCCGAATATCGAGACGGATTTCAGGTGTATGCAGCACAAAATCTATCTAGTGCCCATCCATAAATCAAAGATTTCAGGATGGCGCTATTAGCTATTAGCGGTTAGCAATTAGGTAATACACTGTATTTTAACAGTTTTATCTAAAAGCTAATGGCTAAAAGCTAACACCTTCCATCCATGATTTCCAATCATGGATGGACACTACCTTTGCCCGGATTGTCTCAAATGCAGCGATCCGGATTTGGGCTGCCGGTTCCGCCCGGCCTGCCCCATCGCTTTCATGGAGAAAAGTGGTGACACCTGGGCAGGGGCTGCGACCACTGAGTACGGCGGTGATATCTCGGCCCCACATCAGTTAGTTTCCTGTTAGGCCGGAAAAACATCACACCAACATCTGTGCAGCTGTGGCTTTCGAAGCGTGCTTGCAAAACATAGAAAATAATGTATAATTAATTGGTTAAACGATTAATCTGCGGCACGGTGTGCAGTTCGGGAACCATTCGATCGCTCTGCCGACCGCGAAAATATCAGTCTACCGGGACTGGTACGTGTGTATATAGTTAAATATACACGAATTATTTTAATCTTGCCGTTGAGCCCGGTACGGATGGCAGGGATGATGCAGGCCGGCACGCAAAGCCGGATGTCACCCCAATTAGGAAGACCATGGCATTTATAAAAAGCTTTCCATTTTTTAAAAGGAGCAGTAAAACCATCGAAAACCAACCTGAAACGCCCCCTGAACGGGCGGACAAACCAAAATTTCTGACCCAGACACGTTTTGATTCATTCAATCTCCCGGAACCAATCATTGAAGGTTTAAACACAGCCGGATTCATCTATTGCAGCCCCATCCAGGCGCAGAGCCTGCCCGTCTCACTGGCCGGACAGGATGTGGCCGGCCAGGCCCAGACTGGTACCGGGAAAACGGCCGCGTTCCTGGTCACTGTGTTTTCCCGTTTAATGGCGATGAAAGATCGTAAACCCGGCGTTCCGGCGGCAGTCATTGTCGCCCCGACTCGGGAACTGGCCCAGCAGATATACGACGAAGCCCACTTGATGGGTGCCAAGACCGGCCTTACGATGGTCCAGGTTGTAGGCGGAATCGACTATGTCAAACAGGCGGATATACTTCGCAAAGGGGTTGATATTGTTATCTGTACCCCCGGAAGAATCATTGACTACATGAAGCAGGGGATTTTCAAGGCCAATGGTGTCAAAATTGTGGTCATAGACGAAGCGGACCGCTTACTGGATCTGGGGTTCGAAAAGGACATGCGGTTTCTACTCCGGAAAATGCCGAAGTATGACCAGCGGCAGTCCATGCTGTTTTCCGCCACCCTGTCACACCGGGTCATGGAACTGACCTATGAATATATGAATCTGCCGGAATTTATTTCGGTCACACCGGAAGAGATTGCGGTCAAGAACATAGAACAGGAGCTTTTCCACGTGGGGAAAGATGAAAAACTTTCCCTGCTGCTGGGGCTCCTGAAACGTGAAGAGTGGCGCCGCATGCTCATCTTTGTGAATACCAAGATGGGGGTTGAGTGGCTGACGCAAAAGCTGAAAGGCAATGGCTGGCCGGCGGAAGGGATCACCGGGGATCTGCCCCAGAAAAAAAGATTCCGGCTGATGGATCAGTATAAGAGCGGTAAACTAAAGATTCTGATTGCCACGGATGTGGCCTCCCGTGGGATACACGTTGAAGACATTACCCATGTGATTAATTTCGACCTGCCCCAGGATCCGGAAAATTATGTGCACCGGATTGGACGTACCGCCCGGGCCGGAAAAAAAGGGCGGGCCCTGTCGCTGGCCTGTGAACGTTATGTCTTTCACCTCAAACCTCTGGAAGACCTCCTGGAGTACCAGATACCGGTGGTGTGGCCGGAAGACAGCTGGTTCGCTGCAGACCAGGCCGGGCCGGTTGCAACTGAGCGCAGGCCGAAAAAGGGTTCCCGCCCGCCGCATCCAAAAAATCAGGCTCGGGACAGAGGGCGGCAACAGACCCGGGGCAGAGGGCGGCAACAGGCACCCCGCCGGCGGCACGATGCCGGCATGCCCAAGAGGCCCAAAGATTACTTCCCCGGAACTTTCTTTGGATTCAAGCCCAAATCACAGATGGAAAAAGAATCCGTTGCCAAAGCCGGGGTTCAAGCCGGAGACAAAAAGAATCCAAACGACAGCCACACAACCCAGCCTAAAACAACATCTGCGGCGCGCAAGCGCCGGCGGCCTTACAGGGGACGCAGACGCCAGCCGCAGCCCAGGAAAAATGCCCCGGTGAAATCGACCCCGCCGGATTTGACCAAAGATAGATCGACCACGGGAAAATCAACTTCGGAGAAAGCGGCACCCGAGGGTGCCGCCCCGGTCCAGACATCCCAGGGAAAATCGACTTCGAAAAGATCCACACCAAAGACCCAAACGCCGGGTAAGGCCGCCTCTATGAAAAGGGCTCCCCGGGAAAGGCCCTCGGGCAAGGCTGACCCGGGCAAAGCAGCGCCGCGCGACAAGACGTCTGGGAAAGCTGTCAGCGAGCAAACAGCACCCCTGGTCAAGACTCCTGACAAAGCTATTGCCAGCCAACCAGCTTCCGGGGAGAAGGTCCCGGGTCCAGCCGCTGCCGGGCAGACAGCCCCAGCGAAGAAGACCCCGCCCAGGAAAGCCGCTGCCAGGAAGAGACCACCGCGGAAAAGAGCTCCGGGCAAGGCTGCCGCCAAGAAAACGGCTCCCAGAAAGAAGGCGGCTGCCAAAAAAGCAGCCCCGAAAAAGACGGCGGCCCGGAAAACAGCCTCAAGAAAGGCGGCCACAAAGAAAACAGCCTCAAGGAAGGCGGCGCCGAAGAAAGCAGCCTCAAGGAAGGCGGCGCCGAAGAAAGCAGCCTCAAGGAAGGCGGCGCCGAAGAAAGCGGCCCCGGGAAAAAAGCCGGGCACTGAGTCCTGAAGGCTGAAGAGGGTATTAATGTGAACTAATAATTCCCGTGGCGTACAATCTCACCTTCCACCAGGTAAATGACTTCTTCCGCGATGTTGGTGGCATGGTCGGCAATGCGTTCGAGATGGCGGGAAATCAGGTACAGGTTGATCAGAGAGCCGGCCTGGTCAGGGGTTTTTTGCATTTTTGCCTTGATCAAATCATAGGCTGTCGTTTTTAATTCATCCACATTATCGTCCAGGGTGACGACCTTGAAAGCCAAGTCCACATCCAGGTTGACAAGCGCGTCCAGGCTTTTTTTCAGCATGTCTTCGGTGATTTCCGCCATATGGGAATAGTCAAAAGGGAAATCACCCTCCTCCTTAACGGTAATACTTGCAATCCGTTCCGCGATATTGACGGCCTCATCCGCAATCCGTTCAAGGTCGTTGTTGATCTTGATCACCGCAACCAGAAACCGCAGGTCCACGGCAACCGGTTGGTAGAGGGCCATAATCTTGAGGCACTCCTCCTCCACTTCCACCTCTTTTTCATCAATCTCGTAATCTGATTTAATGATGGTCTCGGCAATCCGGGTGTCGCCGTTTTCCAGGGCCCGGATGGCCAGCCGCAGCCTTTCTTCCACCATGGCGCCCAGTGAAAGAATCAGCTTTTTCATCTTATCCAGTTCTTTTTGAAAAAAAATAGTCATGGCGCTCTCTTTTAACCGAACCGACCGGTAATGTAGTCCTGGGTCAGTTGGTGCCGTGGATTGGTAAAAATTCGTTCCGTGGGGCCAACTTCTATCAGGTCGCCCAGGTGAAAATAGGCCGTGCGTTGCGAGACCCGTGCCGCCTGCTGCATGGAGTGGGTTACGATAACAATTGAATATTGGGTTTTTAACTCTGCGATCAAGTCTTCAATCACCGAGGTAGCGATGGGGTCCAGCGCCGAACAGGGCTCATCCATCAGGATGACCTCCGGGCTGACCGCGATGGTGCGGGCAATACACAGGCGTTGCTGCTGTCCACCTGAAAGGCCGGTGCCCGGATGGTCAAGGCGGTCTTTAACCTCCTCCCACAAACCGGCTTTTATAAGCGAGGCTTCTACAATTTCATTCAATTCAGCCTTGTTGGTGGCCAGCCCATGTATCTTAGGCCCATAGGCGATATTATCATAAATGGACTTAGGAAAGGGGTTGGGTTTTTGAAATACCATTCCCACCTGGGCCCGCAAAGGCACCACATCGACTTTCTTGTCGTATATATTAACATCTTCCATCACAATCTCACCGGTTACCCGGCAACTGGCAATGGTGTCGTTCATCCGGTTCAAGCAACGGATGAACGTCGATTTACCGCATCCGGAAGGGCCGATCATGGCCAGGACTTCATTGTTGCCGATATCGATGGAGACATCGTTGATGGCATGTTTGTCATCATAATACACATTGACATTGCGACAGGTCATGCGCGGGTTGGTCACATGAATATCACCGACCGTTTTACGGTCCTCGCGACTGACGAGCATGCCGCCATTTGTCTCAACTGCTTGCTCAATGGTATTCTCAGTGGGCATGGCAGCCACCAAACCTATTGTATGGGTTGTACCTGGATTGATAATCCGGGGCGTCATTTGGTTTGTACCTCGATAGCATCGCCATAATGTTGTGATTGGAAATGACGATGCCCGTTTTATTACAGGTTGTTAAGGAAAACGTGGGCCGGACCTAAGAAGTTCAGGCCCACTTCTATATTAAACTGGCGATCAAATACCCTAGCTCCGTCACTTCGGCGAATGCCGGAATACGCTTGATATTTCTGGATACCGGATCAAGTCCGGTATGACGGCTTATACATAATTAGTCACCAGGTTGGTAAAAGCGCCTATTTTACTGAAGTAAGTGTGTTCAGGTCAGTCGCATCGGTTCTGACTTTTTTGCGTTCGGCATCCGGCATGGGAATCAGGCCTCTTTCACTCAGATAACCATCCGGCCCCCAGGCTTTTTCACTGGTGAACTCTTTCAGGTATTCCTTTATTCCCGGAATTACTTTCGAGTGTGCTTTTTTTACATAGAAAAACAAGGGGCGTGAAACCGGATACTGGCCATCTGCAATCGCTTCAAATGTCGGCTGAACGCCGTCCACGTACGATCCCTGGATTTTGTCAGTGTTTTGATCAAGGAAACTGAACCCGAAGATACCGACGGCGCTGGGGTTGGCGTCCAGTTTCTGGACTATCAGATTGTCGTTTTCACCGGCTTCGATGTAGGCACCATCTTCGCGAACGGTATGGCAGATGCGTTTGTATGCTTTTTTGTCTTTTTTCTTCATGGCCTTGATCCAGGCGAATTTCTTGCCGCCGCTTTCCATGGCCAGTTCGACAAACGCGTCCCGGGTACCGGACGTGGGGGGCGGGCCCAGAACTTCGATTTTGGTGGCCGGCAAAGAGGGGTTGACATCTTGCCAGGTTTTATAAGGATTGGGGATCAGTTTTTCAGCGCCGCCGGGATCGGGAACATCTTTGGCCAGGGCCAGGAATATGTCTTTGCGGGTCAATTTCAGGGCCGCAGTTTTCTTTGAATTACCCAGAACAATGCCATCGTAACCAATCTTAACTTCGATGATATCGGTGACGCCCTGTTTCTGGCAGCGTTCAAACTCGGATCTTTTAATCCGCCGGGAAGCGTTGGTGATGTCCGGATGTTGGACCCCGATACCGGCACAAAAAAGTTTCAAACCGCCGCCGGAACCGGTGGATTCAATTTTAGGGGTTTTATAGGGTGTGGTTTTCCCGAATTGCTCGGCGACCACGGTGGCAAAAGGATACACTGTGGATGATCCCACGACACTGATGTAATTGCGGCTGGATGCTGCGTGCGTCGGGGCCAAAACGGCTGCCACCATCGAAACGGCGATTAAGGCGATAAGAACTTTTCTCATGCGGCTTTTCCTCCTTCTATACGGTTTGTTTTAAATCGTTTACGGTAATGTTGCCATGGTGTGAACGACGGTCACTATATCTATACATCCCGTATTAAATTCGTGTTAGCGACTCGTTAATATTTGGTTTAGTTTGCTACCAGCGGCGTTCAAAACGTTTGCGTAAAAAGACCGCCGTGGCGTTCATGGTTATCAGAAAAGCCAGCAAGACGATAATGGCGGCGGAGGTGCGTTCGACAAAGGCCCGTTCGGGGCTGTCGGCCCAGAGGTAGACCTGAACCGGCAGGGCTGTTGCGGGATCGGTCAGGTTGGCCGGGATGTCGACGATAAAAGCCACCATGCCGATCATGAGCAGGGGAGCGGTTTCACCCAGGGCCCGGGCCATGCCGATAATCGTGCCTGTGAGCATGCCCGGCAAAGCCAGTGGCAGAACATGATGGACGACCATTTGCATTTTTGAGGCACCCACACCCAAAGCGGCTTCACGGATAGAAGGGGGCACCGATGTCAAAGCCGAACGGCTGGCAATGATAATGGTGGGCAGGGTCATCAGGGTCAGCACCAGCCCCCCGACAATGGGGGCCGAACGGGGCAGTTCGAAAAAGTTCAGAAAGACAGCCAGGCCCAGTAACCCGAAAACAATTGAGGGCACGGCGGCCAGGTTGTTAATGTTGATTTCAATCAAATCAGTCCAGCGGTTTTCCGGAGCAAATTCCTCGAGGTAGACCGCTGACGCCACCCCAATGGGGAAAGAGAGCAACAGCGTGACAATCAAAGTGAAAAAAGAGCCCATGACCGCGCCCCGGATACCCGCAAGTTCAGGTTCGCGGGAATCGCCGACCGTAAAGAAGGTCTTGTTGAAACGCATTTTCAGCCTGCCCTCGGCGATAAGCTGGTCGATCCAGGCAAGTTGCTTGTCGTTTAGGCGTCGTGAACCTTCAGGTACGTCACGCGAGATATGGCCTTTCATCAACATGTCCACATCGTCGTTTGCAGTCAGCCAGACGGTTTGCTTTTCACCGATGATCCGGGGGTTGTTCAAGACGATCTTGCGCAACTGGAAGCCGGCACCGCCGCTGGCGAGGCCATACAGCTGCCGTTTGTCCCGGCGACCTTTTACATCTGGAAACATATTACGCAGCGAACTCTTAACGAGCCCCTGGTAATTGGCGGTTGCCAGGGATTCTTGCTGCAGCATTTCCTTGTCGAAATGGACGTCCAGGGAGATATCGGTTTGCCAGAAAGCAGTGTAACCGTTTGCCCCGATAGCAATAAACAGAAAGGCCAGAAATGCCAGGCTGACTACAATGGCCGCCAGGCCATAGGTTTTGAAGCGGCGCTCGGCGCGGTAGCGACGCTGCAGGCTCTGATTGACAATATCGATGGTACGTGGCTTTTTGATTTTCGAATTATTCATATTGCTCCCGGTACTTGCGGACGACGTACAATGCGATGACATTCAGGATCAGGGTGACAAAAAACAACAGCAGGCCCAGAGCAAAAGCCGCCAGGGTTTTGGGGCTGTCAAACTCCTGGTCTCCGACCAGCAGCGTGACGATTTGGACCGTTACGGTGGTTACCGTTTTAAACGGATTGAGGGTCAGGTTGGCAGAAAGGCCGGCGGCCATGACCACGATCATGGTTTCGCCGATAGCCCGCGAAACGGCTAATAAGACCCCACCGATTATGCCGGGCAGGGCTGCCGGCAGAATGACCTGTTTTATGGTTTCGGATTGGGTGGCCCCCAGGCTGTAAGCACCGTCGCGCAGGGATTGGGGTACAGCATTGATGAAGTCATCGGACAGGGATGACACAAATGGGATTATCATGATGCCCATCACGAGGCCGGCGGCCAGGGCACTCTCCGAAGAAACATCCAGCCCCAGCTGTGTACCGGCTTCACGAATAAACGGAGCCACCGTCAGCGCGGCAAAGAAACCATAGACTACCGTGGGGATTCCGGCCAGGATTTCGATCAAAGGCTTGGCAACAGCCCGAAATTTCAAAGAGGCATATTCTGACAGGTAAATGGCCGACATTAACCCGATGGGCACGGCCACTGCCATGGCAATGGTGGCAATCAACATGGTCCCCAGAAAGACGGGGATGGCACCGAAAGCCCCGGAAGATCCGACCTGGTCGGCGCGGATAGCCATTTGTGGGCTCCATTTCAGGCCGAACAGGAATTCGGTGACCGGGATGATCTGGAAAAAGCGGATGGCTTCATACAAAACCGACAGGACGATGCCGATGGTGGTGAAGATGGCAATCGTCGAGCAGGCGATGAGGATATACCTGATGATCTGCTCAACCTGGTTGCGGGCCCGCAGGGTGGTTTTGATGCGGCTGCGGACCAACAGGGTAGCCAGGATGGAGACCGCTATGGCGATGACTGACAGGGCCGCCTGGCTGATGGTTTTCAGGCTGCGAAAATGATCGGCGGCAGCCTGCTGAACAGCGTCAATCTCGCCGGCAGTGATGTTGCCGCTTACCAGGTTGCGCACATTGTTGAGCATTAGTTTGAGTTCAACGTCAGGAAGACCGCGTACCGTCTCCGGGAGTTGGGCAACCAGGAGCTGGGTGATAATGGTGTCCTCGCAGGACATCCAGAAAATATATAACAAAAGGGCCGGGATACCGCACCACAGGGCCGTGAGGGCACCATAGTAAGTCGGGCGCGAGTGCAGTGTGGTTACTTTTTGCTCGGGACCGATAACCGCATATGCCTGGCGGCGACCGACATAATATCCGGCAGTGGAAAGTGCCAATAGAACAATCATTAACATGGTAGCAGACATAAACTGTCAATCCTTGTTTGACATACTTTATCTAAGTGCCCAGGTCTTCACCGGGGTGCAGACAATGCTTGAACAGTGCTGGTGAACCATAAAAATACATTGTTAGAATCCGGTTAGCGGGTCGCTAGTATTTGATTAAGGAATTAAAAGGCATTTTTCCGCCTGTTTAATATGTACAAGTGGCCATGGTGTGACTCAACTTTCAGGTTTTATGTTACCTGAGCAGGGTGATGTTGGGAATCTTGACAGTTTCCGGGGCCTGCGCGTAAAACGTGGTGAGAACGGCGCGGGCATCATCCGGTGTCTTTGCTGAGCAAATCCGGGCGTAAAGGGTATGCCCAAATTTGAAATTAGAAGCGTAATAGGAGAAAAAGCGGTTCAAACGGCGCATTGCGGTGACGGGTTTAAAATGGTTTTCCAGCAGCTCGATCATCGATAGGGCACAGGTCTTATAAATGTCCTGTCCTGGTTTAAAGCCTGCCGTCCATTGGGCAAAGATCCAGGGTCGGGCGACGGCCAGGCGCCCCAGGGCAACCCCGTCACAGCCCGTGATGCTGAGCATGGTTGCGCAGTCATGGGCAGAGAACACGTTGCCATTGCCAAACACCGGGATGGAAACAGCCTCTTTGACTGCGGTGATATAAGCCCATTTCGGGGGACGTGTGCGGCGATCGGGGGCCACCCGCGGGTGAAAAGTGAGCGCGTCCGCACCGGCATCCTCGAAGCGGCGGGCCAGATCAACGGCCGGCTTGGGGTCGTCCTGCCAACCGGTGCGATATTTGACAAACAACGGTATGGAGACCTGTTTGCGTACTGCAGACACAATCCGAACGGCGAGATCAGGATGTTTAAGAATTTCAGCGCCGCAGCCGTTCCGGCAGACGGCTGCCACCGAGCAGCCGAAGTTGAGATCAACCCCGAAAAACCCCCTGCTTTCAATCTGGCGGGCAGCCCGGCCCATGGTTTCAGGATTGTCCCCAAAGAGCTGGCAGACAAGTTGGTTCAGTTCTTCCGGTCGCCACATGAAGCCGGTTACGGTACTGGGGACCCCCTGCTGAACCATCCGGGAGCTGCTCATTTCGGAAAACATCAGACCATAGCCGCCATAGTCGGACAACTGCTGGCGGAAGGCCACGTTCCCCAGCTTTGATAGCGGGGCCAGCACCAAGCGTCCGGGGATGCTTCGGCTGCCTATCTTAAGTGGTTTGTTGAGAAATTCAGGTAGGTTGAAATTCATCTGCTTTCGAAAGTAAAAGGGTTCCGCCTTTTTCGGTTAGAGGTAAATGAATTGAGAAGGTACTGCCTTGACCGATGGCACTTTCTACCGACACATGGCCGCCATGCGTCTGGGCAATGTGTTTGACTATGGCCAGCCCCAGCCCGGTGCCGCCGAGTTGCCGGCTGCGGGCTTTATCCACCCGATAGAACCGCTCAAATAACCGGGGCAGGTGTTTTTTCAAAACCCCAATGCCGCGATCCTTGACGTCGATAACCACCTTGTCTGTGGTAATCGCAGTGGACAGGCGCACATCCTGGCCCGGCTCAGCATATTTAATGGCGTTGTCAAGCAGATTTGCCACAGCTTGTTCCAGAAGGGAGGCGTCCGCAAAAACAAATATCTGCGGCTTGCATTCCACCTGCAGGGTGATATCACGGTTTTCGGCCAGGGGCCGGTAATTCTCGACTGCGGCCATGATGACATCCTGGAGTTTCACCTGCTTGAAGTCCAGCTCCTTATGGTTTGCGTCCCGTTCGATGACAGAGAGCTTCATCAGGTCTTCAAGGATATTGGTCAGCCGGATGACGTGTCTGTCGATAATGTCTATGAAACGGCTGCGCTCATCGGGGTCGTCAATGGCGTGATGCTTCAAGGTTTCCACAAAGCCCTTGATGGCCGTTAGTGGTGTTTTGATTTCATGGGATACATTGGCCGCGAAATCCCGGCGCACATTTTCAAGTTGGCGCAGCTTGGTGACATCTTCGATAACCAGCAGGGTGCCGACTCTGGTTTTATCCGCGTCTCTAAGGGGGGCGCATTGTACCTGCAGGGTTTTTTCACGGGATTTATTGTAGATAATATCACCGCTGGTGGGTTCATTGGCCGCATGTGAATCCCGAATCAATTGCTCCAGGGTCGTGTTTCGCATAATTTCATGCAGGCTGCGGCGTTCTTCCCTGGGCAAAGAGGTCTCCAGGATGTCGGCGGCGGCCTGGTTCATGTTGATGATCCGATCACTGGGGTTCACGGCTATCACCCCCTCAACCATACTGGCCAGGATTGTCCGGATTTCGTTGCGCTGTGCAAAAGCGGTTTTAACCTTCCAGTCCAGTTCAGCGGCCATGTCGTTCATGGCTTCGGCCAGGCCGGCCAGCTCTGCCGAATCGGGTACCATCAAGGCGTGGGCCAGATTACCGTCTGCGAATTGCCGGGCCCCTTTTTCCATCTCTTCAATAGGGCGACTGATCCGGCGGGAAATCAGCAGGCTGAGTCCGGCTATCAGTACCGTAATGACCAGTAGGACGAAAACAATACGCAGTCGGATATCACTCAATTTACTGTCGATATGAGAGATCGGCACGGAAATGCGTACAACACCGTTAACCTGTTCATCTCCCTGGGCAGGTATGGCTACATACATCATATTTTTATCCAGGGTTCGGCTGTAACGGGTCGACGTACCGATACGGCCGGCCAGGGCGCTCGCGATTTCCGGCCGGTTGGCGTGGTTGTCCATCTGGGCCGCTGTTTCATCGGAATCCCCAATCACTTGGCCTTTTGGCAAAATAACAGTGATGCGTGTATCCGCATCTCTAGCCTGTACATTCACCAATCGATCAACTCCGGCATACTTTCTTGCGGCTATCAGGGTTTTGATTTGCGGCAAAACCAGATGCGCCCGCGACTTGAGTTCAGCGGCGGTGTGGTCTAAGTAGAAACGCTTCATTTCGTTGGAGTAGGATATTGTGACCGCAACAAGGGCCAGGATTGTTACTAGCAGGTAGGATGGAAACAGTTGCCAGACCAGTTTTTTTTTCTTCACGCTATTTCCTTAAATCTATAACCAACACCCCGAACGGTTTCGATCCAGATGCCGTACTTCCCCAGTTTTTTTCTCAGGCCGACGATTTGGACATCCACGGATCGGTCCGTGACAGGATAATCGTCTCCCCGGACGGCATCCACGATCTGCGAACGGGTGAAGACCCAGCCGGGCCTCTGGGCCAGGTAATGAAACACCTGGAACTCCGTGTAGGTGAGGTCGACCTGGCGTCCCTCCAGAGTAACCTGCCTTCGGCCGGGGTGAATTTCAATGTCATGGATCTGAATAATGTCATACTCGTCGGAAGGCTTGCTCCGGGCAGATCTCAGTATCGCTTTTATCCTGGCAACCAGGATGCGCGGACTGAAGGGCTTGGTCACATAGTCACTGGCACCCAGTTCAAGTCCTGAGACCACATCTGCCTCTTCCCCCTTGGCCGTGAGCATAATGATCGGTATATGTCTGATTTTAGAGTCGTTTTTAATTTTCCGGGTAACATCCAGACCATCAATCCCGGGGAGCATGAGGTCCAGGACCATGAGGTCAACCGGCTCGGTCCGGGCAATTCGCAGGGCCTCCTCTCCAGATGCGGAGCAGGTCACCTGGTACCCTTCCCGGTTCAGGTTAAACCGCAGTAATTCCAGGATGTCTTCTTCGTCGTCAACCGCCAGGATTCTTTCTTTACTCATGCTTTCCTTATGTACGAATTGATTGAAAATTGTCTGAAAGCTATTGCGATATTATTGTTGAATGATTAGCCTGATGTTAGTTTTTCGTTAGAATTGAATCTGAATCACCATATATTATAAATGGTTACAAATAAAGAGGTCTTTTGTCGTTTTATTCAGGGGACTCGGCGCGATGGCATAGAGGGCCATTGCGGCCGGCCGGCTGATATCGTGAGTGTTCATTTCCGTCCTCAGAAACCTGGTCCTCAGGACCAGGTCAGAGATAATTGGCTATGCCATACTAATTGATGCAAGTGCCTTAAGTGAACTAAAGTTTAAAGTGATCTAAAGTTAAGGTATTCTACTGATTGTATAAAACCAGCGGAACGAAGCGACTCCAGAACTTTAGGCGTCGCGAAGCAAGTGCCTTGCGTGGTGCACTTTGGATCACTTTTGGCACTTCAAACTCATCGGTGTTGGGTTGTAAGCCCCTTTGAGGGGCAACCCAAGGCCTGGTCCTCGGGGCCAGACCTCTGTGCAAACGGGCACTATTTACCCGGGCTTGTTGCGCAGGGGTTGATTATCAGGTCATATTCTTTTAAAAAGTCAACTATGGGAACGATCTTCGATTTCAAAGACGCTCAGGCGTACCAGCGGTGGATGGATGATCCCCGCAACAAGTTAGCCGTCGAGGCTGAAAGCCGGCTGATGATGAAGATGCTCGCCCCCATGCAGACCGATACCGCCCTGAGCATCGGCGGCTGTGCGGGCGCGCGTCTGGCACCTTTTGTGGTGCAGGAAATAAACCTGACTGCCATTGATCCGTCACCCTATATGCTGGATATCCTGAATGCCAATTACCAGAACAGGATCGAACTATATCGGGGCAGCCTGGAAGACCTGCCGTTTGAAGACAACTCTTTTAATCATGCCTGCCTGGTTACTACGCTTGAATTCGCAGACAATCCTGAAGCGGTGATTGCCGAAGCCTGCCGGGTGGCAAAGGACAGGCTGTTTATCGGATTTTTAAATAGATACGCGATTAAAGGGGTCCAGAGGCGGGTCAGCGGTATGTTTCGAAAAACTATTTTCAACCGGGCCAGCTTCTTCAGCGTATGGGAACTCAAAAAATATGTACACACAGTGGCCGGGGATGTCCCCATCGTCTGGCGCACCGTAGGCCAGTTGCCGGATACCGGGGGCTTCATCAAGGGCAAAATTGAACAGTCCCGGATGATCCAGCGATTTCCTTTCGGGGCCTTTGCCGGGATGGTGGTGACACTCGTGCCGCGCTTCAAAACCCGGCCGCTGGCCCTGCGCCATTCTCCAAAACATCGTGCTGAGATTGTGCCGGGGTAGGGGTTCAAGGGTTCAAGGGTTCAAGAGTTCAAGAGTTCAAGAGTTCAAGGGGCAGGGTCTATGTTTGTAACATTGAACGGTGAACGCAGAACCCGGAACGCAGAACGCAGAACGGTAAACGCAGAACGGTAAACGCAGAACCTCTACTCCAGGAGACTCGCCATGCAAGCGCAACTGTGGGAAGGACTCGATGAAAAAAAAGTTCGATGCCATCTGTGCAGCCACCGCTGCATCATCAAGCCATCGGCTCGGGGGCTTTGCAATGTCCGCGAAAACCAGGCGGGAACGCTGCACACCCTGGTATTCGGCAAAATCATTGCAAGCCACATTGACCCCATAGAGAAAAAGCCGCTTTTCCATCTCTGCCCGGGCAGCCGGTCCTATTCGATTGCTACGGTGGGGTGCAACTTTAAATGTACGTTCTGTCAGAATGCCGATATCGCCCAGATGCCTGCGGACCGGGACGGCTTGATCATGGGGTCGACTGCCTCCCCGGAGGCGGTTGTGGCTGCGGCGAGTAAGGCGGGGTGCCGCAGTATCGCCTATACCTACACTGAGCCGACCGTCTATTTTGAGTTCGCCTGTGAGACCGCCCGCCTCGCCAAAGCGGCCAGGCTATACAATGTGTTCGTCACCAACGGGTATATGACCCGGGAGGCCTTTGAGCGAATCGCCCCGTTTCTCGACGCGGCCAACGTTGACCTCAAGGCATTTGAGGAGGACTTTTACAGGCAATATTGTGGTGCCAGGCTCCAGCCGGTGAAAGAGACCCTCATCCGGATGAAGCAGGCCGGCAAGCTGGTTGAGGTGACAACCTTGATCATTCCTGGCTTGAATGATGATGCCCGGCAACTGGAGGCTCTGGCCCGGTTTTTGGTGGCAGAACTGGGGCCGGAGACCCCCTGGCACATCAGTCGCTTTCATCCCACCTATCGCCTGACAGATCGCGGTGTCACCCCGGGGGAAACCCTGGAAGTGGCCCGCCGGATCGGGCTGGATGCCGGCCTGCAGTATGTGTATATCGGCAATCTGCCGGGGGCGGACGGAGAAAGCACCACCTGTCCGGGTTGCGGCCGCGTGGTCGTTGAGCGAATTGGATACCAGATCCAAGGCTATCATCTGAAGAATGGGAAGTGTGCCTTTTGTGGTGCGGCGGTCTACGGGGTTGGTATGTAAAAGCACTGTCTTTTTCTGGAGTTTCAACTGCAGAAGCAAGCTGAGATAAGAATAGAAGCTATTTCAGAAATGGATTTTGGTTCAAGGTCAAGGCGGCCGTGAGGTTTAAACCGGAGGAATACATCGGGTATTTCGAGGATTTAAACCGAGCGCCCAACGCAGAGATTGGGCCAAAAGACTTTTTTGAGATAGCTTCTACATCAAACCCGCTTCCTTGTAGTAGCGCAGCGCACCGGGATGCAAGGGGGCACTGAGCGCTTTGAGCATGCCGGGGATTGTCAGGTGGGCATTGGCGGGATTCATGCCTTTAAACTCATTGAAGTTTTCAAATGTTTCTTTGGTGAGGGCATAGACCACCGAGCCTGATACGAGGGACGAAGTGACCAGGGTGGCTTTCACTCCGAAGGTGTCCACCTTGTTTTCATTCAGGGCCCCGGGGTACAGATCGGTCGGAATGGCAGATTTTGCATAATAGGGATAGCGCTTGATCATGTTGTCAATGCCGGTGATACTGGCAAAGCGGACTTTCCGCCGTCCGTTGGTGGCGGCGCGGATGGGGCCGTTGGGGTGACTGATCGTATAAAAAAACGCATCGATACGCCCGTCCTGGAGCAGGCCGTCCGATTCCGTGGCTTTGATGCCTTCGGCGTTCAGATCAATTTTATAGTCTATGTTGACGGCCGTGAGGGCATCGATGGCATTCTGGCGCTGGCCGGAACCCGGATTGCCGATGTTGACCCGTTTACCCTTTAGATCCATGATGTTTTTTATGCCGGAATCGACAGCTGCAACCAGGGTGACCGATTCCGGGTAGAAACTGCACACCGCGCGCAGGTCGGTCTGAGGGCCCGCTTGTTTCCACTCTTTCTTGCCGCGGACCGCATCCCACTGGCTGTCCGACTGTACGATTCCGAATTGCAGATCACCGGCCATGATGGCCTTGATATTGAATATCGACCCGCCGGTCGCTTCCACCGAGAGCCTCAGGTTGTACTGGTCGATCTTCCGGTTAACCAATTCCGCGAGGGCCTGACCGGTTCGATAATAGTTGCCGGAGTCGCTTCCAGTGCCGATGGCCAAAAATGTGGGCTGGGATGCTGCTTCTTTTTCAGGCGCGGATGCTTTTTCCCGCTCTTCAGAACCGCAACCGGCTGTGAGCATGAAACCAAGGCCGCACAGCAGGATCAGAAATAAATATCTTTTCATTGACAACTCCTTAAAATATGGTCTGATGCTTTGGGGGGCTTTCAGTCTGCAGCACCCCGAATCGTATCAACTGCAGAGTCAAAAATCAACAAATTTACGTGCCACGGAACTGCATGCCAACCAGCGAAACAACCCCCAGTGTCAGTGTTGTCATCCCGACGTATAACCGCGGGTGGACGGTGAAAGCGGCCATAGATTCTGTTTGTGTGCAAACCTTTCGCGATTTCGAAATAATTGTTGTGGATGACGGTTCAAGCGATGACTCAGCACAGATACTGCAAACGTACGGTCCGGACATCAAGGTCATTCGCCAGGCCAATGCCGGTGTCAGCGCTGCCCGCAACACGGGTGTTCGCGCTGCCCGGGGTAAGTGGGTCGCCTTTCTCGATTCTGATGATCACTGGATGCCCGACAAACTCAGGGTCCAAGTTGAATTTTTCGAAGCATGCCCCGAGGCGGTGATTTGTCAGACGGAGGAGATCTGGATTAGAAACGGAAAAAGAGTCAATCCCAAAAAGGTGCACCAAAAACCTTCCGGCTGGATTTTTCAGGCATCACTCGCGCTCTGCCTGGTCAGTCCGTCGGCGGTCATGCTGCGCCGCAGCCTGTTTAACGAAATCGGGGAATTCGATGAAACCCTCCCGGCCTGTGAAGATTATGACCTGTGGCTCCGGGTTGGGTCCCGCTATCCGATATACTTGATCCAGACGCCCCTGATCGTAAAAACCGGCGGCCACCCCGACCAGCTTTCCAGGATGCCCGGTCTTGACCGCTACCGGATAAAAGCCATCGAAAAACTCCTTTCAACGGGCAGACTTACTGACTCCCGCCGCAGGGCGGCAATAAAAATACTGCATAAAAAAGCGGCCATTTACGCCGGCGGGTGTCGTAAGCGCGGCAAAATTGAAGAGGCATTATACTATGAAAATTTAGTTAGTGCCCATCCATAAACGGCATCTTTCGGCTCAGAGCAAATCCTTTAATTTGTCCAACCGATATCTGAGTGTCGGACGGCTCAAACCAAGCAGTCGGGCGGCTTTGGATACATTGTTATGGGAGATTTGCATGGCATGGCGGACGAACCGGACTTCGAGATCGGCAAGGTCGATCCCGCTGTCTACAATCAGGTAATTGATAGCGTTGTCTATATTCTCAATAGGGTGCCCGGTGGGCGCCTGTAGAATCAAATGGCCGGTGGTAATTTGATTCCCCTTGCAGAGAATCATCGCGCGTTCAATTACATTTCTTAATTCCCGGATGTTTCCTTTCCAGATGTGTCGGGTAAGCTGGGAGAGCGCCTTGTTTGACAGGGCCGGAGCTTTCCGGGCAAATGCGGTACTGAACTCTTTGATGAAGTAATTGGACAGTAAACTGATATCCTCAATGCGTTCCCGCAGGGCAGGAATATGGAGCGGGAAAACATTGATGCGGTAATAAAGATCTTCTCTGAACATACTGGCGGCTACCAGCTCTTCCAGATTTCTATTGGTAGCTGCTATAATACGTATGTTGGTTTCAATGATCCGGGAACCGCCCAGACGCTGGAACTGTCTTTCTTCTATCGCCCGCAGCAGCTTAATTTGAACATCAGGCCGGATGTCTCCGATTTCATCCATGAAAAGGGTTCCGCCGTTGGCTTGCTCAAATTTTCCCTTTTGCCGGTGAACTGCGCCGGTAAAAGCCCCTTCTTCGTATCCGAAAAGTTCAGCTTCCAGCAGTGAGGCGGGAATGGCGGCGCAATTAATCGGTAAAAAGGGTCCTGCGGCGCGCCCGCTGTTAAAATGGATGGCTTTGCTCAAAAGCTCTTTCCCGGTGCCACTCTCCCCGGTGATGAGCACGGTGGCGTCTGTTTTAGCAACATCACCGGCCAGCGTCAGCACATCACAGATCTTCGCCGAAGTTCCGATAATATTGTTGAAATTGTATTTCCCTTCAATTTCTTTACGCAGGTGGCGCACTTCCGAGGTGAGCTGGCTGATTTTCAGGGCTTTCTCCACACAGGCCCGTAGCCGCTCCTCTTTAAACGGCTTGGTAACATAGTCAAACGCTCCCAGGCGGATAGCCTCAACCGCATTTTCAATGGTGCCAAAGGCGGTGATGATGATCACCGGAAGCTCGGAATCCCGCTTTTTGACATACCGGAGGACTTCCATGCCGTTTACTTTGGGCAATTTGATGTCGGTGATGACGAGGCTGTACGTGTCCTGCTCAAACAGGTCAATCGCCTCCCGGCCGTTGCCGGCTTCTACGAAATGAAGCGGGAGGTCACTGAGCAGCATGGAAATAACTTCCCGCATTCTGGGTTCATCTTCAGCAATGAGAACTTTAGGGCGCATGTGTTTTTTCTTTTTCCAAGGGGAAGTGAATGGTAAAAGTGCTTCCGTCCCCGGTGTTGTTTGTGGCCATGATGGTGGCATGGTGCAGTTTCAGGCTCTGGGCTACAATAGACAGGCCTAAGCCTGTCCCGTCGTCTCGGAAGGTTACAAACGGCTCAAATATTTTTTCCAATTGATCCGGCGTGATACCGATCCCGGTATCCGATATGGAAATAACGACAGATTGCCTGCTGTCTGCGTGCCAGGGGGAGCCGGGTTTATTCTGTCCACCCCCAACATCTCCGTTTTCAGATTTTAACGCGGTTTTTACGGTTAAAACCCCACCGTCCGCCATGGCCTGGATTGCGTTCAAAAGAATGTTTAAAAAAATCTGACGCAACTGATTCAGGTCAGCCTTGCAATCCGGTACCGGTACTGACAGATATTTTTCCAGCCTTATTTTTTTTGGGGCCAGAGATACGGCTATTATGTCGAGGGTTTCATCCAGGACCATATTAAGGTTAATCTTGGCAAGCCTGGGTGGTTCCGGCCGGGCAAAGGCCAGGAAGGCTTTCAGCGTTTTGTTTAACCGGATGACCTCATCAATGATAAATCTGGCCGCTTTGGCTCGCATTTCATCCGGTTTGTCCGGGTTGGTGACCACCTGGGCGGAGCCCAGGATAATGCCCAGCGGGTTTTTAATTTCATGCGCGATACCTGCCGTAAGGAGGCCTATCGCGGCCATTTTTTCCTTTTCAGCCAGTTCAAAATAGGTTCTTTTCAATTCTTCCCGGCTGTGTCTTAGCGAATACGCCATCTGGTTATAAGCTTCGGCCAGGGTGCCGACAATGTTGGGGTCATGCAGGTTGACCATGTAGTCAAGATCTCCTGCGCTGACCCGTTTGATTCCTTGCTCGAGCACTCTGAGGGGTTTAATAACCGTCAGCGCCACCAGATAACTCACGAGGGTCGATATGAAGACCGCCACAAGAACCATGGTAAAGGTGGTTTCTTTGATGGTGTTAATGTCTTCCAGGAAATCGGAAACGGGCAGGTTCACCCCCACAGACCAGTTGTTTTCAGGATAATCAGAGTAGGCTGTAAAGTATTGTTTCCCCTGATAGAGCATCAGGCCGAAGTACTTTCCCCTGGATTTGAGGTCAGCTAGCCCGGCACTTAACAACCGGCCCTGGTCAGGGTTAATGTGAAGACTCAGCAGTTCCGGGTGAGCGATGACACGATTTTGGTCATTGTCAACGATATATGCATGTCCCTGGCCCCCTATTTTCATGGTTTTTAAAAATCTGGAAAAAGTGGAAAGGTCAATATCGATGGAGCAAACCCCGGTAACAGACTGCTCTTTGTTCAGGATTGGCGCCGATACTGTAATGCCGGGATTCTGGGATGAGGCAAACACATAGACCTCGGTCCAGTACAAACCTCCGTGTTGTAAGGCCCCGGCATACCAGGGCCTTATCCTGGGATCGAACAACTTGTGTATCTCAGGTCGCTGGGGGGGCACCATTGTAAACCGCCCGTCCCTGTCACCATAGTTTATATTAATATATTCCGGGTGTTCATCCCGCAAAATATGAAAATAGCGGATCAGTTCTCCTGGATCTGACGGATTGACGAAGCCATTTTCCAGGGCGGCCTTTAAAAGGCTCACGGTCTTTACCGGCTGTGAAAGGTAGGTGTGGACCCGTTCCCGGATCTGTTTGACCGTGCCTATGGCATACTGCTCTATTTGTTTTTCAATTGAATTTCTTCCCAGAAGGTAGGAAAAATAGCCTGAGATTGCTATAAACAGTATGGTCATACCCGTGATAGCTAAAAACAGCCTGATCTTAAAGGAGTGCCGAACAACATTGATCTTTTCATATATAAGGTTCATCATGTTCACATTTGGCCGGTCCTGACCACGCCTCAGTTCAGTTGCTGATCAACAACTCAAGGTCCCTGTTTAATTCAGGGTTGGCTTTGTTTAATTGTATGTATGCGTTCACTACATGGGCCATTTTTTGTGGGGATGGTGAGTGTTGTAGAATCTCCTTCAGGGCGTAACCGGCCGCAAGGCTCTCCGGATGCATCTCCCACAGTTTATTAAAGGCCGCCATCCGTTTTTCATCATCATCCGCATTTTTGACAATCTCCAGGAGGGCCAGGTCGGCCCAGAAGTGGAATTGCTTATCTTCAGCCGTGTAAGGTTTTGTGTTGGGATGGGGAAATATCAGTTCCAGCCAGGGTACCGGGGAGATACGTGAAAAGCTGTATTCCGGATACTGCTCGGCAAGCGTCAAGTACAGGGCAACCCCCTGGTGTTTATCATTGAGCAGGTCAGTGTGGATCCAGCCCATATACCAGTGCGCTTTGGTAAATACAGACGGTGTGTCTTTAAATTCCCGGGCAATGTCCTTATATGCATACAGCGCTTTATTGCAGGCGGTTTGATCGGCCAGCCTGAAGTCATATCCCAGGAGCATGTACGCGAGTTCCAGACGGGCCTCCCCGGTTTTTTCACGATCTCCCGGGAAACGGTCAATAAGTACTTCCAGGGCTGCAGATTTCTCGGCCGGTTTTGAAACCAGCGTCCTGGCATAATTCAGTTGTCCGGAAGCAGTCGCAAACACAGGGATGTCATATCCCATTTTTTCGACGGTTTGCACATTGCGTTGCTTTCCAGCGGGCCCGTCCGGCTTTTCCCGGCACCCCGGATTGCAAATGAGGTAGAGGCACAAAAAGACGCTGCCACATAAACTTGTAAAATTATTCCTGAATAGGTTTGGCATAATGTGACCATATAGACAATTGTTGACGATATGCTCAGGCAGTCTTGTTTATAACAGAGCTGTATGGCCCTGCCATGATAATTGTATTATACGACTTGATGAAATAGTCAATTTTTTTTAAGTTGCCTGGGATGTATACGCAGACACCCGGCGGGCACAAAATTATAGTTCTCTGTGAAAGGCCTACATTACAGGCATTAGGTCGATGCCGCCCACCATCATATGAATATTGCCCGGGCCCTGCCGGGGTGGCACGCACATTGCTTGAAAAGTTAACTGCAATGTGCGTGCCCATAAATAAAACGAAATTATCTATTTGATATCGCAGGATAACTATGTTATCATCCAGCTTTCTAAATTCCATCCAGCGTTTAAAATTTCGAGGTTGTTTACCGTAAGCCAGATATTCAGGATGGCTACCTGAATCATCTTATTGTTGATGACTTTTGCAGAAAAGAAATTCAGTCACAAAGAAGACCCTGTACACATTACAAGCGATTGTCATTAATTCAAACCTTAGATTGGCTATGCTGTTGTTTTCTAAGTTTTATGCTGAAAGGAGGGTGATAAATAAGGGCAGTACAGGTAAACTTTTCAGTTACAGTTACCAGAACCCGCATGAAAACACGAAAGTGACCATGCCGGTTCCAGGCGTCTAATAACCATAAATGAGGAGGAATAGATGAAAAAGGGAATAGTTATCGCAATTGCACTGATGTTTGGTTTTGCGCTCATGGTGGGTGCTACTGCAGAACCGGTCCAGGCCGGTCAAACCTTTGTGACCATCGGTACCGGTGGCGTGACCGGTGTCTATTATCCCACCGGCGGTGCCATTTGCCGTCTGGTTAACAAGAGCCGGAAGGTACACGGAATTCGTTGCTCGGTTGAGAGTACTGGCGGCTCCGTCTACAACCTGAACACCATCGCCGCCGGCGAACTGGATATGGGTGTTGCCCAGTCTGACTGGCAGTACCATGCCTACAACGGCACCAGCAAGTTCAAAGATAAAGGTGCAAACAAGGATCTGCGGGCAGTTTTCTCCGTGCATCCCGAGCCCTTTACCGTTGTAGCCCGTAAAGATTCCGGTATCAAAAAGTTTGCCGACCTCAAGGGCAAAAGGGTCAACATCGGCAACCCCGGTTCCGGTCAGCGCGGGACCATGGAAGTGGTCATGGCCGCCTACGGCTGGGACAAGGGCGATTTCAAGCTCGCTTCTGAGCTGAAGTCCGCCGAGCAGTCCAAAGCCTTGTGCGACAACAAGATCGATGCCATGGTATTTACCGTCGGTCACCCCAGTGGCTCCATCAAAGAGGCCACCACATCCTGTGATTCGGTCATGGTGGAAGTGGCCGGCTCGAAAGTTGACAAACTGGTAAAAGAGGCCGATTACTACCGGACCGCTACAATCCCCGGCGGAATGTACCGAGGGACAGCCAAAGACACCAAGACGTTTGGTGTGGGTGCAACCTTTGTATCATCGGCCAAAGTTCCAGATAAGGTTATCTACAATGTTGTTAAAGCGGTATTCGAGAATTTCGACCAGTTCAAGAAATTGCATCCGGCTTTCAAGAATCTGAAAGAATCCGAGATGATCAAAGACGGTCTCTCCGCGCCGCTGCACAACGGTGCCAAGAAATATTACAAAGAGAGAGGCTGGTTGTAAGCGCCTATTGAAAGAGAGGGGGTTTTTTTACCCCTCTCTTTTTTGTTCAGGAGTTGTTTCAAAGCTTTCCGGGGCGCCGCTAACCGGATTGCTCCGGTAGGCTTTTAAACAGTTTCTAAACGGGCTGGCCAGGCGGTCTGGCCACTTGGTTGTATACTTGCTGGTTTGAGGTGATTACCCATGAAAAAGATAGTTAGATTATTGGGAAATTGTTTGCTGTGTGTGGCTTTCGTATTACCGGTATCCGCCCTGGCGGACGAGGAGATCCTGATCGGCACGGGCAGTAAGGATGGCGTCTATTATTATGCCGGCAAGGCTATCTGCCGAATCGTCAACACGAAAGTCGAAGGCGTTTCCTGCAGTGTCGTGTCTACTGCCGGTTCGCTCTACAACCTGAGCAATGTGCGTGACGGCGGGCTGGATATTGGTATTGCCCAGTCGGACTGGCAGTACCACGCGGTCAAGGGTACCGGACCGGTAAAATTTATGGATGGTGCCTTCCAGAATTTACGGGCGCTCTTTTCCCTGCATGCCGAACCTTTCACACTGGTTGTGCGTCGTGATGCCGGTATTACCCGGCTGGATGAGATCGTCGGGCGCCGGATCAACATCGGCAATCCCGGTTCAGGGCAGCGGGCCACCATGGAAGTTGTCATGCGGGCGATGAACTGGTCCCGCAAAGATTTTCAGCTGGTGGAGGAACTCAATGCATCGGAGCAGTCGTTTGCCCTGTGCAACAACCGGGTCCAGGCGATGGTCTATACGGTCGGACATCCCAATGCCTCGGTATCAAAAGCCGCGAAGATCTGCAACGCCACCATTGCCACGGTGGATGGGCCGATGATTGACAAGCTGGTGACTGACAACCCCTATTATGCCTACACTGATATACCGGGTGGACTCTATCCGGGTATTTCGAGCTCGGTACGCACCTTTGGCGTCAAGGCAACTGTCGTCACCTCGGCTGACCTTTCTACTGATACGGTGTACCGGATTGTCCAGGCCCTGTTTGAAAACCTTGACGAATTTCGGAAACTCCATCCCGCGTTCAATGTCCTGCAACCTGAAAAGATGGTGCGCGACGGGATTTCGGCCGAGCTGCACGAAGGTGCTGAAAAATATTTCACTGAGAAAGGGCTGCGCTAATCAGGCCCGATTTTTATCTAAATAACTACTTGCAACCCTCTGGGAGGGAGAGCTTAGATGAGTGAACAACAGGAAGAAACCCATGAGGTAGACGATGCCGCCATGCAGGAGATGGTTGCCGAGACCGAAACCGGAGCCCGTAATCCTACCGGAGCGATCCCCAAGAGAATCCTTTTTTATGTCCCCCTGATCTGGACCCTGTTTCAGCTCTGGTACGCGTCACCCCTGCCTTTCATATTCAATATTTTCGTTTTGAACGATACTGAGGCGCGCGCGATTCACCTCGCTTTCGCGATATTTTTATCCTATACGGCCTATCCCACCTTTAAATCATCGCCACGGAGTTATATCCCTGTCCAGGACTGGATTGTGGGACTGATCGGGGCTTTTTGCGCGGCGTACCTGTGGATTTTCTATGTTGAGTTGTCTGACCGCCCGGGCGATCCGACCCAGCTTGACCTGGTTGTGGCCGCCGTCGGCATTCTAACCCTTCTCGAAGCAACCCGCCGGGCCTTGGGCCCGCCGCTGATGGTGGTTTGCGCCGTGTTTATGATTTATACCTTTGGCGGTCCCTACATGCCGGATGTGATTGCCCACAAAGGTGCCAGCTTTATTAAGGGCATGGGCCATTACTGGCTCTCCACTGAGGGCGTCTTTGGTGTCGCCCTCGGGGTTTCCACCAGTATGGTATTCATGTTCGTGCTGTTCGGTGCCCTGCTGGAATCGGCCGGTGCCGGTAACTATTTTATCCGAACCGCCTTTGCCGGGCTCGGCCATCTGCGCGGCGGACCGGCCAAGGCCGCGGTGATCTCTTCCGGCCTCACCGGCCTGGTTTCCGGGTCATCGATTGCCAACGTGGTGACCACCGGGACGTTCACGATTCCACTGATGAAAAAGGTCGGATTTTCAAAGGAAAAATCCGGGGCGGTTGAGGTGGCCTGCTCAACCAACGGCCAGCTGATGCCGCCGGTTATGGGTGCTGCCGCATTCCTGATGGTCGAATATGTCGGTATTTCCTACGTGGAGGTTATCAAACACGCATTCCTGCCGGCGATAATCTCCTATATTGCCTTGGTTTACATTGTGCACCTGGAAGCCTGTAAATTGGGCCTCAAGCGGATGAAGAAGCCGGGGGTTAAAAAAACACTGATCTCGACGATGCTCTCGGCTGTAATGACTTTTCTGTTTATCATCATCATGGGCGGGGCAACGTATTACGGGTTGGGCTGGATTAAAACCATAGCCGGCGGGGCCGCCATCTATATCATCGGGGTGCTGATTTTCGTCGCTTACCTTCTGCTGCTTGCTTATGCCTGTAAAGTACCGGAGCTTGAAACCAGTCTGGAGATCAAGGTGCTGCCTGAGCTGTGGCCGACGGCCCAGGCCGGGTTTTACTTCCTGTTGCCCATCGTGGTCCTGATGTGGTGCCTGGTGGTGGAACGCTTTTCGCCGTCGTTGTCCGCTTACTGGGCAACGGTTCTGCTGATTTTTGTCGTATTGACCCAGCGCCCTTTGAAGGGTTTTTTCCGCAAAGCGAAAGGGGCGGAATTTTCTTTTAAAAGCGGGTTTGACGATATGATCGAAGGGTTTGTCAACGGGGCCCGCAACATGATTGGGATCGGTGTGGCCACCTCTGCAGCCGGTGTCGTTGTCGGCACGGTCACCCTGACTGGCATCGGTCTGGTGATGACTGAATTTGTCGAGTTCATTTCCGGCGGCAACCTGATGCTGATCTTGATTTTTACCGCGGTCATCAGTCTTCTCCTAGGAATGGGGCTGCCTACCACGGCCAACTACATTGTCGTGTCAACCCTGATGGCACCGGTTATCGTTGACCTGGGTGCCCAGAACGGCCTGATTGTACCTTTAATTGCCGTACACCTTTTTGTTTTTTACTTCGGTATTTTGGCGGATGACACGCCACCTGTGGGTCTGGCGGCTTTTGCCGCGGCCGGCATATCCGGCGGGGATCCCATCAAGACCGGTATACAGGGTTTTACCTATGACATCAGAACGGCCATTTTGCCGTTTATGTTTATCTTTAACACCGAACTGCTGGTCATCGGTGTGGACAGCTGGCTGCACCTGGTGGCCGTTGTTGTGATTGCGATTGTCGGGATGCTGGTTTTCGCCGCCGGGACCCAGGGCTACTGGCTTACAAAATGCAAGATCTGGGAGACCGTGGCCCTCCTGCTGATCGCCTTTACCCTTTTTCGCCCCGGCTTCTGGTGGGACAAGGTGTTTCCGCCCCTGCAGGAAGAACCGCCTGCCAAACTCGAGCAGATCGTGGGTGAGATGGAGGCCGGGGCCCTGATACGCATCATGATTGAAGGTGAAAACATGCGTGACGACAGCAAATTCACCAAGACGGTCATGCTGCCGGTGGGCGCTGAAAATACAGCCGCGGAAAGGCTTGCGGGGATTGGCATTGAGACCCGCAATGAGGAGGGAAAAATCCTGATTGACAACATCGTATTTTCCAGCCCGGCCGAAAAAGCGGGCCTCGATTTTGATCAGGTGATTTTGAACATACAGGTACCGACCAAAAGGCCGCCCAAACAGCTGATGGTTATACCGGCAATGCTGCTGCTGGGGCTGGTCGGGTTTTTACAGCGGGGGCGAGTCAAAAAGCTTAAAACCGCGCCGGCAACCTGATGAATAATCAGGTGCTTGAAGGCACCGCAGCCTGGTGACATCTAATGCCACTTCCTTTTAGCGGGGAGTGGCGGTTTGTACTTTTTATAATTACCGCTACTTTTTTTGGGGGTGGATTATGTTTAATAAAATACTTGTACCGGTTGATATCGATTATCCCAGAACCGCTGCCCTGGTTTACCAAAAAGCGCTCGAGATAGCCGAATCAACGAGTGCTGAGATCCGGCTGGTCAGTGTCATGCCAGGCTACAGCATGCCGATTGTAGCTTCTTTTATTTCTGATGATATGGTGCAGAAAGCCAAAGATCAGCTCAGGGCGACCCTGGAAGCGTTTATCAAAGACAATTGTCAGGAACCGGTAACCTATACCATAAAAACTGGTAAGAACTGGGAAAAGATCGTCAAAGTCGCGGACAAATGGGAGGCGGACCTGATTGTGGTATACCACAACCGCCGGCGTGACGAGAATGAAGTTTTCAGTAACTCCTGCTCCCTGCGGGTGATGGAAAACGCCAACTGCTCGGTGCTGCGGCTGCGAAATCTTCGGGTATAGGGATCCTTTATCTCCCATGATTTAGATTACTTATAGCTATACCACTGTATTATCTTCTGTTTACTCTGACCACGCCTAAGGGCGTGGTCTTTTTTTGTTTTCATTGAAACAACTCAGGCCTGAGATATAAGGAATAAACGGTCGAAACGGCTGTGTGGGTTGTCCGGGGCAACCGTAGTTGAGCGAATTGCCCGGATGTACCCGTGATAGAAAGCAGACACCAGGGGGGCACAAGTTTTGCTGGTATGCGGGGCGATAATGCAGTACTATTCAAGTCCTTTTAAAGGTTGCGGACCGTTATGCATTTATCTAAAATTTCTATAATTTTCTGTCTGGCAGCCATTTTGTGGGTGCCGTCGACGCTGGCTGGCGATTTGCCGGCCGCTCAAAAGGCGGAAATCCAGCACCTGTTGACATATGTTGCTAAATCAGGGTGCAACTTTATACGCAATGGCGTCGAGCATACGCCCCTTGACGCCGTTAAGCACATCAATACCAAGAATGACTATTTCAAAGATAAAATTGACAGCACCGAGAAGTTTATTGAGCTGTCGGCCTCTCGGAGTACGATCACTAAAAGAAGATATACGATAAAGTGTCCGGGCAAGGAAGCTATGGATAGCCAGAAATGGCTGTTAGAAAAGCTGGACATGCTAAGGCGTGAAACTGGAAAGTGACCCGCCCAAAGCAGGCCGCTTTAGGCAGTCTGCATCATCTTGATAACCTCTACCAACCGACCGACAAGGTGCTCGTGGTAGCGTTTGCCACCTTCCGGCGAAGCTTTGCTGGGTTCCCCGGTTGTGCCGCCGGCAGCCTTTACCTGTTGGTCCATTTCTGCAGCACTGCTGGGCACATAGCAAAGCGTGTCATCCGGATAAGAGGGATCCACCGAGTAGAGATTTCTGGGTGAGTGTGGATTGTCAATGGCCCGATCCATTTTTACCAGTTCCGGGTAGCGGTACCACATGTGGGAGCCCTCAATCTCTTCGGCATGGCCCACCGCCCCCCACCCCAGCTCCTTTACAATCGACTTGGACATGTAAGCCGGGTCAAAGATGACGACCTGCACACCCAGTTCCCGTTTGGCGCGCTCACCTGCAATCTGCATCCAGGTAACATTGACGATACGGTGGCCGTTGAGCAGGATGAACCGCTTAAAGCCATGCTTCTGCAGGGACACGATGATGTCACGGGTGATTTCGATCAGGATTTCCGGCCGGATCGTGATGGTGCCCGGCAGGACCATGTGGTGGGGACTCCACCCGAACCACAGGGGCGGAGCGACCAGGACATTGGCCCGGCGGGCCGCGTCGTCAGCCAGCGTGTTGGCCACCATGGTGTCCGTGCCGACAGGCAGATGGGGGCCATGCTGTTCGGTGCTACCCACCGGGATGATAACGACGCCCTTGGCTACCTCGATTTGTTTTTCAATTTCTTCCCAGGTAAGATTCTGGAGCCATGGGGATGTGGTGGTCATGATTTTCTCCTGGTTTATCCTGTCAATGCCGCGGCGATTTCTTCCAGATTTTTTTCGTTATCCCGATAAATGGCGTGCGCCTGGTCCAGAGTGACGCTCTCAAATTGAACGGAGTCTCCGGGAACGGCCTGGGCTATTTTGGGTAGATCTGTTGATATGACAGTTGCTATTTTTGTATAGCCGCCCACGGTCTGTTCCACCAGCAGGATGATCGGCTGCCCGTCGGCAGGAACTTGAATGCCGCCCGGCATGGTGGGCTCGGAAATAATACTCTGGGCCACATTTTCCCTGTGTTCGATTGGCGTCCCCTGCAGTCGGTATCCCATCCGGTCGGCCCTGGGGGTAACCAGGAATTCAGATTGGGACAGGGTGTCCAGGCCTGCATCAAAATGGTCGTCCTGGGGACCGGCCACGGTCCGCAGTGTGATTTTGTCAGGATACAGGGAGATCCATTTTTCCGGAAGATGACGCGGGGCGTCCAGTAGCGGCCCGCCACCGCATTTCACGATATCGCCTTTTTTCAGCGTCCGGCCGCCATACCCGCCGATTTTGCCGCCGAAATAGGTGGACATGCTTCCCATTATTTCAGGAACCTTGATACCGCCGGAGACAGCCAGGTAGCCACGGCAACCACTTTTTACCTGTTGGAATGTCAGCATATCGCCTGGTTTAGCACGGATGGTTTTCCAGTTTTCGATTGGTTTGTAATTCAATTTCGCATTCATCTGCGCACCGGTTAAAGCGATGTCGGTCTCTTTAAGGAACGCTATCTGAGGGCCAACTATGGTGCTCTCGAGAACAGCACTGCCTTCAAGATTTCCCACCAGCAGGTTGGCTACCCGGCAGGCAAAAGAATCCAGCACGCCTGAGACAGGAATCCCCATACGCTGATAACCAAACCTGCCTTTATCCTGGACGGTTGTGAATGACCCGGGGTTTATAACAAGAAATGTGTCCACTAGTTGACCTCCATCTCTGAAAGCCGCTGATAATCATGGGGTGATATGGGTTTGAACCGAATGTAATCTCCCGCCTGGTAGAGGAAAGGGCTCTGTCGCTCGGGGGCAAACAGCCTTATGGGGGTCTTGCCGATCAACTGCCAGCCGCCGGGACTGGCAATGGGATAGACCCCTGTCTGCCCGTTGGCGATACCCACGGATCCTTCTGGAACCTTCATTCGAGGCGTCTGCAGCCTTGGTGTGTGAAGGGCCTCGGGCAGCCCTCCAAGGAAAGGAAAGCCCGGTGTGAAGCCGACCATGTAAATCAGGTATTCAGGTTTTGAATGAAGATGGATAACTTCCTGCAGGGTCAGATTGTGACTTTGGGCGACATGTTCAATGTCCGGCCCGTACTCACCACCGTAACACACCGGAATTTCGACAACCTTTGGGGGGGGGATTTCGATTTCCGATAGATTGCTTTCTAGGGCGGTCAGCGTTTCTTTTAAGATAGAAGGATTCGCTATCAAAGGATCATAATAGATCAATATCGATCGGTAGGTGGGGATGATTTCGATCACACCTTCAGGCATATCGTTTTGCATGGCAATGGCCATTGACCTGACTTTGTGATTGACGGCAGGGTCTATGGCCTCCCCATATTCGACAAGCAGACCGCAGTCGCCCGTTATTCGAAAGTTTGCCTTTTCGAATACACTGCTTTCCATTGTACCCCTCTCCTTTATAAAAACAGTTTGTGAGCAAAGTCCGGTCCTTTTGGCAGGACACAGGGTTAGGTAGTGTCCGTCCACAAATGGTAGATTTTGGTTCGGAGCAAGGCTTGAGCGATTTTGAAACCGCAGTAATAGCGGGCTATTTCGAGGATTTCAAAAGAGCGAAAACGCCGCTCCGGGCCAAAAGATGCCGTTTGTGGATGGACACTATGTATCTTCTCCAATGGCCCTCAGCAGTATGTCTTCTGCTTCCAGTGTCCGGCGAATACCTTTTACCAGGTCTATGGCCGATGGCGTATCCCCGTGAACACAAAGGGTCTGCACTGCAAGCGGGATGACTGTTCCGTCCACGGCCTTCACAATGCCTTCTTTTGCCATCAAAAGCGCCCTTGCTGCCACCTGATCCGGGTCTTTTATCACCGCTCCCGGCAGCTTCCGGGAAACCAGGTTGCCTTCAGCCGTATAGGCCCGATCAGGAAACGCCTCATAGACCACCTTGAGGCCGACCTCTTTGCCGATGCGCGTCATCATCTCGCCTTTGGCACCTGCCAGCGCAACGTACCAGAGATCCGGATCTACACTTAAAATCGCCTCTGCCACCGCCCGGGCCACATCCTCATTAGCTACCGCCGTAAGATAGAGGGCCCCATGGGGTTTTACGTGGCGCAGCCGGGTACCATGCACCTGGCAAAAGGCCTTAAGCGCGCCGATCTGGTAGATGACATAGTTGCGGATCTCGTCCGTTGTACAGTCCAGGTTCCTGCGCCCGAAACCTTTCAGATCCGGATATCCCGGATGGGCGCCCACACCCACACTGTGCTCCACGGCCACTTTCACGGTTTTATCCATCACCAGGGGGTCCCCGGCATGCCATCCGCAGGCAATATTGGCGGACGTAATATGCTTGATAACCGCTTCATCCATACCCAGGGTGTAGGCCCCGAAGCTTTCACCCATGTCGCAGTTGAGGTCTAT
>CAZWPX010000047.1:0-44854 GCA_964636125.1 uncultured Desulfobacterales bacterium | reverse complement strand
GAGGATTTCAAAAGAGCGAAAACGCCGCCCTGGGCCGAAAGATGCCGTTTGTGGACGGGCACTAACTTAATGATTTACCTGATCGGTGTCAACAGGAACCTGATTTTGTGTTTACGGTTTGGAATTTACGTTATAGTATCAGATAATTGCCCACCATCGGAGAGAGAATGAACAGATACGCATATCGCTCTACAGGCCTGGCCGTTGAAGCGCTTTCCAATCTTTCCCGGGCCAGGGTCCGAATCCACGGCGAGGAGAATCTGTCTCCGGGTGCCGATATCTTTGTAATCAATCATTTCACGCGCATTGAAACCCTCATCCTGCCGGCGACTATTAGCAGACTGACCGGGGAACAGGTCTGGTCACTGGCCGATGGCAACCTTTTTACGCCGGCCCTGACCGCATTTTTCGACAATGTCGGCGTTGTTTCCACGCGCAACCCCGATCGCGACCTTCTGATCGTAAAAACCCTGCTGACCGGCGAAGCCGCCTGGATCATCTACCCGGAAGGCAGAATGGTGAAAAGTAAAAAGATTGTTGAAAAGGGCCGGTTCATGGTTGCTTTTCCAGGTGGAAAGCATCCGCCCCATTCCGGGGCCGCCACACTGGCCTTGCGAACGGAGTTTTACCGGCAGCGCCTGCTGGCCATGCAGACGGCCTTGCCGGAGGAGGCCCGGCGACTCATGGAAAAATTCGGGATTGACGATTTTGAATCCGTTCTCACCCAGCAGACCCGGATTGTCCCTGTGAATATTACGTATTACCCGATTCGGGCCCGGGAAAACCTGATCAGCCGGCTTGCGACCCGATTGAAGAATGACCTGTCCGAGCGGTTCCTGGAAGAGTTGATGACAGAGGGCTCCATGGTGCTTGCCGGAGTGGATGTGGACGTACGCTTCGGTAAGCCAATCCAGGTAAAGCCCTACCTGGATGACCCCGCCATACAGGCTGACATCAAGGTTGCCAAACCGATCTATTTTGACGAACCCATATCCTCGCGCGGCGTTCTGCGCAAGCAGGCGCTGGCCGTTATGCGGACTTACATGGCGGATATTTACGGCATGACAACTGTCAACCATGACCATCTGTTTGCTTCAATTTTCCGATTGATGCCGTTTAAAACGATTCGGGTCGCAGCGCTGCAACGCAAGGCCTACCTGGCCGCGGACCTGGATTTCGACCGGCTGAACCTGTTTCCCCACAACAGTCTCAAAGAGGACCAGATCCATCTGCTTACAGATGACCGCTATGGGAAGGTTCGCAGCTTTATAGACCTGGCTGTGGAAAAATGTGATGCCTGTCTCGAAGCCGGCCAGTTGACCCGCAGCAAGGCTGTTTTCAGTGCGGCTCCGAACTTTCATCGTGCCCGGGTGGAGAACCCGATGGCGGTGATCGCCAACGAAGTCGAACCGCTGCAGCCCATGCTTGCAAGACTCTGGCGGATTGCCTGGCAGCCGGATTTTTGGGTCAGGAGAAAAATCGCCCGGAGTCTGCTCAAAAGCGCATACGCTGAATACGAACGGGACTACACGCAATACCATATCCCGGGAGAATCAAAAGACCGGTCGGTTGGGGCTCCGTTTCTACTCCGGGGCAGGCCCGGGAAAGCGGGTGTGCTGCTCATACACGGGTACCTGGCGGCGCCCCTGGAGGTCAGGGAACTGGCCCTTGCACTGAGTAAACAGGGTTTCTGGGTCTATGCTCCCCGCCTGAAAGGACATGGGACCGCGCCCGAGGACCTGGCCGGCAGAAGCTTCAATGATTGGATTAGATCAGTTGATGAGGGTTATGCCCTTTTACGGATGCTGTGCCGGACGGTGGTTGCCGGTGGGTTTTCCAATGGGGCGGGTCTTGCGTTGGAACTCTCCTCCCGGGTGCGCGACCTGGCCGGTGTTTTTGCAATCTCACCCCCCATGCAGCTAAATGACCTGTCGGCCCGGTTTGTACCGGCTGTGGATGCCTGGAACAAGCTCATGAAAAAAGTGAACCTGGACGGTGCCTTGAAAACCTTTGTGGAGAATCGGCCTGAAAACCCGCACATAAACTATTTCCGTAACCCGGTATCCGGCGTGCACCAACTGGAGAAGTTGATGGATTCCATCTCAGGCCGCCTGGCAAATATTCAAATCCCGGCTCTCGTGGTGCAGGCCCAGGGAGACCCTGTGGTGAATCCGGAAGGATCGCATCAAATTTTTAAAAAACTGGGTTCAGAGGACAAAAGCTACCTGCTGCTGAATTATGACCGTCATGGCATTATTCTGGGAAAAGGCTCCCGGCGGGTACACCGTATCATTACGGAATTTGTGCAGCGTCTATTACTCCAAAAGAGCGAAAACGCCGCCCTGGGCCGAAAGATGCCCTTTGTGGATGGACACTGACTATCGATAGTGGTATAGTTAAAAGCTTACGATCGGAAAGAGAAGTGTAGCGACGATGAGGCTGGTAACCATTTTTGGCCTTTTCCTCCGGCTTTCACCGGAATGGCACACGCGTCCAATCCGCACAGCGGTTAAATAAAAAAGGGGTATCAGATTTACATCTTTGGTACGCCTGGCAGGATTCGAACCTGCGACCTACGGATTAGAAGTCCGTTGCTCTATCCAGCTGAGCTACAGGCGCATGCTAATAAAAGAGCGAAAACACCGCTTCGGGACGAAAGATACCGTATGCGGATGGGCACCAGCTAACATAACTGAACGAACAAGTCTACTAAAAATTTGAACCAAGACCCATATAAAAAGCAGGCACTATACATTGATGAAAAAGCAGGCAAAGCCCAGTAAGAAAGCTCCGGTGAAGGCGGCTGAAAAGAAAACCAAAGCCTTGAAAAAGGCACCGGCCAAGGCAGCGGCAAAAAAGGCGGCAGCTAAAAAGGCAGCAGCCAAAAAGGCAGCAGCTAAAAAGGCAGCAGCTAAAAAGGCAGCAGCTAAAAAGGCAGCGGCCAAAAAGGCAGCAGCCAAAAAGGCAGCAGCCAAAAAGGCGGCCGCTAAAAAGACAAAAGCCTTACAGGCGGCCGCGCAAGCGACAGAAAAGTCAGTCGTTAAATTTGATCCGCTGCAGCGCTACCTGTCGGAAATCAGCCAGTACAATCTGTTGACGCGGGAGCAGGAAAAGGAACTGGGCCGCAAAGTAAAGGATCACCAGGACCCTGACGCAGCTTACGTGTTGATCACATCCAATCTCAGGCTGGTCGTTAAAATAGCCCTGGAGTATCAGCGGGTCTGGATGCAGAATTTGCTGGATTTGATCCAGGAGGGCAATATTGGTTTGATGCAGGCCGTACGGAAATTTGACCCGTATAAAAATGTTAAATTTTCCTATTATGCCTCCTTCTGGATAAAGGCCTATATCCTCAAGTTTATAATGGATAACTGGCGACTGGTAAAAATAGGAACCACCCAGGGCCAGCGAAAACTGTTCTTTAAGCTCAAAAAAGAAAAACAGAAACTGATTGAACAGGGCTTCGATCCCAAGCCTAAACTGCTCTCCCAGAGGCTGGGCGTTTCGGAGCGTGAAATCATTGATATGGACCAGAGGCTGGATGGCTGGGACGTTTCACTGGATGCGCCGTTGAAAGAGGATTCCGATACTGAGCGGATGGAGTTTCTGGATACGGACGAACCTTCGATTGAAGACCAGGTTGCCAAAAAAGAGATGGAATCCCTGCTGCATCAGAAAATTCGTGAATTCAGGAATGATATGACAGCCAGGGAATTGGAAATATTTGATCAGAGGATTTTTTCAGACAGCCCGGTTACCCTGCAGGAAATAGGCGACAGATACAGCATTTCCAGGGAGCGTGTCAGGCAGATTGAAAAAAATATTATCAAGAAAATGCGCGAATTCTTCAAAAAAGGACTGCCGGATTTTGCTTCGTACACAGATGACATTGCGTCAGAATAAATTTAGAACCGAACCACACCTGTTCAATGGCCGTGCGGCCCTTGTTGCAGTTGTCCTGCTACTGATCGCAACTGTGACCCCCGGCTGTGTTAAAAATTCGGTGAAACCCCAGACCGGCGATGCGGCTCAAGTCCAGTCGGCCCATTCCGGGAAACGCTATTTTTACTATACCCTGGCGCGAGTCTTGGCAAACAAAGGTCAACTGACAGATGCGGTCGAGCTTTTGAACAAGGCCGGCACGTTAGATCCTGACAGCGCGTTTATACAGCGTGAACTTGTCCTTTTGCACCTGAAAAACAAGGATTCCCAAAAAGCCCTGGAGGTTGTCGCGGCAGGGCTTGAAAAACATCCCGAGGATGTCGTCCTGCTCAATATTTATGGACGGCTGCTCGAGGAAAAAAAAGATCTTGAGGGCGCGGCCCGGATTTATGAGAAAATCCTGGCCCTGGACCCGACCCAGGAAAATGTATACCTGTTTCTAGGGGGCGTATACCGCCAGTTGGAGCGTTGGAGCGAGGCTGAGGCGGTTTACCAGAAAATGATTAAAGATTTTCCAAAAGCCTATGCCGGGTATTTTTTCCTGGGCCGGATTTATGGGCAGCAGGGGAAACAGGACCAGGCTGAAAAGGCCTTTCTCGAGAGCCTGGCCATCAACCCCGGGCTTGAAGAACCGAAATTTGAACTGGCGGCGCTCTATCTGGCCAGCGGGCAAACTGAAAAAGCCATTGAGCAGTACCGGAACCTGCTGGCTGGAAATCCAAAGAATGTGAAAGCCGCCCTGGGACTTGCCCTGCTATACCAGGATAACAAGCAGTCCCAGGAAGCGGTGGCGGTGTTTGTTCACCTCGCAAAGCAGAGTCTGACCGGTCTGGAGGTTGCACGGGAAGTGGTGCGGCAGTATATCGATCCGAAAAAATATGAGTCGGCTGCTGTTCTGCTGGAGGGCATCTTTGAAAATGGACCTGCCAGCCGGGATCTGCACTATTTGCTGGGTGTGGCCTACGAAGGACTGGAAGCCCCGGATATGGCCATCGATGAGATGAAAAAGATTACCGCCGAGGACAAGTTTTTTGAGGATGCGGTTGTCCGGACAGCCTTTTTGTACCAGGACCAGGGCAAGCACAACCGGGCCATTGCCCACCTGCAGGCGGCCATTAACACCAGTCCCGACAATCTGGAGTTCTATTTTTACCTGGGCACGCTCTATGAGGAGACCGGCGCTCTGACAGAGGCCCTGGATACCCTGGCCCAGGGGCAGGCCAGGGGCCCTGATAATGTAAAAATCCAATTCAGACTGGGGGTTGTCCATGACAAAATGGGCAACAAAAATGAATCTATCCGGGCCATGGAAAGGGTGCTCGAACTGGACGCCAACCATGCCAGTGCACTCAACTATCTGGGATACACTTATGCCGACCTGGGCAAGAATCTAGCTGAAGCCGAGCAACTGATTGTCAAAGCCCTTAAATTCAAGCCGGATGATGGTTACATCACCGACAGCCTCGGGTGGGTTTACTACAAGCAGGGCCGCTATTCCGAGGCCCTTGATACGTTGATCAAAGCTGTGGGAATGGTGTCCGACGATCCCATTATACTGGAACACCTGGGGGATGCCTACCTGAAGCAGAACCAGCGTAAAAAGGCATTGGAAAGTTATAAACAGGCGCTGCAGGTCAAAGAAAAAGAGCGGGAGCCGCTTGAAAAGAAAATTAAGGATTTGGAACAATTGCTTGAATGAGATTTCAAAGATTGCCATCCTCCTGATTATCCTGATCCAGGCGGGTTGTGCCGCAAGCCCTGACCAGACCGCCCAAGCCCCTCTTGAACCCGGCAGTCAAACAGCGCAAACAAAAAAACTCGTGACGGCGATAGAGGCGGTCAACGCTGAACTGAAAACCTGCAAAGGGCTTGGCCGGATGCGTTACGTGTCTGCCGGCCGTACCCAGCGGTTTCGGATTGCCTGGGTCAGCACGATCCCGGAGAAACTGCGTGTGGCTGTACTCGGTGCGGATGGCCGGCCCTTGATAACCGTTGCGGCAGATGGGGCCTGGTTCTATTTTCTGGACCATAGCTCGGGCGAGTATCAAAAAAGTTCTGTGGATGGCTTGGGTTTGAAAACGGTGTTGCGCCTGCCGCTTGATGTGCGCAGCCTGACCATGATCCTGGCCGGCCGGCTGCCGGGTTTTGGGCATAACCGGACAGCCGTGCAACCGGGCCGGACAGCGGACGAGACGATGGTAGTCTTTAAGAAATGGTGGAACCAGGTGGGCCGGATCACCCTGCGTACCCCCCCCACCGCAGCGTCAGGGCCGGCTAATTCCGGGCCGATCATAACCCGGATAGAAGCGTACAACCAGACCGGTGAGGTCCGCTATATTGCGGATATAGAAGCAACCCGGCAGGTAAAGTCATTTACGGTGCCCAGGACCCTGGCCCTGAAGTCCGTACACGACAGCCGTTTTACCCTCGATATCGATCGATACTGGGCCAACGTGCCGGTTGCAGCCGAGACCTTTGTGCTGCAGCCACCGGAGTAGGGACACTATGATTTAAAACCGGTTCAAAGGTTTTCAATCCTGAACCAATAACCCATTACCTATTTCCCATGACCCCAATCCCAAACAACCGCACCGTCATTGCCCTTGAGGCCCGCCTGCGGGCCTGCCGAAACGTTATCACCCTGGGGGTGCGTCCTAATTTCAGTGATTACAGCCCGGAGCAGGCCCGCATGATCCGGGAGGCCCCGGTTGTCTATTACCCGACCGGGTTCTACGCGGACCTGTTTGATGCCATGGGGAAAGTGACGTTTCCAAGCTACCACAACTATAAATGTGTCCAGGACAAAATCAAACAGACCGCGCTGCTGACCATGCTTGCTATTTCGCATCCCCGCACCCGGGTCTATTACGGCAAACATCAGAAAAGCAAAATCACCGACCATTTTGATTTTCCCCTGATTGCTAAAACCCCGCGGGGGTCCGCCCTGGGACGCGGTGTTTTCCTGATCCGGACGGAAGGGGAGTTGCAGGACTATTGCCGCCGGCACCCGGTGGCCTACATCCAGGAATATCTGCCCATAGACCGGGATATGCGGATTGTGGTTATCGGCGGGAAAGTCGTACATGCCTACTGGCGCAAGAGTCCGGAGGGTGATTTCAGGACCAACGTTTTCTGCGGTGGTAAAATCCTGCTGGACAAAGTGCCAACCGAAGCCGTGGCCCTTGCCCGGCATACGGCCCGGGCCTGCCGGTGGAATGATGTGGGCATTGATATTTGCGAGTACGCCGGCCGATTCTATGTGATCGAAGCCAATATGAAATACGGCAAGGAAGGCTTTCGTCAGGCCGGTATCGACTACACGGTCCTGATGGAAGAGTTAATTGAAAATGGCACCATTTGAGCAGCCCGGTAAAGATAATTTTCTAAAGGAAATACACAACACCCTTAACCGGCGCGAATCCGACCTGCTGTCCAGGTTCGCGGCTCGGAGCAGTGCGGCGGTGCGCCGCAAACCGGAAGAGCGCCTTGCCAAAGGCTACCGGCAAAATTATGCCGTGGACGCGGACCGGGTCCTGCATTCCCGGGCGTACGCCCGCTACATTGATAAAACCCAGGTGTTCGCACTGATCCGCAACGACCACATTTCCCACCGGGTGCTGCATGTTCAGCTGGTCTCTAAAATTGCACGGACCGTGGGCCGATTTTTAGGCTTGAATGAAGATCTGATAGAGGCCATCGCCCTGGGCCACGATATCGGGCATGTGCCCTTTGGCCACGATGGGGAGCAGATCCTGTCCGATTTGTGCCGGGCCAGCGGTATCGGCTCTTTCCGGCACAATGTCCAGAGTGTCCGTTTCCTCGATGCTGTCGAACGGGGCGGCCGGGGGTGGAATCTCAGCCTGCAGACCCTGGACGGGATTTTATGTCATGACGGTGAAGTCAACTGCAGTCGCCTGAAACCGAACAGCGCAAAAACTTTCGCCAGCCATGCCGGGGAGATTGAAAGCAAGACCAGGGCGCCGCGCACAGCACTCGTGCCCATGACCCTGGAAGGCTGTGTGGTGCGTATGGCCGATACCATCGGGTATATCGGCCGGGATGTTGAAGATGCGGTCCGGCTGGGCCTGATCCGGCGGGCCGAATTGCCCCCGGACAGTCGTCAATTGCTTGGCGAAACCAACGGTACCATCGTCTATTCACTGGTGACCGATTTGATTACAAATAGTTATGACCAGGCGCAGGTTGCATTCAGTGACCTTACCGCGGCTGCAGTCAATCAGTTGAAAGCCTTCAGCTTGGAGCGGATCTATCTGAATCCCAAGATTAAAAAACACCTCAAAACTGTAACACGGCTTTTTGGGACCCTGTTCGAGGCCTATTATAGGGACCTTGAAAGCGGTCGCCGGTCTGCCGTCATCTTTTCCAGGTTTCTGGACAACATGTCCCCGGAATATAAAACTGCCCATGGCACCGCCGAGATCGTGCGGGATTTTATGGCCGGCATGACAGACCGGTACTTTCTGGATCAATGCCCTGCCAGGGAGCGCGACTTTCTACTCAATATCTACCGGGATGATTTCAATGTATGAACACCGGACTTACCGAGCCCGGATGATCCAGGCACACCTGGTTTCTTTCCGGACAGTGGTCAAGGAAACCGACCTGCTGGTCCAGGCTGACCGGGATTTACAGGCGATTTGTCGTGATCTCGTCCTGCAGCACCGGGGCTATCTGGAAAATTATATCGCCTTTGAGCCGGAGTTCGCCCGGACCCTGGCGCCCTGGCCTGATTCCGGACCCATGCCGGCCATTGTAAAAGCGATGGCTGCCGCGGGCCGGCAGGCCGGCGTGGGGCCCATGGCGGCTGTGGCCGGCGCGGTGGCGGCGCAGGTGGGCCGCGGGGTGCTGGCCCACTCACGGGAGGTCGTGGTAGAGAACGGGGGAGATCTATTCATCAAGCTTGAAAACCCGGTTACCGTGGGAATCTTTGCGGGCACTTCCCCCCTGAGCATGCGGGTGGGGGTTAAAATAGATCCGACCGTTGCCCCGGTGGCGGTGTGCACCTCTTCCGGGACCCTGGGCCACTCCCTGAGTTTCGGCAAGGCCGATGCGGTCACCGTGATATCCGCTTCCTGCAGCCTGGCGGATGCGGCGGCGACTTCCATCTGCAACCGTGTTGATACGCCGTCCGCCGTGACGGATGCCATTGAGTACGGCCGTTCCATTGCGGGTGTCAGCGGCCTGGTGGTTATCTGCGGTGAAACCATGGGCGCCTGGGGGGCGGTTGACATTCAGCGGCTCGAGGCAAAAAAAGGTTGAGTTTTCAAGGTGAAAAGCGTAGGATGGCCCGACTCGGAACTGATTGAAATTAAAGGATACTAGAGATGCAAACCATGTGGGCTCCCTGGCGAATGGACTACATCCTGGGTGACAAGGAAGACGGGTGCATATTTTGCAAGGCGCTTTCAACAGACGACGATTTGACCCTGTTTAAAGGCCGCAAAACCATGGTTGTGATGAATAAATTTCCCTATATCAACGGCCATCTTCTGGTGGCGCCCACCCGACACGTGGCCGGACTCAGCCAGCTGGACGGACCCGAGAAGGAAGCCCTGCTGGCTACTGTGGATCAGGGGGTTGAGATCCTTAAAGAGGTGCTGGGCCCGGATGGCTTCAATGTAGGCTTGAACCTGGGGCGTGTGGCCGGGGCCGGTGTGGAGGAGCACCTCCACTTTCACATCGTTCCCAGATGGTTTGGGGACGTGAACGCACTGACTGTTTTTGCGGATATCCGGGTTATACCGGAACACATCCAGGCCACCTTTGACAATCTAAAACCATTTTTTGACAAACTGGAACCTTGCGGAGACTGAGCATGAAAAAATTGAAAATCGTATTTTGGATTATTCCAATTGGTTTTCTGGTGCTTGTCGGTTATCAGAATAAAGATTTCTTTCAAGAGTCCCGGAAAATGAGCGTTGACCTGATGTTTGCTGCCTACGAAACGCCGGAACTGCAGACCTGGATGTTTTTTGCGGTTCTGTTCCTGTTCGGAATCCTGCTGATGTTTCTTTTCAGCCTGCCGGGGAAATTCAAGGCCGGTAAAAGTATTAAAAACCTCACTGCAACAAACACCGCTTTGCAAAGCGAACTGGCGGCCTTAACGAACGAAGTTTCCGCCATGCGGAACCCGGTGACGGCCGAACCAGCGGAGAAAACTTCCCCCCCGGCTAGTGTAGATAGTGCTGAGCCCCGATAGTGAGCCGGTGACTGATGAGTACCTCCAAAATTACGCCCATGCTGAAGCAGTATCTGTCCATTAAGGAGCAGTACCCGGACGCGATTCTGTTTTACAGGATGGGCGATTTTTATGAAATGTTTTTTGAAGATGCCCGCCAGGCGTCCCGGACGCTTGATATCACCCTGACCTCCCGCAATAAAAAAGAGAAGACCCCGATTCCCATGTGCGGGGTGCCCTGCAAAGCGGTTCGCGGCTACATATCCAGACTGATAGAGCAGGGCTTTAAGGTGGCGATCTGCGACCAGGTGGAAGACCCGGCCGCCAGCAAGGGGCTTGTGAAGCGTGAAGTGGTCCGGGTGATCACACCCGGCATGATTGTAGAAGATGACTTGCTGGATGGCAAATCCAACAATTTTATCCTGGCGTTTGCCCTGAACGGCAAGCAAGCGGGACTGGCCAGCCTGGACATTTCCACGGGAACATTCCGGTTGGTTCAGACCGCCGACCATCCGGCCCTGCTGGATGAGGCCCAACGGATCGCTCCCCGTGAAATCCTGCTGCCGGTCTCCGCTGAGCAGACCGCCGGCTATCAACCCCTGATCAATACCTTTGCCGACGCGGCGATTACTTACGTTGCGGACAATGCGTTTGCCTACCGCCAAAGCCGGGAACGTCTGCTGGGCCAGTTCGGGACACTCTCTCTGGAGGGCTTTGGCTGTGAGGACCTGCCAACCGGCGTCAGTGCAGCCGGGGCGTTACTCTACTATGTGCGTGAGACCCAGAAACAGGACGTTGACCACCTGGCGGGGATAGAAACATACTCACTGGAAGAACACCTGATCATCGACGATTTGAGCTGCCGCAATCTGGAGCTTGTTAAAAATATACACAGCGGTACCCGCAAAGGTACCTTGCTCAGCGTCCTGGATGCCACTGTGACCGCCATGGGTGGGCGCATGCTCAACCGCTGGCTGCGTTATCCCCTGATCAGCCCGGAGGAGATTTCAGGACGGCACGCCGCCGTGGCGGAATCACTGGCCGGGCTGGGCACAACCCGCGAGCTGAGAAAACAGCTTGAAAACGTCCAGGACCTGGAACGCCTGGGCAGCAAGATTTCCATGGGACATGCCAATGCCCGGGATCTGACGGCCTTGAAACATTCCCTGCTGGCCGTGCCGGGAATCCTTACCCACCTGGCTGAGTTTGAATCACAGCTGTTCAACTGGCCGCATGATACGGCGCTGTTTGCCGAGCTAACCGATTTAATAGAAGGTGCCATTCGTGAGGACGCCCCCCTGGTTATCCACGAGGGCGGTATTATAAAAAGTGGTTACAGTTCTGAACTCGACGAGTTGATTACCCTCAGTCGGGAAGGCAAGGGCTGGCTGGTACAGCTGGAAGCCCGCGAAAAGGAATCCACAGGCATCAACGCCCTTAAGGTCCGCTTTAACAAGGTGTTCGGGTATTACCTTGAAATTCCCAAGAGCCGGGCGGATGAGGTACCGGACCACTATGTCCGCAAACAGACCCTGGTAAATGCGGAGCGCTATATCACCGATGAGCTCAAGAAGTTTGAAACCCGGGTGCTCAACGCCGATGAGCGGCGATCAACCCTGGAATATGAATTGTTTGATACGGTTCGTTCCCGGGTGGCTACCAGAATTTCCGATCTGCAGGTCCTGGCCCGTTTCCTGGCCCGGGTGGATTGTCTGCTCGGGTTCGCCGAGGCTGCCGATCGCAATGACTACTGCCGGCCGACAATGAATTCCGAGGGCCGCATTGAGATCGCCCAGGGTAGACATCCGGTCATTGAAAAGATGATTGCCGGTGAACGATTTGTACCCAACTCTATTGCCCTGGACGACCAGGCCAGCCAGGTGCTGGTTATCACCGGGCCGAACATGGCCGGGAAATCGACCATTCTGAGGCAAGTGGCCTTGACTGTCCTCATGGCCCAGGCGGGTGCTTTTGTTCCGGCCGAACAGGCGGATATCAGTGTGACCGACCGGATTTTTACCCGGGTTGGGGCCCTGGACAATTTGTCCCAGGGGCAGAGTACCTTCATGGTTGAAATGCAGGAAACCGCCAACATCCTCAACAGCGCCACCCACCGGAGCCTGGTCATCATGGATGAAATTGGCCGTGGGACCAGCACATTTGACGGCCTCAGCATTGCCTGGGCAGTGGCCGAATACCTCCACGACAACCGGGGCAAGGGGGTCAAGACCCTGTTTGCCACTCACTATCATGAACTGACGGAGCTGGAAAACGTCAAAGCCCGGGTAAAAAACTTTAATATTGCCGTCAAGGAATGGAATGACGAGATCATTTTCCTGCGGAAACTGGCGGCCGGCGGCACCAACCGCAGTTATGGCATCCAGGTCGCCAGACTTGCGGGGGTGCCCCTGAAGGTGATAAAAAAAGCGAAAAAAATCCTGTACAAGATTGAGAACGAAGCAGGCAACCTGAAAAGCGGCCTCAATAGTCCCGCCGGCAAAAATGAACCACCGGCGGGGCCGACCCAGCTGAACCTGTTTCAAACACCGGACAACGCAATCGCCAGGGAACTTAGGGGGCTGGATATCACCAACACAACGCCACTTGAGGCCTTGACCCTGCTGAACGAATTGCAGGAGAAGGCCAGGCAGTCATGAAGAATCCTGGCCCAGAGAGGCTGAAGCCGTTTAGACGGAAGGCTGATAGGGAGAACAAGGACACGTGTAGTACTTTGACAGAAAGGTCTGATGCCGGCATCGAACATTGTTCTAATAGGCGTTTTCCTAACCGCCTTCAGCCTTTTGCCACTCGGGTAATTAGGTTATACGATAACCCATAACCCATAACCTGAACTCCCGCTCTTGCTATTTTGAGGATCTACACTTGAACCGATTGCACAAAGCATTCAATTTAAGCATATTAGGCCAACGGCTGTCTGCGGGCGGTTCCTCTGCCGGAGTACAGCCCCTGGTCGGCGGCCTAAAAATCCTCCTGCTGCTGCTGCTGCTGATCCTGACGCTCCTTTTGGCTGACCGGTCACCCGCAAACGCCACTGACCCGAAAGACACCTTTTTCAAGGCCCAGGCCTGTTACGAAAAACTGCGCGAACAGCCCAAAAAACAAAAATACAGATCCAACTGGTTTCCCTGCATCGAGAAATTCCGTTCCGTCTACAACATGTCTCCCAATGGCCCCTGGGCAGCGGCGGGACTATACATGACCGGCAAGCTGTACGCCGAGCTGTACAAAAAGTCCTACCGGGGATCGGATATCAAAGAGGCCGAGGATCTGTTCAGGCGGATTACCCTGAGATTTCCCAAAAGCCAATACAGCAAAAAGGCTGCGGCAGCCCTGCAGGATATTGCGGACACTGGCCGTGGTTCTAAAATCAATCTGCCGGCTGTTGCGCCACCCGAATCAGGCTATGGCCAGGCTCAGGCGGCCTATGCAAAACTGAAAGCAAGCCCTCGCAAGCAGAAATACCGGGAAAACTGGTACACAGTGATTCGAAAATACGAGAAAGTGTACACCGACGATCCGGATGGCCCCGCGGCGGCGGCGGCCCTGTATGCCACTGGCGAACTCTACCTGGGGCTTTCCAAAAAATCTTTCCTGTCTTCGGACCGGCGTGAAGCGCTGGACGCCTTCAGGAGAGTTGAACGCCGGTTTGCCGGCACGCCTGAAGCTGTTAAAGCTAAAAAGCAGCTTGGGGTGCCTCAAAAAAGCACTGCGGCAAGTCCCCCGACCAAACAAACTCAGGCCCGGCAGGCAGAGTCTGGGGCGTCTAAAAAAGATTTCCAAAAGGCCGAAAAAAGCTACCGGTCACTGGTTAAATCGAAGAAGCGTTCGAAATACCGTGACAATTGGAAGCGGGTGATTGGCCAGTACAAAGCCGTGGCCGCGAACAACCCCACGGGCCCCTGGGCGGCCGCCGGGCTTTTCCGGGCGGCTGAGTGCTACCTGGAACTGTACAAGAAATCGTTTCTCAAAGCAGACCGGGAAAACGGGCTGGACCTGCTGGCTGATATTGTCGAGAAACACCCCCGCAGCCAATACAGCCCCAAGGCCACTGCAATCCTGATTGCACAGGGCCGCGAAGTTCCCACGGCCGTGGCGGTAGTGCCGGCCGTGGTCAAACGCCAGGCGAAGGGCGCTGGAGACGATGCCATCGCCCAACAGATTTTCAAGGAAACGGCAGAAAACCAGGCTGAACGAAAGACGACGGCCCCTGTATTTTTGGCGGGGGTTGCCACTGTCACGGGGGTGCGCTACTGGTCGAACCCGAACTATACCCGGATTGTAATCGACGCGGACAGCGAAGCCGCCTATTCCCACCGGCTGCTCAAGAAAGACACCTCCCTGAAAAAGCCCCAGCGGTTGTATATCGACCTGCAAAAAGCAAGGCTGGGCCAGGGCACCAAACGGATGATTCCCATAAACGACCACCTGTTGAGCGACGTCCGGGCAGCCCAGTACAGCCTGGACGCTGTCCGGGTGGTGGTAGATATCAAATCTTTCCAGACCTATAAAATTTTTCCGTTAAAAAATCCGTTCCGAATTGTGATTGATGTCCGGGGTGCAGAGAAAAAACGGCCTGAAAAGGTTGCAAAAAGAGCCGAAATTAAAATCAACGGCAAGGTCCCGCCCGGCGCCATTGCCCGCCAGTTCTCACTGGGGGTCAGCCGCATTGTGATTGATCCCGGGCACGGCGGCAAGGATTACGGAGCGCCCGGCTATTACAAAGGGGTTCATGAAAAGGACATCGTGCTGCAGATCGGGAAAAAGCTGGCCGCCAAAATCAGGAAAGAACTCGGCTGTGAAGTCTTGATGACCCGGACAACGGACAAGTACCTGACCCTTGAAGAGCGCACCGCCTTTGCCAATACAAAAAACGCGGACCTTTTCATTTCCATCCATACCAATGCAATTAAAGACAAACGGGTCTATGGCATGGAAACCTACTTTCTCAACCTGGCCACCGATGACGACGCGATCCTGGTGGCGGCTCGGGAGAACGCCACATCCCGTAAAAATATCAGTGATTTGCAGACTATATTGACCGACCTGATGCAGAATGCCAAAATCAACGAATCGAGCCGTCTGGCCGGCAACGTCCAGGACTCACTCTACAGCAATCTGAAAAAGCATTACAAAAAGGTGAAATCCAAAGGCGTTAAACAGGCACCTTTCTATGTGCTGCTCGGTGCCCAGATGCCGGCGGTTCTCATCGAGACGTCTTTCATCAGTAATCCCCGCGAGTGCAAACGCCTTAAAAATCCGCGGTACCAGGAGCGGCTGTGTGACGGTATTATCAAAGGGATCAGGGGATATATTAAGGAAATCAACCCCACCGCGCTGCGGAACATGCCGGGGAAAAAAGGGTAGGTGGGTTTTAAAAGCTGAACGTCGAACATAGAATAATGAGTCGCTGTGCTCCATTATTCAGGTTGTTTAGACTGTAGGCTGATAGCAAACCATAAGATCTGAACATCGAACATCGAACGCTCAACATCGAACTTTGAATGAACTGCGAAGGTCAAAACCGGTTCTCGCGCCAAGCTGCCAAGGAAGGCAAAGAACTTCCCTCCCTTGGTGGGAGGGATTGAGGGAGGGGGAACCCTCGAACAGCAACCGGCAACATAAAATCTAAAAACTAATGGCTAATAGCTATTGTCCATCCATAAATCAAAGATTTCAGGATGGAGCTATTGGCTCTTAGCTTTCAAGATTTAGGTAATGCACTGTATTTAAACTGTTTTATCTAAAACCTAATAGCTAAAAGCTAACGCCATTTATCCATGATTTCCAATCATGGGTGAACACCAATAACCATTAACCAATAACCAGATTACGCTTATTCTTGCGGAGGAACACCATGTCGTACGAAAACATTATCTATGCAGTCGAAGACGGTATCGCCACAATTACTTTCAACCGGCCCAAAGCACTGAACGCGCTGAATGGGGCTCTGCTGGAAGAGCTTTCCCTGGCCCTGGATGCAACAATCGCTGATGAAGACATCCGGGTGCTGATCCTCACGGGCGCGGGTGAAAAATCTTTTGTGGCCGGTGCAGATATAACCGAGATTGCCAAATGCAATACCCTGCAGGCCAAACTATTCGCCAGTAAAGGCCAGGGCGTCATCAGCCGGCTCCAGGCGCTTCCAATTCCGGTAATCGCAGCGGTAAACGGTTTTGCCCTGGGCGGTGGCAGCGAGATGGCCCTGGCGTGCGACTTTATATATGCTTCTGATAACGCCATGTTCGGGCTGCCGGAAATCACCCTGGGCATTATTCCCGGTTTCGGGGGAACCCAGCGGCTGCCCAGGCTTATTGGGATGAACCGGGCCAAGGAGATGATATTTACCGGTAAAATGATTCCCGCCGAAGAAGCCTTTGCGCTTGGCCTGGTAAACCGGGTCCTGCCTCCGGAATCCCTGTTGGAAGAAACCCACAAAACAGCCGCGGCCATAGCCGCCAAAGGTAAGGTTTCACTGCGGGCGGCCAAACAGGTGATCAACGCGGGTATGAATGTCGACCTGGCAACCGGGTGTGCCCTGGAGGTAGATGCGTTTGCGCTGTGCATGGCCAGCGAAGATGCACAAGAAGGGACCACTGCGTTCCTGGGAAAACGCAAAGCCGTGTTCAAGGGGAGCCTGGAAGGCTAAACGAAAAATTAACATCGAACATTGAATATGGTATGCCTGCGGCGTCATTCGGTATTTTACGGCAAGTCAATGCCACTGCCGCGGAATCACACGAAAGCCGGGATACTGGCGGGTGATGGATGCCGGATCGATCCCGACACGACGGATTTCGACTACCGAGTCGGATGCACCCAAGCCCCTTTCAGAGGCAGGTCATGCATGGGCTTTCCGGGTCGGTCACGTTACTTTTAAGTGCCTGTATTGATAAGATTTGACATCATCCTATGAATTGGTTATCCTCAGTCTGTCTGCATAACATACCAGACTGGTCTTAAGCGGTCGTAATCACGTTATAATTCAAAATATGGCTGACAAGCAAAACAGTGTTCAGGTTGTCTGGGGAATTGCCCTGATGGTGATGGGGGTCATGGTTTTTTTCAGGATCCCGGAGGTAATGTCGGACATCGAAACGATCGAGACCTTTTCATCATCCACCGGATTTATCAGGTTCTCATTTTATTTCATGGCAGTCATGCTGACTGCCGGCGGCGGGAAGAAACTGATTAATCAGTTCGGCAAGCAGCATAGGGGTAATGGCTCGACGGAGTAGTTTGAAAAAGTTGGCCTTTTATTCAGTCTTAATAAATGGCTTTTTTGGATGGGCACAAGTTAACATGAGGGGTGACATATGGCGGCGGCTCCTGTCAAAGCGAAAGCAAAGCGAAAATCAGATGTCGACCTGCAGTCAGAGGTGGAATACAGAACCAAACTGCAGGAGATCTGCAACAAGATCTATGCTGCTAAGAACCTGGATGATATCCTCATCAATCTCAGGGATGAGATCACCGGCCTTTTCGAAGCCGAACGAATTACTGTATACGTGGTGGACGGGAAGACCCGGGAACTGGTGTCCCGTTTCAAATCCGGCGCTGAAATCGGAGAAATCAGGATACCGGTATCCCCGAACAGTATCGCCGGCTGCTCCGCCTACAAGCAGAAGCTGATCAATATCAAAGACGCCTACAACGAGGCTGAACTAAAGGCCATTGACCCGAAATTGAAGTTTGATTCCAGCTGGGATCAGAAGACGGGGTTTACCACCAAGCAGGTCCTGGTTTTCCCGATCATTTACAAAAAATTCCTCCTGGGCGGTATCCAGATGATTAACCGTACCTCCGGGGCCGCATTTAACGCGATTGACGAGTGGGCCGTGGAGGAACTGGCCAAAATTCTGGGCATAGCGCTTTACAACCAGAAGAGAATGGCCCGGGGCCGGCCGACCAAGTTCGATTACATCCTTGAAAATCACATCCTCACACGTAAAGAGCTCGATAAGGCCATTACCCAGGCCCGCCAGCGCAAAGAGCCTATTGAAGACGTTCTCATGGGGGAACTCAAAATCCCCAAAGAAGAAATTGGTAAATCGCTTTCCAAATTTTACAAAGCGCCGTTTGTCGAATTCAACAAGAACACGCCCATTCCCGGCGAGCTGCTGGCCAAACTTAAAGTTCCCTTTATGAAGAACAATACGTTTGTTCCGCTGCGCGCAGAGAACAACAAGGTGATCATTGCCATAGACAACCCCAATGACCTGCAGAGAATCGACAGCATCAAAATGCTGTTCCCGGGCAAGCCCATTGGTTTCAATGTGGCCCTGAAGCCCGATATCATCGAATTTATCAACCTGTTTACCCAGGATGAAAAAGAAATAGCTTCCATGGACGACATCCTCTCGCAGCTTGAGGCGGATGAAGATGAGATGGAGGAAGAGATTGGTGGTGTCGGAGAAGAGGACAGCGCGGTGGTTCAACTGGTCAACAAGATTGTTATTGACGCCTTCAACCGGGGGACCTCCGATATTCACATCGAACCGTATCCCGGCAAACAGAATACCCAGGTGCGGATCAGGGTGGACGGCTCCTGCTCTGTCTACCAGACGATTCCCTACCAGTACCGGAATGCCATTGTTTCGCGTATCAAGATTATGTCCGATCTGGATATTGCCGAGCGACGCAAACCCCAGGATGGCAAGATCAAATTCAAGAAATACGGCGGTCTGGACATCGAGCTGCGTGTGGCCACGGTGCCCACCCAGGGGGGCCTTGAGGACATCGTCATGCGTATCCTGGCGGCCGGTGAGCCGATTCCGCTGGAGAAACTGGGGTTGACCACCCAGAATTTTGACAACTTTGTCAGTGTAATTACCCAGCCGTACGGGATTATTTTCGTTTGCGGGCCTACCGGTTCGGGAAAAACCACCTCCCTGCACAGCGCCCTGGGATATATCAACAAGGTCGAAACTAAAATCTGGACGGCGGAAGACCCGGTGGAAATTACCCAGAAAGGGCTGCGCCAGGTCCAGGTAAAGCCCAAAATCGGGTTTGACTTTCCATCGGCCATGCGGGCTTTTCTACGGGCCGACCCGGATGTGATTATGGTGGGTGAGATGCGTGACAAGGAGACCACCTCCATCGGTATCGAGGCCTCGCTTACAGGCCATCTGGTGTTCTCGACCCTGCATACCAACAGTGCCCCGGAAAGTATCACCCGTCTGCTGGACATGGGGATGGACCCGTTTAACTTTGCCGATGCGATTTTGTGCATCCTGGCCCAGCGGCTCGGGCGGACACTCTGTAAGAAATGCAAATCGGAATATCACCCCAGCCAGACCGAGTACGATGACCTGATTCGCGAATACGGCAGCAAGGAGCTTTTTGACAAGTACGTCAATATTCCCTACACGGATGATCTGACGCTCAGAAAAGTCAATGGCTGTGACAAGTGCAACAATTCCGGTTATTCCGGTCGGTGCGGATTGCATGAACTGCTCATGGGCACGGATGTAATGAAAAATAAAATCCAGAACAACGAACCCGTGGAACAGTTGCTGGAACAGGCCCTGGGCGATGGCATGACTACCCTGAAACAGGATGGTATCGGGAAAATTTTCAGCGGCATGCTGGATCTGGTGCAGGTCAGGAAGGTTTGTATAAAATAGACTTCAGGTGATAGGTAATGGGTGATGGGTTCTGGGCGAAACCCAAATTTATAGGGTTACAAAGTTCCAGAGTTAAAGAGTAGCAAGGTTCCAGCTTTGACAGGTTTAACGCTGAACGGGGAGCCCAGAACGTTGAACCTCCTGAAATGTAGGCCAGGGTGCGAGCGGAGCGAGTTCCCTGACAATCGGGCTTATTACAGATTCATCAAGATTGGATATTGAAATATTTGCCTTTGACCGGGTCTTCCCCCTCCCTCAAATCCCTCCCGCCAGGGAAGGGAAGCTTTTTCCCTTTAATTCAAAGTTCGACGTTGGACGTTCGATTTTCAATGTTCAACGACCTTTCTCTTGCCGTTCATTCAATGTTCGATGTTGAACGTTCGATGTTGGATGTTCAAGACCTGCTTTCAAATTTCGATGTTCAATGTTCATCTCTTCTCATATCCCTTCCGCCGCCCTCCTGAATTTATCGACCTGCTCCCGATAATAGTCAAGATTTTCCACAGCAACCTGCAGCGCCTGGCGCCCGGCCAGAAGAGCCGACCGGTATTCGCCATTGACATAATAGCTTTCGGCCAGCGTGTCCAGAATGTGCGGCTGCGGGTTCAATTCAGCAGCGGCCAATGCCAGGCGCAGGGCTTCTTCCGGATCCCGAAACTTATTTTCATCGCAGGTGGCAAGCAACCAGGCCAGGTTGTTGAGCGCTTCGGGGAAATCCGGCTGCAGCCAGAGGGCATGCTTATAAGCATTGATGGCCTTGGCAAACTCCTTTTTATTCAGGTATACGCTGGCCAGATCATAGTAAAGTCCGGCGTGATCAGGTGTTTTTTCAATTTCCAGGATAATCAGTTTTTCAAGAAAGTTGTTGGTTAACTGCGCTGTGGGGATTTTGGGGGTTATAAACCAGCCGGTAGCCGTGGTTACAAGGAAAAACAGGGCATAGGCCAGCATGCTTTTTTTAAGTTTCCGGTCGTGCTGCATGATGACATCCCGGTCCATTTCACAGTTTCTGAGAAAACCGATACGTTCGGAGATGCTGAAATGGTGCCAGTTTGGCTTGTCCGGCGATTGGCCGCTGGACAAGGATACTTTCTCAAGTGATCGCATAAGAGGCACCGCGGACGGCAGCAGATCGAAGACAGACGCATCCGCCTGACGTTCGAAGTTCCGGATGAAATAGCCGAAAAGGTACCGGAAATACAGGATAAATAAAAGTATAAAGACAACGTTGAAAGCGGCATACACTCCCGGGTATGACATGGTGTTTAACAGGCCTGCGGACAGCAGGAGATAGTTCAGGTAGCTCACGCCAAAAATAAAAATATCCTGGAGGGCGTAAAAAAGCAGCAGGAACCCGAGGAAAAACAGCAGGTAATATTGCAGGTGGTGCTTTGTGACGTGCCCGATTTCATGGGCGATGACGGAATCGATCTCATCGGAAGAGAGGCTCTGGAGCAGGGCGTCGGTTACCAGGATATACCGGAATTTTTTCACCAGGCCCATGACGCCTGCCGTGAGCATGCGCCCGCCGAAGATGGGCCAGCTCAGAATTTCCGCATAGTGGACCTGCGCCCTCCGGCAAAGGGCCTCGATCCGTTCCCGATGGGGTCCCGCCGCCAGGGGTGTACAGCGCCAGAAACGTTGGATCATGGCCGGGGCGGCCACGGCTATAGCCAGCAGAAAGACAATGAAAAACACCATCTCACCAGCCGGGTTGTCCTTGAGATCTTTGATGAACGCAAAGGGCAGCAGGGTCAGCAGGTCCGTGGTCAGCGAAATGATGAACCACGGTATCAGGACCGGGATCGAAAAGGCGATATTAGACCAGATAAAGGACCGACGGGATTCACCGGTGCTGCCCAGCAGCCTGTGCAACGGGTGGGCATGATACCAGATCACGGTCAGATAGAAGACAAACAGGAACAGACACCCGACCGCAACAAGGGTTGGAAAAAGAGCCAGCAGGTAAAATTTCCCCATAAAAGATGGCAGGTTGAGACCGTATATGCTCAGCGTAAACACAGCGATGGCTATTATAGACAGTCGTCCCTGCAGGGCTGCAAAACGGTAATCCACGGCCCGCAGTCCTATCGTCGGGGCCTGCATCTTCAGGCGGTTAAACCCAAACCGGACCAGGGCCCAAAAGAGTGCTGTCATCAAACCAAGTAGCAGCAGCGTCTCCGTCAGAGCAAAATTGGTTTCCTCAGACGGCTGATAGGTAGAATAGATGAGCAGAACAACAATAAAATATATAAAGTTTCCAAACATTTAAAATTCCTAATTTAAATTCCTTGCATGAATTTAAATCGAGTGTCTTTATTGACGGGTGCCTGGAGATATGCGACCGCCTGAGTTCTTACGCTATGGCCGGTACGAAGAACTATTCATTTAAAATTCCTGAACAGGAATTTTAAATTTTGTAATATCTCTCCTTTTCCGAATAGATACAGCCGCAATACTGCTGTCGGTACATTCCGAGCCGCTTGGATTCGGTCACGCCTGTTTTCCAGCCTTCCCGGAAATCGTGGTAATAAAACGCAACGCCCGTGGATTTCGCCACCGCTTCACCGATGGTCCGGATAGCCGCGTGATTTTGAAATTTGCTGTATAGCAAGGTGGTGGAAAAAAAGTCGAACTTGCCCCGTTTTGCCACCAGGGCGGTCGCCTCCAGGCGGCTGTGGTAACAGATGCGGCAGCGTTCGGCTTCGCGGAAAACCGCATTTTGGAGAAACCCTTCCAGGTCGTAGCCATCTGGGACAATCACCTTGAAGTCTATCTGATCGGCATAGGTCTGCAGGGCCTCCTGGCGCTTGAGGCATTCCGTGAAAGGGTGAATGTTGTGGCGATAAAAAAAGCCCATGATATCCAGTCCTTTTTCACGCAGTACCTGGACCGGGTAGATTGAACAGGGGCCGCAGCAGGTGTGTAGAAGCAGCTTCATCCGCGATCTCCAAAAAGGGCAGTCCCGATGCGTACCAGGGTGGCGCCTTCGGCGACGGCCGCTTCAAAATCACCGGTCATGCCCATGGAAAGTTCATCCATGGCTATCCCGGGAATCTTAAGGCCGCGGATGTGTTCACCCAGTTCCCGCAGTTCCTTGAAATAGGGCCGTACCTTTTCCGGGCTGTTGAAAAAAGGCGGCAGAGTCATCAAGCCGCCCAGGGAAAGGTTCTCCATGGTGCTGATTGTCTCCACCAGTTGGACGGCGTCTTCCCGGAACGCGCCCGATTTTGAGGCTTCCCGGGCCACATTGACTTGCACCAGAATGGGTTGCTGCTTACCGATTTTACCGGCCTGCTTATCAATCTCCCGAGCCAGTTTGACAGAGTCCACCGAGTGGATCAGGTCAAATATCCGCACCGCGTATTTGGCCTTATTGGACTGTAAATGCCCGATGAAATGCCACTGAATATTGGCCGCGGCCAGTGCGTTGAACTTCCCCCTGGCCTCCTGGATATAGTTTTCGCCGAAAACCGATAACCCTGCATCAATGGCCGCCTGGATGCTGGTCGCCGGTTTGGTTTTGCTGACCGCCACCAGTTTAACCGTTTCCGGACGCCGCCCGGCGTCCACGGCGGCTTGTGCAATACGTTCCTGAATACGTGCGATTCTGTTTTTCAATTTAAAATTCCCTTCAGTAATTTTAAATGAAGGTTTGGTTTAGCACCCGACCCCTTGCCCCTTGGATCCTCGAAACCTTAAATTTTTACGACGCCCTGTCTAAGCAGATACTCAACCACTTCACAGACCGGCAGGCCCACGACGTTCGTGTAGGAGCCCTGAATGCTGCGGACCAGAAAGGTCCCGATCCCCTGGATGGCATAGGCACCGGCCTTGTCGAACGGCTCGCCCGTCCGGATATACCACTCAATTTCTTCATCACCAAGAGATTTGAACGTCACTTCTGTCCGGATCGCTTCCACATACCTGTGGCTTTCAGCGGCACACAGTATGGCAAACCCGGTGATCACCGCGTGTGTCTGACCGCTTAATTGGGCCAGCATTCGCCGGGCATCTTTTTCTGATTCCGGTTTGCCGAGGATGTCTCCATTGATGACCACAATGGTGTCAGCACCCAGAACCCAGCTGCCAGGGTGTTGGTCGGCAATGTCTGCCGCCTTGGCTTCGGCAAGCTTCCGGGCGTAGGTTTCCGGGGCACAGACCTCAATGGCAGACTCATCCACGAGGCTCGGGATCACGGTAAATTCCAGGCCCGCCTGTTCCAGCAGGTGCTGCCTGCGGGGAGACTGGGAAGCCAGAATCAGTTTTCTTTTAATTTTTAGTTTATTATTAATGGTTTACTCCGCTTGTTCAAGACATTCGACCAACCTTGATGAATCCATAACGAGACAGAAATTTCCATCAAAGCTATAATCTATGAATTCGGTTTTCCACAAATTCATTCAATTACCAGATGAGTTCTCCTTTGACAACCACTGGCGCAGTGACATGCAAGACAATTTTCACCATGGTGAGAACAGCCCTTGACCTGAAACCCCGAACCTTTTAACCTGATAAATCTTTTCAGGTAGTTAGTGTCCATCCATAAATCCAAGATTTCAGGATGAAGCTATTGGCTCTTAGCTTTTAGCATTTAGGTAGTGAACTGTATTTAAACTGTTTTTACTAAAACCTAATCGCTAAAAGCTAACACCCTTCATCCATGATTTTCAATCATGGATGGGCATTAGTTAATTGCGGCAGGTGATAAACGTGAATGCAATCTTAGTGCTTGGCGCCGGAAAATTTGGTTCCAAAGCGGCCCACACACTTTCCAGAAACGGCAAGAACCAGATTACGGTTGTTGATGCGAACCCCGATCGATGTGCGGCCTTATCCGATTCGGGTATCAAGACTGTCTGTGCGGATTGCATTGAATATCTGGCAGAAAATCTGAAGCATCCGCCTCAATTTGAGTGGATCATCCCTGCCGTACCGCTGCATGTCGCTTATGAATGGTTCCTGAAAGTGGTCCCAGAAAATGCCACCGTGAAGCCGCTGCCGGTTCCTGCAGCGGTTGCTGATGCTCTTCCCAACCCCATCAGGGGCGCCCAGGGGCAGGTCTATACCAGCTATGCCGATTTCATCTGCCCGGATAATTGCCCGGAACCCGGGGACATCTGCTCTTTTACGGGCCAGGCCCGCAGAGGTATCCTGCACAGGACGCTGGGGCAGTTAAGCTTTCAGGATTACAGGTCTGTTGTCGTTCAAAGCCGGCAGATGGCGCCCGGTTTAGGGGGGTACCGCTCCAGTGATCTGTTATCTGTTCGTGATCGGGTTTTGTCTGCGGACGGGCCGGTGCTGCTGAGTACGGCGTGTAGGTGTCATGGCGTCACCCACGCCGTGTCCGTCCACAGGTAGCATCTTTTGATCCATTGCGGTGTTTTCGTTCGTTTGAGGTCCTCGACATAGTCGCACCTATGCCTCCGGGCTCAAACTCGCTCAAGCCTTGCCCTGAATCAAAACCTACTACCTGTGGACGGACACGGTTGATGGTTTGCAGCATCTTTAGGCCCAGAGCTGCGTTTTCGTTCGTTTGAGGTCCTCGACAATTCACGGTGAATGCAAAGCTATAGAAACAGCCTAAATATAGGGCAGGATATTTTCCGCCAAAGGCGGATGACCCCTTCTTTCAAATCCGAATACCCGGATTTAAAAGAAAACAGCGAAACCCGCGAAACCCGCGTCAAAAACCAAGTCCTTGACCCTATAAACCTGTTTTTTGAAACAGTTGGCAAAACATCAAAAAAGGATTATTATATTTTGAGACCAGCCAACTGGAATCCAATGTAAAGAATCACAAGGAGTTTTCAAAATGGAAAAAGGAACCCAGGTAATCTATATCCCGGACCATGCCGACAGCGACGCCAACCACCCGGACTCAAAATGCGGGTTTGTGGCCTCCGAGGGCAGGGTCGCCGGGGCTGTTTTCTGTCGGTTTTGGAATGAGGATTTTTCGGCCTTAGAGACCACTGACAATTCAGAACGAACGCCAATCGCTAATTTAATCCTGGAACGATCTGTGGATCAAGCCCGCGTTGATGAAATGCTGATCTTAATTGACAAGGGTTATCTATAAACAGTTTCTGACACGGATTACACGGTAAAACCAAAACCCAAAAGATACGAAAGATTAGCAGTTACTTTTTCCGCTATTGGCGGATGGCCCTTTCATTCGAATCCGGATAACCGGATTTAAAAGAACTAAAACCGTGAAACCCCGCGCAACCCGCGTCAAAAAACACAAGTGTAATTGATGTCTTGACAATGCTCGTCACAATACATAATACAATGTGTATAATAATGGCGTTCAGGAGGTTTGAATGAATACAGATACGGTTCGTTTAAATGTAACCATTCCCAAAGATCTGTTTATAGCCCTAAATGAGCATGCTGGTCCCAGGAAAAAAAGCCAGTTTATCGCGCATGCGATTCGAAAACAGATTGAACAGAGGCAAAAAGAAGCCCTGAACAATGCATTGGAAGAGGGCTATAGAGGTACTAAACAAGAAAGCCTATCCCTAACCAGTGAATTTGAGGATGTGGATATAGAGGGCTGGGATGATTATTGAAAGAGGCGGTATCTACCTGGCGGCTCTTGATCCAACAATTGGCCATGAAATATCAAAGACCCGCCCTGTTCTGGTTATTTCAAATGATAAAAACAATACATTTTCCGGAACAGTTACCGTATTGCCCATTACCTCCAAGTCGCTTGAGAAAATCTATCCATTTGAAGTCGGGGTCGAAAAGGGCAAGGGCAACCTGCCTAAAGATTCCAAAATAAAAGCTGACCAGATTCGAACCCTTGACAAAAGGCGATTGATAAAAACTCTTGGCGCGCTTTCGAATATTGACATGGTGGCGGTGGAAAAAGCCGTTATAATTCATTTAGACCTGCTCGGATAACAGAGAAAACACGCCTTTGACCTTCTCAGACGCGGATTACATGGATTTCACGGTCAAATCAAAACCTAAAAATCAGAATCGAAGAGCACACTTTATTTTTCCACGAAGTGGATGACCCCTTCTTTCAAATCCAGATACCCGGAATTTAAAGAAAACCCGCGCAACCCGCGTGACCTTTCCGGGGTTGACGATCTTATCAATAATGGCTATTATGGTCTTAATACAGATCAACCATAATTGAGGTGCGAAATGAAAACTCTGTCTGTTTCCGAGGTAAAAATGAAGTTAAGTGCTCTCATCGAGACCGTCAGGACAACGGATGAGGAATTGATCATTACCAAGAACGGCCGCCCGGCAGCCGTGCTGGTCAGTCCAGATGAGTATGAAAGCTGGCGCGAGACCATGTTGATCAAATCTGACGCTGATTTTATGGGAGAGATCAAAAAGGGATTGAAATCCATCAAAGGGAAAAAGACTTCCATCTATACATTGGCTGAACTTTTTGAATAATGGTTATAGCCTACAAACTCAAAATTCCGTATGAGATTGCGGATCTAATTATAAATCTCCACCCGGAGTTAAAAGGCAGGCTAAAAGCGGCCCTTAAATTAATACTGCAAGATCCCTATTGTGGGAAACCACTTAAAAACGAACTTAAGGGGTTGAGGAGTTTTAGAGTCAGGCGGTTCAGGGTCATTTACAGGGTAGCACCAGAAGCAGTCGTTGAAATTATTGCCATTGGCCCACGTAAGAACATCTACGAAGAGACCTTCAGGCTTATCGAAAAAGAATAGTTTCAGACGTGGATTACACGGTAAAGCAATGCAGACCGTTTTCAGCTATTAGCTGTTAGCCATTGGCGATCAGATAAGGTTCTGCTCATTTTATGGTATTTTATAAAACCTGATGGCTAAAACCTAATGGCTCTCACCCATGATTTCCAACAGTGGGTGAGTCCCAAACATCGCAATCCGCGTTAAAAAAACAAGCCCTTGCCTTTATGTGGTTTTTGAGATAAAAAGTCCGCCATTCATCAAAACATGCCCGGGTGGCGGAACTGGTAGACGCAAGGGACTTAAAATCCCTCGGTGCTGAGCACTGTACGAGTTCAATTCTCGTCCCGGGTACCAGGATAAGACAGGGGGCCTGAAAAACAGGCCCCCTGTTTATTACAACTGGTTAATGTGTAAAAGGTAATATGCGGACTCAGTTGAAAAAGCGCAATTTCTGGCTCGTACTGGGAATTGATATCATCCTCACGATTATGGCCTACTACGGTGCCTATCTCGTGCGTTTTGAGGGCCGCATACCTGATATATTTTTTCTTAAATTCAGCCAGACTGCATGGTGGATAACCGGCATCAAAGTCGCCTGCCTGTTTCTTTTCGATGTTTACAAAGGCATGTGGCGCTACACCAGTATCCAGGATTTCAAGCGTCTGCTCAGCGCTAGTTTAATCAGTTCCCTGATGATCGTTTTCATCCTGGTTATCGGCACCCGGTTTGTAGGGTTCTCGCGCAGCGTCTTTATCATTGATCTGCTTTTGTTTATCATTTCCATCTCCGGGTTCCGTCTTGCCATCCGGCTGTACTACCAGAGAAAGGATCGACAATATTTTCTATTCTTTGCGGGCCCTAAAAGTCAAAATTACAAGCGAATTCTCATTGTCGGAGCCGGTGATGCCGGTGAAAAGACCCTGCGTGAGATCATTGAGAACCGCCAATTGAAATACAGCGTGATCGGATTCATCGACGATGCTTCAGGCAAGCTGGGGCGTACCATTCACAGTGTGCCGGTCGTTGGGCCGTTGTCTTCACTGCAGGACCATGTTGATGCATACAGGATTGATGAGATTATTATTGCGGTACCTTCTGCGACCGGAGAGCAGATGCGCGGCATCGTGGAGGCTTGCAAGGCGGCCGGTGTGGTTTACAAGACACTGCCTGGGATTGGCGAAATTATAGACGGCAAAGTCAGCCTGAAAACACTGCGGGATGTCAGTTATAGGGATTTGCTCGGCCGGCCGTCCGTCAATCTGGACCAGGATGGGATTGCAAGTTACCTGGAAGCGAAAACGGTTCTGGTCACAGGTGCGGGCGGCTCCATCGGCTCGGAATTGTGTCGGCAGATAACCAGATTCAAGCCGGCTTTGATTGTCCTTTTCGATGCTTCGGAAGAGGGTCTTTACACTATCGAGGGTGAATTTAAGAGCAGCTTCCCGGATCAGTCGATAGCTGCCGTTCTGGGTGGGGTTCAAGATGAGCCATTGTTGGAGAGGGTTTTCAAGATACACCGGCCGGACGTGGTTTTTCATGCTGCTGCTTACAAACACGTGCCCCTGATTGAACAAAACCCCTGGCAGGGGTTTTTGAATAACGTGTTGGGGACCCATTGCGTCATCCAGCGATGTGTTGACCACAATGTCGAAAAGTTTGTTCTTGTTTCCACGGATAAAGCAGTGCGGCCCACCAATGTCATGGGGGCCAGCAAACGCCTTTGTGAATTGTTGATGCCTGCATACCGAGGGCATGGGACCCGGATGATAGCCGTGCGTTTCGGAAATGTGGTGGGGTCATCCGGATCCGTGATCCCCCTGTTCCGTCAGCAAATACAGCAGGGCGGTCCGGTGACGGTCACCCATCCGGAGGTGACCCGCTATTTCATGACCATTCCTGAGGCCTCCCAGTTGATTCTCCAGGCAGGTCATCTGGGTGATGACGGGAAAATCTATCTCCTTGAAATGGGAACTCCTGTGAAGATTGTCGATATGGCTCGTGACCTCATCCGGTTGTCCGGCAAGGAGCCCGACAGGGATATTGCTATAGAATTTACCGGCCTCAGGCCTGGAGAGAAGCTCTATGAAGAGCTGATCACAACTGGTGAAGGCATTCTCCCCACCCGGCATGCTAAAATAATGGTTCTCGGTGCAGATGATGACTGGAACGGGCATGGCAGCCGCGAGGACTATATGCGCTGGATCCTTAATGGGGTCAACGAGTTAAGTGAGCTGTCCCGACAACATGATGGCTGTGGTATTCGCGATAAATTCAAGGCGCTTATCCCTGAATACACACCGCAGGACTCCGAATGTGTGATGTGAAGCAGGGGGAGGGCAGAAGACAGGGGGCAAATAACACCTGAACTTTGAACAGCGAACGTCCAACATCGAACATTGAATAATGAGTCGCGGGGCTCTGTTATTCAGGTTGTTTAGAGGCAGAGGGCAGAGGGCAGGGGGCAAATAACACCTGAACTTTGAACAGCGAACGTCCAACATCGAACATTGAATAATGAATGGAATGTGCTGATGAATTTGACGCTTAGTAAATTCATTAATATCATAAATGTAATCGTGCCTGATTAACTTATCCTCGGGGGTGCTTGATACGAAAAACGTCCCTTTGACCAAAGACACTGTTTTGTCAGTCGTTACAACAAAAACCCTATAAAAAAAGTAATTTATGTGATATTGAACCCTGTAACTCACCGGGCGGAGCTATGCCTGCTGTGAGGTATTCGGGCAGTTATTAGATAATTGATATTGGTTATTTGGATAACCCCCAAAGCATTTCAGATCCATCACCCATTACCTGTTTACCATTAACCTGCTATCACCACTGCTTAGCGTTTTTTGTTACTCATCATAAGGGCCAATATTGAGCGATTTTCAAGTTTGCTGTATATACAAGGAAAAGATCAATTCGCTATAGTCGTCTATGCGAATTGATCTTTGAGGTAGTAGATGCGGTGAAATTGGAAATCCCAGCGGGTGCCATGTTTTTGAAACTTAAATAGCTTCAATCCTTATAAAATATACGAAAATAAAATATTTCAAAAATATGAAACGCTCATTATAGGGAGGAGTTTACATGCGAATAACGAAAAACAAGAATGTGGACATTTTGATCGTGGCCTTTGGTTTCGGACTGGCATACTGGTTTCTGGATTCGCTGCTTTGTTACATCTACAATGACAGCGTCAGTTTTGCTTCTGAACTGTTCCAGCCTTCAACCCAGCAGACATACAGCCGCATCATCGTTATTTGCTTTTTGGTTTTATTCAACTCCCACAACACGACCAAGTATGAAAAGCTGGAAGAGGGCATGGAGGACCTGAAAACGCAGGTCGATAAGCTCCAGCAGACGGTCCCGCCCCAGCAGGGCAGCCCGGAGCCTGCCGAGACTGGTGGTGACAAAACGAGTCCCTGACCTTTTTCCGACACGGATTACACGCGTCCTCCTTAACAAGAAGAATCAAAACAGCGCAACCCGCGCAACCCGCGTCAAAAACCAAGACCTTGTATGCCCTCAAAATTCAAAAACATCCTCGTCACAGGTGCCGCCGGCTTCATCGGCTACCACCTATCCAGACGCCTTCTGGAAGAAGGCTGCACAGTCACAGGCATCGACAACCTCAATGACTATTATGATGTTAACCTGAAAAATGCCCGCCTGGATCAGTTGCTGTCGCAAGACAACTTCACATTTAAAAAAATTGACCTTTCCAACCGGGAAAATATGGAAGGCCTCTTCCATACAAACCAGTTCTATGCGGTTGTAAATTTGGCAGCCCAGGCAGGTGTTCGTTACTCCCTTGAAAATCCTCATGCATACATTGATTCCAACATCGTCGGCTTTGCAAACATTCTTGAAGGCTGTCGGCATTCTAAAGTAAAACACCTGCTATTTGCCTCATCCAGTTCAGTATTCGGGGCCAATACCAATATGCCTTTTTCGGTTCACAACAATGTGGACCACCCCGTTTCACTGTATGCAGCCACAAAAAAATCCAATGAGTTAATGGCCCACGCTTACAGCCACCTGTATGGTTTACCTTGCACAGGCTTAAGGTTCTTTACGGTATACGGCCCCTGGGGCAGGCCGGATATGGCCTATTTTCTTTTTACGAAAGCCATCCTTGAAAGCAAGCCCATAAAAGTTTTCAACCAGGGCCGGATGAAAAGAGATTTTACCTATATCGACGATATCATTGAAGGGGTTTTCAGGATACTGGACAGACTACCAGAGCCAGACCCGACCTGGTCCGGGTATCGTCCAGATCCGGGGACATCCTATGCTCCGTATAAGATCTACAACATAGGCAATAATACCCCGATCGAGCTGATGGATTTTATCGAAGCAATCGAAAATGCAGTTGGGAAAGAGGCCCAAAAAGATTTTATGCCCATGCAGCCTGGCGATGTCAAGGCTACCTGCGCAGATGTGGACGATCTTATGCGAGATGTCGGGTTTAAACCCGCGACACCCCTCAGGGAAGGGATTGAAAAGTTTATCGACTGGTACAAAGAGTACGATCTGGCTACACCCTAAGAAAAAAAACAAGCCCTTGATCTTCAAAAATTCAAATTACCTATCTTGACAAACAATTTACCAAAATCTCACGGCGGTAACCTCGTCAATCTATTGGTCGACGAAAAGCGAGTCACCGAGCTTAAGGCCCTGACCATAGACCTGCCGGATATTCTCCTGAACAGTCGTCAACTCTGCGACTTTGAACTGCTGGCCGTCGGAGCCTTTTCGCCGCTTACCGGTTTCATGAGTCGGGCAGATTGCATCTCCGTAGTTGACCGTATGCGCCTTGCGGATGGTACTCTGTGGCCCATCCCGATCTGCCTGGATATACCTGCATCGACAGCAGCGGATATCGAAACTGGCAAGTCAGTCGCTTTACGGGATGCCGAGGGCTTTTTCCTGGCCGTTCTGCATGTGGAAGATATCTGGCAGCCGGATCTTGAAAGGGAAGCACTCGAGGTATACGGCACCCAGGATCCGAAACACCCTGGTGCCCACTATTTGATGAACAAATCAGGTGAAGTTTACATCGGCGGAAAGCTCGAAGTGGTCAGTCTGCCGATTCATTTCGATTTCCGGAAGCTGCGGATGACGCCTGCCGAAGTGCGGGAACTGCATGCCAAACTCGGCTGGCAGCGGGTGGTGGGCTTCCAAACCCGCAACCCCATCCACCGCCCCCAGTTTGAGATCACCCTCCGGGCCATGCAGCAGGCCAACGCCAACCTCTTGCTGCTGCCCATGACCGGGATCCGCGAATCAGGTAACTTCGATCATTATACACGCGTGAGATGCTGCCAGGCCATTGCAAAACATTATCCGCCGGATTCGCATACCCTGAACCTGCTCCCACTGGCCATCCGCATGGCCGGGCCGCGTAACGCCCTGCTGCATACTATTATTGCGAAAAATTACGGATGCACTCACTTTATAATCGGCCGGAACCATGCGGGTCCCTGGGGTGGCAATGACGGTAAGGGATTTTATGACCAAAATGAAGCTCGGAACCTTGTCTCCAGGCATAGCGATGAAATCGGTGTTGGCATTGTATCATTTGAGGAGTTGGTCTACCTGCCGTTTGAAGATGAATATCGTTTCAGTGACCAGGTGGCGGAAAATACCCAAACCATTTCCCTCTCCGGCACCGACATCCGCAACAGGGTCCGGTCCGGACGGCGGATTCCAGCCTGGGTAACCTTTCCGGAGGTGCTGACCGAACTTCAGAAAGCTTACCCAATGCCGTCCAACCAGGGGGTTACTGTCTTCCTTACCGGGTTGTCCGGGGCAGGGAAGTCGACTATCGCCAAGATCCTCTTTTCGCGGTTCCTGGAAATCGGCAGCCGCCCGGTAACGCTGCTCGATGGCGACATCGTGCGCCGGAACCTGTCCAGTGAGTTGAATTTTTCTAGAGAACACCGGGACATCAATGTTCGTCGGATTGGTTATGTGGCCAGCGAAATCACTAAAAACAGGGGGATCGCAATATGTGCGCCGATTGCGCCCTATGAGAACACCCGGACGGAAATTCGGAAAACCATTGAAGAATACGGCGGGTTTTTAGAAGTCCATGTGTCAACGCCCATCGAGGAATGTGAAAAACGAGATCGCAAAGGCATGTACGCCAAAGCCCGGGCCGGCCTTATCAAGGGCTTTACTGGTGTCGATGATCCCTATGAGACACCCGGATCACCCGAGTTGCGGATAGATACCACCAACCTCACACCTGAAGAGTCAGCAAGGCAGATTCTGCTCCTGCTTGGGCAGAGAGGGTATGTGTGATTGAAAAATTGCAAAGTCTGCAATTTTTTAGGCTGAAGGCTGAAGGCTGTTAGAGAGTACCCATCATAATTAGAAAATTTTGATGGAAGGTTTTAGCTATTAGCTGTTGTCCATCCATAAATCCAAGATTTCAGGATGGAGCTATTAGCTTTTGGCGGTTAGCAATTAGGTAATGCACTGTATTTTTTAAACTTTTATTGTTCCGCGCAGCGGATGGAAACCTTCTAATAAACTCGGATGCCCGAAATTATTGGAAAACCCGCGTAACCCGCGCAACCCGCGTCAATAACTAAGCCCTTGACCTTATGCGCAGCATCCTAACCCGCATAAACCACGTCAATAATCAAGATGCCAGAAATGGAGGCAGGTATGGAAATTTCTATACCCTTAGATAAAATGTCCATTGATGAAAAAATTCAGGTCATGGAAGCCATCTGGGATGATTTGTGTCAAAAGGCGGACAGCCTATCTTCACCGGATTGGCATCGCCAGGTATTACAGGAAAGGGAGGCCGGTATAAAAGAGGGGCGCGATGAATTCATTAGTTTGGAAAAAGCTCGGGAACAGGTCTTTAAGTCAACTCGATGATAATCAAACTCCTCAGTTCCGCGAGTCAGGATTTGATAGACGGTTACTGGTTTTATGAAAAGCAGAGTCGCGGACTTGGCACATTTTTTATAGATTCCCTTTTCTCAGATATCGGTTCGTTGCGTGTTTATGCTGGCATCCATCCTATCCATTTTGGAAAATACCACCGTTTGTTGTCAAAACGTTTTCCTTTGCGAAGCATTCTTTCATGCCAAACAATAACATAACGATTCACCTCATAGCCACTGCCCGGCCGAATTTTATGAAAATCGCGCCGTTATACCACGAATTGTCAATGCGTGATTGGGCAACACCCATCATTGCTCATGCTATCCAGCACTATGACATAAATTTGTCCAACTCTTTTATGGGAAAGAAAGGTCAAGCGGAGACCCCCATTTTGACCCCCATTTTCAATTCCACTCGGGAATTGAAAATAGATTTTAATCCTGTCAAAGAAATGTTTTTCAAGGCCTTTAGACAGGATAACAGGATGGCAGGATTGTTTGCCTGTCGGCCGGAAGCCGGCCAGGCAAGAGACCATCGCCTTCGGCGAAATTGCGGGCGTTGCGTTCACAGCAGGCCTTCCGATATTCCCGTGGCGCCACCCCCTCCGCGCAGCGGATGACACCTTTTACGGTTCCGTCCGGGAACCGTAAAAATATCCTGCTAATCCTGTAAATCCTGTCAGAAGAAGCGGAGCCTTGCACGCTCTAACCTACACCCCATTATCAAAGCCTCTAACCGTGGGATAAAAGGCTTTTCAAAAAGAATCCGGTCAACAAAGCCATAAGGCTGGAGAAGAGGGTCCCAGGATTCAACAGGCATAGCAACAAAACGTTTTAATTGGTCCGATTAGTTGTATTGGTTTAATTGGTTCGCCGGCGAAAGCCGGATATACGATATTATATCTGCGTTAATCTGTGTAAATCTGCGGATAACCAGACCAAGGTTTTGCCCCAGCTCCTATGCGAAGCAACCAAACCGCGTAGCCCGCGTCAAAAAACAGGTCCTTGACCGTCCTTCTACTTGACAAGTTGTCAAGAACTATTTAGGTTGGGTAAAGGAGGCTCATATGCAAACGCTTACGATAGGCGAATTGAAAACCGGATTTTCAGAAGTCCTGAAAAAAGTGCGAAGCGGCCAAAAAATCGTAATAAGTTACGGCAAAAAACGAGAAAAAGTTGCTGTTATTGTCCCATATAGCGATTATGCTGAGATACCGGACAGACGTCTTGGCCTGCTCAAGGGCAAGGCAGAATGTATCATCTATGATGATTTCGGAATGAGTGAGAAAGAACTGCTGGGTTCATGAACCTGTTATTGGACACCCATGGTTTTTTGTGGTCGCTTTTTTCCCCCGACAAGTTGAGCAGAACATCCGCAAGAGAGATCAAGTCTCCGAAGAATGATGTGGCTGTCAGTGTCGTTACATTTTGGGAAATATCTTTGAAGTATGCCCTTGGAAAACTCGAATTATCCGGTGTAAAGCCAGAAGAATTACCTGATTGCGCTCTCCAGATGAATCTGGAGATATTGCCGATTACCGCCACAGAAGCATCCAGTTTCTACAAGCTGCCTAAGCTTTCTCACAAAGATCCATTTGACCGACTCATCATCTGGCAGGCTATTCAGCAAAAAAAGACCCTGGTATCCAAAGATCGTGATTTCAAGGCATATCTCAAATTTGGCCTTAAAACCCTTTGGTGAGAATTCAATCCTGCCAGAGGCATGTTTTTAAAGGCTTTTAGACAGGATAACAGGATGGCAGGATATTTTGCCGGGGTTCCGGACGAACCCAGGCAAGAGACCATCGCCTTCGGCGAGTGAAGGGGCGTCTATTGGAGAAAGAAGACCTGACACACAAGGTGATCGGCTGTGCATATCAAGTGTACAACACACTTGGATTTGGTTTCCTTGAAAGCGTCTACCGAAAAGCGATGATCATCGAGCTTGATTTGGCCGGACTCAAAGCGGAGCAGGAGAAACCATTGCAGGTTCATTACCGGACCCAAATCGTCGGCGATTTTATCGCAGATTTGCTAGTAGAGGATGACTTGATTGTCGAACTAAAATCCGTGGAAAGAATGGTAAAGCCCCATGAAGCACAGTTGGTAAACTATCTGGTTGCCACTGGAATCGAAATTGGACTGCTTATCAATTTTGGACCTGCCGGGGTGGATGTTAAAAGAAAATACCGGACGAAAAAGGCTGAAAGCGAAAAGGACCGGTAGATAGACTTTTAGACAGGATAACAGGATAGTTTGCCTGTCGGCCGGAAGCCGGCCAGGCAAGAGGCTATCGCCTCCGGCGAAACTACGGGTTTTTCATTTACGGCAGGCCTTCCGATATCCCCGTGGCGCCACTCTCTCCGCAAAGCGGATGACACCTTTTACGGTTCCGTCCGGGAACCGTAAAACTATCCTGCAAATCCTGTAAATCCTGTCAGAAGAATATTTTTCAAGGCTTTTAGACGTTGATCTTCTCCCCGACTATGCTGGATTTCGCATTTATAGCTTCATTCAAGGGTGCGTTCCAAAGAAAAAGTTATTAGCTCTTAGCTTTTAGCAGTTTGCAATGAGGTAACAGCCTGTATTTAATTAGATAATGGTTATTAGGAAGGCCCACAAGTCCCTGAAACCAAATAACAAGCAACTTTTAACATGTGTCTCTCTCCCCTTCTCCGCATCTCCGTGGTGATAATAGTTTTTGCACTATCCCCAATAACCAATAACGATTAACCAATGCACAGCATTTCCTTAACCAATTAGACAAATCCAACAAATTGAACCAAATAACCAATGCGAAGCATTCTTTCATGCCCAACAAAAACATAACGATTCACCTCATAGCCACTGCCCGGCCGAATTTTATGAAAATCGCGCCGCTATACCACGAGCTGGTAAAACGCGATTGGGCAACCCCCATCATTGTCCAGACGGGCCAGCACTATGGCATAAATTTGTCCAACTCTTTTATGGGAAAGAAAGGTCAAAACGGAGACCCCCATCTTGCCCCCCATCTCTGTTAAAAAATGAAAGATCCATTAGAAACCAAAATCTGTGATTATTTCGGAGATAAAAGCGCGGTTGTTGCCATTTATCTGTTCGGTTCCTATGCATCCGGGAAGCAGAGGCCTTTCAGTGATATTGATATCGGCATTATTTTGATGCCATCTGACAGGGCGACGTATTCAAAGATCAAAATGCAATACCATTCGGATCTATGTAGGATTCTACGTCTTGATGTCCACCCAGTTATCATGAATACAGCCGGCGAGGAGCTCTTGAAGCAGGTGTTTTCAAAGGGGCGCTGCCTGCTGGTCCGAGATACCAGATTATTGGCAAGGCAAAAAACGATCATGTATTCGAGAATTGCTGAATTTGGATTCTACCGTGAAATGCTGCAAAAAGGGTTTGTAACGAAAATAATGGGGGAAATTGCCAATGGTTGACAGAGATCTGATTCTTCTGAAAGCAGATTCCCTTAAGAGATACGTTGAAAGAGTTCAGATTAAAAGTGATATTGATCTGGAGGTCTTTTTAGAGAACCTGGATTTCCAGGAAAGCGTCATGTTCAACCTCCAGCAGGCGGTGCAGATGTGTATCGATATTGCCGCCCATATTGTCAGTTCGGAAGGTTACGGCGTACCGGGCAGCACAAGTGAGATGTTTTACCTTCTGGAGGATAACGGTTTAATTGAGAAGGCTCTCACCGAAAAAATCATCCTTGCCATCGGCACGAGAAACCTGATTGCCCACGAGTATGAAAAGGTTGATCTTGAGAGGATCTACAAAACTTCCAGGGAGAATTTACCAGATCTAATGGCATTCTTGCAGGCTATCTTCAAAAAACTTGGCATTTCCAGTTGATTAGGACCAAAAAACAAGCCCTTGCCTGCCGGCCGGAAACAGGCAAGAGACCATCGCCTTCGGCAAAAAGAGTCAACTATGTTCCCGGGACATGTGCCGGCAGAATTAAGAAAGCGATGCATTGGAACTAAGCTAAGCCACCTCCGCGAGAGCGGATGACACCGTTGTCAATTTCATCAGGAAATTGCCAACAGGGTTTAAAAATCCTGTCCATCCTGTTTATCCTGTCTAAAGAAAAGGTTGCTGGTTTTATTCAAGCGGGAAGTGCTGCTACTTTGGCAAAGTGTAGGTCCTTCGGTTCTTATAGCTCAGGAACTTATAAACTAAAGAACGTCCCCTAAGTTCTCGAGGAATTCATCGGTTTGGAAAAAGCTAAAGAGCAGATCTTGAAATCAACTCGATGATAATCAAACTCCTCGGGTCCGCGAGTCAGGACTTAATAGACGGTTACTGGTTCTATGAAAAGCAGAGCTGCAGACTTGGGACATATTTTTTAGATTCCCTTTCCCCAGAAACTTAAAAAATCCTGAAAATTTTGTCTAAAAAATCCGCGCAACCGCGTAACCCGCTTCAAAGAATAAGTTCTGTGAGTTTTATTAGTATAATTGGCCTTATTGGTTACTCCCGCCACAAGCGGGAAAACACTCGCCCCTAATCTGCGGCAATCTGCGAAAATCTGCGGATAACCGGCCCTAAGCTCTTGCCCTTAATTATGCGAAACATAACCATCCACCTCATAGCCGCTGCGCGACCGAACTTCATGAAAATTGCTCCGCTATACCACGAATTGGTAAAACGCGATTGGGCCGCACCAATAATCGTCCACACCGGCCAGCACTATGACATCAACATGTCCGACTCCTTTTTCGAGGATTTGCAACTACCCGAACCTCACATCCATTTAGGCATAGGATCTGGCAGCCACGCTGAACAGACCGGCTGGGTGATGATTGCCTATGAAAAAGTCTTGATATCGGACCCACCGGATCTGGTGGTCGTGGTCGGCGATGTTAATTCAACAGTTGCCGTAAGCCTTGCGGCGGTCAAACTTGGAATCAAGGTCGCGCATCTCGAGGCTGGTCTAAGATCATTTGACCGCAGGATGCCGGAGGAGATTAACCGGATAGTAACGGATTCAATTTCCGATATTCTCTGGACACCGTCGCCGGATGGGGATGAAAACCTTTTACAGGAAGGAATTGCCCCTTCTAAGATTCAGAGGGTCGGCAACATCATGATCGATTCTCTGGAGATGATGCGTCCCAGGATTGAACAGGATGAGTATTATAGAGAACTTGGTCTTTCGGCTGGTGATTTTGGTCTGGTCACCCTCCATCGGCCCGCTAACGTAGATTCTGCTGAGTCTCTTGAAATTATCTGTCAGAGTCTGCTGAATGTTTCAAAAAAACTACCACTGGTTTTTCCGGTTCATCCGCGTACACGAAAAAACCTTAACAGCTTCAATTTGTTTAAAGACTTGGAAATGTGTGACAGCATTACCTTGCTGGAACCGTTGAACTACATCCGTTTCATGAGCATAGTCTTCAGGTGCGCGCTGGCAATTACAGATTCGGGCGGAATTCAAGAAGAGACCACCTATCTTGGTATTCCCTGCCTGACCCTGCGCCCAAACACCGAGAGACCGGTAACAGTCGACCATGGCACAAACCGACTCTGCAAAGCGGATAAACTTGAACACGCTATTGAGTTAGCAATGGAAGGCGACCAGCATATAGATAGCCCGCCGGAACTTTGGGATGGGCGGACCGCTATTAGGATTGCGGACCATATTTCTCAATAGTCTTTTGAATCTATGTCGTTTGCACCTCAAACGAAGTGCTTCTCAAACTCTGGATACCGTGTTGCTATTTTATCAAAATATAGGTTGCTCCCAATGTCTTTTTTAATAAACAAGAAAGGGCAATCGGTAACTTGCCCCCTACTTTGACTCCCACCTTTCAGGATTGAAATGAATGAATAAAATATTAATTACCACATCTTCTTTTGGGAAAAATGATAAAACTTATCTGCAATCCTTAAATGATAATGGATTTGAATATGAACTGAATCCGTATGAAAGGAAATTGACAGAGAGTGAAATAATTGAGCTGATACAAAAGCATCAGCCAATTGGGATGATTGCCGGCGTAGAGCCGCTAAATAAAAATGTATTAGAAACGGCTAAAAAGCTTAAAGTAATTTCCAGATGCGGTATCGGTATGGACAGCGTAGATCTGGAAACTGCCAAGGCTCTGGATATCTTAGTCGTCAACACCCCCGATGCGCCAACAATTCCTGTGGCCGAATTAACCGTTGGTATGATTTTGTCTCTATTGCGTAAAATCCATCGTTCAGATTCCAGAATAAGAAATAGTGAATGGTTTCGCCCGATGGGGAACCTTTTATACGGAAAGACAGTGGGTATAGTTGGCTGTGGAAGAATTGGGTCATATGTTGCCAAATTGCTTGAGGCATTTGGGTGTAGGATAATCGGATTTGACCCATTTACAGAGAATGCCAGCCAAATCGAGTTTGTGGCTATCCAAGACCTGTTGAAACGGTCAGACATTATTACACTGCATATGCCATATTCACCTAAAAACAAGCATTTTATTGATGCAACGGTTTTAAATCAGATGAAAAAGGGCGCTTTATTGATCAATGCTGCAAGGGGCGGTCTCGTGGATGAGCAGGAACTGCTTGGTGCCCTAGAATCTGGGCAATTGGCTGGAGCTGCACTAGATAGCTTTGAGATAGAACCCTATGTAGGGCCGCTAACAGAACTGGATAACGTGCTAGTCACAGGACATATCGGTTCATATGCCTTAGAAGGGCGTACTATGATGGAACGGCAATCGGTTGAGAATCTGCTTAAACACTTACCAAAAGAATAGGGTTTGTAGCTTTGATATTGATGGTGCCGTAAAAAGTCTGAAATTGCCCTTTGGTGTCATTCCGGTGAAAACCGGGCACGCAGTGAAGCTTTAGCGCTATCCAGTGTTTTCAAGTACTTCTGGATGCCGGATCAAGTCCGGCATGACGGACGAAAGACTTTCTACGGGGTTATCAACATTGGCAAAATCAACACAATAGAAAAAACGAGACCTTTGGAAAATGCCCAATTTTGTTTTAGTTTATGGCTAGTAAGAATTTTGACCGGATGAATACTTTGAGTATTTCGAGGATTGAAATTTGAGCCCAACGCCGAAATTATGCAAAAGGGGGTGTTTTTCAAAGGTCTCAAAATGCTTATGAACAAACTATCTTATGATGCAGTCTTTTTTGATTTTGATGGTGTAATTCTGGATTCAGTCCATGTCAAAACAAAAGCATTTGCAAAGATGTTCAGCCAATACGGCGTTGATGTCGAAAGTAAAGTTGTAGAGTACCACCTTAATAATGGGGGCGTTTCAAGATTCGACAAGTTCAGGTACTATTATGAGAATTTTCTGGGTAGATCAATTTCCGAGAAGGAAATAAGCAACCTGTCTCATGAGTTTTCAGAAATTGTTGTCCAGGATGTGATTGAGTCTGGGTTCATTTCCGGCGCCCAAGAAACTCTGCAGTTGTTGCATGAAGCCAAGATTCCAATGTATGTCGTTTCAGGTACGCCTCATAATGAAATCCAACTTATTGTAGAACAGAAGGGGTTGTCTCTTTTTTTTAAGGGCGTATACGGTTCACCAAGGAAAAAATGGGAAATCTTAACAGAAATTTTTTCTGACACGGCATATCATGCCGACCAATGTTTGTTCATCGGAGATGCCATGTCTGACTATAATGCGGCAATGAAGAGCGGCACGCAATTTTTAGGTATTGTGCCCGAAAATGAAGTGTCGCCTTTTCCGGCGTCTACTAATACTTCAAATTCAGTTGAATTGTACCTATAATAAGCGATTAGCGCTTGGCAATTAGCTGTTAGCACATCAGGTTTTAGATAAAACATTAAAATACAGGTTATTACCTAAAAGCTAACCGCTAATAGCCAATAGCCCCATCCGGAAACCCTGGATTTATGGATGGGTAAGAGCTAACCCTGCAAATCGAGAGGTCAAAATGATCGTTACCGCGCTTTTACCTATGAAAGGCCACTCCGAAAGAGTCCCCAACAAAAATATGCGGTTGTTTGCAGGCAAACCCCTTTACCACTGTGTGGCTGAAGTTCTTGAGGCGTCAGCTTTTATTGATGCTATTGTGATTAACACTGATAGCGAAATTATCGCAAAGGATGCGCTTGAAAATTTTTCAAAAGTACTAATTCATGAGCGCCCGGAAGAGTTATGCGGGGATTTTATACCCATGAATGACATTATCGGACATGATCTCAATTTAATAGACAGTGAACATATACTGCAAACACATAGTACAAACCCATTACTTACAACAACCGTGCTTAATAATGCAATTTTCAAGTTTGAAGAGTCATTATCTTCACACGATTCCCTATTTACAGTAACAAAAATCCAGACGCGACTTTACTGGGAAAATGGAAACGCCGTTAACCACGATCCCGCAGTTTTGCTGAGAACCCAGGATTTGCCCCCTCTGTTTGAGGAAAATTCGAATATATACCTTTTCTCAAAAAAGGCATTTGCGGACTCAAACAACCAAAGAATTGGAATAAATCCGCAAATGTTTGTGATGGATCCGCTTGAAGCAATCGATATTGATGAGGAGGCTGATTTCACAATTGCGGAAACACTTTATAGGATGAGGAATCAAAATTCTTAGGTTGATCTAAAGAACAATTTACTGGTGGTGTTCATGAATGTTGTTAGGGAAAAATTGAAAAGTGGCAAACCAACTATTGGCAGTTGGATGCAACTGCCCAACGTTTCAGTCGCTGAAATTTTGGGGCAGGCTGGATATGATTGGGTCGCAATTGATCTTGAACATGGATCATTTTCAATTGAAGGCCTGCCGGCAATATGCCTTGCCCTTGAGAAAGGCAACACGCTCCCCTTCGCTCGAATTGCCCAAGCTCAGGCGAAAGAGATCAAGCAGGCTCTTGATGCCGGCGTGCAAGGTTTGATTTTCCCAATGATTAACAGTGCCGCCGAACTGGAGAATGCAATCTCATGGTCGAGTTATCCACCATACGGAACCAGAGGGGTTGGCTATTCGCGGGCAAATCTGTTCGGGAAGCATTTTAACGAGCTTGTTCCAGAGAGCACAAACGACATTGTGCTGATCGCTCAGATAGAACACATCGATGCAGTCAAAGCCCTTGACGATATTCTTAGTGTGGAAAGGTTGGATGGGATTATTGTTGGTCCCTATGATCTTTCTGCTTCAATGGATCTTACCGGGAAATTTGATGATCCTGGTTTTATAAGAACCATGTCCGTAATTGAATCAAAATCAAAGCAATTCAATATCCCGATGGGCCTTCATATTGTACAACCTGATACTGAATTGCTTAAAGAGAAAATTTCTAACGGATACCAGTTTGTTGCTTACGGTATTGATGCTTTGTTTTTATGTCATGCGGCAGAATGCCCTTCAATCGAATAATGAGGAAACAGTATGGGCGATAAAGTTGTTGTTTTTGGCGGTTCCGGGTTCATAGGGTCTCATGTTTGCGACAAACTGACCGATGCCGGGTATGATGTAACGATATTCGATATTCAAATATCCAAGTATCTGCGACAGAATCAAACAATGATTGTAGGCGATATATTGGATGCCAGCCAGGTAAGCAGTGCAATATCAGGGGCGAGGGCAATTTACAATTTTGCTGGAATAGCGGATATTGATGATGCAGCCAATCGTCCGATTGATACGGTGCGATATAACATCCTCGGGAACACGATTGTCCTTGACGCTTGCCGATTAGAGAAGTCCGTCAAACGTTTTGTCTTTGCCAGTTCTATGTATGTTTATAGCCAATCCGGGGCTTTTTACAGGGCAAGCAAGCAGGCTGCTGAAGATTACATTCAGACTTTTAACGAGATATACGGGCTCGAGTATACAATCTTAAGATATGGGACTTTATATGGCCCGCGTTCAGACAACAGGAACGCAATATATCGTTTTGTCAAGCAGGCTTTAAAAGAGGGCATTATATCTTACAACGGTAATAAAGAAGCTAAAAGGGAGTACATCCACGCTGGCGATGCGGCGAGGGCCAGTGTTGAGATATTGAAACCTGAATATGCAAATCAGAATATCGTACTTACGGGGACCCAGCTATTTGCAGTAAAAGATCTGCTTGGAATGATACAAGAAATTTCACCTGACAAGATTCAAATTGAGTACAGTAGTAGTTGTGAAAAACTTGCTCATTATGTGTTGACACCTTATAAATACAGCCCAAAAGTAGGGAAAAAGTTTATCCCGCCGTTGCAAGTAGATTTGGGGCAGGGGTTGTTGCGGCTGGTTGAAGAAGTGTATCATGAGTTGCATCCGGAGTTGAACAGTGCCCATCCATGATTGGAAATCATGGATGGAAGGCGATAGCATTTAGCCATTAGCTGTTAATACAAACCATTAAAAGCCAAAGCCTTACCTAATCGCCAACCGCTAACCGCTTAGAGCCGACAGCTTCATCCTAGAATCGAGACCTTTGAAAATCTCAGCAGATTCCCAATTTTAAAGATTTCAGGAAAATTT
>CAZWPX010000046.1:0-45550 GCA_964636125.1 uncultured Desulfobacterales bacterium | reverse complement strand
ATCCAAAGATTGCGTATGCTTCATAATGTTTATCTATTTAATTGCCGGGTTAATAAGATATATGGGGAGCAAGATTGGTACAAAGAGCGCAATAACAAATAATCAAATCTGTTCGATAACTTCTATCTACAAATGCGGTAGTTTTGGCATGAAATTATCAATCTTAGAATCGTTGATAGCTATGATCCGAAACTTATCAAAAAGAGTGTCCTGGTTGTGATCCATGGTGTCGGTCACACCTTCTTGAGTTCCATTTCGCGGACAGTTCTTCTCAGGATTTTTCCGACCGCTGTTTTGGGCAGTTCATCAACAAAGACAAACCCGGTGGGGACTTTATAGGCCGCCAGGTTTTGCTTGCAGTGTGCTTTCAGATCATCTTCAGTCAGTGTCTTTCCCTCTGCTGGAACGACATAGGCCTTGACGGTTTCTCCCCGGTATTCATCGGGAACCCCAATGGCGCAGGCTTCGAGAACATCCGGGTGGAGCATGAGGACCTGGTCTACTTCCGCGGGATAAATGTTGTAGCCGCCGGCCACGATCATGTCTTTTTTGCGATCGGCGATGGTCAGGTAGCCATCTTCATCCAGGTGCCCGATGTCACCCAGAAAAAACCAGCCGTCTTTGAGCACCTGGGCGGTTTCTTCAGGACGTTTGTAATAGCCTTTCATCACCTGGGGGCCCCGGATGCAGATTTCTCCGTCAGCGCCGGCTTCCATCTCCTGCTCACCGGTTTCCAGATCGACAATCTTGATCTCGGTATTGGGCAGCGGCACGCCCACGGTGCCTATTTTTACCGTGCCTTTCCAGGGCGTGGCCGTGGCAAAGGCTGTGTTTTCGGTAGCCCCGTAGACGTCATTGATGATGGCGCCATGCAGTGTTTTAAGCTGGTTGAGGGTGTCTTCCGCCAGGGGCGCCGCGCCGCCAAAATAGCCTTTCACAAAAGAAAGGTCCATCTCCCTGAATTGCTTGAGGCTTAGAAGGCCCACAAAAATGGTGGGCACCCCGGGCAGGAATGTGGGACGAAACTTCTTGAGCATTTTGGTGATCACAGCCGGTTCGGGACGCGGGATCAGCACACAGCTCCAGCCATTGTAGATGATAAAGTTCTGGCTGACCGAGTAGCCGGCGGAGTGAAAAACCGGGTAGACACCCACAATCCGCTCCAGATCCCCCCGTTCCAACTCGGGAAACCAGGCGCTGAAAATCTGAACCACGCTGGATATGTTGGCGTGGGTCAGTTCCACGCCTTTACTGACTCCGGTGGTTCCTCCGGTATAAAGCAGGGCTGCGGTCTCGTCCCAGCGGGCCCGATTTTCCACGGAAGTATCGGGATATTTTTGAACCAGATCCATGAATGGATAGACATCCTTTTGGGGGACGTCCTTGCGGTACATCTCTTTTTTTACAAACGGGAACAGCTGCCGGGTGGGAAACGGGAAGTAGTCGTTGATGTGGCAGGTGACGATTTTTCTAATCCCGGTCCGAGGCTGGAGCTTCAGCACCCGGGGCAATAAAAGGTCCAGGGTGACGATCGTGGTGGTATCCGAGTCTTTGAGCTGATGTTCGAGTTCACGTTCCGTGTAAAGCGGATTGTTCATCACCGTGACCGCGCCAAGGTAGTAGGCGGCATAGTTGGCGATGATGACCTGGGGCATATTGGGCAGCAGCATACCGACCTTGTCACCGGGTTTCACACCGAGGTCCAGCAGGGCATTGGCAAAGCGGTACACCAGGCTTTGGAGTTCCCGGTAAGTGATGATGCGGCCCATGTAGATGTAGGCCACGTGGTCCGGAAAATCACGGGCGGCGGCCTCCAGGGCTTCCGGCATGTTGGTTTTCTGGATGTCGACTTCCGGGGGTGTGCCTTCGGGGTAGAACTTGTGCCAGACTTTTGATTCCATACTGAGAACCTCCTGCTGCGAGTTATCATTTGGTTTGATCCATGTTAAGCCGGCGAATAAATACCCAGACTTCGTCATTCCGGCGAATGCCGGGATCCGTGCGGTAGTATATGGGTTCTATAATTCCCGCCCCAATTCCTCGGCCTCGCTCATGGAAAGCATCAGATTGCGGGGGGTTTTGGCATCGCCGATCATGTGAACTTCCAGGTCGCGGCCCTTGAGAAAACTTTTGGCATCCCGGACCGGGGCCATCGCTTCAGCCACCACTACGCTGTCGTACCCATCCAGGATGACGGTTTCCCCGTTGGCCACGAAGGTCACCCCGTCCTCGGAAAACGCCTTGATGGACACCTGCTTGACCAGTTTGACGGAGTCGCGTTTCAGGCGTTCACGCAGGTAATAGCGGTCGTTGGCGGACATCTCTTCGGCAAAATGCCGTTTGCGGTTCAACACCACCACTTCCTTGCCCTTTTCAGCCAGGTAATCGGTCAGCACCAGGCCGGCCTGGTTTCCGCCCAGCACCAGGACCCTGTCGCCCACCAGCTTGCCTTCCAGGACTTCGGTGACCGTGCAAAGGTCCATTTTGGTTTTAAATAGCCCCTTGATAATGGGCATGTCCGGGAGGCTGCCGGTGGTGAGTACCACCGTGTCGGGACTGATCTCATCCAGAAGCTCCGGGGTCAGGGCGGTGTTGAGGCGCAGGCCGACGCCCTGGCGTTCCAGTTCCAGGTTCAGGAAGTTGATAATGTCCATGATTTCCGTTCTGCCCGGCGGGATGGCCGCCAGGCGCAGCAGACCCCCCACGCTGCCTTTCTCTTCACAGAGCACCACCTGGTGCCCCCGGCCCGCGGCAATCCCGGCCAGGGCCATGCCGGCCGGGCCGGCGCCCACCACCAGGATCTTCCTGGGCGCATCCGTAGGGTCGTCCTGCTTGAGCAGGTATTCGCGGCCGACCTGGGGGTTCACCACACAGGAACCGGGTTCCAGGGCCAGCACGGCGTGAATGCAGCCCAGACAGCAGCCGATGCAGGGCCGAATACCGGCCAGGTTGCCGCTGCGGGCCTTGTTGGGCAGCTCGGGGTCGGCGATAATCGAACGACCCATGGCCACGGCGTCTGCTTTGCCTTCCTTGATGATCCGGTCGGCCAGCTCCGCACTTTTAATACGTCCCACCGCTACCACCGGGATCGAAACCACCGCCTTGACGGCCTCGGCCAGGTGGATGAAACAGCCATGCTCCACATACATGGACGGGATGGTCAGCTGCCGGGAACCGTAAACTCCCGCCGAAATGTGCAGGTAATCCGTACCTTCTTGTTCCAGGATCGGGGCCAGCCGCAGGGCGTCTTCCAGGGTCCAGCCGCCCTCAATGTAATCGTCCCCATTGATGCGGATGCCCACCGGAAAGTCTGCCGCGGTTTTGGCCTTGATGTCGTGCAGCAGTTCCAGGAGAAATCTAATCCGGTTTTCAAAACAGCCGCCGTATTCATCCGTACGCTGGTTGGCGTTCAGGGAGAGAAACTGGTTCACCAGGTAACCGTGTGCGCCGTGGACTTCGATAAAGTCAAATCCGGCAGCATAGCAGCGCCGGGCTGCATCGCCAAAGGTGGCAATGGTTTCTTTGATTTGGGCAATACTCAGTTCCCGGGGAATGCCTTTTACCACCGCGGGTGCGGGGATCGGGGAGGGTGCCACTTTCCTGTCATGGTAAGACTGCCGGCCGCCATGCATCAACTGTACACCGAAGCGGGAGTCAAAGGGTTTAACAGCGGCGACCATTTTTTCCAGGGCCGCTATGCAGCCGTCATCCCACAGCGCCGGCAGACCGGGCAGTTCCAGACCGGCCGGGCTGACCCCGCCGCCGCCCACCAGCATCATGCCGGCACCGCCCCGGGCCCGGGCGACGAAATATTCGGTGAGCTGGTCGGTGACATAGCCGTTGTCATCCACGCCGAAATTAATGCTCATGGAAGGCATTAAAAGCCTGTTCTTGGCGGTCATGGATCCGATTTGAATGGGCGCGAAGAGGTGCTTGAGGGTCGTCATTAGCTGTCTCCAGATTTTATGTGGCAGGGTCTATTTTCAGTGTCAGGCAACCTGTATTCAGATCATTCGGGGCGTGATTTGTCAACATGCATTTCTACTTACTATCAATGGCCCAACCCTGGCAAGTACAACGCTGACAATCCTTTCCGAGGCCCTTACCCGGGTGGCTGTAGAAAGGGTGCGGTGGGGACTGCGGTCATGAAAATTTTGGTTGCGAATACCTTGATTTGGGTTTATATTGATACTTTGTCCCTACTACATCTTGAGATACGTCTTGTTGCGGCGTACGATCGAATATTTCCCTTTTCCTAGGAAAAATCAAAAGCAGATCAGGACGCCAAGGAAGCCGAAGCCCTGGCAGTAGCGGCTAGCGAAAGAGTCGCCACCGCCCGCGACAAGGAAATTGCCAACCGTAACAAACAAATTGCGGTCATTAAGGCCACCGAAGAGGCAGAGCAGGAAGCCGTCGGGATCAAGGTGGCGGCGGAAGCAAGCAAAGTTGCGGCTTTGGATGATGCGGAAGCCATTAAAACAACGGCCCAGGCACAATCAGATGCCGTGATTATTAGGGCCAAGGCAGATGAAGAACGTTACCGTGTTGAGGCTGAGGGTAAAGAAAAACTAAATGAGGCGGAAAACAGGCTTTCCCAGGAAATCATCCGCATGCGGGTTCAGCTGGAATCTATTAAACAGGCAGACAATGGGACTGGATAAAGACTGGGATTTTGATGAAGTCATTGACAGACGCCACACCGGATCCATGAAGTGGGAACCGGAAGTATTAAGGGCAACTTTCGGCCGGGGCAAGGAAAACCTGTTGCCCCTGTGGGTGGCCGACATGGATTTCAAGTGCCCGCCCGTGGTGAGGCAGGCCATGGCCAAACGCCTGGCCCACCAGGTATACGGGTATACCACGCAGGCCCCGGATTATAATGCAGCCGTGATATCCTGGTATCGAAGACGGCACCAGTGGGACATCAAAAGCAATTGGATCCTGACAACGCCGGGTATTGTCCCGGCCACCCATTACCTTATCCAGCGGTTTTCCAAGCCGGGTGACAAGATACTGATCCAGACGCCGGTCTACTATCCGTTTGCCCGGGCGATTACCGCCAATGGGCGCACCATTCTGGAAAATCCCCTGAAAATAGCAGACGGCCGCTATGAAATGGATTTTGAAGATCTGGCTGAAAAAGTCAGGGATCCCCGGGTCAAGGTTGCCGTCCTTTGCAGCCCCCACAATCCGGTCGGGCGTGTCTGGACAGAAGCGGAGCTCGAAAAATTTGGAAACATCTGCATGGAAAGCGGGGTGCTGGTCTTTGCCGATGAAATTCATTGCGACCTGATCCTGCCGGGTTTCAAACATATCTGTTTCCAAAATATGTCTCCGGAATTTGCCCGGCATTCCATTGCCGCCAATGCCGCCAGCAAGACGTTCAATCTGGCGGGCCTGCAGCAGTCGAACATCATCATTCCCAATGCCCGGTTGCGGGGTGACTTTTCAATCTACATGGAGACGCTGGGTGTGGGTCCCCGGGGAGGCGGCACCCTGTTCGGGGCCATTGCCACCCAGGCGGCCTACAACGGGGCCGAACCCTGGCTGGATGATCTGCTTCTCTATCTGCACCAGAACTATATATATCTGAAAGACAGTCTGGAAACGAACTTGCCCGGAGTCAAAGTCTTTGACCTGGAAGGAACCTACCTGGCCTGGGTGGATTTTAAACCTTTGGGGTTTACACCTGAACAAATTATTCAGAAGATAGAAAACAATGCGGGATTGGCCCTGGATCATGGGGATTGGTTTGGAGACAATGGCGCCGGGTTTGAACGGTTTAACCTTGCTTGCCCGCGGTCGATTTTAAAAAAAGCAGTTGCGGCGGTAGTGGCGGCTTTTACTAAATGACTAAGGGTTCGCGTAAAAATAAGTTCGCAAATTTTCAGGGTTCAAGCGCTCAATCAGCAAGGCGCAAAAATTAAGAAATATCGGGCATATTTCGTATTTTTGCAACGCCGCTGATTGAGATGGTTGGGCTTTGAAAATGTGAAGTTATTTTTGCGCGAGCCCTGAGTTACCGACCAGAAACCGAACATAGGTGCCTTTTCAGAAACCTGATATCTGCAGGGTGGCGGTCAAGACAAAAAAAGGCGCGGACTATATGAGATAATCCACGCCTTTTTGTTTATCCATGTAACTGAGGACTAATGGTCGTTAGTCCGCTACATGAGGGTTGAAAAAAATGGGCCTGTAATCAGGTAGCCATTACAATCGGGATATGTTTCATCATTAAAAGGGTTTCTGCTATCTGATATGTGCAGGAACATTGCAGATATGTTTAACGTTGAAGCCCTCAGGTTGACAGCTCGTTCGTGCTGGCAAACCCTGTACAGCGCCTTGTTAGGTTCTGTTTATTGTCCCAAGGTCACGACTATTTTCCCATTGAAACATCCTTCTCCAAAATACCGGAAAGCATCAGCAGTTTTTTCTAAAGGAAAACATTTATCTATAAAAGGTTTTAGCTTACCAGCTTCGAACAGCTCGATTAAATATTTTAAATCCTTATTTGCTTTGTATCCCACCATATGCATTTTGTATTTGCCGGCCAGTTTCTTGAATAACAATAGCTGAAGGATTCGCGATGTTTTGCCGCCGACTGTCACATAGCGGCCGCCAGGACATAACGCACGTTTATAATCAAAAATAGAACGGGTTGTTTTGACATCAAAAATCAAATTATATGTGCGCCCATTTTGGGTAAAATCTTCTTTTGTATAATCAATTAGATGGTCAGCGCCAAGTGTCCGCATCAGGTCTAATTTTTCTGTGCGATCAACTGCTGTTACTTCAACATCGAATAGTTTTGCTATCTGTATCGCTAATGTACCCGTACTACCGCCACCGCCATTAATCAAAACCGTTTGTCCTGATTTAATCTTTCCAAAATCAATAAGGCCCTGTACTGCAAGGTTGCCTCCATGGGAAAGACATGCGGCTTCCTCGAATGTCATATTCTGAGGTTTAAGAGTTAATTCGTTTTCGCATACACATGTATACTCAGCAAAAGCGCCCCAACCTCCCTCTGACAGATCGCCAAGCACGTCATCTCCGACATGCAACTGTTTTATATTTTTCCCGACCGCTTCAATTTTACCAGCTATGTCACATCCGTGAATCAGCGTGCTTTTGGGCTTTAAAAAGCCACTGAAAAAGCGATACTCAAACGGCCTGCCAGTTAACATATCCCAGTCCCATGAATTTATAGATACGGCATGAACTTTTACTAAGGCTTCATCATCGCCTGGGATCGGTTTTTGGATATCTTCGAGTTTAAGAACATCGGGTGAACCATAGTTGTAATAGACAATTGCTTTCATAAGGATCCTTTCAAGATCACATCCATTAAAGGCCACCTAAGAGAATGCATTCATTTTTTGTAATCATGGCTCACTATATCCTATGACATAATTTCCACTAAGGATTTAAATCCCTTTCACCATTCGATAGAATCTCAATCCTGGTAAGGGCAAACGCTTGGGCCACTGTGATTCAATCGTCATCCCCCAGTTCTCGTAGATTTGGCGAGCAATTTTATTGTTGGCCGAAACATCTAAAGATATTCGGGCCGATCCGTTTGCTCGAGCCCGCTCTTTAATACAGTTCATCAAGGATGAACCAACTCCCTTTCCCCGAAGATCTTTGTCGATAGCCATGGCTAATAAGTAGAAATCACCGTCGTCTATCGTCTCAATAATTCTAAACATTGGTGCAAAGAGCATTTTCACGGCTTTCATTTGAAAATTGCGGCTCCCTGCAGCTTCTTTTAGTGGCTTATCAGTAAAGTGTCGATACTGCTCGGAAGTAAATCCTAAAGCCATTCCAACGATACGATTACCTTTTTCAGCAAAAGACACATTTTGAAAGGAATAGCTGTGGTTTGGTTGAGTGTACGCCTTTGCAATAATTTGCACAAACTGGCGACCAAGCATAAAACGGAAAAATCCTTCGGCAGCTTCGTTCAGATAATGACCACAAGATAAACCCTCATCGTAAGTTGGTTTACCAGGCCTTATTACTATCAAAGGTTTATCCATGGCGATCAGAACCGATCTATTAATCGACGTTTAATTCTAATTTTCATTATTATCCTTGATCCTTGCTTGCCGGACGGTTGAGCTGATACACACGCGGGTTTTGCGTGTCTTACTCCAGCGATTTATTGATGTTTTTTCTACGCTAATTTATTTTGTATCCACCTTTACAGGTCCTAACATTAATATTATCATGCGACGCTTTTTGAAGTTGTGATTGCCAATATCACAATTCCACCAAAACTGCATGTATGTTTAATATACCTGAACGTGGACCTTTGCCAAGACCTACCTATAGTGCAATTTTGCTGAAATTCTGAGCACTTCAGATGGTATTCCACGATCTTCAGAAAATCAGCAATATCATCGAACCATGGTCGTAATCAGGTTCTGGCTTTAAAACTAAAAAGATGATTTCTTCAATAGTAGTAATATTATTAGGTGTTTTTTTGCTTTTTGATTAACTGTATCATTAATTCATCCAATAGTTCTATAGAGTTACCTTCGGCTTTGGCACCTATTAAATTGATTATTTCAGCGGCTATTCGGGTATCGTAAGGCACGTTAAAAAAATCAAAGATTGATTGGCATAGCTCCTCTTTGTTATCAAAAGACCAGGTAGTATTAAATATTTCAGACTCTTGAATTTTCAAACCACTATTCTTGATCGACCTCTGAGCATTTATTAACTCCTGATTTTCACTATGAACCAACGAAAATACTCTTTGGACTTCTCCTTCGATGGTCGGCTCAACAATTAACATTTCGCCTTCATCCTCCAGCACTCTAACTGCCTCGGCAATTGCAGCTTCACTGCTTTGGTGATGAAGAGACAATGTGAAGATAACAAGATCGAAAGTTGCGTTTGCAAAAGCGAGGTTCTCACCAGAAGCTATTTGGAAAGTCACTCCCAGTATATTGCCTTTAGCTTCTTTGACTTTTTTAAAATCAGGATCTATGGCAATTAATTCTTTAGGCCCGGTAGATAAAGAAGATGTTATACGGCCATTTCCACATCCGATTTCAAGAACGTTTTTATTGCTAAGGCTGGTGAACTGTAAAATTTTCTCTGCTATGATTTTGTCACCATTATCTTTCATCTCGGTCCTTAGAATATCGGTAACGTGTTGATGGATTTAAATGTCATGATCAAGCATTATTGCCAAGTCCTCACGATATTACATAAGATCGGCAATAATGCACATTATAAATGGTATTCCTCGGTGGTCAAAAAATCAGGAATACCATCGGAACATGGTCGGAGTGCGCGGAGTTAGGATTTGGATGAAATATTAAGGTTTTTCAACTCAGTGACATGTTAGGTTTCAGCAGATACACTTAGTTGACGCCTTCCATAACCCTATTTATCTATAGTCATTTTCGAGTAGTCCATATTAGGAAATTCTTTGAAACTTGCCTGGGCAGCGACTCCCATCTTGAGCATATGCGCACCGACGTTGGAAGCACCGCTCTCACCAATAATGTTGTATTCTTCTTTGGGATCAGTCTTCAGGTTGTACAACTGAGGCAGAGATACCCCGGTGTAGGCAGGGCGAGCAAGTGAACCTTTTTTTTCGTACTCCATTGTAAGAAATTTGAACTGACGCCACCGGATACCTACAAAATTTCCATTGAAGAAAACCAGGCGACTGTCGCGGGCAGAGTTCTTCTTTTTCCCCAGTAACCAGGCAGTCTGATCCATACCGTCAATGGGCCGGTCAGACGGAATGTCGCCTCCTCCGATTTTACCCAAAGTGGTGAACATATCCATTACGTGAATCATTCCTTCGGTTTTCCAATTCGATCGAATTCTACCCGGCCACCGCACCATGCCAAGAGTGCGCAGGCCACCTTCCCAGGCTGAGCCAAGTTCTCCCGACCAGATTCCATTGTCACCGTTCTGGTCGGGATGCAGGCTGTAACGGGTAGGACCGTTGTCAGAAAACCAAAATACGATTGTGTTTTTACGGATGCCGGCTTTTTCAATAGCGTCGAGGATTAGTCCCGTATTGTAGTCGATCTCCATCATGACATCCGGGTAGGCCCCGCCACCGGATTTACCTTTGAAATCAGGGTGGGGCACTACAGGATGATGGGGATTTATGTAGGACGTCATCAAAAAGAACGGGGGAGCAGTTTTCGACTCCTTCCTGATGTATTCGACACTCATTTCAGTAAGATCTCGATCAATCAGTGGGCGATACTCAATGTCCATGTCCCGGACCACCTTCGCTGGTTTATTTGCACTACCTTCCACCACCTTCTGTGGCTCAATGAGCTTCATATCAGTTCCTGGAAAATCAGAATCTACCGGAAAACTGGTGTTATGAATCCCGTACCAATAGTCAAAACCTTGCATTTGGGGCTCACGATCAACAGCTTCACCCAGATGCCACTTTCCATAGTATGCGGTAGCATAGCCGGCACCTTTCAGGACCTCGGCGAGAGTGACCTCCATCGGATGCAAGCCTCCCGGCTGGCCTGGCATTACCAAACCATCGGTGCCTGAGCGAATCGGAATCCGGCCGGTCATAAATGCTGCGCGGGTGGGTGTACAGTTTGGCTCAACCTGGAAATCCTGGAACATAACCCCTTCGCGGGCAAGTTGATCAATACGTGGTGTTGGAGCGCGCAAACCTCCATATATTCCGAGGTCGCCGTACCCCTGGTTATCAGTCATAATGACTACGATATTGGGCTGGTTCCCTGCCGCGCATAAGAAAGGGGAAACAAAGAAAACGCCTAAGATTAAAAATAAAACTTTAATATTCATGTAGAGTTTCCTTGTTTAAGCTGGGGGGAGAGATAATTGATTCAGACCGTACCCGCCTTTATTCTTTCGGTTTATACGGGTCCGGCGTACCCAATGCAATCGGTGGTTCCTGCATGAGCGTTTTTTGGAATGCGACTATTTTTTTAAAGAGCACTGGCAAGATCCATGTCGCTTCCGCAGCCAAATTGTATTCTTCTTTTGGGTCCGTTATCAGATTATAGGCCCTCGGAACATTAAGTGGTCGAGGTTCGCTGTTCATATTTTCCAGTTCTATAAGATGCATCTTCCAGTTTAGCCACTTGTATCCGTATATATCGTCGTTGTTATAAACAATAAACCCCTCACGATTTGACTTCTTCTGTTTCGCCTTAAAAAAATCAAGTTGATCGACACCGTCGATAATGCGGTCTTCAGGAACTTTGTAACCGGCAATTCTGCCCAATGTGGGTAATAAATCTACGACATGAACTATCTCATTACTGACGGTGCCTGCAGGGATTCTTCCTGGCCACCGGATCAAGAATGGTGCACGTAGTGACCCTTCCCAAGCGGTGAAATAATTACCTCTCCAGGGGCCAGCTGTGCCGTGATGGGGAAAAAAGTATTCCGGACCATTGTCACTAAGCCAGATAACAACAGTGTTGTCGCGTATTTTTAACTTATCTATTGTATCGAGAATCTGTCCAGCCCGGTAATCTATCTCGGATAGTACATCGGCATAATTACCATTGCCAGTCTTTCCATCAAAATCTGGATGCGGTATTGTCGGAAGGTGGGGTTGTGTGTAAGGAATAAAACAAAAGAAGGGCTTCTTTTCCTTTACCTTTCGTTTCATAAAGTCAGTAGCGCGCCTGTTCAACTCAGCGTCAATTCCACGACGGGCTTCAATATTATAGGGCTTAACATCACGGGGTATTTCACCTTTACGGGCTTCTACGATCATGGGTCTAGTTCCAACCTTTGGATCGTATTGGAATTGAGAAGAGTACTCAGATTCATCAGTTGTGTTGGCAATACCATACCACTCATCAAAGCCCTGATCTGAAGGAAAGCGGCCGGGAACATCACCAATATGCCACTTTCCAAACATGCCGGTTGCATAACCCGCCTTGGACATAAGCTCGGCGATAGTCACCTCCCAGTTCGTCAGCCCGTATAGCATCCCCCAGACTACTTTCGTGGTGCCTGAACGTATTGGCCGCCGCCCGGTCATGAAGGCCGACCTTGTAGGCGTGCATTGTGGCTCCACGTTAAAATTCTGTAACCTCATACCTTCTTCAGCAAGTTTATCAAGGCGTGGTGTAGGCGCTCCGCGCAGTTCACCGCCGCCGTAGACCCCCAGTTCGCCCCAGCCAAGATTGTCCACCATCATTACAACGACGTTTGGCTTTTTAGCTGCTATCGAGGGAGTCGCTATCAAGCCCAATACACTGAACATAGTAACTATCCAGAGAACATGTTTGAAGCCCCTCATCAAGGTCACCTCCTACGCAGGTTGTTCCGTGGGCATTGCCACCCAAACTTGGATATATTGGGAGTAGTGCGGAAAATTGAAGTTTGTTGTTGCTTTTGCTTCCCACTATCACAATTTTGTCAAAATTGCTATATGATGAGTATGTCCGGGCCGTGCACCATTGCCAATAGTGGCCGTTTAATTCGGATCCAAATTCATACCGGAATGGTTCCGGTCTTATTCAGTTTGATTTGAATCGGTGACCGGAGAGCAGTTTGCCATATGCAGGCGGATGCCGCTTAAATCACATCTGTCTCGGCAAGCTGCCGGATTTTTTCCGAAGAGTAGCCGAGTTCCTGAAGGATTGCCTCCGTGTCGGCCCCGAAATCTATGGAGGCATTCTCGAGCGCCCCGGGGGTTTCGCTGAGTTTTATTGGTACGCCCAGGGTCTTTTCCATTTTTCCGCCGGCCCCGGGCAGTTCCTGAACCATCTGCCTTTCTTTAAACAGGGGGGCTGCCATCACTTCATCTATAGTGTTGATGCCGCTGACACAGACATCTATCTGATCAAACTTTGCTTCCCACTGTGCCATGGTCTTTTGCCGGAAAGCTCGGCGAAAGGCCGCAATGATTTCGGCCTTCTTTTCTTCGTCGTATTGCATGCCTGCGTACTCCTGAAACCCCATGTGTTTGCAGAAGGTCTTCCAGAACTGGCTTTCCACCGCGCCCACTGCCATGTAGCGGCCGTCTGCGGTTTCGTAAGTGTTGTAGCAGGCGTAGCGATGAGAAAGCATGGCGTTGCCGCGTTCAGGAAACGTTCCCATAAGCTGCTGCCAGATCTGCGCCACTGGCAGCAGGCTGACCATGCTGTCCGTCATGGAGATGTCGATGTACTGTCCCCGGCCGGTTTTTTCCCGGGAAAAGAGGGCCAGTAGGATGCCTATGGCGGCGTTCATCCCGCCGCCGGCGATATCTGCGATCTGCACCCCGGGAATCGCGGGAGGGCGGTCGACTTCGCCGAGGAGTGACAGGATGCCGGAATAGCCGAGATAGTTGACATCGTGCCCGGCCTTTTCCGATAATGGTCCGGTCTGCCCGTACCCGGTCACCGAGCAGTATATGATGGCCGCGTTAATCTTGCGCACGGTCTCGTAATCGACGTCCAGCCGTTTCACCACCCCGGGGCGGAACCCTTCAAGGATGACATCCGCATCTTTCACGAGTTTTGTAAAAATTTCTTTCCCCGCTGCGGACTTCAGGTCCAGGGTCATGTGCTCTTTGTTGCGGCAGATGTTTGGCAGGAAGAGGCCGTCTTTGGCATACTGTTTTTTATCTTCGATGGCGATAACCCGGGCGCCGTGATCGGCCAGGATCATTGAGCAGAAAGGGCCGGGCAGCAGGCGTGACAGGTCGAGAACAGTGACTCCGGAAAGGGCGCCTTTTGCGGTCATGGTGATATTCCTTTAGGTAGTTAGAAACCCTTGAACATCGAACATTGAACGCTCAACATCGAACTTTGAACTGTGGGTGCCTACGGCGGCTGATTGAAGTTATTGACCCAATGTTCGGTTTTTCAGGTCTTCCAAGTTGAACGTTCGCTGTTCAATGTTGGATGTTCCGTCTTTTACTTAATCCGATCCACAGCCTCACCGGCTTCAGCCATCATCCGATCCAGTAACTCCTTGACAGTGACAATATCTTTCACCATGCCGATGCCCTGGCCGCAGGCCACGATGCCGGCCCCGAGTTCCCCGTGGTCGTACAGCTTTTTCGCGTTTTCCCCGGATACAACCGGGTAGATCTCTTCGAAATCGGCACAGGCATCTTCGAGTTCGGCACAGCGATTGGCTGCTGCGTTGTTCCAGACCCGGTGGGTAGCGTTCAAGCTGCGCATGATGAGCATGGTGTCCAGTTCGCAGGCACCCACCAGGGCGGCTTTTAGGTTGTCGTGAATCGGGCACTCTGCGGTCGTCAGCAGGCGGGTGCCGATGATGACTGCTTCGGCACCGAGGGTAAAGGCTGCGGCGATACCCCGGCCGTTGGAAATACCACCTCCACCAATAACTGGGAGGTTCACTGCATCCACCACAGTGGGAATGAGCACCAGGGTGCCGATATCTAGTTTGCCGGTGGCGCCCCCGTTTTCATAGCCGACCACCGTGACGATGTCGGCGCCCATGGCCTGGACCTTCAGGGCGTAGCGCACGCCGACGCATTTGTGGATCCAGGTCATGCCGGCGTCTTTGAAGCGCTGGCACAGTGTTTCCGGGGCGCTGTGGCCGGAGGTCTCAACGATCTTGACCCCCTTGTCGACCAGGACATCCATATAATCGTCATTGTCTATGGGCCGCATGGCGGGAAACAGGTTGATGTTGACAGCAAAGGGTTTGTCCGTAAGTTCCCGTATCCGGTCTATGGCTTCGGCAAACTCTTCGCGGCTGTGATAGATTGCGGAGGCCAGCACTCCGAGCCCGCCGGCTTCTGAAATGGATGCCACAAAGTCGGCATCGGAAATCCACATCATGGTGCCCCCGATAATCGGGTACTCTATCCCCAGTTTTTCTGTAATTCTGCTGTTGAACATGTTGGTTTCGCTCCTTGATTGTCAATTGTGTCTGTCAGGGAACTCGCTACGCTCGCACCCTGACCTACGGGTGACTTGATTCTATATGTATTGTAGACGGGTTGTCACTCTGAGCGCAGCGAAGAGTCCCCTCCGATTAAAGGTGCATTTGTCTTTAAACGAGATTTTTCGTCGCTGCACTCCTCAGAATAACAGGTCTTGAAGAACCAAATTCTCTATGCCGGCGGCCTTTCGATCTTCGCCATGGGACGCACCTGGTAAATCCCGCGGCCCAGAGCGACCACCGTTCCCCCGGTATCCTTCAACTCGGTTTCCAGGGTGAACTCCGCTTTGCCTCTGGCGGCGGCTTCTGCCTGTATGCTTTTTACCCGGGTGGCCGATATGGACAGCTCGACGGTGATATCGGTTGCGGCCGGCCGTCGGAAACGGATGTTCATCTCTTTGACGATGGGGTAGTACCGGGACACATCAAAGGTGGTCAGGTAGAGCGCCCCGCCGGGCACCTCCGCCAGGGTAAAGAGGGCCCCGGCATACATAATGCCTATATGGTTTTCGTTGCCTGCCAGCGGCATCTCGAGCTTGATATAACGGGGCCGGAGCTCAAGTGCCCGGATACCCGCCCGTTCGACAAAGGCGAAAGGCCGTTCCACAAATTGTTTTATTTCTGCAGGTGTTAATTCCATAATTAGAGGCCCATGAACTTGGCGGCAATCCCCTTCATAATTTCATTGGTACCGGCAAAGATCGACATCACCCGGACATCCCGGAAGGCTCGGACCACCGGGCTTTGCTCAAGGATGCCGTATTCGCCCAGCAGGCTCAGGGAGCGATCGGCAATTCTTCTGGCCATCTCGGTTGTCCAGTACTTGGCCATGGAGGTTTCGACAATGATCTCCTGCCCCTCAACATGGTCGGCCACCAGTTTTTCCAGGAACGTTCGTCCGATTTTAACTTCGGTTGTCATCTCGACCAGAGCAAACTGGACGGCCTGATATTTTGAAAGAGGCTTTTCGGCAATAGCCGTACGTTTACAGTAAGCAACTGTCCATTCCAACATCCGTTCGGCGGAAACGACCCCGCCAATGGCTGTGGCCAGGCGTTCCTGCTGCAGCTTCTGCATGAGCATGAGAAAACCCGTGCCCCGGTCCCCGATACGATTTGCAATTGGGACCCGGCATTGTGAGAAAAACAGCTCGGCGGTGTCCTGGCTCCACCAGCCCATCTTTTCCAGGTGCTTGCCCCGTGTAAAGCCGGGAGTGCCGTCTTCGACCACGTACAGCGACAGGGCCTGGTAGGGATTTTCCTCATGCGGGTCCCGGGCCGCCACGATAACCAGGTCGCAATTGATGCCATTGGAGATGAAGGTCTTGGAGCCGTTGAGCACCACCTCGTCCCCTTCGTCCACAGCCGTGGTACCCAGGGCGGCCAGGTCACTGCCGGCATCCGGCTCAGTCATGGCTATAGCCGTGATGATGTCTCCGCTGACACATCCGGGCAGAAATTTTTGCTTCATCTCTTCTGAGCCGAAAGTGCTGATATACGGTACCACCACATCACTGTGCAGGGCGGTGGCCAGGCCGGTGTGCCAGGTCCGGGACAACTCTTCGGCCACGATCAGGGCGTAGAGAAAGTCGCCGCCCCGGCCGCCGTATTGCGGTTCAATTTCAGGGCACAGAAAGCCTGCCCGGCCGGCTTTCTGCCATATTTCCCGGGGAACAATATGATCGGTTTCCCACTGGTCCACGTTGGGGCTGATCTCTTTTTCACAAAAGGCCTGCAAACGCTTCCGAAACGCTGTGTGCGCTTTTGAGTACTGGATAAGGTCCATTATTTCAGCCTCCCGATGATGGCGTCAGCAATCACTTTTTTGCGCCCAAACCCACCAATACCGCCGATTTCAACGGCCTTGGCATCCCGGTAAAAGCGTTCAACCTCCGATTCGGTCATGTATCCGTATCCGCCGAAAAGCTGGATAGCCTCGTCGGCCACCTCAAAAGCGGTGCGGGCGGTGGTTTCCCGGGCCATGGCCGGCAGGGCGGCGTCCTGGCTGCCGTGGTCGTAATCAGCCGCGGCCTGGTAGGTGATCAGGCGGGCCAGTTCAATTTTGATGGCCATATCGGCCAGTTTGTTCTGGGTCACCTCGAATTTGGCTATTTTACGGCCAAATTGCTCCCGCTGTTTCACATATGCCAGGGCGCGGTCAAAAGCGCCCAGGGCGATACCCAGACACTGGGACGCGGCGGTAATCCGCTTCACATTCAAGAATTTCGTATACAGTCGCAGGCCCTGACCGCGCTTGCCGATCAGGTTGGACGCCGGAACCCGGACATCTAAAAAACGGGCTATGGCCAGCGACGTCATGCCCAGCCCCAGGGTTTTTCCTAGAGATTCAGCGCTCAGGCCCGCACTGTCGGCCTCCACCAGCAGCAGGCTCAAACTTTTTTCAGGTTTCGCGTCCGGCTCTGTACGGCACAGGACAACATAGAATCCGGCGGATTCACCATTGACCACGTAACTTTTTTCGCCGTTGAGGATGAAGTCGTCCCCGTCGCCTGTTGCCAGGGTATCCGTAACCGGCATGGCCGCCCCGGCACCCGGATCGGTGAACGCGCCGGCAGACACGATTTCGCCCTCGGCCACCCGGGGGATGTATTTTTTTCTCAGGTCATCGGCGGCGAATTCCGCCAGGCACTCAGAGCCGAAGGCCGCCAGGGAGAGCGCCAGGCCGGTGGTTGAATCCTTGCGGCAGAATTCTTCCGTGACCAGGCAGTTTTCAACCAGTCCCAGTCCGCCCCCGGAGAGATCTTCAGGAAAATGCAGTCCAATAAATCCAAGATCTGCGGCCTTTTTCCAGATCTCTTCTGGGAATCGGCTCTCCTTTTCAAGTGCGATGGCCAGGTCCTTGTCAAATTCTCCCTTGGCAAAGTCACGGGCGGCTTTCTGGATCTCCTTCTGTGAGCGCGTCAGTTCAAACATTGTCTCTCTCCACTAAGGTAAGTGTGGAGTGACTAAAGTGATCTAAAATGATCTAAAGTATCGGAGTCGCTACGCTCCACGATTGTATCAAATTAGCAGAAACCTTAACTTTAGATCACTTTAAACTTTAGATCAATTTAGGCACTTTAGTTTATAGTCCCATAAACTTGGCTGTAATTCCCTTCATAATTTCATTGGTCCCGGCGAAAATTGTCATCACCCGGGCGTCCCGAAAGGTCCTGACGATGGGGCACGCTTCGGTGATGGCCTGCTCGCCGATTAACGCCAGGCAGCGGTCGGCCACCCGGTTGGCCATTTCCGTGGCCCAGTACTTGGCCATGGAGGTCTCGATGACCACATTGAGACCCTCCATGTGATCTGCCACCAGCTTGTCCACAAACGTGCGGCCCAGTTTGGTTTCGGTGGTCATTTCAACCAGGGCGAACTGGACGGCCTGGGATTTGCTCAGGGGTTTGCCCTTATCCGAAGTGGTTTTTTTGCAGGCATCCAAAGTCCAGGCGAGGGTGAATTCGGCGGCGGCCACCCCCATGATGGCGCAGACCAGCCGTTCCTGCTGCAGTTTTTCCATGAGCATCAGAAAGCCGGAGCCCTTGGTGCCCAGGCGATTTTCAACCGGAATGCGGCAATCAGAAAAAAACAGTTCAGCGGTGTCCTGACTGTGGTACCCCATTTTTTCAAGATGCCGGCCATGTTTGAAGCCCGGGGTGGTAGCTTCCAGCAGGTACAGGGAGATGGCCTGGTAAGGGTTCTCCTCTTCGGGATTACGGGCCGCCACGATGATGAGGTCGGCATTGATCCCATTGGTTATAAAAGTTTTCGATCCATTGATAACCACTGCATCGCCTTCTTCAACCGCTGTGGTTTTCAAAGACGCAAGGTCGCTGCCGGCATCTGGTTCCGTCATGGCCACCGCCGTGATGATATCCCCGGACACGCAGCCGGGGAGGTACCGGGACTTCAGCAAGGCGGATGCATAGGATTCGATGTAGGGGACCACGATGTCGCTGTGCAAAGGGGCGGCCAGGCCGGTGTGGTTGGTGCGCATAATTTCTTTGATCAAAATGACAGAATGCAGGAAGTCACCATCGATTCCGCCATATTCTGAAGAAACAGCCGGGCACAGGAAACCGGCCTGTCCCATGGCACGCCAGGCATTTTTAGGGACAATATGGTCCGCTTCCCACTGGTCTACATAGGGCGTTACCTCGGCTTTGAGAAACGCCCGCAGGCGTTTACGAAAGTCGAGGTGTTCGTCTGTGTATTGCAGTATTTCCATCTGTTAGTAAGACCTCGCCAGCGGGCACGGGTTAAACGAACCATAAGAACTTTGCATCGTGAAAAGTCAGATTTCTTTTCTTTTGAAAAAAGAAAATAAATTACGCATCATATTTCCCGACAATCGAAATACTACAAATATTCTGGAACGGAAACCCTCCCAGATTGTGGGTCAGGCCAAAGCGCGGGTTGTCAATCTGGCGCTTCTCGGCCCGGCCGTGCAACTGCAGGTACATTTCATAGAGCATCCTCAGGCCGGACGCCCCAATGGGATGCCCGAAACATTTCAAACCGCCGTCCACCTGGCAGGGCACGGTCCCGTCCAGATCGTAGAAACCATCCAGGATGTCACGGACCGCCCTGCCGCGATCGGAAATATGCAGGTCCTCCATGGTTACCAGCTCAGTTATGGAGAAGCAGTCGTGGACCTCCATCATGCTGATCTCTTCCTTGGGGTTGGTGATGCCGGCTTCCGCATAGGCTTTTTTGCTGCAGTGGGTGGTGGTCATGAAGTGGTCGCCGTCCCAGTCGTTATACCCGACCTCTTCGCCGCTGCTCAGGGCCAGTTGGAGGGCCTTGACGGAGACAAAATCCTTTTTGCCCAGTTTTTTGGCAATTTCCGGGGTGGTGACAATGGCACAGGCCGAGCCGTCGGAAACGCCGCAACAGTCAAAGAGTCCCAGGGGGTGTGCGATGATGGGCGAGGCCATTACCTGGTCGATGGTGATTTTTTTGCGCAGGTGCGCCTTGGGGTTCAGCAGGCCGTTGTCATGGCTCTTGGCGGATATGTGGGCCATGGCTCTTTTTACATCTGTGTCCGGGATCTTGTACTTGGCCGCATAGGCGGACGCCAGCTGAGCAAAGGAGCCCGGTGCGGTGAGATTGGGCCACCACAGCCATGAAAGGCTGCCATGCCCGGATCCGGGGTTGGGCAGACCGCCATAGCCCGTGTCTTTCAATTTTTCCACCCCCAGCGCCAGGCAGATGTCGTAGGCACCCGAGGCGACCCCGTAGCAGGCGCCCCGGAAGGCTTCGGTTCCGGTGGCGCAGTAGTTTTCAACGCGGGTGACCGGAATCATCGGCAGGCGCAGGGTTGTCGCCAGCGGCATCCCGGTTTTACCCACATTGATCTCTTCCAGGCAAGTCCCGAACCAGGCCGCCCCGATATCCTTTTTCTCGATGCCGGCATCGGCCAGGCACTCTTCAAAGGCTTCCACCATCAATTCTTCGGCCCCGGCATCCCAGCGTTCACCGAAACGGGTACAGCCCATTCCGATGATTGCAACTTTATCTCTTATTCCTGTGGCCATAATATTTCCTCCCAGCTATATAGAAAACAGCTTCTCAATTAACTGCGATTTCATCACATCGCCTTCGATTATCAGCTTACCGGATGTAAACGCCTGCATGGCGGGCAGTTTTCCGGTCATCATATCGCCAAAATCAGGGGCTGATATTTTCAGGGTACAGGTCGGTTTGGCGTGGGTGCCGGTGGCGATGGTGCAGGCCTGCTCTTGAATTTCACAGGTCCAGTCACCGCCGCCGCTGCCGGTGATGTTAAACTGGAAAACCACATCTACACCCGCGGCCGCATCGGCCTTGAAGGTGCCGGCCATGGTGTCAAAAATGGCCTGGACATCCGGTCCGGCCTTGGCGGGGGCCATTTCTGCCTCGCCGGTATCAACCGGTGCCGGTGTGATCAAATCCATAAAGGCCGCATTGACATCAGCCAGTTCCTTTGACCCGGAGATGGCGTTGATACTTTCCCAGTTGGCTTCGATCTGTTCCACGGTGGGCGGATTGTCGGTGTCGCCGAGCTGGGCCCCGGCGCCGGTGAAGATGGCCGCCCGGTTGAAAAAGCCCATGCCGGCATTAAAAATGGCACCGGATGCGTCACACTCGTCACTGCACAGGTAGGCCACGATGGGCACCACAAATTCCGGTTTGGCCTTATCGAACATGTCCGGCGGCATTACATCTTCGGTAAGTCGGGAGGCAGCCAGGGGTGCGATGGTATTGGCCTTGATGTTATATTTCTTGCCCTCCAGCTTCAATGTGTTCATCAGGCCCACCAGGGCCATCTTGGCCGCCGAGTAGTTGGTCTGGCCGAAGTTGCCGTAAAGGCCTGCGGCTGAAGTGGTCATGACAATGCGGCCAAAACCGTTTTCCTTCATGGCCGCAAAAGCAGGCCGGGTTACGTTGTAGGCACCGTTCAGATGCACATCTAAAACCGCCTGCCAGTTGCCGGGATCCATCTTTAGAAAGCTTTTGTCCCGGAGGATGCCGGCATTGTTGATCACGATGTCCACGCGGCCAAAGGTATCCAGGGCACACTGGATGATGCTTTCGCCGCCTTCGGCCGTGGCCACATTGTCATAATTTGCCACCGCCTGTCCGCCGAGCGCTTCGATTTCCTGGACCACCTTATCAGCCGGGGTCGCTGAACCGGCGCCGCTGCCGTCCGGGGCACCCCCCAGATCGTTTACCACCACTTTGGCACCCCGGCGGGCAAGTTCCAGGGCGTAGGCGCGGCCGAGACCGGCGCCCGCACCGGTGATGACCGCGACACGGCCGTCATAGGATATCTTGTTCATTTCATCTGCCCCGCCCGGCACCGGGACCGCTTTCCAGAAATAGTTCACGAATCCGCGCTCTTTGTCTTCCACTCGTTTTCTGAAGACCATCTGCATGGGCAGGCCAACTTTGAGGTCATCGAATTCACAGTCCGTGAAATCGGCCATCATGCGGCCCCCCCCTTCGAACTGGACCATGCCGTACTTGTGCGGCGGGTCCACGGATACCGCCAGCAGGTCGCCGGTAAACGTTTTGATTTTGGCGGTCACATCCGCGAATTCATAATCGTCCTGGGTGTGATGGGCGCCGCAGGAGGGATTGACGCAGATATCCATCTTGGGAAACTGCGGTGTCTGGCATTCGCGGCATTTGCCCCCCACCAGGCCAAGGATCATTTTGCGCTTGCGCCACAGGGTCGTCATGGCCGTCTGGGTGGGCGCTTCGGCCCGGATGCCCATTTCAGGGTCAATCAGTCCTCTGAACTTCAGCCACTTGGCGTAATTGTCGGTGGTTTTTTTGTTCTCCAGAGAGCCGGCCACCCCATTGCGCACAGCCAGGTTTTTGATGGCGTCGGTGACCACGAAGTAGAATGCGTTGCAGCCCTGGCCGAAGCCTGCCACCAGAATCCGCTCACCGGGCTGGGCTTTTTCAAGGGCCCGGGCGAACATCAGCAGTGGGTGGGCGACACCTGTTTCGCCGCACTCCTCGTGCATATTCCCCATGACCTTTCCCGGATCTGCTTTCAGCTTGCGGGCAATGTTCTTATGCTCGGCCTTGAAAAAGCAAGGGTAAACCAGGCGATCCACATCCGCGATGGTGATGCCCAGTTTGTCCATCAAGCCGTTGACGGCCTCCGGGATGATTTTGGCATAGCCTTCATCCCGGGTCCAGCGCTCTTCCCACATGTAGTCAAACTGCTTCGCGCTGCCGCGGTAGTGGGGTACAAAGTCGTAAGAGACGCTGTACGAGCCTTTGAATTCGGCGATGACATCTTCATTGCCCACCAGCATGGAGGCTGCGCCGTCGCCGAACCACATTTCATAAAAATAGGCGGTCTTGGTTTCGCGTTTGTCCGTGGCGGTCACCAGGATGTTGTCGCGTTCACCGCTTTTCACCGACTCAAGGGCAGCCAGCAGGGCGGTGGTGCCCGCCTTCTGGGAAGCCGTAAAATCAGAAGCCAGGATGCTGCTGGGCATGTTCAGGGCGGTGGCCACAATTCCGGCATTCTGCCGGTCTGCAAAAGGCAGGGTAGTGGAGGCCAGGTAGAGGCCGTCCAGAATATTTTTATCCTTGCCGAGCAGGCAGTCCCGGGAGGCGGCCACCGCCATGGTCAGGGCGTCTTCGTCCCAGTTGCACATGGAGCGTTCGCCCTGGGCCACCATGACAATGGCGGGGGCGAACCAGCCCATGTTCTGAAAGATGGCCATGCGATCGAGCCGCAGCCGCGGAATATAGGCGCCGAAGGAAGTGATTCCGATCATTTTGCTCTCCTTGTTAAGGTAAGTCCGATGTTTGATTTAAAATCTACATGGATCGGAGCTTTAATTTTTACCATGTAGAGAAAGCGAAGGTAGTCTGCTTGACTGTCACGTGCGCAACCTTCAACGATGTTTGATGGAACCGAAACCGCTGCTCGTCGTATTTGAGAAGTCAGCCCATATCGTTCTTCTTTCGGGAATTTTGAGGTTGCCTGATAAACTAATAGAGCCAAATCATCGGCAAGTTCAAATGCTCTGAGTTTTGTGTGATCCCGCATGTTTGTCTCCACAAGCCTTCAGTCTTCAGCCTTCTACCTTAAAACCTAAACAGCTTTTCAATCAACTGGGACTTCATGATATCCCCCTCGATCTTGAGTTTGCCCGAGGTGTAGGCCTGCATGGCCGGCAGGGTGCCGTTCATCATGGCCAGAAAATCGGTATCAGCCATTTTGAGGGTGCAGACAGGTGCCTCGTGATTGCCTGCCGCCACCGCGCAGGTGTTGTCCTTAATCGTGCAGTTCCAGTCACCGCCAAGGTTGCCGGAGATGTTGTATTGGAAGACGACATCCACGCCCCCGGCGGCGTCCACGCTGAAAGCCCCCGGCATCGCATCAAAAACCTCTGCGGCCTTACCGAAACCCGCAGCCGCCTCATCCGCCGCGGGCGGTGGGTCTGTGAAGGCGGTGAGTACATCCCCGATTTGCTCGTTCAACTGGAAGTACTCCCGGGCGTTGTCCATGGAAGAGATTTTTTTCACGGCATCCCGGACATCTTCGACTGCCGGCGGGGCGTCCTCTTTGGACAAAACCGCGCCCGGCCCGGTGAACATCGCGGCCCGGTTGTAAAAGCCCATCCCGGTGTTGTAGATGTTGCCGGTGACCGGGCAGCCCTCACTGCAGAGATAAAGTGTCATGGGCACAACGAACTCCGGTTTCATTTTTTCGAAAAAGTCGGGCGGCAGCACATCTTCGGTCAGCCGGGAAGCCGCGATGGGAGCAACCGTGTTGACCTTGATGTCGTACTTCTGGCCCTCTAGCTTGAGGGTGTTCATCAGTCCAACCAGCCCCATCTTGGCGGCCGAATAATTGGTCTGGCCGAAGTTGCCGTACAGGCCGGCGGCGGAAGTGGTCATGACGATACGGCCATACCCCCTTTCCTTCATGACGGCAAAGGCCGGGCGGGTGACATTGTAGGCCCCGTTCAGGTGGACGTCCAGGACTGCCTGCCAGTTGGCCGGATCCATCTTGACAAAGCTCTTGTCCCGGAGGATGCCGGCATTGTTGATCAGGATATCCACGCCCCCGAAGTTGTCCAGGGCCGCTTTTACAATGTTTTCACCGCCGGTGGCGGTGGCCACATTATCGTAGTTGGCGACAGCTGTGCCCCCCAGTTTCTCAATTGCAGCCACAACTTCATCGGCGGGCGTCGCCGACCCGTCGCCGCTGCCGTCCCGGGCGCCGCCCAGGTCGTTGACGACCACTTTGGCGCCTCGCCGGCCAAGTTCGATAGCATAGGCTTTGCCGAGCCCCGCACCGGCGCCGGTGACGATGGCCACGCGGTCATCGTAGCGGATCTGCATCTCGGGGATTTCGCCGTATTCAAAGATGCCGTTATCGATGATAGCATCGCCGGTTGTCATGTTCACTGTTCGCCAGAGGGCCCGGCCGTCTTCCATTTTCCAGATCCTGGTCTGGATGGGGATGCCCGGGTAGAGGGTTTTGGTAAAGCGGCAGACCATCCGCCGCGCTTTTTCAGGCTGGCCTGGGATCAGTTTGTCGATCAACGCCCGGCAGGCAAATCCATGGGTGCACAGGCCGTGCATGATGGGTTTTTCAAAACCGGACAATTTCGCGAACTCAGGGTCGACATGCAGGCTGAAGATGTCGCCGGAAAGGCGGTAGATCAGGGGCTGGTCTTCTGAAGGCTGCTCGTCAACAATAAAATCCGGCTCCCGGTCAGGAAACCCAACCGTGCTTTTTTGGGCGTTTTCACCGCCGAAGCCCCCGTCCAGGCGGCTGAAGATGGTGCAGATGCTGGTGAACAGCTTCTGTCCGTCGGAATGCCAGGTGTCGCTTTCGCCGATTACCAGAGCACCCTTGTCTTGACCCTTGTCATAGTAGCGGGTGATCTTACCTTCGGTGGTCAGCGTGCCCTCGGGCGGGATGGGATTGTGAAAGATCAGCTCCTGCTCACCGTGGAGGATGCCGGCCAGGTTGACTTCAGATTTCAGCCCGATCTGGGCCAGGATGTCAAAAATAGAGGCGATCGAGAAACTGGGAATCACCTTCAATTTGTTTTCATAGCAATAGTCGAGGTCGGAAAAGCCGGCGCCGACACCCAGGGCGTACAGAACCACATCCTTCCAGGTGTAGTCCTTGGTCAGGGGGCCGATTTTTTGTCCCAATGCTTCCAGATTCAAAGCCATATGTATCCTCCTTTAAGGTTCCGCGTTCAGGGTTACACCAAAAACGTCTGTAAGGTTCCCGGTTAGACGTTCCCCGTTCAGTGTTCCCCGTTCAGTGTTTCCGGTCCAGCGTTCCCCGGTTCAGCGTTCCCCGGTTCAGCGTTCCCCGTTAAGCGTTCCCCGTTCAGGGTAAACCCAGAACCCAGAACTTTATACTGCTGCCTTATCTTCCTGGTCCCGTGTAAAAGCGGGAATCAGGATAAATTTCAGGGATTCTTTGACAACCGACGCGTATTCTTCGCTGCCGAGCTTCAGCAGGGATTTGAAAAAATCTTTTCCGGCCGTGAAATTGATCACCGAATTCCACACCGCCAGAACACGGGCGTTGGCCTGGGGGGAAACCTGTTTTTTGTCCAGGGCCAGGCCCATTGCAATGGCGATATTGGCAATGTGTTCGGTCATCCGGTCATCGATGACCGCTTCGTTGCGGGTCTTGCTGAAATAACTGAACAGGATCAAGCTGGAGGCCTCAGGGCGCGAGAACAGGTAGTCGCACATTGTGTCGATGGCCACCGTCAGGCGGTAGTCCAGCGGCTGTCCCCGGACCATGCGTTCGATCTCACCAAGCTTGGTGCGAATTTCATCATTGATGTCGGTTAACACGGCTTCGTAGAGGTCCTGCTTCTCACCCCAGTGATAGTAAAGGGTCGATACGTCGATGCCGACAGCCTTGGCGATCATGCGGGTGGTGACCCCGTGAAAGCCGTATTCGCCAAACAGCTTCCGGGCATTTTCCAGGATCCTGGCTTTCATGGAACCGGGATCACGCCGCGCTTTTTCCAGGGGTGATGGCATGCCGTGTTTCTCCAGCAAGAATGTGCTATGAATAGTTTCCAACAAATGATGGAGAAACAATGATCAGAAAAAAATCAGGATGTCAAGTTGTAATTTGCATTTATTCAATATAGATAGGTGCAGGCTCACCCAAGATGCTAACAAATACCATTTCCAATCCCAGACGCGTTACAGGTTCAAGGAGGCTACCATGGTTACCCGGCATACCATCGATGACTGTCTCTCGACCCACAACGGCCACCTGTTTATCGAAGAATACGACACCGTTGATATCACCGCGGCTTTCGGATCCCCTGTTTTTGTGGTTTCCGAGGCCCAGTTGCGCAGCAATATCCGCCGATTTCAGGCTGCATTTCAAAAGGGCTGGCCCGACGGCCCGGTAAAAATCATGCCGGCCGCCAAAGCCTGCTGGAACCAGGCGATTCAGCGCATCATTGCCGCGGAAGGCTGCGGCTGCGATATCTATTCACCTGGCGAATTTTGGGTGGCCCTGCAGTCCGGTTTTGACCCCCAATACATCTCGGTAAACGGTGTGCCCAAAGATGAAGATCACATTAAAAATGCCATCGAGAAGGGCGCCCGGATTACCATTGACAGCGTGGAGGAGATTGATTTCGTAGAAAAATGGGCCAACCAGCTCCAGAGGGAGGCCAAGGTGCGCCTGCGACTGAAACCGGCGCTGTCCGGGTTTACCAAATACAGTGATTTTTCAGCCGGCGGCTTGATATCCACGGATATTGCCGCCATGGTTTACAAGGGCGGCCTGCCCATCGAGAATGTCATTGCCATCGGCAAACGCATTCAGCAGATGCCCAATGTCGCCCTGGTTGGGTTCCATGAACATCACGGCCGTCACGACCGGTCTGCGGCTTACTGGGTTGAGCAGATGAAAGCGTTTGCCCGTGATGTGGGCATCGTCTGCCGGGCGCTGGGCGGCTATACACCCGCCGAGATCGACATCGGTGGCGGGTTTGCCTGCCCCCGGGATCCGTTCAATGCGGAAACCCAGTATACGGAACCGTTTGAGCTGCTGGCGCTGCACGGCCTCTCCAAGGGGTTGGCCCTCATCGGTACCCGGGCACGCTACAAATTGCTGAACTGGATCATTGACAAAGGCATTCTTTATACACCAAATCAAAAAATGGCCCCCACGATTGAATCCTATGCGGCGGCTTGCACCCGGGCCCTGCGCGCGGAATTGCCGAAACACGGTGTTCCGACTAAAGGGCTGATGCTCCAGGCCGAACCTGGTCGCTCGCTGCATGGCGACACCGCCATTCACCTCACCACCGTAAAAAATATCAAGCGGATGACCACGCCCTTGACGTGGAATCACATTATTGTTGATTCCACTGAATTCTGGTTCACCGGCGGCCGCTATGAACACCACCTGCACGACTATGTCTTTGCCAACAAGACCGATACCGCGCTTAGCGCTAAAGCTGATATCGTCGGTCGCAGCTGCTACGGGGACCGTTTGATTCCCACGGTACGTGTTCCCGCTGATGTTGAAACTGGAGACCTGCTGGCCATGCTGGATGTGGGCGCCTACCAGGAGGTCTCCATGAGCAACTTCAATGCCATGCCCCGCCCGGCAACGCTTTTGGTTTCCGGTGATCGCATAGAGGTGATCCGGCGCGCCGAGACCCTGGACGAGGTGTTCCAAAGGGATGTCATCCCGGAATATCTACAGGGTGGCAAAAGCTCCTGTTAGGTTGATTTGGGACCGGGTGTGATGCACCGCGCACACGGAAGTGTGGATACCGGCCGCGATTAGATCTACACAACCCCTGCTCAAGCTCATGTTTAGTTTTTACATCTTTTTTACAATCGTTTTACCTCCTGGTTACGACACCCGGCCCAAAGTGTGTTGGGATACAGGGCAATGCGAGGCGGCGGATGAATGCCGGCCCCGGTATTTCAGCGAAATTTGTACCGGGAAATCCAATTAAAAGGTCAGTTGCCGTGTAGTCCGATAACTGGTATTCGTAAAAAATGCGCTCGCACCCGGCTTATACGGCGCTGCCCTGACACACAGGCAGGGGGGAAGTCATGCAAAAAGCAGATACAATATACAACCCGAGAATAATGATGGCCCGGACGGTTCACCTTTTATGGATCAGCATTGCGGTTCTAATGACCCTGCCGGCAGTGGCCTGTTCCGCCACCGGCAAAGTCGAAACCCGGATAGAAATTGACCGGGGTACACTGCCGGCTGACCAGGTGCAGACTGCCGTGGTCAAGGTCACCCTGGATGCGCCGGCACCGGTGCAAAGAGCCCGGCGCCCGGCTGTGAATCTCTGTATTGTCCTGGATCGCTCCGGCTCCATGGCCGGTCCCAAGCTGGCAAAAGCCCGGGAAGCGGCCATTGAAGCCTTGCGCCGCCTGGACCGCGAAGATGTTTTTTCGGTTGTGGTGTATGACCACAACGTGCAGACCGTGGTGCCGGCCCAGAAAGCCCGTCAGGTTGAAAAGATTGAAACCCTGATCCGATCCATCCGGTCAGGTGGTAATACAGCCTTGTTCGGTGGGGTCAGCCAGGGCGCGGCCCAGGTTCGCAAAAACCTGGAGGGCGACTACGTGCACCGGATCATCCTGCTCTCCGACGGGATTGCCAACACCGGACCCAGCTCGCCCGAAGACCTTGGCAGGCTGGGGGCGGCCCTGCTTAAAGAGAACATTTCGGTCACCACGGTGGGCGTGGGCAATGATTATAATGAGGACCTCATGGCCAGGCTGGCCCAACGCAGTGACGGCAATACCTACTTCGTGGAATCCGGGCGGGACCTGCCGCGGATTTTTGCGGCGGAGCTCGGGGATGTTCTGAACGTCGTGGCTCGCAAAGTCAAGGTGCACATCGAATGCCCCGGGGAGGTTCGCCCCCTGCGAATTATCGGCCGGGATGGCCGCATCCGGGGGCGCAGTGTTGAGCTGGGGCTCAACCAGCTGTATGGAAATCAGGAAAAGTATGTCCTGATTGAGATGCAGCTGCCGCCTGGCCAGGAGGGGCGCGAGATGGAGATCGCCCGGGTGCAGGTGACCTACGAAGACCCGGTTACCAAAAAGTTTGAGACCGCCAGTGCCCGCGGCGTGGCCGGTTTCAGCCGGGACCGGCGCAAAGTGGACGCATCCGCCAATGTCAGTGTCCAGAAAGAGGTTCAGCTGAATTACAGCGCCATTGCCCAGGAACAGGCCATAGACTTTGCCGACGGCGGACGGCCCGATGCGGCCTACCAGGAGCTGAAGGAATCGGCAGTGCGGCTCAAAGCCTTCGGGGCTGCGCATGGGGATGCGGAAGTGCTGGAAAAAGCCGAAGAGATGGAGGTCCGGGCCGAGGAGATCCAGAAAAAGGGGATGACCCCCAAAAGCCGCAAACTGCTGCGGACCGACTCATACCAGATGAAACACCAGCAGAAGAGCAAGTAAGAAGTTTGGAGTGACTAAAGTGCGCTAAAGTGAACTAAAGTTATGGAGTCGCTCCGCTCCGCTGGTTTGTATAACGGTTGTTATCGAGATGATCCATATGGGTAGACGATCTATCATCATATTCTGGCTGCTTTTACTGATTCCGACGCTGCTCATTGCCGTCGGGGCCGTACGGCTGTTGCGGCATGAACAGGCCCGGATCAATTCGGTCCGGGTGACGGCCGCCCGGGACCGGGGCGGTGCCCTGGCGGATTCACTGCAGATAACCCTTGCCGCAGTCAAGGAAGAGCTCCTGGTTTCATTGCAGGCGGTTTCGTCGGAAGGACTCCTGGAGACCCTCAGCCGGTGGGAAGCGGAAAATTACCTGGTCCGGAATGTGTTTGTATGGGACCCGGACCAGGGCCTGCGGCTGCCCGTCCCGGGTGCCGGGGTCACCCGTGAGGAGCAAAGTTTCATAAACCGCTATGACGCTCTTTTTGAAGGCAGAATCGGCTGGCCCGCCGGTTCGGAAAACCTTGCGGAGGCGGGTGCGGCAGTGCCGGACAGCGACCGGAAACCGTCGCCGCTTGTTCAGAGTATCACCCAACTAAAGACCAGCCGACAGCGGATGGTCCAGGCCGCCAAGGCTCCTTTAGCGGCGGGAACAATGGCAGACGCGGCCCCGGGGCCGCAGTCCGCCAGGGGCGGCTGGATCCCGTGGTTTACAGAAAATCGGCTGCATATCCTCGGGTGGGCGCAAAAACATCCGGACGGCCCGGTTTACGGACTGGAGCTGGAACTCATGGCCCTGTTGTCCCGGATGGTGCCCGAATTTTCAGTACTGTCTGAAACCGGGGCGGTGTATGTACTCCGGGACGGGTCTGGAAACATCCTGTGCCAGAGCAGCGGTTCCCCGGTGACTTCCCGGGACAAGCCGGAATTTACAATTTCCCTGGCCCCCCAGCTGCCCCACTGGCAGGTGGGCCTGTTTTTTACCGGCGGCCGTGGGGTTGATGCCTCCGCAAGCAGCTTCCTGTTGCTTGCCAGCCTCCTGCTGGGGATTTTCATCGCGGCCATTCTTTCCGGCGGCGGTCTGCTTACCTGGCAGGCGCTGCGAAATCTCAAGGATGCGCGGCAGAAAACAACGTTTGTCTCCAATGTGTCCCATGAATTGAAAACACCGCTGACCAGCATCCTGATGTATGCTGAACTTTTGCTCGAAGGGCGGATTGCCAATAAAGAGAAACGGTCGCATTACCTGAAGGTGATTGTGGATGAGAGCCGACGGCTGACCCGCCTGGTGAACAATGTTCTGGATTTCAGCCGCCTGGAGCAGGGGCGCAAGACGTATAACCGCCGGAGGATTGATATCGGCCGCTCTCTTGCTGAGATTGTGGCCCGGCAGGAGGCGCGCCTTGAGGCGGCCGCCCTAAAGATCGATCTGGACGCTGTGCCGAGTCGCTATTACGCGGACATAGATCGCGATGCCCTGGACCAGGTGATGATGAACCTGATCGACAATGCCACCAAGTATGCCGGCCAGGGGGGCTGCCTCAGCATATGCCTCTCCGCTGAAAAAGGGCAGCTGCTGATCCGGGTAACCGACCAGGGGCCCGGCGTGCCGGTGGATTTTCGAGGCCGCCTTTTTTCCAAATTTCAGCGCGCGGACGATTCATTGACCACCAGTAAACCCGGTTCGGGCCTGGGTTTGAGCATCGCCCGTCAACTGGCCCGGGATCACGGCGGTGATGTTCATTATGAACCCGGTGCAAAACGGGGCAGCTGCTTTTGCATTACACTGCCCAGAAAGGACCAGACAGATGCGTCTTGATTCCAGGACCCATATTCTTGTTGCGGAAGATGACCGCCGAATTCGCGCGGGCCTCGTGGACCTGCTGGAAAGCGAAGGCTACCGGGTGACCGCGGCTGGTGATGGAGAGGCCGCGGATGCCCTGCTGGCGGCCGAAGTCTTCGATCTGGTGATTCTGGACATTATGATGCCTGGAAAAAGCGGGTATGATCTGTGCCGTGATTTGCGGGGCGGCGGATCCCAGGTACCGGTGATTATGCTGACGGCCAAGGGTGAAGAAATCGATAAGGTCGTGGGGCTCAAATTGGGTGCGGACGACTATGTGACCAAGCCCTTTGGCGTTCAGGAATTGCTGGCCCGGATTGATGCTGTCCTGCGCCGGTCCCGGCGTTCAGCAGCCGCAGTGCCGGGTGATGCCGGGCCAAGTGCCGCCTTCAACTTCGGAGCGGCCTGGATCTACCCTGACCAGTACCGGTCGGAACTATCCGGTGTCATCGAAGATCTTTCCGCCAAAGAGCTGGCGCTGATCCATTTTTTTCATCAGCATGCCGGGCGGGTTATCAGCCGGGACGAGGTTCTGGATGCTGTCTGGGGCGTCCATTACTTCGGCACTACCCGCACCCTGGACCAGCATGTGGCCCGGGTTCGCAAGAAGGTCGAAAAAGATCCGGCCCGCCCCCGTTTTCTCACAACGGTTCACGGGGTGGGTTACCGGTACGAAGCACCGGAAGAGAATTCTGCCCTGGGTTGAAGATCCCAGAGCAATATGGGTATTGGGTATCAGGTTGCCTGCCAGACACAGGAAACTGTACAGATGACTGCCTGGCGATCTGTAAGGCCAGGGCAAAGGAATGTCTATATCTCGTCCATAAAATCCTGGACCAGGGTATCCACGTAATCAAAATCAAGGTCGCCCTGTTTTTCAAAGGCGATTTCCTGATTGGCGTTGGCCAGTTTGGTCAGGAGGTTGAATACGATCACCATCAGAATTTTAACACCGGCCTCTGAATTCGACTTGAAGAAATTCATCAGGTTTTTACGAGGGATGCTCATCATCACGGAGTCTTCCGCGGCCGACACACTGGCCGTACGCTCCTCTTTCAGAAACATGGCGGCTTCACCGAAGGTGTCGCCTTCCACCAGGTTGCTGATGACGATTTCACCTTCCTGCAGTTCACTGACGGAAACGTCAGCTGAGCCCGAAATGACGGCGTAAAGGTGGCTTCCGGTTTTTCCCTGGGTGACGATCTTGGCTCCCTGGGAATATGCAACCACTTCAGAAATTGCCAGCAGGGCGCGCAGCTCCAGATCGTTCAGGTACCTAAATGCCCTGATTCTCCTGATTTTGGGCATGAATTCTTTGACTTCTTCAGGCGTTGCCATCTGTGACCCTCCTGTGCAGAGTGTTTCCCTTTGGAATGAGCTGTTATTAAGGCGGTATAGGTCCTCTAATGACCCCGGCGGATATGCCCTGAAATGTATATGATGGCCTCCTTATTGTCAAGATTGATAAAGTTCGGCAGCCCATATCGCAAGTTGACAACCCGGGTTGCATCCAGTAATTGAATCGAAGCAAGCGGAGATTGTCCGGCAGGGGTTTACAGAGACCGTTGTTTACTCGACCATAAAACCTGGTCCTTGGGCCCGGTCAGAGATAATTGGCTAAGCCATACTGATTGATGCAAGAGTCTAAGGTGAACTAAAGTTTAAAGTGAAGTTACGGACAAGAATTCATGTTTGGCAGAAAAACGAAAACTCTGGAAAATATCCTCATTTTAGGTCTTGGCGGTGTGGGTTACTACCTGGCCAAACGGCTGGTTCACGAAGGCTATGCCGTGACGGCTATCGAAGCGGACAGTCAGCTGGTTCGCGATGCCGACGGGGAGATGGATGCCCGCCTGATCCAGGGCGATGCCATGAGTATCGCCTGCTGGAAAGAAGCCGACGCAGACCAGATCGATTGCCTGATCGCCGTTACGGATAACGATGCGGTCAACATGCTGGCAGCCATGATTGCCGACCGTTTCAATATCAAACGCAAGATTGCCCGGGTGCGTTCCCGGGAATTTGATTACAGCAATGCGATTCTCAGCGCCCAGGACCTGAAGATTGACCTGATCATTCACCCGGAGGAGCTGACGGCCCAGGAGATCGTCCGGCTGATCAAGCTCAGGGCCGGTAACGATGTCCTGGACATCGCCCAGGGTCAGATTCAGCTCATGGCTACCCGGATTCACGAATCCTCTCCACTGGCCTATAAAAAGCTCAAGGAAGTGCCGCAACTCCATCCGGATTTCCCTTTTCGGGTAGTCGCCATCGCGCGGGGCATCAAAACCATTCTTCCCGGCGGAGAGCACAAAATACTGCCCCTGGATCAGGTGTACATCATGGCAGGCAGTGCGGATATGCCGCGCCTGATGGCGTTAACCGGCGTCGAACAGCAGCATCGCCACCGGGTCATGGTGCTTGGCGGTGGCCTGGTCGGTACCCGGGTGGCCGAGCTGCTGGAAAAGAATGTCTCCGTGCGGTTGATCGAAAAGAGCGAAAAGTGGGCCCAGAAGCTGTCCCACCACCTGAAAAACACGGAAGTCCTGCATGGAGACGGCTCGGATGCGAAGGTGCTCACCGGTGCCGGCCTGCTCGACATGGATACACTTATCACTGCCACCGGTGACAACGAGACCAACATCATGAGCTGCCTGCTGGCCAAGCACCTGATGAATGACAACAATGGTGATGCTAAGCACAAACTGGGCAAATCCATTGCCCTGGTCAACAAGGAAGATTACCTGGTCCTGGCAGCCACCATGGGGTCGGATATCGCCTTGAATAAAAAGATTCTGGCCGGCAACGAGATCCTGAAATTCATTCGCCGCGGTGAACTCCTCTCGGTGGCCCACTTACACGGATTTGATGCCGAGGTCGTCGAACTGGTGGCGGCGCCGAACTCCCCGATTACCCGCAAGCCTCTATCCCGCCTGGATGCCTCTTATTACGGCAAGATTATCATCGGGGGGATATTTCGTGACGATGAGTGGCAGATCGCGGTGGGTGATACCCATATCCTTGCCCAGGAGCGGGTTATCGTTGTCTGCACCTCGATGCATTTGAAGGATGTGCAGCAGCTGTTTTTAGCTTAGCGTTTCCAGAAAGACGGATAGAAAATTACCAGCGCGGAGAACATTTCCAGCCGGCCCACCAGCATCATGTAAGCAAGGAACCACTTGCCGACGTCAGAAATCTGGGCGTAATTTTTAGATGGCCCCACCTCGCCAAAGCCCGGTCCGATATTCATAAGGGTGGCAATGACGGAACTCATACCGGTCACATAGTCCATGTCGTCCACCATGACCATGAAACAGCCGCCGGCCAGAATCAGGAAGATATTGACGATGAAATAACAGATCGCCAGGTCGATGATGATGCGATCCACCGGGCGGCCGTTGAGGCGGATGGAGATCACCGACATGGGTTGGAAGAATATCTTTTTGATCGATGCGACCATGTATTTCCAGATGATCACGTAGTGGACGATCTTGATGCCGCTGGTTGTTGATCCGGCACACCCGCCGATAAAGCAGGCCGCATAGATAAACATCTGGGCGGCCTGGGGCCACTGCTCATAGTCCGCGGTTGTAAATCCGGTGGTGGTTATAATGGACATGATCTGAAAAGTACTGTAGCGCACTGCATCTGCCGGGCTGTTGTACGTTCCGTTTTGCCAGAGAATCCAGGCCACACCGCCGCAAAAGAACAGCAAAAAACCCACATACCAGCGAAGCTCGGTGTTGATTTTAACCGCCTGCCAGTTGCCCTTGAGCAGCATGTAGAAAAGCATAAAGGTCGTACCGCCCAAAAACATGAACACTATCGTCACCCAGTCGAAATAGGCATTGTTGTAATAGCCCATGCTCAGATTCTTCGGTGAATAGCCTGAAGTGGAAACCGTACCAAAGGCATGGCACAGGGACTCGAACAGGGACATGCCGCCAAAGCAGAGCAGCAGGGTCTGCAGCAGGTTCAGGGCCAGGTAGATGCCCCACAGCCAGATCATCGTATCCCGGTTCCGCGGCTGGAATTTCTCCTTGGTAATGACCTGGCCGGGGCTGGATTCCGCCCTGAAAATACGCACGCCACCCATGCCTTGGGGCAGGAAGATGACGGTCAGGGTTAAAAACCCCATGCCCCCGAGCAGGTGGGTTTCACTGCGCCAGAACAGCAGCCCGCGAGGCACTATTTCAATATCAGTGAGAATTGTCGCGCCGCTGGTCGTATACCCGGACATCATTTCAAAAAAGGCATCCGTGAAAGAGGGGATCGAGCCGTGCAGAATGAAGGGCAGAGCGGACACGGCCGAGATCAGGATCCACCCGAACACCGCAATAAAAAAACCGTCCTTAATGTTTAATTCGTGGTTTTTTCGAAAGCACCACCACAGGGGCAGGCCTGCCGCCAGGGTAATGAGAGCGGAAATCAATAGGGCCGCAAAATCGCCCTCATTGTAATAGAGGGAAAATATCAGGGGAAACGCCATGGAACTGCCGGTTACCATCAGCAGGGTCCCAAGGACATATATGATCGATGCGTAATTCATAAGGTTTCAGGTTTTTCAGCTGTTCAGCAAGGGCCAGCATAAACAGTCACTGTTCTTATACCGAAACTTCGAAATCTGCAATACGTTTGAAATGTTGTGCCCGGGGTGGTCGGATAACGGCCTCCCGCTATTATACCGGTTGACATAAGCGGTGCTCTTTTTTTAAAGTTATCTCAGTATCCTCAATTTTGACGGGGTTGCGCGTTTAACAATCAGGTATTCCCATAAATATCTGTGATGCTTTCATAAAAGGAGGCCCCATGAATGCGAGCGCGATTCACATCAGGCTCATGCAGGCGGACGATTTTGAAGCAGTGGTCGGGATTGACACAAAAGTCCTTCAGGAATCCCGGCCGGAGTACTATGAACTCAACCTGGAGCAGATTCTTTGAAGCTTTCGGAGATGGATATCCGTCGTTGCTACGATGTCCTTGAGGTCTCCCTGGGGGCCTCTGGTGAGGACATCAAACGACATTACAAGGATTTGGTCAACATCTGGCACCCGGATCGGTTTTACGGAAATCCCCGTCTTCAGAAGAAGGCTGAGCGGAAACTGTCGGAAATCAATATTGCTTATGAGGCTTTGATCAATTTCCTCCAGTCGGACGCCGCCCGAAATCTGGGAACCGGACAAATGGGCACTGGACCCCGCGCCTCCGGCAGCCGGTCGCCCGGTTTCGGGGGCAGAGGGTCTATGGACGGCGGACGGCAGCCTGACCGGGAGTATGCCGCCGCCAAACCCAGAAGTGGGTTTTTCCGGCTGTTTTTGATCCTGGCGGTGATTTCTCTGGCAGGCCTTTCCTACGTCATGCTGCCCAAATTAAAAGTATTAAAACAGTTTATTGACCAGCCGGCGAATTTCATGGGGGAAACCGTAGAGAATGCCATTCGTGAAATGTCGGCCAAAACCCCCATCCCGGGTGTCCCGCCGCCGACCGTACCGGAAACCACCGGAGAACCAGCCGTAAAACCCCCGCCGCGAGTTAAAAAATATTTTGAAATTTGCCTGAAAAACGGCAGCTGCATTTCGGCGCAATCCTACAAGGTTTCGAACAATATGCTTGTTTACAAAGTTGCCTCCGGTACCATTGGCATCCAGAAGAGTTCGGTCAGGTCTATTACATCTAGAGAGATTGTTGTGGAGTGATCCCCATGTGGAAGCGTTCCGTGTGTGCCCAGGACTGCCCGGACACCTGCGGTCTACTGGTGAAAGTCGAAGAGGGCCTGGTTCCTCACCGGAATCCAGTTGGTTGGTGGATGCCTGAGCCTTGTCTATTTAGCTGCTGGATTAATAAGGATCGTGGAAAAAATGTTTTGTTCCAGAAGGCGCCCTGATTTGCGCCTGATTCTGACCATTTGCGTCTTTAGAGGAACGGGGCGGCCGCGTTATTTTTTAAGTTCATCTCTCACCGCGATACCAATATTTTCCAACGTATACGGCTTTTTGATGTAGGTGCCGGCTCCCAACGCCTGTGCCGCCTTGACATTGTCAGTTTCCGAGAAGCCGCTGGCAATGATCGCTTTTTGTCCGGGGTGCATGTCAATCGTCTGGCGGTAAGTTTCCAGGCCGTTGATGCCGGGGGCCATGATCATGTCCAGGAGCAGCAGGTCAACCGGATTGCCCGCCAGGTAAACCAGGGCCTCTTCACCGCTGGAACAGGTGCTGACGTCATACCCCAGGCGAGTCAGCATGTTTGAGGCTATCTCCCTTTGTTCCGCGGCATCATCCACGACCAGGATGGTTTCTTTGTTTCCCAGGTAGCTGTCAAGGGTGGCCGAGGGGGTGTCCGGGGTAATATCCTGGCGTGTGACCGGGAAATAGAGGGTGAAGGTTGTGTAGGCACCCAACACGCTCTTTAGATCGATAAAACCGTTATGGTCTTTTACCGTCCCCCAGATCACCGCGGTGCCCAGGCCGGTACCGCTCCGGCCCATTTTCTTTTTACTGTAGAACGGTTCAAATATTTTACCGAGATGTTCAGGTGAGATTCCTATCCCGTTATCGGCGACCGTTAAAACGACATATTCGCCTCTGGCGATTGTGTCATATCCTTCTAAGGGCCTGTCTATGTACTTGTTCTTAAGTGAAAGGGTTACGGTTCCCCGGGAGGTGACGGCCTCGAACGCATTGGATACCAGGTTCATGACAGTTTTCAGCAGGTGGATCGGTGAGCCGAGAATATGAAACGGGGCGGTTTCGATATCCAGTGCAATCTGGACACCCGGGTATTGTGAGGCCAGCTTTTCAAACTCGGCACTGTCCAGGTAATCTTCGACTATCTCCTTGAGGTTGACGACGGTATTCGCCACGACCCCCCTTCTGGCCAGGGTCAGCAGGTCCTGCACGATTGCCGCCGCTTTCTCACCGGATTGCTGGATAGTCAGGATCGGTTGGTGCAGTGGACTTTCTTCAGGCAGGTCCAATAGCAGCAGCTCGGGGTAGCTGACAATCCCGCTGAGGATATTGTTCAAATCATGGGCCACCCCGCCGGCCAGGGTGCCGATCGCTTCCATTTTCTCAGAGCGCTGCAGCTGGGCCATGAGTTTGACTCTGTCTGCCAGAGCCCGCTTGCGTCTGGTGATGTCCCGGTCGACGGCCAGAATATACTTTTTACCGCCCAATTCGAGCAGTCCGGCGCTAACCTCTACGGCGATAAGCGTGCCGTCTTTGCGCAGGTGATACATTTCCCGGTTGATCCACCCGCTTTGCAGCATGCGGCGAATCCGGCCTGAAACTTTTTTGGCTTCGTCCGGCGTGTCAATATCCCTGATGTTTAACTGCAGCAGTTCGTCTATGGTATAACCATGCATGTCGGCTGCCGCCTGGTTGGCATCGACAATTCGGCCCGGCTCCGGCCCTTCGGCCTCCAGCAGGAAAATTGCGTCTCCGGCTCTTTCAAAAAGTGTGCGGTAGCGTTTTTCACTGTCACTTAGTTTGAGTGTCCGTTCGTTCACAATTTCTTCAAGATTGTCACGGTGTTTTTCCAGTTCCTTTTTGATTTTTTTCTGCTCTGTGATGTCGCGGGATACGCCCACCGAGCCGATGACGTTACCTTCCGGGTCACGCATGAAGGCCATCGAAAGCAAGGTGTCGAAGGTGTGCCCGTCCTTGGCGATATTGGTGATTTCACCGGTATGGTTTTCGCTTTTCAGCGCTTTTTCTCGCAGTTCCCGTCCCTGTTCTACATCAGCGTAGAGGATTTCAACACTTTTCCCAACGATCTCTGCCTTGCGGTAACCGAAGGCTCTCTCGGCTGCCCGGTTGAACTCTACAATCCGGCGGTTGTTGTCTACGGAAATGATCATGTCCAGGGAGCTGTCAATAATATTCTGGGCATACGCCCGGGAGGTCTCGAGCGCGTGCTGGGCTTTTTTGCGTTCGGTCACATCGTGGGTGATGATAATTGCAGACGTTTCAGCGTTGTCCAGGGGCAGTACTTTCAGCGTTACCAGGGAGTCATCCAGGGCGGCCGGAGCATTGTCATCGATCTCCCGGGGGCCGCTCAGTCGTAACAGATCCACCACCCGCCGGTGGTCTTCTCCGCCGAAAAGATCGGCAAAGTTCAGGCCCAGCAGGCCTTTCAGCGGTATGTGCACCAGCGCGCGGGCCGCCTGGTTGGCGTAAACAATTCTATCCGCAGCGTTGATTTCAAATATACCATCCGTCATTTTTTCAAGGATAACTTCACAATGCCGGCGAATCGAAAGCAGTTCTTCGGTAATCCCCCGCGGATAGACGCAGTCAGCGCCAAAGACTTTACCCGAAAAACACTCCAGGGAAGCGGATTTCGGTTCATCGAGAGTCGCCAGTACGTGCTGTGACATCTCCTCAAAGGGGCCCTTGGCGATACAGGCATTGGCCCCCAATTGGGCGACATCGATACACTCCTCAGTCGAGATTGCCGAAACAATGACCAGGTAGGTGTTGTTGAATTTGTCCATGCCGCGCAGGATCCGGCACAGGGTTTCACCGTCGATATTGGGCATCACCAAATCAATGAAAATAATATCCGGTGTACAGGTCTTCAAGACATCCAGCGCATTCAGGCCATCAATGGCTGTTTTTACCTGATGGCCCTCTTTTTCGAGAAACTTGGTCATTAACTGAAGAAAGACCCGGTCATTATCGATGACTAAGATTGATTTCATGCAACCGACTATAAACCTGAACTGTCCGGCTGTCACGCGCTAAATTGTGTCCGTCCAGAAATGGTAGATTTTGGTTTAGAGCAAGGCTTGAGCGATTTTGAAACCGCAGGCATAGCGCGCTATTCCGAGGATTTCAAAAGAGCGAAAACGCCGCTCTGGGCCAAAAGATGCCGTTTATGGGCGGGCACTAACTTACTGCTGGTGCCCGGATGGCAATGGCCGGCCGGGAAACCCGGCCGCCGGTCTTATCAGGCAAGTTTTCCATTCAGGGGAATCCTGATGCGAAATCGGCTGCCCCGGCCGGTTTGGGAATGGACTTCAATGACGCCTTTATGCTGGGTGATGACTTTATGGGCGATGAAAAGCCCCAGCCCCGTTCCCCGGCGCCCCTTTGAAGAAAAAAAGAGGGTGAAAATCTTCTCACGGGTTTCCCGGTCCATGCCGATGCCGGTGTCCATGATGCTGAAAACGGCCTCTTTTTTGGATCTCTCCAAAATAAAATGGATCTGATGTTCGTCTTTGTCCGGGTCTTTTTCACAGGCGTCAATAGCATTGTCAAGAATGCTGATCAGTGCGGAATGCACACTCTCGGGGTCGATGACAATTTTTTCAGGAGCCCTGTCCATATCGGGGATCAGGGTTATGGCGGTGTTTTCTAACCGTGGCAGAATTGTGGATATGACTTCTTTGGTGAAAGCAGCAGCGCTTACCGACTCCAGGTTCAGAGGCCGTTCCTTGGCATAATAGAGAATGTCCTGGACCATTTTTTTTATCCGGGCGGCGGTCTGTTTCAGGGTGTTCCGGCCTTCGGCGATCTGACCGGAATCACCTCTATTTATGCCTGAATCGAGGAGATAGATGCCGCCGTCCAGCCGGGTTACCAGGCCCTTGATTCCGTGGGAAACCGAACTGATCAAAAGGCCCAGAGAAGAAAGGTGATCCTGGAGCTCGGTTTTTTCCCGGATCAATTTTTCCAGGTCATGCGTATATTTAAGTAATTTCAACCGGTTACTGATTCTCTCCTCGGCTCTTCCCAGGGCAATTTCCAGGGAATTCACATTGATGGGTTTGATGATAAAGTCGGTGGCCGCATGTTTAAGGCTTTTGATTGCCAGGTTCATGTCGCCGTGGCCGGTGATCATGATGACTTCGGTATCGGGGCTGTCTTTTTTGATTTCCCGGAGCAGTTCGATGCCGTCCATTCCCGGCATTTTAATGTCGGTGAGTACAATGGCAGGCTTCTCTTCCCTGAATAGCGCGAGGGCTGTCTCCGCGTTTTCCGCCGTCAGCACACCATAGCCGAGGTCTTCAAGCGGGAGTCTGAGAACCTCCCTGATGTCCTCTTCGTCGTCCACCAGCAGCAGCCCGTGTTTTGATTTGTTATCCGGGTCCATTGGGAACCCCCTTTTTACTTTAGGGCACCGGGAATTCCAATATGAAGCAGGCCCCCCGGGGCTGATTGGGCTTGGTCTTTATACTGCCGCCACAGTCCTGAATAATACCGTAACTGATAGAAAGCCCCAGCCCTGTGCCTTTACCCACTTCCTTGGTTGTAAAAAACGGTTCAAATATTTTTTCAGCCACATCCTGTGACAGGCCGGTCCCGGTGTCGCAGACTTCGCAGACGACGGCCCCGTCTCTTACCCGGGTTGTCAGGGTAATCGTTTCCATATCTTTTTCTTCCGGGTTGAGTTCCCGATGTTCCCCGATGGCGTCTCGGGCATTTAACAGGAGGTTGATGAAAACCTGTTCCAGGCGGCCCGGATCAGCCTGGATGAGCGGCAGTTTTTCATCGATATTCCAGTGAACGTCAATGCCCCTGACCTTTAATTGCTGGCTGAAAATCTCAAAAGCACTCCGGATCACATCGTTGACCTGGGCCTTTTCAAGCGCAGTGTCCGATTTGCGCGCGAACTGTCGCATATGGTTGATAATTTTTGCCGCGCGATCCACATTGCGGTCCACTTTGACCAGCATGCTGCTGATGATCTCTTCTGCGATTGCTTCATGCCTGCCGATTTTTTTCAGGAAAAAGCTGCTGACCGTCTTGATAACGGATAGCGGTTGGTTCAGTTCGTGGGCAATACCGGTGGCCATTTCTCCGAGGGTCGCCATTTTGCTGGCCTGGATAAGCTGCTGTTCCGCTTCCAGGCGCTTGGTGATATCACTGGTTGTCACCAGAAAGACCTTCCGGCCGAGGTATTCCGAAGGGGAGATGCGGATATCCACATAGAGCAGTTTACCATCCTTGCCCCTGTGCTTGACCTGGTTTATGACCGGGGTTGAGGGGATGCGAGTTTGGTAGTCATGCGCTTCATTTTCAAGGAACAGCTCTAAAAAGCAGTGCCCACTGAGCGCACCAGCTTCAAATCCGTAAATGGGAAGAACACTTTCATTGCAGTCCAGGATGTCGAGCGACTCTACGTCCAGCACAAATACCGGGTTGGGAATATTGTTGAAGATGGCGTGATATTTCTCTTCCGATTTCTCCAGGTCAACTTCCAGGTTTTTACGCTGGGTGATGTCCAGGGAAATTTCCATGGCCGCCGTAATATTTCCCTTGGCGTCCTTGATGGGAGACGTCCTCACGATCCAGTGCTTGGTTGTGCCGTCCTTGTCTTTACCGGATTCTTCGGCATAGTGTGACTGCCCGTTCTCAAAGGTTTTTTCCACCGGGCAGGGGTCGCATTTTCTGGAAAGTCCCTTGTAGGCCCGGTAGCAGTAGTCTCCCGGAGCGGGTTTGAATCTTTCAGAAAAGAGCTTGTTGTAGCGGATGAGGCGGTAGTCTCTGTCCTGAACAGTGATCAGGCAGGGAACCTGCTCAAAGAGGTTCTGGTACTCGTCTCTTTGTTGTTTCAATTCTGCATGGCTGGTGGCGATTTCATTCCCCATATAGTTGATTGCATCGGCCAGCTGGCCCATTTCATCATCCTGTCGGACTTCGACGCCGGCGGAATAATTGCCTCCGGCAATCTGACGCGTTCCGTCAATCAGTTTTTTGATGGGGTGATTGACAAACCGCAGTACAAAAACAAAGATAATGGTCGATGTAATGGCAAAGACCAGCACCGCCAGGCCGATGATCCCTTTTTCGGCCCGAATGATTTCCGTGTCAGTCCTGGCCAGGGATACCACCACATCCAGAGCGCCCAGTATCTTCTTTCCTGCGGGGTGGACATGACAGTTTCCGGTTGCGCAGCCCGGCTCATTGCAGATGGGCTCTATAATACCGAGAAAGCGGGTTCCCTGCGTAGAAGAGAAGATACGGGTTCGCTCCTTGAGCCCCAGCTCCGACAGGGGCGGTTCGGTTCCATGGCAGATATTGCAGGCCTCCGCTTTAATGTCTGTGGACCGGTCCACTTCCGACGGATCGTTCGAATATTTGATCTGGCCCTCTTTGTTGTAGATACGGATGTTTTCAATTTCCGGTTGTCTGGCAATGTTGTTGACGATCTGGTTGATTTCGTCACGGGAATTCAACATCATGGCGTAGTGCGTCCCCAGCATGATGGTCGTTGACAGTCGATCAGTGCCGGCCAGGAGGTTATCCATCACTTTCTTTTTTTGGTATTTAATGTTGAAATAGGCCCAGGCTGAGATGGTTAGCAGGAATACGATTCCCACCGTGAGGATCAGTTTCAAGATCAGGCTCTGACGAATTTTATTGATGACGGTTTGCATAACTGAGCCTTTTTTACAGTCAGGTTGTCGCCCCGGCGCCTGCCAGGGCCGCGTCGATCATACCGAACATCTGTTGCCCGTTGAACCCGTGAACCACTGCAGCGCCGTTCGGGCAGGTGGTGGCACATTCCCCACATCCCTGGCACATGGCCGGGTTTACCACCAACCGGTCTTGATCCGGATCAACTCTCCTGGCCGTATAGGGGCACGCTGCGATGCAGCGCTCACAGAGGCTGCACAGACTGGGGCGTACGGTGGCGACCACCCGGCCGGACGGCAGCCGTTCATGGGCCAGAATTCTCAAGGCGCGCTGGGCGGCGGCGCCGGCGGTGGCAACGGTTGCGGGGATTGATCGCGGTGAGAGCGCCAGCCCACAGGCAAATACCCCTTCTTTGAGTCCATCCACAGGCCGCCATTTGGATTCGGCCTCCTTGAAAAAACCGTCCCCGTCTGTATCCGCACTGAAGGTGGCCGCCAGTTCCGGCGGCAGTTCAGGGACAACGCCGGTGGCCAGCACCAGCAGATTCGCTTTGATTTCCAGCGGTCGCCCCAGCAGGGGATCGACGGTGGTAACTTTCACGGGGCCACTGTCAGTCGCGGATACCGCCACCCGGGGTGGGTCTTTGACCTCGTACTGGATAAAGATCACCCCGGCTTTACGGGCCTCAGTATAATAACTTTCGTTAAAACCGGGCGCTATGATGTCCCGGTACAGAATGTAAACCGCGGTGTCGGGATTCTGCTTTTTCAGTTTCAGGGCATGCTTGAGCGCTGTCGGGCAGCAGACCCGGCTGCAGTAATTGCGAGGCTCCTGGCGTGAATCCACACACTGGATCATGATTACCGATCCAGGCGGCTTAGCCTTGATGTCGTCTCCTGCCAGGCGAGCCTCCATTTCCTGCTGGGTGATAACCGCCTTGCTCTGGCCGTAGCTGTAGGATTTCGTGCGGGCTTCGTGGCCGCCGGTAGCAAGGATGGCCACGCCATGCTCAACGGTGGTGACCTCTTTGGCATTGTTTTCAAGGGTTGTAAAAAAGCTGCCCACTTCGCCGAAAGCCGTGGTTATCCTGGTTTCCAGGTGGATCGTAATCTGCGGATGCTTTTCTACCCGTTCAACCGTATCTTCCAGAAACGGTGCCGTAGACCCGCCGTCTATGGTACTGCCCAGCCAGTGCAGGTTGCCACCCAGGGTATCACTGTGCTCAACCAGGTTGACCGGGTAGCCGTGATCGGCAACTGTCAGGGCGGCATGCAGTCCGGCGATACCACCACCGACCACCAGTGCCTGTCGGCAAACCGGAACCGTACCAACCGGCAGGGGTTCGATATGCTTCAGGCGTGACAGGGCCATGTTCAGGTTTGAAAGCACAACGTTTTTCCATCCGGCCGCTGGTTTCACCCGGCTGGCAATGATCGGTGACATGATATCCACCACATCCATGCAGGCCGGATCAAGATCGATGCGGCGTCCCAGGTCCCGGA
>CAZWPX010000045.1:0-47418 GCA_964636125.1 uncultured Desulfobacterales bacterium | reverse complement strand
CTTTTTCAGCTTTCAGGGTTTCAATCTCCTTCTTCAGGGTCTCGATTTCCTCGCTATAAGCTGTGGAAGAGTCTGCCGGTCCGGCAACTGAATCTTCTTTCTTCCAGGTATCTTTGAGCTCATCAAAGCCCAGGTAAAGGGCCAAGCCACCACCGAGCAGAAGCATGATCGGAATCGCACCGGCCAGGATCTGCAAAAATTCACCAAACCAGATAGAAAGGCCAATAAGTCCCAGTACAGCTGCGACGGCACCACCAATTAATGTTTTCATGAAAAATCTTCCTCCTTTACCCTTATTGAATTTCAGTGTTGTATTTTGATAATATGTTATCTAAACTTGCTGTTGACCTACCTGAAATACTAAAAAGCCAGCTGAAAGCCACTGCGTTCTGACTCCCCTGTCAATGTCTCTTCTCTCTTTTCAATAATCCTCTCAGTTACCATACGCGGATAGTGAACACAAGTACATTTTTAGCAATTTCCAAGATATGGCCCCTTGCTCAACCCGGGTCGCCTCCACCGCCGCAGATCAACCTGCTAAATCCGGTGGGGTGATATTTCAAGCGGCCTTCATATTAGCGTTGCATTCAAATCACAAATTTGTTATTTTTCTGATTTTATTGCTATAAATCACTACTTGAACGATGTGGTTACACCGGTAACCGACTCTTCAGGGGACACAAAACCAAACAGAAATACAGGATAACACGAACGTGTCAGTAACCACAAAAGAACCGGGACGCCTCGGCAGGTTCGTAGCGGCCGCCCTCCACGGCACCCATGACCACTACAGCTGTTATTTTCCCGCCCGAGCCGGCTTTATTTCCGGCCTGCTCCGTAAAGCTTTTTATTCCGGGATCAGCATCAATAAAACCCAGACAGACATTATCAGGAATATTCCCGAAGATGCCGTGGTTGTGTATGCCACCAAACACAAAAGTTTTTTCGAGTATCTCTTTTATCACACCCGCTACAGTCAGTTGGGTCTCCCGGCACCTGAAATCTGGTTTGATCGAAAAGTGCTGCTCTGGCAGCCGCTTATGAGAATATTCAGGATCCTGCTGGCCTATATTGATCACCTGATCAAGTTTAAATCCCGGCCGGATCCCTACAAAAGCGGGTATATCCAGAACACCCTCATCAAGGGCCGGGCGGGGATTTTGGCCATGATAGACCCAAAGAGCTTCTATAAACGATTTATCAAATCCAAACCCGATCCCCTGCAGCATCTGATTGAAATCCAGGAGGCCACCGACAGGCCAGTCTACATCGTACCGCACCTCATGTTCTTCGGCAAAAGCCCCAAGCGATCCATACCAACGGCGGCTGATATCTTTTTTGGCACAGAACAGCGCCCCGGCTCGCTAAGGCGGCTTTTCACGCTTTTCAGGAAACCGGAAAAGGTGATCGTGGAGATCTCAACCCCTTTTAGCCTGCAGTCTTTTCTGAATCAGCCTGAAAATTACCAGCAGAGCTTGGAATACCGGGCGCTGAACTTGCGTAAAACGCTCCTGGCCAAAATAAATCGCCACCGGCAGACGATCATCGGGCCGGTACTAAAGACCCGTGATGAGTTAAAAGAGAGCATCCTGACGAACAATAAACTGCGGCGCTTCATCAAGGAATACGCTGAGCAAAAAGGCACGCCGGTCTACAAAGTGCGTAAAAAGGCCGATGACTACCTTGAAGAGATCGCGGCGAAATACAATATCGGGGTCATCAAACTGTTTTCCATGGGACTGCACTGGCTTTTCAACAGCATCTACGATGGTGTGTCCATCGATCGGGAAGGCCTGAATCGGCTTAAAACCATGTCCCAGCAAGGCCCCCTGATCCTGATCCCTTCGCACAAAAGCCACATTGATTACCTGATCCTCTCTTACCTCCTGTGGAATAACAATATGCCCTGCCCTTTGATCGCCGCCGGAAAAAACTTGAGTTTCTGGCCGCTTGGCCCGGCCTTCAGGTCTGCCGGTGCTTTTTTCATCCGCCGGACGTTTAAGGGGCAGATGCTCTATTCCCGTGTTTTTTCAGCCTATATAATTAAGCTGCTCGAAGAGGGCTTTAATCTCGAATTTTTTATTGAGGGCGGCAGAAGCCGGACGGGCAAAATGATCCTTCCCAAACTCGGTCTGCTCTCCATCATCATCAATGCTTTTAAAAAAGGCGCCTGCGAAGACATGATTATCGCCCCCATTTATATTGGCTACGATCGGGTGCTGGAAGAGAGCGCTTACCTGAACGAACTGGAAGGCGGTAAGAAAAATCCTGAAAATATCAGACAGATCATCAAGGCCCGCCGGGTTCTCAAAAAACGCTACGGCCGAATTTATATTCGGTTCCACGAGCCCCTCTCATTCAACAGCTTTTTAAGCCAGATGGACGTGAACCTGGCGGCCCTCAGCCGCACCGAACAGGCCGCCCTCGTGAGAAACCTCGGCCACCGGGTCATCAACTCCATTAACAGTGTGTCGGTGGTAACCCCGCATGCGGTGGTAGCGGCGGCTTTATTGAACAGCTCAAAAAAAAGAATTTCAAAAGAGCAACTGGATTTTGCCATCGAGACCTACCTGAACTACCTTCTCACCCTCGGGGCTGACCTGGCCGACACACTGATGCTTGATTCCAGCGGGGCGTTTGAGCAGACCCTCGACATGTATGCCCAGAGAAAATTTGTCGAGCGGGTAACCCTGGGAAAAGATGAAGACAGTCAGGGGCTTGTCTTTACAGTCACTGAGAATAAACGTCCAAACCTCGAATATTACAAGAACAACTGTATCGCCTATTTTATCCCGGCCGCCTTCACCGCCCTGGCTATCCTTGAGAAAGACGCTTTTCAATTTTCAGCCACTGACCTGCATGCGACCTATGGCTTTCTGCAGGATTTCTTTAAAAATGAATTTGCCTACGATGTAGACCGGCCAGTCGAATTCTATATGCGTAAAAACCTGAAAACATTCATCGATGACGCCATCTTGATGCCCCATCCCACCATACCCGATGCCTACAACCTGACGTCCATGGGATTTCGTAAACTAAAGCTCTATACCGGTTTTCTGACGCCCTACTTCGAATCGTACAAAATCGTGCTGAACTATTTCAACACGGCCAAGAAAAAACCGGTTTCCAACCGGGACCGGCTTAAGAAAATCGAATCTTTGGGCAATCGTATGTACCGCAATGAAGAGATTGAGCGCAAGGAAGCCCTGTCCAAAGTCAACTACAAAAACGCCGTCAATTTTTTCATCAGCCGCGGCATCACCGGGTCAGGGGATACTGAACGGATTGAGCACTTTGCCGGGGCTTTGCGAAAATTCTCCAAGTACCTGCCGTCATGATATGAAAGCTTTTATCCTTGCAGCCGGACTGGGTACCAGACTCAGACCCTATACGGATCACACCCCGAAACCGCTGTTCCCGCTAGACGGCCGCCCGCTTATCGACAGGATTATACGCCAACTTGAACACGACGGTTTCACTGAAATCGCCATCAACCTCCACCATCTGGCCCGTCGGATTGAACACTATGTCATACGACAGTCCTACCGGGCCCGGATTCACCTGCTGCATGAACCGCAAATTCTCGGCACCGGCGGAGGCATAAAAAACTTGGGCACTTTCTGGAAGGCCGGCCCCCTCCTGGTTATAAACAGCGATGTCCACACGGATCTGGACCTGCGGGCCGTGTATGACGATCATGTGGCCAGCCGGTGCCCGGCGACCCTGGTCTTGCACGACCGGCCTGAATTCAACACGGTTGCAGTGGGGGCCGACAACCAGGTGTCCTCTTTTTCAGGCCGGCCCCGCCATGCAGACGGTGCGGTGCTCCAGACATTCACCGGCATCCAGGTGATTGAACCCGAATTCCTGCGATTTGTGCCCGAGACAGCGTTCTTTTCAAGTATCGATGTGTATCGGGAAATGATCAAGGCCGGCCGGAAAGTCCGGGCCTACCGGGCCGCAAATTACTGCTGGGAAGATATCGGGACCCCCCGGCGCTACCTGGAAACCAACTTCAGCCTGCTGGCCAGAAGAGCGTTTTACCAGGCTTTTAAAAGGGTATTGCGGCAAGCACCGACAATTTCAAAACTGAAAGGGGACGGGTCCGACAGGTCATGGACCCGGGTTTCAGACGGAACTGATACGCTGGTGGCTGTGGGCCATGGCATCCGGCCGGGAACCGGTGTTTGTGAAGCAGACGCCTTTATCAATATCGGCCGCCACCTGCATAAATGCGGCCTGCCGGTACCCTGTCTTTACGCAGCCGATCCCTTTTCCGGTATCGCATTTGTGGAAGACCTGGGGGACCGGCACCTTCAGGATGCGATCCTGTCGCTGGAGACGCAAGACCAGCGCGCCGAATTATACCGCCAGGTCATTGACGCACTTGTGTCGCTTTCCCAAAAAGGCTGCCAGGGATTTGACACCGCCTGGACCTGCCAGACGAAAACCTACGACAGGCACGTTATCCTGGCATTAGAGTGCGCTTATTTTGTAAAAGCGTTCCTACATTTAAAAATGGGATTTACGGACATCCACTATGACAGCCTGGCTGGAGAATTTGAATTACTGGCCACCCAAACGCTGGCCCATGGCGTTCCCGGGTTCTTGCACCGGGATTGCCAGTCGCGCAATATCATGCTATCCGGTGGCCGCTGTTTCTTCATTGACTTTCAGGGCGGCCGCATTGGACCGGTCCAATATGATCTGGCATCCCTGCTGATGGATCCCTATGTGGATCTTGCACCGGAATTGCAGGTCGTGCTGCGCGACTATGGCCTTGATAAAATAACGGAAACAACCGGTGCGAACATGCAGTCTCTCCTCAAAGGCTACCGCTACTGCGCCCTGTCCCGCAACCTGCAGATCCTGGGTGCGTTCGGATACCTGAGTGTTGAAAAAGGTAAAACAGCCTTCGCAGCTTATATCCCGGCGGCCGTGGCCAGTCTGAAAAGAGCCCTGGCCGCCCCGGAAGGTAAAGAATTCCCAAAGCTCAAATCCGTAGTGGCAGGGCTGTAAAAATAAGTATAAAAGTTAAAAGGTTAAAGAGAAACACCCAAACCCGATTCCACAGCAAGGCTTAGACGCTTTAACTCTTGTACTCTTAAACTCTCAACCCAGGAGGTAACCCCATGAATGTCATGATCAACGGTCTGCCCGGCAATGTCGCCGTGATGCTGGCCGGCCATATCATCCGGGACAGTCGGTTTAAACTGATACCCTTTTCCCTGACCGGCCCCGAGATCACCGACCCCGAGTGCCAGGTCGCTGGAACCACCGTGGCCTTGATCCGACCGGAAAACAGAGATGAGCGCATCCAGCAAGTCATTGAGGCCGGCGGCCCTTTTATCAGTGTTGATTTTACCCATCCCACAGCTGCCAACGCCAATGCGCAATTCTACTGCGCCAACAATCTACCGTTTGTCATGGGCACCACCGGCGGAGACCGAGCGGCACTGATGCAAACTGTGACGGACTCTACAAACCTGGCCGTCATTGCCCCCAACATGGCCAAACAGATCGTAGGATTTCAGGCCATGCTGGAATTTGCGGCCGCTAACTTTCCGGGCCTTTTCACGGATTATACCCTGGCCGTTAAGGAGAGTCACCAGAACGGCAAGGCCGATACCAGCGGGACAGCCAAGGCTGTTGTAAAATCATTCAATGATCTGGGGGTCGGCTTTCCAGTCGATCAGATCCAGATGGAACGCGATCCCGAGATACAGGAGAAACAGTGGGGAATTCCCAGGGCCTACCTGGGCGGCCATGGCTGGCATACCTACAGCCTGCTGTCTGCGGACGAGACCGTGTGCTTTGAATTCACCCACAACATCAATGGCCGGGAGGTCTACGCCCAGGGCACGCTCGATGCGCTCGTTTTCCTGGCTGCTAAACTTGAACAGGGTCTCAAAGGACAGGTCTACTCGATGATCGATGTTCTGAAAGGCTGATGGATCAACGCCTGAATACGCCCCCGGAGCAGGGTCGTCACCGACGCGATGTCAGCCTCTGTCTGCGCAGCAGCAGGGATCGGATCTATCTGCACCGGCGACCCGAAACGAATCTGGATCGGCACCCGCTTTATACGGTGCGTCCACCGGGGCATTAACCCATAGGCCCCGGAGATACCCACCGGTATCACCGGCACCCCCAGGCCCAGGACAAGGCGCATGGTGCCTCTTTTAAAAGGCAGCATGCGATCATCCCAACTGCGCTCCCCCTCTGGAAATATACCCAGAATGTGATCATTTTGAACCACCCGGATGGCATTGCGCACAGCCTGTACGTCCACGGTATAGCGCCGGACAGGAAAGCTCTTGGCAAGCCCGAGAAACCAGGTCATCAGCCGGCCCTGGTACTGGGAATTTTTAGCCATGAACCATATATTGCGGCGTGTCAATGCCTCTATGAGAATCGAATCGAGAAAAGAGCTGTGGTTGCCAAGTAATATGGCGGCACCTTTCCGGGGGATATGCTCGCTGCCGGCCAGGTCGATCTTTAATCCACGTGTCACGAGCGTCCGGACGATCAGGCGTGCCAACACATAGACCGGATGCGGGCTGATTTTTCCCGATTTTCCTGCGATCACCTGCAAAGGCCCTGATACGGACGGGCGCGGACGCCGCTTATGACACTCACGTTCCAGTATAATCCGCGGAAAAAACGCCTTGATAACATCAGGCTGATTATAATCCGCCAGTGCCCGGCGGATGCCGTCCTCCCATTTTTTTCCGGAATTATGCCCAAAATTCAGAAAAAGTGGGCCCAACGCCCGATCGACCACAATAAGGGTGTTGGATTCAACGGTTACGGAAAGCAATTGCGCAAACGGCAGTGTCCAGGTTCTCCCGGCACCGGACAGTTCAATCCGATCCCGGAAAAGGGCAGCGGTGACGGTTGCGATAAATTCACGCCCATATAAAACGGCGGTCAGCCCCTCCGGGCCCGCATACCTGCCACGGCATGACTCTTTGTAGAGTTTTACCCGCTCGCTTGTATAGACACGCCCGTACCGGTCTGCCGGCAATCCAAATGCCAGAACCCGGTCATACCAGTAGGCAATTGATTCCTGACGGTCATTAATCCTTAACGCACCTGACGATTGCAGGTTCACCTGCGCGCCGCAGTGGATACAACGGCCGTCCTGCAGCCAGTCAAAACTTGAGCAGAGCGGACAGCGGTATAACAACTTTGAAAGCATAAAGACACCTTCCAAAATTTGTAAACTACCACTTACGGCCGGACGCTGGCAAGCTAAAACCACTGCTGTCCAGATGAGAGCCGGTCCCGTCACCTAGGCGTTGTTCGAGTTTTTGATCCGGCCTCATCCGGTGCTTGAAATAAGCCCGACTGGCATAAAGCCCGGAAACATCCGGCACCTTGACACTGGTCTTATAGAGATTATCATGTATGCAATAAATGCCTAACTTTTCAGAAATAATTAGAAAATAGCCATGTTGGCGGCTCAGGGAGTTTCCGTCCAGCAGGCGGGCGCAGGTTTGTCTTTAAATGCAGTGGGTTCCAGGATCTGAATGAAGCCTGTTACAACAATACCGAAAGATGAGATAGCGGTGGCAGCCGATACCATCACCATTGAGCCGATTCTCAAAACGGACAGGGGGCAGATCGTCCAGCTATACAAGGCTGCCGGATGGTGGCAGCCAGCCGATGACGGAGAGCCTGACTTTGTAGATCACATCGCAACCAACTCCTACTGTTTCGTAGGCGCATTCCAGGGCGAGTGCATGATCGGTATGGGCCGGGCTCTCTCCGATGGAGTCAGCGATGCCTACATCCAGGACGTAACGGTGCTGCCCGCCTATCGCGGCCGGGGCATCGGGGCTAGAATCATTGCCCGTCTGATCCGCAAACTGCGCGCAGACAAGATTGGGTGGATTGGGTTGATCGGGGAGCCGGGGACTGAAACATTTTATAAGCGACTCGGGTTCACGGAGATGCAAGACGCCGTACCATTTATCTACAAAGGTTGAAGATTTATGAAGAAAGAAGCAGTCCGCAGCATTTTTAGTCCGGCACCCTTTGATTTTCCAAAATTCAAAGCAATTAGCCTGGAAGACCGGGAAATCATTGCCGGGTATGCCCGCACATTCGACTTAACATCCTGTGAATACAGTTTCGCCAATCTTTATAGCTGGAAAAACGTCCACCGCCGATCGTGGAGCCTTTACCGCAGGCGCCTGCTCATCCGCGACGATAACCGGGGCGACCTTTTTATGCCGGCCGGAGAACCGCTGTTAACCGGTGAGTTGGTTCACCTTTCCAACACGCTGCGGCACATGGGGTTGAGCGGGAACATGGCTCTGGTCCCGGAGACATTCATCCAGGCAAATCCGGACCTGGAACGCCACTATGAGATTGAGAAAATCCGGGATGAGGCCGATTATATTTATGCGGTTGAGAAATTAAGCTCCCTGCGCGGAAAGAAACTGCAGAAGAAGAAAAACCTGATTGCCCAGTTCAAGCGGTCATGGCCGGATTATGCGCTGGCTCCCCTGGCCGGGAACTTGGCGTCGGCCTGCCGGAAACTGGCCCAGAAACTGTTGGTGCGAAGGCTTGAGATCAGCCGCAGTATCGGTGAAGAGCACGCTGCCCTGCAACAGGCTTTCGCCGCCTTTCACGCGGTCGGCTTTGAAGGGCTGGTCCTGCTGGTCGCCGGAAAACCGGTTGCCTTTTCAATTTTCAGCCGTTTGAATTCCGAAATGTATGATATCCACTTTGAAAAGGCCGATCCGGAATTTAAAGGCGCCGCCCAGATCATCAACCGGGAAACCGCCCGACTGCTCGCCCCGCGCTGTACATTCATCAACCGGGAACAGGACCTCGGCATCCCGGGACTCAGGCAGGCCAAGCGTTCTTACGACCCCGAGCGGATCGAATCCCCCTATAAACTGACCTACCGTAGTTCAAAATGAACACAGGGGTTCATAATATCCAGGGGGTTCAACCAGCACAAAATAGTGTCATCGTTGATCTCCCACCGGATCGGTAGAACCTATCCGAGCCCTTCGCCATAGGCGAATGGCTTAGATAAAAGCTATAAATACCTCTCCATGGCTGCCACCAGCGCCTCCATCTCCGCTCGGGTTCCAATGGTGATCCGGACATAATCCTGCAGCCCGCTCACATCGAAAAAACGCACGAGAATCCCCTGGGATTTCAACCGCTGGTAAGCTTCTGATCCGGACAGGCCCATTTTACCGGCAAATACAAAATTGGCCCAGGACGGCATCACGGTCCAATTCAGCCGCTCCAATTGCCGGCCGAGCCACTCCCGGTTGGCGATTACCTTCGTGGTGATGCTGTCATAATAGGCCCGGTCCTTTACAGCCAGGAGCCCGACCTGCTGGGCCAGCGTGTCCACCGGGTAGGAATTAAAGGAATCTTTGACCGTATAAAGCGCCTTGATGAGCTGCGGGTTGCCCATGGCAAACCCCAGCCGCAAGCCGGCCAGGGACATGCTTTTGGAAAAGGTGCGCACCACCAGCAAATTGGGGTGCTTTTCAATGAGCGCCACAGCGCTCTCCCCCCCGAAATCAATATAGGCTTCATCCACCACCACCACCCGATCAGCCGCATAACCGTCCAGCAGGCGTTCCAATGCGTCCAGAGACAACCCGATGCCGGTGGGTGCATTGGGATTGGGGAAGATGATCCCACATGACGGGCCCGCATCTAAATAGGTTTCAACGTCAATTGAAAAATCCGCATTAAGGGCCATCTTCTCAAAAGCAATTGCATAAAAATCACAGTAAACCGGGTAGAAACTATAGGTAAATTCCGGAAACCGCAGCGGTCCTTGCCGGCTGTCAAAGAACGCGTAAAAAATAAAGCTTAAGACCTCATCCGACCCGTTGCCCACAAATACCTGATCTGCCCCGACACCATAACGTTCGGCCAGCGCATCCCGCAATTTGGAAAACAGGGGGTCCGGATAGCGGCGCAGGATCTCAGACGACACTTTCTTCAGGTAGTCTCCCACCGCCGGAGAAGGCGGGTAGGGATTCTCATTGGTGTTGAGCTTGATGTAACTGCGATCCTGGGGCTGTTCGCCCGGCACATAGGGGGTCAGTTTTTGAAGTCGTTCGGTAAACATTTTCAGTTCCTTATTTTGCGACCGCTTGAAAAAAAGAGAAAACCGCGTCAATCCAGCGCGGTTTTCTTTTTTAATGCCAACGAACGAGGAGCGGGCTTACGCTTTTATAGCTTCAACAATCGCATACGCCTGTTCAAGGGCCTCTTCGAGTTTCTCCGGCTGGGTACCGCCGGCCTGGGCCATGTCGGGTCGGCCGCCGCCGCTGCCGCCCACAATTGCCGCCACCTGCTTGACAATGTCACCGGCCTTATATTGAGCGGTCAGGTCCTTGGTCACCCCGACGATTACAAGCGCCTTCTGGCCGGTCTGGGCGCCCAGGACAACAATTCCGGACTTGATGCTGTCCTTGAAACGATCCGCCATGTCCCTTAAGGCCGCCGGGTTGTCCACGCTTACTTTCTGGGCCATCATTTTGACCCCGTTCACCGTGCGAATATCCGCCACCGATTGGGCGGCGGTCTGGGATGCCAGGTTGGCCTTGAGCTGCGCCACACGCTTCTCTCCCGCTTTGAAATCGGCAATCAGTTTCTCAATGCGTGGGACCACGGCTTCGGGTTTGTCTTTGAGCAGCCGGGCCCCTTCGTGCAGGGTACTCACCATTTTCTGGACGTGCGCCACGGCCGCCGCACCCGTCAGCGCCTCGATCCGGCGGACACCGGATGCGATGCTGGTTTCGCTGACAATTTTCAACAAACCGATATTGCCGGTCCGGCTCGTATGGGTTCCGCCGCACAGTTCTCTGCTGAAATCACCGAGAGACACAACTCTGACCCGATCGCCGTATTTTTCTTCAAACAGGGCCGTGGCCCCTGATTTGAACGCCTTTTCCGCTTCCATCTCCTGTATATCGGTGGGCTGGTTCGCCCGTATATAACGGTTGGCGATGGTCTCGATCTTTTCAAGTTCAGCCGGGGTTACTTGCGAAAAATGGGTAAAATCAAAGCGAAACCGGTCCGGGGCCACGAGTGACCCGGCCTGTTTCACATGATCCCCAAGTACCTGGCGCAGGGCGGTATGGAGGATGTGAGTGGCCGTGTGATTACGTTCGGTTGACCGCCGGGCCGTTTCATCCACATTGAGTTGAACCGCCTGGCCGTTGTGGATCGTGCCGAAGACCAGTTCACCCCGGTGGATGATCAGCCCGGTGGGGTCTTTCACAGTATCACTCACTTTGATTTCAAGTCCAGCGGCTGTAATCGTCCCGATGTCCCCGGCCTGACCGCCGGATTCACCGTAAAAAGAAGTTCCCCGGGTCACCACCTCCACGGTGCCCGCCGCCGCGGTTGGCACCTCGTTTCCACCTTGCACCAGCAGGATCACCTCGGATTCCTCCGCGGTCTTTTCATATCCGACGAACTCGGATTTGATGCCTGCGGCCGTCAGGTTTTTATACGCTTCGCTGATCCCGTCAAAGGTGATTTTTGAGCGGGACTTGGCCCGCTGCCGGGCCATAAGATCTTCGAATCCGTCCATATCCAGGGTGATCTCATCATCCCGGACCACATCCCGAACAATATCCACCGGGAATCCAAACGTATCGTACAGCTTAAAAATCATCTCCCCCGGCACCCGGGTTTCACCTTTGGCCTTCATCGTATCCAGGCACTCGTTGAGCACTTTCAGCCCGTTGTCCAATGTTTCCGAAAAACGCTCTTCCTCGTTTTTAATCACGTTGCTGATGTAAGCGGCCGACTCCAGCAGATCCGGGTAAGCCGGCTTCATGATCTCGAAAACCACCTGGGCCGTTTCATGCAGGAACGGTTTCATCAGGCCGATATTGCGGCCGTAGCGAATCGCCCGCCGCATGATCCGGCGCAACACGTAGCCCCGGCCCTCGTTGGAAGGCAGTACACCGTCGCCAATCAGGAAAGCCGCCGCCCGGCTGTGATCGGCAATGACTTTCATGGCCACGTCATGTGCCGCCACGACGCCCATGGTTTTCCCGGACAGTTCCGCCGCCTTCTGCATGATCGGCATCATCAGGTCCGTGTCGTAGTTGGTCTCCACATTCTGGACTATGGAGGCCATTCTTTCCAGCCCCATGCCGGTATCGATACTGGGTTTGGGCAGGGGTGTCATCTTGCCGGACGCGTCCCGGTTGAACTGCATGAACACCAGGTTCCAGATTTCCAGGAAACGGTCACAGTCGCAATCCACGCCGCAGTCGGGGTTGTTCAGGTCACACTCTCCGCCGCGATCGATGTGAATTTCACTGCAGGGGCCGCAGGGACCAGTATCGCCCATGGCCCAGAAGTTTTCCTCCTCACCAAGCCGGACGATGCGGTCGGCGGGTACGCCGATCCTGTTGTGCCAGAGTTCATAGGCTTCGTCATCGTCGAGGTAGATGGAGACCCACAGCTTGTCTTCCGGCAGGCCGTATCCGTTGATCAAAAGATCCCAGGCAAAATCGATGGCCCCCTCTTTAAAATACTGGCCAAAACTGAAATTGCCCAGCATCTCGAAAAAGGTGTGGTGCCGCGCGGTGTAACCGACATTTTCGAGATCGTTGTGTTTGCCGCCGGCCCGGACGCATTTTTGCGAAGTTGCCGCCAGAACGTAGTCACGTTTTTCGTCGCCCAGAAAACATCTTTTGAACTGCACCATACCGGCATTTGTAAACAGCAATGTGGGATCATCGTCCGGTACCAGTGAAGAACTCCTGACAATCTGGTGTTTGTGTTTTTGAAAATGGTCCAGGAATATCTGTCGAACCTCGTTACCCGTCATAGCTCACCCCGTTGTTGTTGGTGTCCATCCAAAAATGAGGATCCATCATTTCTGGATAAATTATTCCTGTGCCAACCCTTCCTGGTCAGCATCCTCTTTTTCAAGCCCCAGACTGGCCCTGACCTTCGTCAGGGCAGTCTGATAGATGTCCTCATTTTCGTTAAAGAACTTTTTAACATTGTTGCGGCCCTGCCCGATTCTCTCACCCTCGTAGGAGTACCAGGAGCCGCTTTTATCGATAACCCCGGCGTTGACACCCAGATCAAGCAGGTCACCGGCCCGGGAAATGCCCTCGCCGTACATGATGTCGAATTCGGCCTCCTGAAAAGGCGGTGCGAGTTTATTCTTGACCACCCGGACCCGGGTGCGGTTTCCCACGACCTCGGTCCCCTCCTTAATCGCCCCGATACGCCTGATATCCAATCGCACGGAGGAGTAGAATTTCAGGGCGTTTCCGCCGGTCGTGGTTTCCGGATTACCAAAAACCACCCCGATCTTCATCCGAATCTGGTTGATAAATATAACCGACGTCATGGTCTTGTTGATGGTACCGGTAAGTTTTCGGAGCGCCTGGGACATCAGGCGAGCCTGCAGTCCCATGTGCGAATCCCCCATATCGCCTTCTATCTCCGCGCGGGGCACCAGGGCCGCCACCGAGTCAATCACCACGATATCGATGGCTCCGCTGCGCACCAGCATATCCGCTATCTCAAGGGCTTGTTCGCCTGTGTCGGGTTGAGAGACCAGCAGTTCATCACAATCAACCCCCAGTTTACGGGCGTAAACTGTATCCAGGGCGTGCTCGGCATCAATAAACGCCGCAATCCCCCCCTGTTTCTGGGCGTTGGCCACGGCGTGCAGAGCCAGGGTGGTTTTACCGGAAGACTCCGGCCCGTAAACTTCGATAACCCGCCCTCTGGGAAGACCGCCAATCCCCAGGGCTTTGTCGAGGGCCAGGGATCCGGATGAAATCACCGGAACCGCCACGATGGCCTGACTGCCGAGTTTCATGATGGACCCTTTGCCGAATTGCCGCTCTATCTGGGTCATAGCGCTTTCAACTGCTTGTTGCCTGCTGGGTTTTGTTGCCATTTGGTCTCCTCCTGACCGTTCTACAATATTCTTAGTAGAGAATCCTGGATCCAAGAACCAGGTTGTCTTCTGCCCCTGAAGGGGTCTTGGTGGCCGTAACGGTTACGTGTAATGTGACCTGAAACACTTATGGCTCAGAAGTCGCCGGGTGCCACTGGCTCAACCCAATCAGCAGAATGCCCAAACTTTCAGGTCACTGCAAACTTTATATCAACTTAGGGTCTTGTAGCATACTTTCCGGCGTTGCCATATCTCTTTGACACAGCCTCTGCGGGCCGGGTTAATGAGTTCGAAAAAGAGATCAGCATCCGTCCGCACAGACGAACGAGTTATCGTTCTGGCTTAGGACACCTGCCCGGAATGTTCCAGCGATTTCTTTACCAGGACCGTATAAACCGCCCCGCCCGGCCTGAGATCACTTTGATACAACACCATCTGCCGGGCCGTGAAGGCCACTGCTTCAAAACCACCGGCAGCTTCCATGCAACGGACCAGTCGGTGAGGATCCAGAACTCCCCGGGCCCGGGCCAGGGTGAGATGGGCACTGTATCTTCGCTTTTCCGGTTTGTATCCCATTAGGACCAGTTGTGTCTCCAGGCGCTTGTGCGCCGCATGCAGCAGCGCCGTCTCGCCGGCCAGCCCCATCCAGAGTACCCGGGCTTTTTTCACATTGGGGAACACACCCAGGCCTTTGACCGCCAGCGCCAGCGGGGGCGTGCCCAGGGCCACCGCAGCCAGCGCCTTTTCAAGCACCGGCACCTGCTCATTGTCAATGTCTCCCAGGAACTTGAGCGTCAGGTGGATCGCATCCGGTTTTACCCAGCGCATACCCAACCCCTGCTCCTGCAGCAGTCCCTGCAATCGGCGCGCGTGGTCACGAACTTCTGCAGGCAGCGGTACGGCAATGAAAGCCCGGATACGATGACCCATCTGTTGTCCTCAAACTGCGGTTTAAGAGTCGCAGAGTAAAAGAGCAGCAGGTACCATTGCGAATCAACCCTTGAGGTCTATACCCTTTTAATTTTTCCACCCTGCAACTTTGATGGACCCGTAAAAAGTCAAAATTCTCTTAGGTTTGTCATCCCGGCGAATGCCGGGATCCAGTGTTTTCAAGTACTTCTGGATGCCGGATCAAGTCCGGCATGACGGCGAGGGACTTTTTACGGGACCATCAACTTTTAAACGCTTATATTCCCAACCCCGTATAGTTCCGGCGTCCCCTCACAAGGGGTAGATTTTGGTTCCGTGCAAGGCCCGAGCATTCTTTGCAACCGCAGGCGTAGTCCTTCTACGTCGAGGATTGCAATGAAGCGAGAACGCAGCCCGGGGCCAAAATATGCCCCTTGTGAGCGGACACCTTAGCGGGTTGGCAGCGTAAACTGCGGCTCACCCAAGAAAAATTTCCCGCCGGCAATCTTCTTTTTAAGGCTGTCCGCAATCTCCCTGGCTTTGACCATACTGGAAAGCGGGACCGTCTGCACCGTCCTCCCGTTCAGTTCAATGGAGCCGCTGCGCAGCTGGGCGTAACTGACCTGGCCCAGGCTTTTGGCTTTGCCCTGGGGATAATCGTCCCCGTAATCAATAATCTGGGTAAAAATCTGTTCATCTGCAATGGCGGTAAATTTCGCCATATCTTCGTTCAGGATTGGAATAGGCACGCCCAGCCCCACGGAAAGAGAGCAGCCGTAACCCTGCAGGCTGGCCCCCACCAGCCATCTGGGACTCATCTTTTTCAGGTCCCCCATCACCCACAACGTACCAGACGGTGTCGTGGGCACCCCTTTGGGGGTGCGTTTGACCCGTGGTTTGTGCTGGGTGCCGGCCCAGGTCACATAGCCCTGCCCCCCCCCCAGGAATATGCGGGTTCCCAGTCCGATAGTCCGGTAATAGGGGTCGTTAAACAGAGGGCTCAACTGACCAGCCGAGCAGTAATTGGCGTTCCCGGCTCTGGGTTTCAGCGCACCCATATAAGTGTAAACTGTTTTCTTGGTTAGATTCACCGCGCAATTGTAATTCTGGTATCCGTTGCGGGGGTTGCACAATGTTGCGCTGGGCAGAGTTTTCAGCGTAATTTCCTTTTCCAGGGTGCGGCTCGGATAGCAATGGGTGCCGTAGGCGTCTGCCTGCAGGTAGAGTGGCTTGCCGGCCACCAGGTCCTGGATGACATGCCCGCCGCCGTATAGGAATTCCCCGGGATACACTTTGTTCAGGGGGTCATCGAGGCAGGGTTCGGTGGCCCCGATGTAACAGTCCACGGCGGCGACGCCGCCATAGGCGGGGACGTTGTTGATGCGCACATGGGAGGCTTTGATGCCCGGTGCGGAATGTCCGAAATTGATAAACGCCCCGGATGAACACATGGGCGCGAAAGTCCCGGTTGTAACGACATCCACCTTGCGGGCGGCTTCCTCAACCCCCAGTTCATTCACTTCAGCAATCATCTCTTCAGCGGTCACAACAACCACCTCACCGGACTTAATCTTGGCGTTGATTTCCGCATAGGTCTTGGTGACCTTGTATTTCTTTTTCATTTTAGGTGCTCCAGTTCCAGTTTTCCGAGAATATTGTTTTCAATCCAGGTCGCATCCCACCACTCAACCGGGTTCACGAAAGTGTTGTGGACCAGCATGCTGAAATGCAGGTGGTCGCCACCCGCCATCCCGCTGCTGCCCGTCCGGCCGATGACGTCCCCCCGGGCAACCGGCTGCCCCTGTTCGCGGGAGATACTGCTCAAATGTGCGTACAGGCTGAACAACCCCAGGCCGTGGTCAATGATCACCGTATTGCCGTAAATCCCCAGGGAGCCGACAAAGGCCACTTTCCCGCTGTTGGCAGCCGGTACCGGCGACTGCTTGATGGAGGCCAGATCAACCCCCAGGTGAACCTGTTTATCGATGTCGCGGCCTTTGTATCGGTAGGTTCGGCGTTCGGCAAACTGGGCCCGGGGCGCTGCTTTGGGAAGACGCAAAAAGCGCCCCGCCCACATCTTTTTATTTTCTGTCTTGCCGGTAACCCGAATGATCTCGGCACTGTTTTGCTGACGTATTTCCCGATTTACTTTTAGGAAAGTGTCCACGGATGAAAGGCCCTCACTACCGGGCACCATCACAGAAAACTCGGGCATTTTTGAATTTAAAAAACCATCCGAAAGATTGATAACATCTTTGCGGAACTTCTTTTTCTTGATGTAGTGCCTGAAGCCGCGTTTAGACAGATTCCCGGCCGGGTCGGCGGCCTGGACAAATATCCCGCTACCCGTTCGCTGGTTATGTGCCAGAGCAAAAAAGGCCAACCTCACATCCGCAGGGTAGCCGGGGGATGCATGCCCCGGGAAAAAATTATCCCCGACCATTACGCCGTTGTGCGGGCAGGTTTCAGACAGTTTATAAACCACCAGCCCGCTGCCGCCCCGGCTGATGTTGTGGGCCCCGGTCAGAATGTCAATCCTGGGGGGACGGGTGTCGATGATGACACTCTTTTCAATATACGTTCGGTTGCCGTTCATCCAGCCGCGCCAGGAATAATCCCGAGCCACAATCCGCAACAGCGCTTCACCGTCGGACATACCCAGCTTCTCAGGGGAAATTGTCACGCTGAAAGGCGCCTGGCGGGTTTCACTTTTACCCCACAAGGCCGAACCGCCGTAAATCTTCTCCAATAAGACGGATTCCTTGCCGTCCTTGTAGAGCCCGATCCATATTTTTCGGATTCCGCTGTTGTCATCCGTCACCGTGCCCGAAAGTGTATGGGTCACACCGATGGCAAGCGAGGAGGGATCCAGCAGCACGTTCGGCCGGGTGCCTTCCATCCTCTGCGCCGTGAATACCAGCAGCGGCACCAGCAGCACAACAGCAGCGGCCAGTCCGGTCCACAATTTGAGATTCTTCTTAGCTTTCAACAGGTTATACCCCCGTCTGATTCGTCCATAATAAACGGCCACAGTATCAGCTTAACCCTTGGTAATCAAGGCCGTTTTTCGCAGCTTGACTTTTAGCAGGGTGCGGGCTAAATGTTCGGCACAAGTTGTGCAAGACCCGTTTGATTTTGCACCCAAACACGATTTGAAAGCCATTATCAGCAAGGACAATCAATACCATGGCAAAATCAATTTCCATTACCGACAGCATCCGCATCGGCGATAAAGCACCCCTGGCCCTGATTGCCGGCCCATGTGTGATAGAATCCATTGATATTGTAACTGAAACGGCCTCGTTTTTAAAACAGCTCTCCTCGGATCTGGACATTCCGGTCATTTTCAAGGCTTCATATGACAAAGCCAACCGAACCTCGATCCAGTCTTTCAGGGGACCAGGCCTCACCGATGGCCTGGCCATACTGGCAGACATAAAAACAAAATTCAATCTCCCGGTGGTTTCGGATGTACACACGGTTGAACAGATACAGCCGGCAGCCCAGGTTCTGGATATCATTCAGATTCCGGCCTTCTTATGCCGCCAGACCGATTTGCTGACGGCTGCGGCCCGGACCGGGAAGCCCGTGAATGTAAAAAAAGGACAATTCCTGGCTCCCGGAGATATGTCCAACGTGGTTTCCAAGCTGTCGGAAGCCGGAAACCGCAACATCCTGCTCACCGAGCGCGGTGCCATGTTCGGATACAACAACCTGGTGGTTGATTTTCGTTCTTTTAAAATTATGGACGCCATGGGCTGCCCGGTTATCTTTGACGCCACCCACAGCATCCAACTGCCGGGCGGTGCCGGTACCAGCTCCGGGGGTCAGCGTGAATTTGCACCGGTTCTGGCCCGGGCTGCGGTGGCGGCGGGTGCTGATGCGGTTTTTATGGAAGTGCATCCTGACCCGGACCGGGCCCTGTGCGATGGTCCCAACTCACTTCCACTGGACAGCCTCTACAACCTGGTGGCTGAACTGAAAAACATTCACGGTGCACTGGAATAAGATATGCCCTTGGACAATCTGTCATCGATTGAATTGCTGCTGCTTGATGTGGATGGTGTCTTGACAACCGGCCAGGTGGTCTACAATGACAGCGGCGAGGAGATCAAAGCGTTCAGCGTCAAAGACGGCCTGGGACTCAGGCTGGCCATGGACAACGGCGTCCGGGTGGGCATTGTCACCGGCCGCAGTTCCGGGGCTCTCTGGCATCGCTGCCGGAACCTGAGAATTGATCTGGTCTTCGACAATGTCAGCGACAAGGCCGCCCGGCTAGCTGACATTACTGCCAAGACCGGCTTGGCCCTGGAGCAAATGGCATTTATAGGCGATGATCTACCGGACATCCCCCTGATGCGCCGGGTCGGACTGGCCGTGGCTGTCGCAGACGCCGCGCCGGAGGTCATTGCGGCCGCGGATCTGGTTACCGCTGCCCCGGGCGGAAGCGGCGCGGTGCGCGAAATCTGTGAGAAGCTGCTAAAAGCGCGCGGTCTCTGGGAATCCATTCTGGAACAGTTTTCCTGATGAGGACTTCCAAAATATTCAAAAGGCTATTGCTGGCGGTAGTGCTGCTGGGGTTTGCCGGCGTGATTGCAACCTTTGTCACGTACCGAAAATCCTTTGACAATCCTGAGAAGCTGGTGGACATGCTGCCCGCCAACACCCAGGTTTCCATGGGTGCATTTGAACACACCGCCACAAAGGACGGTAGAACCCAGTGGCGCCTGGAGGCTGAATCCGCAAGCCTTATGGATGATAAACAAAAACTTGTTTTGAAGACACCCGCAGTGGTCTTCTTCAGGGAAAACGGCGATAAAGTTTTCCTGAATGCGGAAACCGGAACCCTGCAGACCAAAGCCAACAATATTACCATGTCTGGCAATGTGGTTGCCCGGACCGCGGCGTACCGTTTTGAAACAGACTCGGCGCTGTACGACCACCAGCGGCGTTTTCTCACATCGCAAACGCCGATAAAGATCACCACCGACAGGGCCGAGTTGGCGGCTGATGCCATGACCTTTGACCTGGAAACAAACAAGGCCACTTTCAATGGAAATGTTAAAGGAGTTTTCCGTGAAAAAATTTCCTGACACGCCCGCCGGTCCTGCAGGCCCCGCGACACTGGCGGCATGGATTCCACTGTTGTTGGCCGCTTTCTGCCTGACTGCCGCGGCAGCCGGACCTGCTGCAGATACACAGCCGGGTGTCCCCGACCAGAAGGTCCGCATCACGGCGGATCGCTTGATTGTAGACACCAAAACCGGCAGCGCCGAATTCATCGGGAAGGTAAAAGCGATCCAGGGGGCCACCGTCATTACCTCCGACCGCTTGAAGGTCCTGTATGACCAGGGCGATGAAAAGGCCGCCTCTGGGGAAACCGAAGCAGCCATAAGATCCATTATTACGACAGGCAATGTCATCATCCATTTTGATGACAAAGTGGCCACCACCGACAAGGCGGTCTATAACTCGCAGGCCGGGATATTTACCCTCACCGGTAAAAGCACTCGGGTAACCACCGGGGATAACACCATCACCGGTGAAAAAATCACAGTGGACCGCAATAATGACCGCATGACTGTGGAAGGCGGCGCAAATTCACGGGTCAATGCGGTCATTTTCGCCGGGCAGGATGGACTGGCTGCCCCGGGGGCATCCACGAGTAAAACACAGTAGGATTTTAAAATAGGTTTGGAACATGGCCACACTGGCGCTACAAAACCTGGAAAAAATTTATAACGGCAAGAAAGTCGTTCGCTCCGTCAGCCTTGATATCAAGAGCGGTGATGTGGTCGGACTCCTGGGGCCCAACGGGGCCGGTAAAACCACCACATTTTACATGACCATCGGCATGGTCAAGGCCGACGGTGGGCAAGTCTACCTTGACGATGAAGATGTCTCGGGGTATCCCATGTACATGCGGGCGCGCAAGGGTGTTGGCTATCTGCCCCAGGAGACGTCTATTTTCAGGAAGCTGACCGTCCTGCAGAACGTGATGGTCATTCTTGAAACCCTGCCGCTGACCCGGGCTCAAAGGGATGAAAAGGCCCTGCACCTGCTGCAGGAACTGGGCATCGAACGCCTGGCTGACCGCCAGGCCGGCGTGCTTTCCGGGGGCGAAAAGCGTCGCCTGGAGATCAGTCGCGCCCTGGCTACCGACCCGGCCTTTATCCTGCTGGACGAACCATTTGCCGGGGTAGACCCACTGGCCGTAATCGATATTAAGAGTATCGTCGGCCATTTAAAAGATCGCGGCATAGGCATTCTGATTTCGGATCACAATGTCCGGGAAACCCTGGGCGCCTGTGACCGGGCCTACATATTAAGCGACGGCACGGTCATTGAGTCCGGCTCACCAGACAAGATTGCCTCCAGCGAAACAGCACGCCGGATATACCTGGGGGAAGAGTTTCGATTATAACTGCACTGCCCCGTTAATCCGATTCAGCGTTCGTAGTGCGTACCCGTTCCTGCCCGGCAGTGGACTGCCGGCAATTTTGTGCTTATAATTTTTATTACGCGTATATATTGACCTGTCGTCCATGAACAGGTTCTTAAGGTTCACACAATGGCACTCGAATTAAGACAACAACTCAAACTCTCCCAACAGCTGATCATGACGCCGCAGTTGCAGATGGCGATCAAACTGCTGCAGCTATCCCGGTTGGAATTGATGGATACTGTCACCCAGGAGCTCGAGGAAAACCCCGCGCTCGAGGAGATCACCGAGCCCGCAGATGCGGCTTCGCTGGATGAAGAGCCAGCCGCTTCCGAGGAAACCAGTGAAATCAAGGAAGTGACCATTGATGAAAAAATCAATGAAGAGATAGACTGGAGCAACTACCTGGACGAGTACAGTTCACCGGGGCAGGTTATCTATGAAACCGAGAGAAAGGAAGCGACTAATTTTGAGCCTTTTCTTACGAAGAAAGGGAACCTGCAGGATCACATTCTCTGGCAGCTGTTGATGTCCAGTCCCGACCCCGATGAGCAAAATATCGGCAGCGTCATTACCGGTAACCTCACCCGGGATGGCTACCTCGATATCCAGATGGAAAATCTGTACCGGTTGTGCGAAGCACCCGAAGAAAAGGTAGACGCCGTCCTGTCCCTGATGCAGACATTTGACCCGATCGGCGTCTGCGCCCGGGACCTGGGTGAGTGCCTGCTGCTGCAGGTCCGCCACCTGGAAATCGACACGCCGCTGCTGACAGCCATCATCACAGACCATCTCAATCATCTGGAAAACAAGAATTACAAAGCCATCTGCCGGGCCCTCAAAGTAAAAATCAAGGATGTAATCGCGGCGGTCAATGTAATTAAAAGCCTCGAACCGAGACCCGGTCGCCAGTATAGTGATGAGCAACCCCACTACATCACACCGGACATATATGTATACAGGCTGGGCGACGAATTCATCATCATGATCAATGATGACGGCATGCCGAAACTCAGGGTCAACGCTTTTTATCGAAATGCCCTGCGCCAAGACAAGCAGATGTCGGGCAAGGCCAAAGAATACATAAACGACAAGATGCGCAGCGCAGCCTGGCTCATAAGGAGCATTCACCAGCGTCAGAAAACCATCTACCGGGTTATGGAAAGCATCCTGAAATTTCAGCGCGAATTTTTCGAGAGGGGAATCACACACTTGAAACCCATGGTTTTAAGAGATGTCGCTGAGGATATCGGTATGCATGAATCGACCATCAGCCGGGTTACGACCAACAAGTACGCGCACACTCCGCTGGGCATTTTCGAGTTGAAATATTTTTTCAACAGCTCCATTCAGCGAATCAATGGAGAGGCCATTGCGTCCGCCAGTGTCCAGGAAAAAATTCGCAAAATCATTGAAGTGGAAAACACCAAAAAGCCATACAGTGATGAAAAGATTTCCAAACTCTTAAAGGATCAAAACATCAATATTGCCCGCCGAACGGTCGCCAAATACCGTGAGATTATGGGTGTGCTCCCGTCAAACAAACGCAAACAGTATTGACACGCCATTGGATCTGCAAGCTTCCCGGAAACCAGCAGCGTCAAACTGAAGTGAACAGATAACGAAAATTATGAAAGTATTGGTTTGGTGAAACTCTATGAGAATTCTTGATGCACTTAAAGCGGAAGTAATTATATCAGATCTGGAATCAGTTGATAAAAAGGGGGTTCTTGAGGAGCTTGCCAGGCCGGTGGCAAAACTACATCAGATCGACCCGCAGGATCTCGTCAATATCCTGATGGAAAGGGAGCGACTGGGAAGTACCGGTATCGGCGGGGGCATCGGCATCCCGCACGGAAAATTGAAAAACCTGGACACCCTCGTTCTGGGGTTCGGACTGAGCCGCCGGGGGGTTGATTTTGAATCAATGGATGGAAGGCCGACACATATTTTTTTTCTCCTGGTCACACCGGAAAGCAGCACTGGCCTGCATTTGAAACTATTGGCCCGAATTTCAAGAATCCTAAAAAACGAACCCTTCAAGGCCCAATTGATGTCCGCCGGCACAGCCGAGGAGATCCTGGCAATTATTGCCGAAGAAGACGAAGATTTTTAACCCGAAAATCCGAAGTATTCACCGTTGGTCAGGGTGCTATCGCAGTGAGTTCCCTGACAATCAACCTATTTGCTTTGCGTTCTGGCGCCTCTGCCGGCCCCGTAGCTCCGGCAGATTAGACGAAACCGTGAGAATGGGTTGCGTTTGCATCCGCGCCGGTCCGCGGATAATTTGTGCCTGCGGTAATAAGACAATGAAAACATCCAAAATAGTCATCATCACCGGCTATTCAGGCTCGGGGAAAAGTACCGCCGTCAGTGCCTTTGAGGACTCTGATTATCACTGCGTGGACAACATGCCGGTTGCATTGCTGCCTAAATTCCTGGCACTGCCCAATGCGGATCCCGCCGGGTTTACGGGCCTGGCTTTCGTCATGGACCTGCGCGAAAAAGGCTTCGTTGATAGCTATCGAACGATTCTCGATTCCCTGCGGCAAAAAGGCTATCGCTTCGAGATCATTTTTCTGGAAGCGTCCGAGGAGGTACTCCTGCGGCGCTACAGTGAAACCAGGCGCCAGCACCCGCTCACCGGTGAGAACAGCCTGATTGATTCCATACGGACAGAAAAAAAGATGCTCTCGAGCTTGCGCCATGAAGCCGAGCGGGTCATCAACACGAGCGGCTACAATGTTCACAAGCTGCGCTCCGTTATCCTCAAAATGGCGATGGAGGGCCAAAAAAAGCCCCCTTTGCGCATGAACATTTTCTCCTTCGGGTTTAAGCACGGTCCCCCCCGGGATGCCGACCTGGTCATGGATGTGCGGTTTCTGCCGAATCCCTATTTTATACCGGAGCTTAAAGCGTTCAGCGGGGAAGATTCAGCCGTACGTAATTTTATCTTAGATGGTGCGGAAACAAGCAGGTTCATGGACAAGTACTTGAACCTGCTTGACTATTTGATTCCATTGTATGAAAAAGAAGGCAAGGCCTACCTGACCATTGCCTTCGGCTGCACCGGCGGACGGCATCGCTCGGTGGCCGTTGCCCGGGCGGTTTACGACCATCTGCAAAAATACGGTCACCCGCTCGAAATAAAACACAGGGATATTGGCCGCTAATAATCATCGTTACCCCCCAGGTTTAGCTGAGGAAACACCCGGAGATTGACAGTTCCGGGATTTAACCAACTGCTACGGTTAACATTTCATTCCTCCGGCTTTTCCGGAGGTCATTGAATTTATGGATCACATCCAAACTGAGGCACTAAAATGATAGGAATCGTCGTCGTAGCCCACGGAGAACTGGGGGATGCGCTCATCGCCGCCACCCGGTTTATACTCGGATCCCAGCCTGATGGGGTGGCCGCCGTATCGGTTGATCTTGAAACCAATCCGGACACCCTGCGCAAGGAGATCGAAGCCGGCATTAAATCCGTCGACCATAAAAAAGGCATCCTGCTATTGACGGACATGTTTGGCGGCACCCCTTCCAACTTAAGCTACTCTTTTTTGGAAGAAGGCCGCTTGGAGGTTCTGGCCGGGGTCAATCTGCCGATTTTAATCAAAGCCATCGAATCAAGGTCGGCCATGGACCTGACAGAGCTGGCCGGAAATCTTGAAAGTTATGGCCGCAAGAGCATCTCCCTGGCGTCCGGTGTTTTGAAAGGCAGCAGTTGACAGGACGTCCCACTGTCGCTATAAGTTTACGTAAGTGCTCGGCATTCCTGTTTTAAGTTACTAAAATTTATATCATAAAAGGAGACACAATGACAATTAAGGTTGGAATAAACGGGTTTGGCAGAATTGGCCGCATGGTCTTCAGGGCCGCCCTGAATCGTGACGATCTGGAAGTGGTCGCCATCAATGACCTCACAGACTCTGAGACCCTGGCCCATCTACTGGCGTACGACTCCGTACACGGAACCCTGAAAAATGACATCAGTTCAACTGCGGATTCCATTACAGTGGATGGCCAGACCATCGCCATCAGCGCTGTCCGGGACCCGGCCGATCTGGAGTGGAAAAGGCACGGGGTCGATATCGTGGCCGAATGTACCGGCTTATTCCGTGATAAAGACAGCGCCGCCAAGCATCTGGCCGCCGGCGCCCGTAAGGTAATAATTTCAGCCCCGGCCGCCAACCCGGATATCACCATCGTCATGGGCGTCAATTCCAGCAAGTACGACCCGCGGCAGCACCACATCATCTCAAATGCCTCCTGCACCACCAACTGCCTGGCCCCGGTGGCCAAGGTGCTGATGGAAAATTTCGGGATCCGCTGCGGGCTGATGACCACTGTGCATTCCTACACTGGAGATCAGCGGCTGCTTGACTTTCCGCACAAGGATCTCAGGCGGGCCCGGGCAGCCGCCTATTCAATGATCCCCACCACGACTGGGGCAGCCAAGGCTGTGGCCCTGGTGCTGCCGGAATTAAGCGGCAAACTGAACGGTCTGGCCATCCGGGTACCCACGCCGAACGTATCGATCGTGGACCTGGTGGTCACCGTGGATAAAGCAGGGGTGGAGGTCTCCCAGGTCAATGCCGCTTTAAAAGAGGCGGCCGAAGGGGAACTCAAAGGGATTCTCGGCTACTGTGAAGCCCCCCTGGTATCCATTGATTACAATGGCTGCGTGCTCTCTTCAACCGTAGACGCACCCACCACTTACGTGGTTGACAATATGGTAAAAGTGCTGTCCTGGTACGACAATGAGGTCGGCTATTCCACCCGCATGGTGGACTTGGCAGCCATGGTCGGTGAACAGCTTTAAGGGCAATTTATCCGCAGATTACGCAGATTTAACAGATTAATTGCCCTTAAAAGGCCTATAACGATTACTGAATAGATCTGTGGGAGCGGCATCTCGCCGCGATTGCTCTATCAGTGTTGATTTTAATCTTCCTTGCGCCTTTGCGCCTTTGCCTGCCCCGTAGCTCCGGCAGATGGTACTGGGGCGCGAGGCAGGCTTTGTTTTTTTAATTTGATCTAATATTGCCAAAATAGGAGTTTGCCATATGACGACACGCAAGCCGCTCATCGCCGGCAACTGGAAAATGTTCAAAACCGGGGAAGAAGCCGTTGAAACCGCAGCCAGCCTGGTCCAGTTGGTCAAGGATGCCGACCACACCGAAGTCATGATTGCCCCGCCCTTCACCGCCCTTGCGCAGGTGTACAGTGCGGTAAAAGGGACCCATGTGGCCCTGGGTGCCCAAAACCTGCATTGGGAAGCCGAAGGTGCTTTCACCGGCGAAATTTCCCCCGGCATGCTGCAGGCCGCCGGCTGCAGCCATGTGATCATTGGCCATTCTGAAAGACGCCAGTTTTTCGGTGAAACCGACCCATCCGTCAATCGGAAGATCAAGGCCGCCGTGGCTGCCGGGCTGATCCCGGTTCTGTGTGTCGGGGAATCGGAGAGTGAACGTGATGATAATAAAACCTTTTCTGTGCTTGACAAACAGATAAAAATTGGGTTAGAGAATCTTCTTTCGGAAGATGTGGCCAACCTTGTCATCGCCTATGAACCAATCTGGGCCATAGGAACCGGCAAGACGGCCACCAAAGAACAGGCTCAGGAAGTTCACCGGCATCTACGTGGATGGATTGAGAAAACTTACTCCGCAGCCCTCGCCGAATCCATACGCATCCTGTATGGCGGCAGTGTCAAACCGGACAACGTTACCGCGCTCATGGCCATGCCGGATGTAGATGGCGCTTTGGTCGGCGGAGCCAGTCTGGATGCGGAAACATTCAGCAAAATCGTGAAGTTTTAGAAAGCAATTATGTCAACAATACTGGTTATTATACACGTTTTCGTCTGTATCGCCCTGATCATGATCGTGCTTTTCCAATCCGGGAAAGGTGCGGACATGGGCGCCGCGTTCGGTGGCGGAGGCAGCAACACCCTCTTTGGAAGCACCGGCGCCTCAACATTTCTCAGCAAGGCCACCACGGTTGCCGCGGTGGTTTTCATGCTGACCTCGCTGGGTCTGGCCTATATGTCCAGCCACCGGATGGGCACAGAGTCCATCATGCAGGATGTGAAGGCTCCGATCACCCAGCCAGCTGGTGAGACTGAGAAACCGGCCAAGTCGGAATAGGGTTAGACGATTGACAGTTTACACGTGCCGAAGTGGTGGAACTTGGTAGACACGCTATCTTGAGGGGGTAGTGGGCTACGCCCGTGCCGGTTCAAGTCCGGCCTTCGGCACCACAATTTATATAGTAAATTCAGGGGGTTAAATTATTACTTGGCCCCCTGATTTTACTTTTAATTCCTTTATCAAACTTTTTTATTGTAATATCAGCCTATTACACTCTATAAAAACTGACGGATTCCCCTATTACACTTTGTCAGTTGTTCTCTACTCTCTTCTTATCTAACTGTATTTCTATAGATTCTTTCATCTCATTGACTGTCACGTGCCGGAGCACGAAATTATCTCGATGAGGTATCACAGATCTCTGAGGGGAAAATCCGACTACAAGATATAGTATGCTCACCAAGAAAGGAAAATCAGTTTCTTGATGAGCACTGTTGAAACTATTTCGTTCACAAAAAACTGCTGCGTTCGCGGGAACTAATGGTCGCAATCCGCAGTGCACAAAGAAAGTGTTTGCGATTTGTAGGGGATATCACAAAGAAATTTGCCCTGCTCTACGTTGAAGCTTCTTTAATTATCAGTTGACACCTTTTTTTGTTCCCCCCACCTGGAAAAATTCAGCTGCGTTTGCAGGCATTGTTCTATTGTGCTAAAAATTAATATCGTAGATAGTGCACGTCATCTCTTTTCAAAGGAGGGGCACGATGCGAATTGCCTTGTCACTGATAATCGGGGTAACTTTGCTTTTTTCCGCACAACCGGCTGAAGCCCGCAGAAGTATCTGCCATCTGGCATCCCAGGTTGTCGGCCAAGATCAAAGACAGGTTGATGAGTTTTTCGATCAAATGGTGTCTCGCAGGTTGCTTACCGGTACCGGCAAAATCTTATCCATAAGGCAACTTGCCGGTATCGGGGTCCGGGCCAACATGGAAGTCCGGATTGAGTGTTCGCCACAGGTGTTGGTTGTACTTCGCACAAACGAGTTTAGAGCCAATGATCCTCGGGCAGAGGTGGGCAAAACGGTATCCTTTACTGGCAACTGCACTCGAATGACGGTAAGGCGCAACCGTTTGGAATGCCTGATGAATGCAACATCCCGATAACCAAGCACAGCCTGTGCACTGAAGCAAATAGTTCCCTTTCTAAAGCCAGGCCCGGAACCTATGCCCCGGGCTGGACGGTTTTCCAATATTCTGACCTCGCCAGCAAACAATTCTTTTTGCTAAGTGCTGATAGGCGCTGTCTACCGGCATACAACGTGATTTTCAGCCTACTTGCTTGTGGTCAGAATGCTCGCTTCAGGCTGTCAATATTTTGCCTCATCACCGACATGAAATCACCCGTCTGAGGAACATTCCCGCAGGGGGCGAAAACCAGGCTCTGAATACCCAGCGCCTCAAGCTTTTCCACCGAAGCCTTTTCCGGCGTATCCTCCCAAATTAACCATTTCGCTGGATGGGTTTTCAAAACCACTTTAAGGGCTCCGATTTGTTCAGCGGTAGGGATCTGATCCGGTTCCCAGTGAAGGTTGTGAGTGCCCAGGCCGTATCGAGCCGCCAGGTAATCGTACACCGGGTGTGACATCAACAACGGCACTGTGTGAGTCGATGCTGCCACAATCGATTGCAGTTCTTTATCCAGCGTTTCGAGCTCAGCCACAAGTCGAGCACAAGCAGCTTTGAATGTTTTTTCTTTGTCTGACCTTTTTCGAATCAGGGCGTGGCAGATCGCCTCGGCCTGTCTGGCTGCGAGATCAAAATCCAGCCATGTGGTGAAAGCGACACCTTCGTGGGCATGCTCGCCTTCGGCGCCGTGAGAATGTGTGACAGCGCCTTTGATGGAAATGTATCGATCTTTAACGGCTTTAGTGCTGTTAACCACCTTGGAACGGGGCAGTGATACCTTGTCCACCCATTGGGCGTAAGACGCCCCGTTGAGGACGATGAGGTCGGCCTGCTGATAGCCCGAAATGGTGGCAATATCGGGAATCCAATAGGCCGGGTCCACAGATTTCGGTGCAGGGAAGGAGACTGCGACATGTTCTCCGCCGATCCGCTGGGTAAAGTAAGCCAGAGGGTAATTAACCGTATAAACGGACAGTTTGCCTGCTGCCTCGGCGACTGGTGGCAGAAGCACACCGAGAATGGATAGCAAGAATATTAATTGTCTGATTGACGGGTTCACCATTCGGTTTCTCTCCATATCTTTAGCGGCATTTCGCTATTTGGCGCGTTGCTGCTCTATATCGTAAGGAGTCAGGATCCAATAATTGCTGTGTCCGTTACCGATATCCAGGTTGATTTTCAGCCCTGATGCCCAGTCTCGTAGGGGAAATGTCACTGTACCGTCAGTGCCAATTGCCTTCTCCAACAATGGGTTACCTCCACCGTCGAACACCGTAACCGTCCCATGTCGTGGCCGCTTCCCCCTGGGAAGCCGCCCTTCAACATGGACGGTGTCCCCCGCCACCCAGGCAAACACCGACAACTGATGAGCCAGAGAATTCCCGGGTAAATAGACGATAAATAGAAAAGCCAGACATAAGGCGATTTTTTTTAGCATGATAAAATTCCTATCTGATAAGCAGCATACGCACGAACTGGTTGGCGTAGAGGTTGACCACTGCCATGGTCAGTCCGCAGAGAACGCCGCTGGCGACAACGATGATGAAAATCTCTGCTGCCAGAAGTTTGGCTGTGGTCAATCGACTGCATCCCAGTCTGAATATCGTTTGGATTTCACGTTGCCTAAGGCGCAACGACAGCGCAAAGACCAGCACAATGGCCATTATAGTGGCAAGCGCCACCATCGACACCACCGCATCAAGCACATTCTTGATGCGGAAAATGTTTTGCATGAGACCGTCAATGACTGTCGCCGATCGCTGGATTTGAAGCGGTTCGTCCCTGGATAAATATCGTCCTTGCAAGATCGTTTCCGATTTGTTGTCGTGGGGGACTGTGATAACCGCAGTGATGGGATAAACAGACGTGTCACCGTGAAAATGAAACGATGCAATATTCTTCTCGGTGATCTCGTTGTAGTGGTGCAGCTTGGCCGTAGCCGCCACATTGGATTCGGTGCGCTTGAGTACCAATGCTGGGTCCTTGAGGGCGGTCACATCCTGGTGACCGTGTCCCAGGCCCTGGATCACCCAGGTAGTTTTCAGGTCGACAAAGATGGCCAGGTCATCCGAAGTGTGCGACGGGTGGAGAATGCCGGCTACTTTCATTTTTAAAGGGTAAATACCTGCCAGATCGAACAGCGTTTCCGGTGATGAGACCAAGCTGTCCCCCGGCCTCAGTTTCAAGGTTTTCGCCGCCCTGGCCCCAAGGACACAATCGCCCAGAACCGCCATCTGTCGTCCCTTATCGATCTGCAATTTTCGAAATTCAAAATAATCAAGCGTCGTTCCTACGATGGGTTGCTTTCTCGCATGAAAACGGACATAGAGGGGTATCGGCAGGGCCAGACCGGTGTCGATCAACTGGTCGGCAGCCTCCATCGAAATGATCTCCGGAACTTCATCGTCGAAATAGAGCGAATTCATGACCAGGTCCAGGGCGCTTCCCCTGGCACCCACAACCAGTGGCGTAGACACTGCCCGAGCCATGAGCTGCCTCTCGCTCTCGTTTAGCAATAACTGAAGCGCTCCGGGTAGAAATGAAATTAAGGTAACGCAGGCAATCAATGTTGCGGTTTTCACCTTATTGAAACGAAGGTATTTCCAGGCCAAATAGAGGGAGTCTATCATGCGGCCCCCTCTACCTGGAAATCTTTAAAATCCACCACTCGATCAAACTTTTTCAAAAGCTCATGGTCATGGGTAACGGCAAGCAGCGTGGCTTGCTGCTGATCAACGGCCTCAAACAATAGATCGAGGATTCTGTTCTTATTCTCCGGGTCAAGATTGCCGGTGGCCTCATCCGCCAGAATCAGCTTGGGATTCGGCAAGAGCGCCCTGCAAATGGCGGTACGCTGTTTCTCACCATGGGACAGTTTGATAGCGGACCGATTGAGTTTTTCCCTGATACCCATACTTCTCGCAAGAACTGCGGCTCGTTTTCTCACATTATTGTCAAGCTTTAAAACGGAGGTAATCCTATAGGGGTGCAAAATATTGTCGCTGACATTCAGGTAGTCAATCAATTCAAATTCCTGAAAGACAAACCCAATATTTCGAATTCGAAAATCTCGCCGCTGGGCATCGTTAATCGCATTGATAACGGTTTCGCCAACTCTTATCTCCCCCTGAACGATAGGCGTGATTCCAGACACCAGGTTTAGCAACGTCGTCTTCCCTGAACCACTGGGGCCAATGATAGCAACTTTCTCCCCCCTCTCTACCGAAAATTCGGATATGCCGAGAGAAAAATTACCGGTAGAGTAATTGAATCTTAGTTTCTTGATGGAGATCATAAATTCCTGTTTACTATCAAAGCCATTTTTCAGTAATTAGTCCTTCATTCGACTCAATATAGTGAGGCCACCAGGTTGCGCGATAGTCTCCTGTAAACCGGCTTTTTCGATATCACCGACAGGATACCAACGAACGTTAACATACTATTTGGTAAAATTCCTCGTGTCTATGCATTAAGATAAGATTCATTAAAAGGGCTGACCCACCATAAACCAGAAACCGAAACTTTCCTCGGAACCTGCGATGTCAAAGCGCACCACGCCGCCAGCCACCATGGCCCGGATGCCGAGCCCGGCATCCGTCTTCCAGTTGGATGCCAGAGTGTCCAGGCTATATTCTCGGGCAACCCGCCCGCCTTCCACGAAGCCGGCCAACTGGAACCAATCCAGTTTGAGAAATTTAAGCCAGGCATTATCAGCGATTGGGTTCCAGCGCAGTGTGTAGCGGTATTCCGCCGAACCATATACTACAGAACGGTCATTGAACCGGTAGAAAGGATAGGCCCGCATCCGGTAGAAACCGCCCAGATTAGCGCCTTCGTAATAGGGCGGACGATTGTTTACCTCGATAAATCCGTTGGGTAGGACGGTTTCGTTCCAGGTAGGCGCATCTCCTGTCCAGAAATTTAGGGCCAGCACCTTTTGTCGGGCCTCCCGGCTTTCACCCAGAGAATAAAACTTTGCAACCTCCATCTCCCAAAACGTCCAGGTCTGGTCAGACTCCAGCCAACCGAAATCATGGGTCGCCCCGATAAACTGGCGGCTGCCGCAAGAGGGGTTGGCCGGGAAATCGGTATTGTCGTAGGCAACCGCAAGCTGAACGGGATGGATGGTTCGCTCCAAGTCACCGGGATCAAACTGGTAGGTCTGATAGCGGTTGAATTGTCTCAACAGGATATTGGTAACCCCCGAGGTCAGGGGATTCCATTCGCGTTCGCCGGTGGGCTTTGAGACCAGAAGGCCGTTTTTCAACCGGTAGGTCATCATGGCCGTGTCTTCGGCTGCCCCGATGGGCAGGACATATTCCAGTCGAAAGTCAGTCCAGTTGTCAGTTCCACCTACTTCCAGATATTGATCGCTGGTGGAATCGTTACTCCCGGGCCGAGGGCCGACTGGCGCATAAGACGGCAGACTGTATGCCCGTTTGCGCGGAAAGTAGCCCATTGATCCGGTGGCCGTGAGAAAAAATCGCTCGGTATAAGAAAGCCGTAAATCCCAAATACCGGCAATCACGCTGGCCGCGTCATCTTCAACCGCCACTTCATTATTGGATCCGACATAGGCCGTTCCCGCCACTATCAATTGATCCTGGCCATACCCTTTGGCTATGGCCCCTATGCCGAAGGTTAGGCCCATGGTTTCGGAGGAAAACGCATAGGGAATAACCAGCCTTTCCCTGGCCCCATGTGGATTTTCTTCCCGGATCAGTGAGTTTTTAACGCTGGAGGGCATCTGGGCGAACACAGGTACCGAAAAGAGCAAAATGGTGGCCATCCAGGAAAAGATGCATACATTTTGTAACAGATCGTTTTTCATCGGCATGCGAGATGTTGCTTGCAATCTAAAAATGACAGTATTCCGGACATTGCGCATATAGCTGAAACGTTTTAAAATCCGGGTACCGGCAGTGGTATCGCGGCTGTACCAAGCCTGAGCAAGTGTACGGGTACATCCGATATATCGAACCACTCGGCCGGTGCAACTGTGCCGGATGCCATCTTGGCATGCGCTCTTATCCAGATCAGAAACAGTAGACGGGCTCGATTGCTTTGAGCAATCAGTTCGTCGTGTTTACGGTCCAGCTCGCGATGCGTGGCCCGATAGGTTTCCCAATCATTGTCGATCTCCTTTTCAACCCGGTCGATGGCATTGAGACGTACAAATAAATGCTCTCCGATTGCATGCAATTGCTCCTCAGTCGGCAACTGCCCTTCAGGCGGAATCAGTTTTCGGCTGCGAATAGTCTGGGTGTCCAATACCAACTCAAAGGAACCCTTGAAGCCCCGGTAGGTTCTATCCAGATATTTCAGGGCCTCCAAAACGCGGAACTTCTCCTTGCGCAATCCTTCGTGGTACACAACGACCCCTTTATACTTTTCATCGATTTTGCCGTCCATTTTTAACACCAGGTTTTCTGTGGCCACATCAATCTCTTCGATCAACAGTTCGGCGTACCGGCCAAAGGCACTGATGATGGATTGGGCCTGATGCAGGGCACCGAGAAATGTCTCCTGGGCACGCACATTGGTGATGACGTCCTTATAGTGCGTATCCTTCAAATCGAGGTTTTTCTCGACCGAATCTTCTAAAGTGTCGAGGAAATCGGCATATTGCGCCACCCGGGCGGGTTCCGATACCGCGGTTTCGGCGATGGTGACTATTCTAACGGAGTAATTGACAATGGCATTCAACAACCGCTTGGTTTCCGCCAGAAGCCCGTACAGCAATAACTCTTCTGGCTCGTTAAGTTTAAAAAACTCCCGCGTGTAGATGGCATCGTCTTTGGTCAGGCCGATTTCAGCATCACCAATCAGGGCAATGGTATTGTCCGCAAAGAACGCTACATTCGCTTTTGTTTGCTTCTGAAACTTGCCCGAATATTTATTCAATGATGCGCAGCCCGACAGAACGATGAATGATAGAAGAACTATGAACACCAGATGAACACCACGGTAACCCAATAATTTAGGCCTACTCATGTTAGCCTCCTCTCAATATATAGTGGGCATTCTTATTACTTATCTGAACTCCATCGTAATGAATCTATTTGAATATTATGCTATTATTTCAGCACCTGATAGGAATCGATTCTCTTTTCTTCAAGCAGCTCCAATCCAATTATTTTCCAGATACCCTCCACCGGCTCTATGATCAGCTTGGCTTCATATTGGTTTTTGCGTGAATGGCTGTGGCCCCAGTGTCCTACAACACCGAGGGCCGTCCATTGGGTGTGACAAACCAGACCAACGGACCTGGCATTTCGCGGACTCAACGATACCTTCTGGATATCGACTTCCTTTACCTTGGCCTGGGCGCCGCCGGCTTGGGTTACAATGAGGGATTTACGGCTTTGCAGATAGATTGTTTGCAGCAGGTCACCGTGGACACTGGTCGCCAGGCGGTCGTAAATATCTGACTCCTCGCGAAAATCAAAGGAGCGGTAAACGTTTTTCAAGAGGCTCTCCACGATGGCCGCGGCCTGCTCTTCACCGATTTGCGGCGCTAATACAGCCGGTCGGCCGACAGAAACACTTCCGAAGGGATAGAGTAGTACTCCCATTACAATCAGAGCGAAAATTGTACCGATTTGATACCTGGTGCGCTTTTGGTGCTTTTTACGGCTTCGAATCTGCATTCCGAAGGGCAGACAAAAAAACATGCATACGATACTGGCAACTGGGAGCTTCATTTCAGAAATCTGCCTGTCTACATCGATTTGTACCACTGTGGGAGGCTGGTAGGTCTTCAAATAATTTTTCCAGACCAACACCGGGTCGTCCGGTGTCACGAATCCTGGGAAAGGGCCGGCTGGATCCTCCGCAATTGTAGGAACCTTTTGAATCCGATCGGAAAATAGTTCCCAGTCAACCGTGACTTCCTGGGGAACCTGTTTTGTCAGGTATGTGACAACCACTCCCACCATGGCGGTGTTTAGCGCCAGACGTTCGGGCTGGTCGATGAAGAAGGTCCGCGTCATTGTGCGTTTGACGAAGTTCGTGCGGTCCAGGATAGGGCTCAGGGAACGGCCGTCGATTGTCACATTGCTGTGGGCCAGAAGGAACTCGCCGATTCTTTTTTTCAGCGGCTCGAATTCGTCAGCCTTGATGAAATCCGCGCCCCTGAGGCCCAGGTCCATCCAGGCGGCCAGTTCCTGAACCCGCACCAGGATTTCGTGCCGAACCTCGAAGGGCTCCACGTAAAGGAAGGTGAGCATCCCGGACTGCTGCCAGCGCTTGTATTGCCGTTTATCAAATCGGCTGTACCAGGGGTCCAGCCAGTCCAGCGCCAGGTTGGCGGGTTCGGACAGGTAGCTGTAGTCGATCACCGGCACCCCGCGGTGGTAGGCGATAAAGCCGAAACCCACGCGGCTGTATCCGCGCTTTCCGGTGGGGGGAACGAATGTCAGGGTCCGCGGGCGGGCGCCGGCCGGGAATGGGTACGTCAATTCGGCATACAGCACCCGCTTATCGTCAGGAGGGCCGGGAACCGGCCGCATCGTCGTCGGGTTGAGCATCCCGGCGTAAGGGTTGGGGCGGTCGATGCGCACCCGTGGCTCGACGCGTTCGAAACGTACCGGCAAAACGAGCTGCCCATCGGCAACGATTTGCAGTGTTTCCATCGCAAAGCGGCGCTGGCGCTCGGTCAGTGGGGAATGCGCCACACCCGGTTTCACCATGTCGGCGGGGATGAGGTCCACGAAGGCGTCCAGATCACGGACATAGACCTCCAGCACAACCCGCACGTGGTCGTCGTTGACGTGAAACTCGGCAACGTTGTTGGCGCTCATGGCGCCAGACAGGTTGATCCAGTCGGCCCTAACGGACGGCGAACCGATCAGCGACGCAAAGATCACTGCAAAGAGAAGGCCTTTCAATGCGGTCCACCCGGCGGGTGACATGGTTTTTCGGTTTCTATCCATAATGATGCTGCAAAATGGCCAATGACCGCTCTGGATAAGGCGGTCGTTGGATTATACACGGTTTGTTCCGCCAGTGACATGGCGTCGATCACAGTGCTGGCAGCGACTATCTACTTTGTCGGTTTATACCACGGTTTTTGCTTGCGCCAGTCCATTTTCTCCAGGTTGTACTTTTTGGAGTGCTCGTCCAGCATCTCGTTCTGGGCGTTGAAGCCTGGTCCCCACTCGCCCCCCTTGATGAAATCGCTCATCGGATCTGGCTGGCTTCGATCCGGCGGCGGCTGACGGCTCGGACCCGGCACGGCGCTGGCACGGTCGGGCGAGACGGCCATGCGCTCTGTCACGCCGTCCTTCGTGATGTTCCATACCATCATATCCATGGCGATGGATACCGGCCCGTCATAGGTGGAGCGTATTTCCAGCAGCAGTTCCTGGTGCGCCTCCTCCTGCGTGTGGTAGGCAACGGCATGGCCCGGGTTGATCTCGCTCATGATCTTGCCGAAGGCCGGTCCGGAGGTGTGGAATTCGCAACAGGCCCGCCAGGCGAGCTGGGGCGGCTGCCCGTAATCTTTCGTGAAAAATTCCGGGTTTGCAAAAGCCTCGTGGATAGCAAATCTTGCCCCCTTGGCATACTTTACGAACCACTTGTTGGGCGAGGTGTCGCCGCCGAACACCAGCTTCATGCCCGCGTATTCGATAATGAAGCTGACAGGGCCGTCCCCGGTGTGGATCGCCGGAATGGAACGAACGACGATGCCGTTGTCGTCATACACGACCTCGTTTACGGCCTTATAATCGAACTCATGTACGGTGATCTGGCCCGGTATCGGCGTGATTTTGTAGGCGCGGGTCACATAATCCCAGTTGAAAGCGCGCATGAAGCCGTCGATGGCATAGGCTGTGCCCATTTCCGGCGTCGCTCCGCTCGGCCCCCAGACTTCCAGCGGCACCGGTCTCCCGGCTGTCCAGCCACCGGCCCACAGCCCGCTGAGATCGGCCCAGTGGTCGGTGTGAAGGTGGCTGAGAATGACCTTTGTCAGATACTCGGCCGGGATCATCAGGGCGTTGATGTTGCGCATCGAGCCCGAGCCGATGTCGAACAGCAATTTCTCGCCGTTGCCGAACTCAAACAGGAAACTGGCCGATGCCTGCCCCCGGCGCTGATCGGGCATGCCGGTTCCGCAGGCGATAACACGCACCTCGTCCTTGTCCAGCACCTCGGTGCCGGGGTAATAGACATACCGGTCCGGTGCAATCACATTGGGGCCTTTGACCACGCCGCCGCCGGCGTACAGGCTGCCTGAAAGCATGAGCAGCAATGCCCCGCTCAATAGAAATATCCAACTTTTCATGGTTCCCCCTTATAAAAGAAATTGATACCAACGACATTGATCTGTTAGTTGCTATGAAATTGGATATATATAATCTTGACTCTGGCGGACGGTGCGCTGGAAATGTTAATGTTTATATTACATATCACAGTCTTATCCCGCCAGCATTAATCCAATTACCCTCCACTTCTTGCTAAGCATTAGTGTTAGTCGGAATACCATTCAGATAGCAATCTTTTTTAAGTCATTGGCACTCAAGGCGATTGTCTTTACTCGAGCGTATCTATTGCAATCTCAACTCGCCGGTTAAGCTGCCGGCCTTCACGTGTCCCGTTGTCGGCCACCGGGTTAAAGGCGCCTAACCAGAAAAGCAGAATGCGATCCTCATTAATGCTGAAATTGTCTACCAGGTAGTCCTTGAAACCTTCAACACGACGCTGTGAAAGCAGCAGGTTATATTCCCGGTCACCAGTGCTGTCGGTATAGCCGGCCGCGACCACATAAGTCTGCGGATTTCTCTGCAGAAAGGTTCCAAGTAGGTCAAGCCTCTCAACATATTCACTCCGGACGGCCGCGCTATCGAAATCAAACAACATGTCATTGGTCGTAAAACCGACCACCTTTTTCACTGGCTTAATCTTTACATAAGAGGTCGTCCGGACGGTAAAAAGCGCCGTGGTAAAAAAGTTCGGATTTTCCAGAAACAGTGATATCGGAACGACCCGGGAGCAGGTGTTGACCTTGGAAACCGTCTCCAGAAGTCTCGCATTCACCTCATCGTTGGCACTGCTTACCAGGTAAAAACAGACATCGTGATCCCGCGCAATTTCCTGGGCAATCTGCAGCGGGCGCTTAATATGTTTAGAACGGGTGACGATACCGTCGGTGAACATGATGATCGCTGTTTTTCCGGTGAGCCCGGCCATTACCTTGCGCAGGCCCCGCAGGCCTGCCTGGAGCACTGCCGGTCCTTGGCCCTTCTCCGGCAGCTGTTCGATGGCCGCACCAAACCGGCCACGGTCATAGGCCTGTACGGGGTAAACCTCCTTAAATGTGCCCAGCCCCGTCTCGAAATCGGTGTAAATGTAAAGGCCGGCCTGGTATCCCAGTTCCGGGAGCCACTCATTGCGTTGTTCTAAAAGGTTTTTGGCCGCCTGGATTTTTGAGATGGATTTGCCAGGCACCATCTGGTTGGTCGAAGTGGAGGAGTCGAACAGCACGATAAAATTGTCAGTGGTTCTCACAAGGTCCTGCACCACCACAACTTTTTTTTCGATCATGTCGCGGGTTACGATCTCGAATGCCTGGGCATCAGAACAGTTCCAGACGGTAACCAGGCAAGCGATTGCAAGGACAATGAATGCAGCTTTTTTCATGTCAGACCTCCTTTTCATATTGGGATTTATTAGATATTCTCCCGCACAAAACTTGGTTTTCTATAACCATGCCTACCGGAAAACGAATATGTCCATTTAAGGCATGTTTCTTTTCGGCCTTTTCTCCGAGAGTAAGGGGCATTCAGGAGAAACGGCAAGCCCAATTGCACCGGGGACCACCTCTACTTTGCCGGTTTCAAATGTGTTCGGCTCGCCATCGAGGTTGACGGGAACTGGATATCTTATGCGTACTCATTGGCACAATCACGCCCGAAACCGTATTCACGATCATCATTGTCGCCTTCTACTTCCTCCCCTTGTTGGTTGCGCTCGTGAGGGTCCCCCCGACGATGGTCCCCTTGACGGACTCGGAGACCTACTTGGTGACGGACTTGGTGACGGACTCGGAGACGGACTCGGAGACGGACTCGGAGACGGACCCGGAGACGGACTCGGAGACGGACCTGGAGATGGACCCGGAGATGGACCCGGCCTCAAGCGGGGGTTACGTGAACGATGAGGACGATGGCGACGACGGCGCGAGCGGTGATGCCGCCATCGACGGTTCCGCCTGATAATTCGAAGCGGTGCCGTGATAATAAAGACTGTCAGTATCGGTCTGGGGTCGGCATATACAACCACGGTAGTCGCATCCTGCATTCCCCATCCACCGCGAATATAAACCCAGTAAGGACTTCGAAAGGTCCAGTAGCCAGGAATGTAAACATACCTGGAATTGGGTGGTACCGCCCAATAACCGGGAACCCAGACATATCTTCCGTCCGTCCACCACCAGTAGCCATAAACCCAGGCATGATTGGGGTCGGGTTGTTCACCCCGATCATCATCCATCGGTTGGCAGGGAGGAGCTTCCTTGGATGATTGTTCTGGCTCGGTGGCGGGCACCGTTGCCTCTTCCGGTTCGGGGTCGCCTTCTTGCCATTGCGTCGGTTCATCCAGGTTTTCAGGTTCAGGAGGCACATCATCTGCAGACAGTAATTGCACAGGTACAAGCGATGTCCCGGCAAGTGTGATGCCCGCACATGTTTTCAAAAAGACGCGACGAGAAACATGTTCCAGCCCTGATCTTTCCCATCTGCAATTTCTTTTTGATATGGCATTTTTCTTCCTCGACATCAGTTACCTCCTTTTCGCATCAACACCCGCAATTTAAAGTCTCTCCTACTAAAAATGAGAGGCATCACTACCTGATAGCCGAGATCGTAACGCTTTACATTCATGTAGGTTCGGGTCTCCTGCTCCTGGTCATACAACACCCCGATACCTTTGCCGCCCCCTACGACAGGAGCTTTTACTGCCGATACGCGGCCAACAAAGTAACCTGCGGAAGCATCAATTTTGTTTTGCAGTTCAGGCTGCTCACTGATGAGAGCCTCAATAGTATCGTTGCCCTGGGTATTGATCTCCTGGCGCATTGGGGCTCGCTTTTCAACCGAGATTGTCCTGCAAGCGGCAATTGATATAAGCACCACGACAATAGACAGGCACTTAAATATATTCGATGGTTTTTTTGCTATCATACGCTTAGACCTCCAGTGTTGGGACTGGTCTGATTAGTTGCCTTCCAGTTTTTCAAAACTGCCCCCCAGCGCCAGATGCAGGTTTACCCGGCTGGCAAGTCGGTCATTACGAATGCTGATCAGTGCCGCCCTGGCACCGATGAGCCGTGCTTGGATAATCAAAACGCTCAACAAATCGATGCGACCGACCTTGTATTGTTTTTGGGCCAGCTGCAAAGCAGCCTGGTTCTCATGAACTACTTCGGCGAGAAAGGCTTCCCGTTCGGCAAGCAGGCGCTCGTTGGACAGCGCAGTCTCCACCTCGCTAAAGGCCGTCAGGGCGGTCTGCCCATAGGCGGCCACCGCGGCTTTCTGGTCGGCAGTCGCAATCTGGGCCTGGGCCTTGAGCGCACCGCCGCTGTATACCGGTGCTAAAAAGTTCGCCCCCACACTGAAAAAGTTACGATCAACCCCCAGCAAGTTGACCAGGTCGTTGCTGGCCTGCCCGCCGCCGGCCGTCAGGCTCACGCTGGGTAGGCGGGCGGCTTCGGCTTCCACGGCTAATTGGAAGGCCGCGGCGACGCGCCGCTCGGCAGCGACCAGGTCGGGGCGGCGCTGCAACAGTTCAGCCGGCAATCCTGTCGGGATGGGAGGCGGCACCGGAGTGATCTCCTGGCGGACTTCAATGTCGGCCCCCGGGTAACGCCCGAGCAGCAATTCCAATCCGCGGGCAGCCTGCTCAAAGGCAATCTGGGTCTGGCGCAGGCGTTCTTCGGCCTGGGAGAGATCAGCTCTTGCCAAATGCACATCCTGACGGGAGACTTTGCCCACCCGAAAACGGGCCTGGGCCAGTTCCAACATGCGTCGGTTGATCTGGACACTTTCATCCGCCAGTGACTGCTGGTGATGGGCTTCCGTGGCCAGAAACCAGCTCTTGGCCGTCATCGCCGCCAGGGATTGGCGCGCTCCCTGATAATCTGCCACGGTGGCCTCATAAACAGCCTCGCCCGCCGCTGCCCGGGCCCGCAGTTTGCCCCACAGATCCAGCTCCCAGGACATGCCGACCGCCCAGGAATTGGTGTCAATGGGACTGCCCCCGTAGGTTTGCTCGGCACCCGCACCGACGGCCACTGTTGGTTTTAGGGCCGCACCGGCGATGACCGCTGCCGCCGCGGCACTCTCGACGCCGGAGGCCGCCATCTGCAAACCCGGGTTGTGTTTCAGGGCCTCTGTAACCAGTGCTTCCAGCGCGGGATCCTGAAAGCTCTGCAGCCAGCCCAATTCCACCGGCCCGGCCTTTTCAGCCAGTGAGCCCCATGTGTCCGGGACGCTGGTTTCCCGCGGCAACGCCTGCGCCACCACTTCTTCGGTTGTCGGCGCAGGTTTGCTGGCGCAGCCGCCCAGCCCGAGGCCCCATGCTGCTGTTGCCAGGATGAAACCCAACTTGTATGTCCAGCTCAACATCATCGTGACCTTTAATAAGGGTTGATATAATTCAGCCAGGTTTCCATCCGCAGCATCACTTTGCGGATGATATGGGTCGCTTTGACCGAATCGGTGTAAATCCCAACGGTACCCACTGATCCTCCGGGTATCGGGTGGGATATGGCCTCTTTATCGATTTCCAGAATGACGCCGTAGGGCGCAGGCAGTTGTTGGGCGGTAGGGGCCTGGGGCAGGATACCACTGGGCGGCAGTTGGCCCTGGGGAGACACATAACCAACCCCGGTCACCGTCGCCGGGAAGGTCTTCCCCGGAAACAGCTTAAAAACCACTTCAGCCGTCTGCCCGACGCGCACATGGCGCAGCATGTTCTGGTTGATGCCTGCCACTAAAGCACTTTGGCCGGTGTTCACAAAAGCCATCCAGCCGCGCATGGGCATGTTGCTGACCCTTTGTCCCGGCCGCAATGTCAATCCCACGACGTATCCGTCGGCGGGTGCTTTGACCACAGTTTCGGCCAGGTTCCACCGGGCGGAGCGTAGCTGGGCCGAGAGCGCCTTGACATCGGCGGCATACCTTTCCACCTCGTAAACACTGCCGGCTTCAGCCGCAGCCAGCTCCTTGGACTGGGCCAGGCGAATCTTAGCCAGATCAAGCTGTGCCTTCAGCTGATCTACAGCGGCCTGGTAGGTCTCAGGATCGATGCGGAACAGCACATCGCCCTTTTTTAAAGGCTCCAGCGGTTTCACCGGCACATCGATAACCTGACCGCCCACATTCGGAATGACTTCAATCACGGTTTGATACTGGGTCACGGCCCCGGCAGGGGCCCCCCACTGCATGGGAATGAACAGCACGCAAAACAATACAGCCATCCAGACCGCCGGAGAAATCTTCCACCACAGGGTCAACTTGATCACCTTCAGCTTGATCAGAAGGGCCAGAACAGCCACATAACAAAGCGTTAGAAATACTATCAAAACTGATATCCCTCCTATTCCTCAAGGGCGTCAGTCCCACGGATCGGCAGAACTGACAACCTGCTGGCCACCTGGTTTTGTGTAAGCCCAGATAAATGCCAAGGGCAGCAATATGCCCAGCGTAAGCACGCCCCACCAGCCGCACACGTTGATCGCCTCCGCCTGGGGATGATTTCGTTGTGCGGCTATCCTGCCGGGCATCATTCCCAGCAGGACCCAGACGCCCACGACGGCAAATACCAATACGATTAATACAAATAGGGCGAATATATCTAAAGGAGTCATGAGTTTTCACCTCGGGTAGCCTGTGTTTGTCACCACTTGATGTTAAATCCCAGCATGGGACCGTGGAGAGTTGCTTTATATTTGAAGAGAGTTGGGCCGGCACCCTCTTCGTAATCCTGGTAAAGGCCGCGGTACCCGCCGATGAAGGATACATTCTTAAACGGCTGCCACTCCACCAGGCCCAGTGCCTGCCAGGTGAAGTCGGAGCCGACCCCGAATCCGCCGATGTCACCGCGTGCGATCAGGGCCCAGCCATCGGTAATATTCCACCACCAGCGACCACCAACGATGGGATCGGTCCAATCTGGACTGAGATTAATGGGGGTGGGCGTAATGGCGGTTTCCTGGTCGGTGTAACGCAAACCGGCAAGCAGATCGAAGCTGTGTTCGCCACTGGCCAGGCGGTACAACGCATCAACCTCGGCCAGTGTGTTTTTGAACTTAACCGTAAGAGGGCCCTGGTTGCCTTCAATGTCGATATAACTAAAATCGACCAGTACACCCCACTTGTTTTTATACATACCCTCAAAGTTGGCTGTAAAAACCGCTTCGAGATTGTTGAAGATGTCGCCAAACTTTAATTCGAGGGGCACCGTTGTCCGGCCGATAGTTTGGTCACCGTCAATATTCACGCCCCATAAATAAAGAGGTGCCAGGCGCCATTGCCAATCTTTCGGCTCAGATTCACCGGCCATCAGCGGAGCGCTTCCTACCAGGGTAAAAACAATCGCAATTGCTAACAATCTTCTTGGTTTCATTTGAGCCTCCTTTAGCTTCGGAATTAAAGTCCGTTTTATGATTCCGCATTAGCAAGCAAAACCGTGGTTATTCATGAATGTCACCGCTGAGCTTCGCATGTCTTAAAACCATTCTTCGAAACTCTTGCCAGACCTTTTAAAATCAAGGCTGGATACTCAGTTTCTCAAGCGCTTCCAGCCCCTCGGCTTTCGAGATCGTCATGATACGAAACTCTGGCGGCACTGTGGATAGCTCTATCAGCGATAAAATAATTCGAAACTCTTTGGACAAGAGGTGGGTGTCGAGTGCCAGGCGGGATTTCCACTCACCCACCAGGAAAACAGCATTCGGATCATCCATGTCCTGGTAGATCCGGTAACTGACACATTCGGCTTGAACCTGGGTCGGCCCTGCTACCATTTTCACGGCATCCAAAAGGTCTTTGCGCCTGCTTTGGGGCACCTTGATCCGCAATGTAAGAATGTGCATGAAGGACCTCCTGGTTCAGATACCTTCAAATTGATGGGGTTAACTTTTAAAGAAGATAGCCTTGATCACAGATGAGTGTGCAATAAGATGCAACTATAGTCAGCAAGGATAGTGCCAGAGAGGCGCGGGTAAAGGTATATGAATAACGTTCTGATATTAATCAGTTTTGAATCAAGACCGGTAAGATATGGCGATTGCGAGAGAAAGGGTTGGCTCACGGAATATCGGGAATGTCATGATATGTCGGGAAAACACGAAATTAAAGGAGGGGCGTTTCCTTTACCGGGGACGGACGATTCCCAATTTTTTCATCCGCGATTCGAGGGTCGTCGGTTTTAAACCCAGCTGTTCAGCAGCCCCGTTATGTCCACTCACTCGCCAGGAGGTTTTCTGCAGAACGTCCTTGATGTGGTTACGTTCAACATCTTCGAGTTTGAGTAGTTTTTTGACTTTTACATTTAGATTGGTTGGAGGGGCAATTCTTAAGGCCTTGCCTTTAGCAATAATCATCGCGTTCTCAACTACATTCCTTAGTTCACGTATATTCCCGGGCCAATTGTATGCCTGCAGGGCAGCGAGACTTTTATTCGGTATATGATGTATAGTTTTGCCCATGGAACTCTCCAGTTCTTTGACAAAATGCCAGACCAGCATTGGTACGTCTTTACTCCGGTCTCGAAGTGGAGGTACGGTAATTGGGAACACGTTCAAGCGGTAGTACAAATCTTCACGAAAAGCTCCCTCGGCCACGTTCTTGGCAAGGTTCCGATTCGTCGAAGCAATGATGCGGACATCGGTACTCAGGGTTCGAGGACTTCCCAGTCGTTCGAACTGCCCCTCCTGCAGCACCCGCAGCAGTTTGGACTGCACTTCCAGAGGCATCTCCCCAATTTCATCCAGGAAAAGAGTCGATCCATCCGCAATTTCGAAACGGCCGACCTGTCGGCTCATGGACCCAGTATAGGCACCTTTTTCACGTCCAAACAATTCACTTTCGATAATGGTAGCCGGCAAGGCGGCACAATTCACTTTGATCATGGTTTGGCCTTTACGCCGACTCAAGCGGTGAACCTCATTGGCCAACAATTCTTTGCCGGTGCCGGTTTCGCCGAGTATTAGCACGGTCGCATCTGTTTCGGCCACCTGTTCCAACTGGCTTAGCATTTCTATAACAGGCTCACTGTTGCCCACGATCCTATCATGGCGATGACTTAGTTTAACCTCTTCGCGCAGATAAATATTCTCCTGCTCCAGCTTTTGCTTTAAGGTCTTGATTTCCTTGTATGCTTTCTGCAGTCTTTTTTCATTTTTCTTGATATCGGTGATATCAATCGCTATGCCGCCCAATAACTTCTTGCCGGATGCAAGATTTATCGGAAACTTGATATCCTTACGCCACCTAGTACCCCCTTTTTTTGGATTGCTCCATTCGTCAGTAACCTTGATATCCCCTTCTTGTAACACTTTCCAATCTAAAGCGATCAGCTTATCTGCCACTTCTGAGGGCCACAAATCCTTGGTGGTTGAACCAATAAGTTCATCCAGTTTCTTGTTCGTAGCCTTACATGCCGCCAGGTTCGCGTATATGTGTACATCGTTTTCGTCTTTGATATAAATAGAAGCCGGATTGTTGTCCATAAAGGTCCGGAATCGATCCTCGCTTTCTTTCAGTTTCATTTCGAGCTGCTTAACTTCGGTAATATCATGGGCGCTTACCACGACAGCGGATACCTCCCTATCGGTATCGAAAAATGGAGAATAACACACATCCATATACCGTTTTCCCCAACCGGGAAACTCGCCCCACGATTGAAAGATGACCTTCTCGCCGGCAAAGCAGCGGTCATAATTCGGCCTTAACTCTTGATCGAACTTCTCCTGTCCGAAAAGATCGGCCACGGAGATACCGATTATCTCCAGGCGATCTTTCTTAAAAGCGTCGCAGTAAGCTTCGTTTGCATATTTATAGACATAATTATGATCCACCAGGCCGACAATGCTCGTGGTTGACTCAACGATATGCTGGTATTGTTCCAATTGTCTTTGTGTACGGACACGTACCAGTGTCGAGCCGATCATGTCAGCTAGGACCCTCATTCGATCTATCAGCGGCGCCGAGTATTCGCGTGATCTATCGACGGTATCCAAACCGAACATTCCGATCGACCTGCCTCCGACGATAAGCGGTACAACAAACCCTGATTTTATCCCATCGCGTTCAAGCTGCTTCATCAGCTTATTCCCCTCATCGGGTAGCCCAACATGTCCTGGACCGACCGAGATCACCCTTCCACTGCGGATCTGTTGGCCGACCCACGGAATATCAGTAGCCAGGTCCAGTTCAAATACTTTTGACTGCGAACTGAAACCTTCAGCCGCCCATACATGGGTATTCTTCAAACTTTTCCCGTCTTCTGTAAACTGGAAAACGAAAGCTCTCTCCGTAGCAAGAAATCGACCAAGGGAACTGAGTATTTCCTGTATTTCGGCATCAATACTCTCCGGCTGCACCTGCGCCAATCTTGCTGCTAATTCTGCTATCAGACGCTCGAATGCAACCTGTTCGGCTATGGTTTTTTCACTTAAGTTATAGCTCTTTATTTCAGAGGACATCTTATCCCTCTTTCTTTCATGGAACTATTTATTTGAGTTTACCTGTCGTTAGCAGCGGTCTGGTAGGGGGTCTATAGTCTGGGTACCTGTATCTAATAAGAGCTTTATCCATCGTCCCGCGGCAGCACAAGGTACAGGGTATAAAT
>CAZWPX010000044.1:0-47915 GCA_964636125.1 uncultured Desulfobacterales bacterium | reverse complement strand
AGAACGCCAAGCAGATGCTGCCCTACCGCCGCAAGATGCAAATGATTTTCCAGGATCCCTATGCCTCCCTGAATCCGCGCAAGACCGTCATGCAGACCCTGGAGGAACCGGTGGTTTTTCACAACCCGAGCATCTCCTCGGGCCAGGTGAAGGAGCGTGTTTCCGAAGTGATGTCCCAGGTGGGCGTGGATCCCAAATGGGCCGCCCGGTACCCCCACGAGTTTTCCGGCGGGCAGCGCCAGCGGATCAGTATTGCCCGGGCCCTCATGGTCGACCCGGAGTTTATTGTGGCCGATGAACCCGTTTCCGCGCTGGACGTCTCCATTCAGGCCCAGATTCTCAACCTGTTGATGGAAGCCCAGGCGCAGCGCGGTCTGACCTACATGTTCATTACCCATGATCTTTCAGTGGTACAGCATATCAGCACCCGGGTCGCGGTGATGTATCTGGGGACCCTTTGTGAATTATCTACGGCCCGACAGATTTTCGAAGCGCCACGCCACCCGTACACAAAAGCCCTGCTCAGTGCAATCCCGACCCTGGGGGCCCGTAAACGAGCCCACATCAAACTCAAGGGCGAGGTGCCAACTCCCATCAAATTGCCGTCGGGATGCGTCTTCCATGGTCGCTGCAATCATGCCGATGCCCGATGTGTCCACGAGACACCCTTACTCACGACATTGGATTCAGGGGCCCAGGTCGCCTGCCATGGGGTGGAAGAAGGCCGGCTCTAATGTGAGTGTGATCTATACATTTACCCAACCGACATATTCCCCCAACTACAAATTACCTGCAGTCGCTGCCCCAAGATGGTCCTGCCTTGCGGATAAGAAAAGACTTTTCAAATACAACCGGACACGATAAATTGAAATTGGCATTCGGAATTTAACTGCAGCGGCCGGGTGCCGGCTACTGTATGTCTGGACTTTAGGCCGGGCATGGCAACAACCTTCCTCCCGGAATTCCCGGTCTTGAGGAGTGCTGCTTGGAGGGTCACCTGGATTCACTCTCTTTTCTGACCGGCCTCACGCTCTGGGGCGGTGGATTTGTCGCCGGATTTGTTGATTCAATCGCTGGCGGCGGCGGTATTATTTCTTTGCCCGTCCTGCTTTCGGTGGGTATTTTACCCCATGAGGCTCTGGGGACCAATAAACTCCAGGGCAGTTTCGGCAGTTTTACCGCCGCGGTGAATTATGCCCGCAAAGGCCTGGTGAGCTTCAAACAAATTATTCCCGGAGTGCTTTTTACAGCAGTTGGTGCTATGCTGGGGACAGTTGTGATCCAGATGTTGTCGGTTGAATTCTTGCGGCACGTCATTCCACTGCTGCTGGTGGCGGTGTTTTTATACACACTCTTCTCACCAGATATGGGCCGCCGGGAATCAGGGCCAAAGCTGCCTGCCCTGCTTTTTTATGGTATGGCCGGACTGCTGCTGGGCTTTTACGATGGTTTTTTCGGACCGGGGACAGGTTCTTTCTGGACCCTGGCATTTGTTCTTTTTTTGGGCCTCGATCTTAAAAAAGCCACCGCGCATACCAAAATTACCAATTTCACCAGCAACATTGTTGCGCTGGTTGTATTCGTTATGGGCGGCAAAGTTCTGTTTTTCGCTGGTATTATCATGGGAACCGGACAGATGGTGGGGGCCTTTTTAGGCTCAAAACTGGTCATTCGCAACGGGGTCGGGTTTGTACGGGTTTTCTTTTTGACCGTTGTTGCGGTGACAGTCACAAAATTAGTTTACACGACCTATTTCTAATGTCTCTATCAAGAAACCAGCCAGAGGATCTGATTACCAAAACCTGCCCCGTAACCGGCTGGGCAATCCGGTCACGTCCGCACTGGGTCTATTCTGCCGGAGACTTTTCCATTCGGTATGAGATCCTGGGCAAGAAGATTGTACATGCGGTTGCGGCCGGATATCTCAAAGAGCAATACGTAGATGTACTTTTCAACCTGCGGGAGAAGATGCTGGCAGAGATGGCGCTGTCCGACGGGATTGACTGCTACCTGGTGAATTTTACCAAGCTCACCGGAATCGGTTACCGCGCCCGGCTCAAGTATATTCAACTGCTTAAACAACATTATAAAAAGACGCCTTTTGATCAGTACATCATCTACGGGGCCAACCGGTGGCTGCAGGTCGCGTTCAAGCTCAGTACTTTCTTAACTCCGGTCAAAACAGGTGTGGCGTCCGACTATCCGGCTGCCATGGCGCTTTTAGCCAAAAGCGGTCCAAAACCGGATGCTGCCCCGGCCCTGCCCAGCGAAGATACAACGGCCGCAGAAATTCGCGAGCCCTATCCTCTACAGCCCTATCTGGATGAATTCTACGCGTATATCGGACATATCGACTGGCGTGAGAAAGGCTTCAAAAATCCGGTTGATTTTTCTCCAGACAATCCCCTGCGGCCGGTGTTTGACGCCATCGACATTTTCAAGAGTGAGGTTGATGAGCTCTTTCAGGAATTCCAGCAATCTGAAGATGCCCTCAAGCAAAGCCGGGAGCAGTATCGGGCCCTGCTGGGGGCCATACCTGATCCGGTGGTGATTTACAATGCAGATGGCAATGCCACCTACGTGAACGAGGCCTTTGAGAAAGTATACGGCTGGAAAAAAGAAGACCTGGTCGGCCGCCGAATTGATTTTGTGCCCCCGGATGAGATCGAGAGTACCAAAACAAACTGGAACCGGAGCATCAATGAGGGCCAGGCCTATTTTGAAACCCGGCGTTATAATCGCAGTGGCCGTGAACTAGACATCCAGGCCAGTTCAGCGGCGTTGCGCAATGAGAGCGGGGAGCATATATCCAGCATCGTTATCCACCGCGACGTCTCCGCCCGGCGACGGGCTGAAAAGACGATGAACCAGCAGTTCAAGTACCTTTCAGCGCTCCACCAGACAACCTTGGGCCTGATCAGCCGGCGGGAGTTGAATGGTCTTTTGAAAACAATTGTGGCCCGGTCCGCGGAACTGGTGGGGGCCCGCTACGGGTTTGTTTACCTGTATGACGAAGTCTCCAATCTGCTCACCCTTAAAGTCGGGGCCGGTATCTTTAAAGAATTCATCGGTTACCAGCTTAAGCCGGGCGTCGGGCTGGCGGGCAAAACCTGGGAAAAGGGTGAGCCGCTGGTCATAAATGATTACCAGGCCTGGGAAGGCAAAGATCCTGATGCCAGGTGGGAGAGTGTGCGGGTTGTGGCCGGTATTCCGGTCAAATCGAAGTCAGGTGTGATCGGGGTGATCGGGGTTTCGGATGATAAACCGGGTCGGCAGATTACCGGGAATGAAATCGGGGTGTTGACCCGCTTGGCCCAGCTGACATCCATCGCCATTGAAAATGCGCGCCTTTACCAGCAGATGCAGCAGGAACTGTCTGAACGCAAACGGGCCCAGCAGGCCTTAAAACTCAGCCACCAGAGCCTGCAGGAAGCCAAAGGGGTGGCCGAAGCCGCCACCCTGGCCAAAAGTGAATTTCTAGCCAACATGAGCCATGAAATCCGGACCCCCATGAACGCCATCACCGGCTTTACCCAATTGCTGCTTAAGACAAAAATGACTCGCCAGCAAAAGGAATACCTTGACTACATAAAAGGCTCGAGCGACATCCTGCTGCACCTGATTAATGACATTCTCGATTTTTCGAAGATCGAAGCCGGCAAGCTGGATCTGGAGAAAAAGCCCTTCAGGCTCGATGAGGTTGTGGAAAGCCTGTGCGGCATCTACCTGGATAAAACTGCTGAGAGTGATATTGAACTGGTGGTGGATATCCATCCGGATGTACCGCTTCTTCTGGTAGGGGACGAAATCCGGCTCCGGCAGATTCTGATTAATCTCACATCCAACGCGATGAAATTTACCTCACAGGGAGAAGTGGTTGTCCATGTTGAAATTCAGGCCCTGCAGAACCGACAGATCCGACTTGAATTCGCGGTAACGGATACCGGTATCGGCATTGCCCCGGAGCAAATTGCCCACCTGTTCGATTCCTTTGCCCAGGCGGATGCGTCCACTACCCGGCAATATGGTGGTACCGGCCTGGGTTTGGCCATCTGCAAAGAGTTGGTGCAGATGATGACCGGAGACATTCAGGTGGAAAGCAAAATCGGCCGGGGCAGCCGGTTTGTCTTTACGGCCCTGTTCGACCTGCCCGCCCAAGACCAGGTGCCTGTCCATCTGCCACCGGTTGACCTCAGGCACATGCAGGTGCTGGTGTTGGCAGGCCATGCCGCGACCCGTAAGCTGCTCGCGGGTACCCTGGCATCCTTTACTTTTGAGGTGGCCGCTTACGACAGCGGTGCGGCTGCCCTGACGGCGCTATTTGAACGGACAGGCCGGGCCGCCTTCAAACTGGTGGTTGTTGACCCCGCCCTGCCCGATGTGCGGGGCACTGATATTGTCCACAAGATCAGGCAATCGCCACAGACCGCAACCCTTCCGATTATCATGCTGGGGTCTTTAGGCCAGAAAGAGCCGGGTCCTGACATCGGCGCGGACGGTGTCAATGCGGTTTTCCCCAAACCGTTACGGCCGTCCCGGTTTTTTGACACGATAATGGACGTTTTCGGTCGTACGGACAGCCGGGCCGAAGCACCGGCACGGTTGCCTGCCAACCGGGTGGTTTCGGTCCCGCAGCTTGGCAGCCAGCGAATCCTGCTTGTGGAGGACAATGAAATCAATCGCCACCTGGCGGTCTCCATCTTAGAGGCGGCCGGCCTGAAAGTGGATACCGCCGAAGATGGCCGTGCGGCGGTTGCGGCTGTGGAAAAGTCCAGATACGATGCCGTCTTAATGGACATTCATATGCCGGGCATTGACGGGTATCGGGCCACCCGAATCATTCGTAAAAACCCGGATTGCGACCGGCTGCCGATTATTGCCATGACAGCGGATGCCATGACCGGGGCTCAGGAAAAATGTTTCGAGGCCGGTATGAATGATTTTGTATCCAAGCCAATCGATACTAACCAGCTGCTGGCCGTACTTTTCCGGTGGACAAAGTACCGGCCGGGGGATAAACCGGCCGGTGCGGCGACCGGGCCAGTGGGCCGGAAATCAGCATATCCGGATTTGCCGCCCATCCTTCCCGGTGTTGATGTGAAAGCAGGGTTGCAACGGCTGGGCGGTGATCAAGCCCTTTTTTCTGAACTGCTGTTTGATTTTAGAGAGGCTTACTACCAGGCTGGCCAGAAAATTGAGGATGCGATTTCCAGCGGTGATCACGAGGCTGCCCGGCGATTGGCCCACACAATCAAAGGCACGGCCGGGAATTTGTCCGCAATAAGTCTCAGTTATGCAGCCGGTGCGCTGGAAGAGAGCCTCAAGCAAAACGACCGGAACCGGTTCCCGGAATTGCTGAATAATTTCAATGAAGCCTTCAAACAGCTGCAGCGGTCGCTTGATCGCTTGAAACAGAGCGGCTGAAAATCAGCCGTAATGACTGGTATGGATGTCGGCTGCCGGGCTATTGAACCAGTTTTATCTCACCGCTCTCGGTGAAGGGGATTTTTCCCACCATGGGCAGATTGACATTCAGATGCCCTTTAAGCTTAAAGTTCAAACTGTCCGGTTTTTCTTCCGCGAACGCGGCCAGGTGCCGGATGGACTGCAACAGGCTGGTACTCATCTCAACGCTCACCCTGGTTTCGCCATAAGCCGGAATTTCTATAGGGGAGCCGTTTACACCTGTGGCGAAATCCCGGCCTTCCAGCTCGACTTCGTAATAAATACCGGTAATCGGCAGGGCGATGTCGTTGGGGTTGATCAGCCTGAACGTGAGCTGATAACGCTGTTCGAGCAGTTGGGCGTCCAGTATTTGAAAACCGACCAGGTTGAGCTTGGGTGTCTCCAGCTGCTGGCTCTTTATGCCGGCGCAGCCTGGTGCCAGGGTCATCAGGAGGAGCAGGCCCAGCCCTGTGGTGATGAGGAAATCTTTCAGCATGTTGTCAGCCTTTCAGGCGGGCTGTTTAACAGAGACCCCGCTCTTTTTGTGGTGATCGAAGAACTCCGCGATTCTTTTTTCCGACCAGTAGAAGCCGTTGTTGTTGAACTGGATAAAGCCGACATGACCCCCGGAAGCGGGTCTTTCCAGGGTGACCTTTTGATTGGCGGCCGCCTCCCTGGCCGGGTAGCACGCCGCTGTCAGAAATGGATCGTTGGCGGCGGATATGATCAGTGTGGGGAGCGCAATTGCCGTTATCCAGGGTTTGCTGCTGCATTGGTGCCAGTATACATCTGCATCCTGGAACCCATTGATGGGCGCGGTATAGCGGTTGTCGAAGTCCTTAAAATTTTTAATGCGCGCATAGCCCTCGTCGTTGATGCGTTCGGGCATGATCTCGATCTTGGCCTTTATTTTCTGGTGTAAAAGCTTGATGAAACGCTGCATGTAAACCCGGTTGGCCGGTTGAGCCAGGGCCCGGGCACTGGCTGCCAGGTCGCAGGGGACGGACAAAACGGCCGCACAACTGACCAGGGGATTGACCCTGGAACGGTTTTTACCCAGATAGAGCAACGTGATATTCCCGCCGATACTGAATCCCATCAGGGCGATTTCCAGGTAGTTCCCGGTGGCGGCGGCGTGTTCGATGACCGTGGTGAGATCGTCATAAGAGCCGCTGTGGTAGGATCTCAGCCGCCGGTTGGCCTGCCCGCTGCAGCCCCTGAAATTCCAGGCCAGGCCATCCCAGCCTGACCGGTTGAGGGCCCGCACCATGCCTTTTACATACGCCCGTTCGGAGTCACCTTCAAGGCCGTGGGAAATGATCGCCAGGCGGCGATGGCCGGTCCGCGACCAGTCAAGATCCAGAAAATCATCGTCCGGCGTTAAAATGCGCTCACGATTGTAGCTGACCGCGTCTATCCTGCGGAACAGGGATGGGAAAATCGTCTGTACGTGCCCGTTTCCCATCAAGGGCGGCGGCCTGTAAGTAACAGTCATAGCTTTAACATCTTTCGTACCTGTTTTATGGTCTCGGCCAGGGAGTCGCCCGGGGCCCTGCCGGCAATGAAGTGCAGAATCTGCGGCTCAACCCCGAAGGCCCTGCCCAGGGCTTTGCGGGTAGTCGCTTGCCGCTGGCTGATTTGGCGAGATCGGGCATAGTCGGAACCGGTCTGTTCATTGGAACCGAAATCATCAACCAGAACGACCGCCTTCACCTGCTCGAACCGGCATGCTTTTTTAAGCGCTATCCAGAATTGGCGGTTACCCTTCAAGCTGCCGATATCAGCCGAATTGGCTATTCGAAAAGCGGCTGTATCTTTGTATTTTTGCTGACCGGCCGGCACGGCATTGATATCCAGCGCAGCCAGATGCGTCCGGATGGCACTGGTGGCCTCCGCGTAGTGGTCGGTGGCAATGAGGCCGAGCATGTCGGGCATGCGCTGGATCTCTGCCAGCAGCGGATGCCAGCGCTCATCGATAGATCCGTGCTGCAGATAGGCCTGTACAAATTTGGAAACAGCCGCTTGAATCACCTCAATAGCGATATTGGGGGGTGCTGTTTTTCTGATACAGGCAGCGGCCATGGATGCAAATCCCGCAGGGGTGATGCTGGCCTGCGGCCAGGTCGGATTAACCACTGTCTGCCAGTAACGCTCCGGTGTATCAATGCCGAGTCCGGCAAGACCGCTTTTTTCCAGGTGACAGCTGAGAATGCCTGGCGTACCGAACCGAACCGCCTCCAGACTCAAGGTCCCTGAATAATCAAAAATGACAACGGTGACCGGCTGCATTTACTTTTTCCAAAGAGCATGAAAATGGTGCACAGGGCCGTGCCCCCGGCCGATTGCATAGCCAGCCCCGGCCGCCAGTGCACGAGCGATGTACCGCTTGGCGTGTTTGACAGCCGCAGGGACCGCGTGTCCCTGTGCGAGGTAGGCGGCCGTGGCCGAACTCAGGGTACAGCCGGTACCATGCGAATTGGGTGTGTTTACCCGTTCAGCTTCAAGGCGTATCGGTCGTGCTGCGCCCTGAACGTAAAAGAGGTCGGGACTGCCGCTCCCTTGCAGGTGTCCGCCCTTGAGCAGGACCGCTTGGCATCCCAGGGCAGCCAGGTCCCGGCAGGCATCGGCCATCTGGTGTTCGGTGATGATGTCACGGCCCAGCAGTACGCCGGCTTCAGGCAGGTTGGGGGTGATGATATCTGCCAGGGGGATTAACCTGGTTCTGAGCGCCTGGACAGCGTCATCCTGCAGGAGCTTGTCCCCGCTTTTGGCCACCATTACAGGGTCCAGTACAATGTTTGCAGCCGCATGGCGCTCTATGGCCAGCGCCACAGTTTCAATAACTTCCGCAGAGTGCAGCATGCCGATCTTGATGGCATCCGTGCCGATATCTGATAGCACCGCATCTATCTGCCGGGCGATGAAATCGGGAGGCACCGGAAAAATGCCGGTCACCGCAACCGTATTCTGGGCAGTGAGTGCGGTGATGACTGAGGTGCCAAAGCAGCCAATGGCACTGAATGTCTTCAGATCTGCCTGGATTCCGGCGCCGCCGCCGCTGTCCGAACCGGCAATGGTGAGTGCGCGTTTGTATGTTTTCATTGTACGGTGTGTCTCCTGATTTGCTACGAGGAAATCAGAGTGATCATTCCCCGGGTTTTTTAAAAAGTCTCCAAGGATTTAAGGGGCCAAGTAATTTTCACTCCTGTTGGTGGAAACATTATTAACACGCCACCTCAGGTGGAGAGCCCGGAGAGGTTCTACCGGTTCGGTGTGCAGATCGTGCTTCCAATGCAAGCGCTTTCTCAATTGCGGCTTTGAGCTGTAAGGTCGCGCCATAAGGGTCGGGTGCCGCGCAGATCGCGGACACCACCGCAATGCAGTCCGCACCCGCCTGAACCACGGCACCCAGGCTGTGTGCGTCCAAACCGCCGATGCCCACCAGTGGGTGCCGGGAAAAGGCGGCCATACGAGCCACCCCATCAATGCCCCAGGGGTTTTTGGTATCTGTTTTGGTGGCAGTGCTGAACACCGGGCTGATACCCAGGTAATTTACATCCAGGTCCTGTGCTTTTTCAACATCTGCCCAGGATTCCACCGAGAGCCCCACGATGGCCTCCGGGCCCAGCAGCCGGCGGGCAATTTCCGGAGGCATATCGCTCTGGCCCACGTGCACACCCGCGGCCCCCACAGCCAGGGCCACATCCACCCGGTCGTTGATAATCAGCGGGATGTGGTGGGGCGCCAGAATGTTTTTGACCCGTTGTGCCCTGGCGATGAACAGCCCGGTGGGGGTTGTTTTTTCCCTGAGCTGAACGCAACAAAGGCCGGCTGCGGCAGCCTGGGAAACCACCTGCTCAACGCCCTGTGGACCGCACAGGCGATTATCGGTTACCAGGTAGACGCCTTTCATTCTTGAGTCCCCGTTTTCAGCAGGCGCTCGATATCTCCAGACTGGATTCGGTACAGGCTGTCAATAAAGGCTGTTTGCAAGGTCGCCGGCCCGCTGGCCGTTTCGGCGGCCATTTCAGCGGCGATTCCCATGGTGGCCATGGCATGTGCGGTCGCTGTCGGGCCGGATGGATTGATCGCGGCAAATGCTCCGCACAGGGCTGAAGCGGTGCAGCCCAGGCCCGTGATTCGCGGCATCAACGGGTGTCCGTTAGAGATGGTGATGACCTTGTCGCTGCCGATAATGTAGTCCGTGGCACCACTGATGCAAACCGTGCTGCCGTAGTTTTGCTGCAGGGTTTGTGCGGCGGCCACGGCGCTGTCCGCGGCCGCGGTGGTATCCACGCCCCTGGTTTTGGCATCTTGCACCACCAGGGCGATGATTTCGGAGGCATTGCCCCGGATGATGGTCGGTGCCCCAAGGGCCATTAACTTTTCTACCGTATCCGTTCGGTAGGTTGTGGCGCCGGCACCCACCGGATCCAGAATAACGGGCATGCCTTTCCGGGCGGCTGCCGTCAGTGCGGCGCCCATGGCCTGCACCCAGGGGGCACTGAGCGTGCCGATATTGATGACCAGTGCGGAGGAAATGGCCACCATCTCTTCGACTTCCTCCCGGGCATGGGCCATGACCGGTGACGCGCCCAGTGCCAGCAGTGCGTTGGCCGTGGTGTTCATGACCACATAATTGGTTATGTTGTGCACCAGGGGTGCATTTTGTCTGATGGTTTCAATATCCCCCCAGAGGCTTTCGGCGGTGATGTTCATGTGCGGCATGCGGGCTCCTTCCTTAGTTAGTGTCCATCCATGATTTTCAATCATGGATGGACAGTAGTTGTTGACCCAGGTTGATGACGAACGTTTCAAATTTCAATGTGGCGCCATTTTATCAGCACCTGAACAAGGATGCCAATGAAAAATGCGAGGCCCATGTTGGTTGTTGCCAGGCCGATTCCGGCGATTAGAAAGGTGATGAAAAAGTCTTCCTTGCCGCTGATGTCCCTGACCAGCATGGCCAGTTCCAGGCCGGCGAAGAGCAAAAGCACCCCCAGGATACCACTTGGGATTGAGGAGAGCAGGGCGATGCCCATTTTGCCCAGCCCCAGGGCGATGCCCACAAAAACCAGGCCAATGATGATGTTGGACCCGCCGGTGCGCGCGCCGAAGCGATAGTGGGCCGCCAGGCCGCCGGCGCCGTGACACATGGGCATGGCTCCCAGCAGGCCCGCCACCAGGTTGGCCAGGCCCATGCTGATAGAAAAAGCGCGGTTGGAGGCCCGCTGGGTCGTGCGGTTGCGCCCGAAGAGCGTGAAACAGGTGTCGGTGGTCCCGACCACCGCGTTGCCGAGGGTGAGTGGAATCTGGGGGATAACCAGCAGTATCAAAGCCGTTGAAAAATCCGCAGCGGCAGGTTTAAAAATCTCTATCGGGGTGGGTCCCCATACGAATTCCAGTTGCTTGAGGGCACCCAGGCCGACGCCGGCGAAAATTCCCGCCAGGACGACTACCAGGGCGGCGGGGAATTTCTTGTTGGCAAGCAGACACAGGGCGATGATGAAACCGGCGCTGCCAATGGCGGGGTTGAGCCAGTCGGCCGGCGGAGCGGCTATTCCCGGATGGATAAACAGTGCCGGGCTGACGATATACGAGATGCCTTTGTTGATCAGAATGAATCCCAACCCGGCTTGAATGCCGCGGACGATGGGTTTGGTAAACAATTTTGCAATGCGGTCTATGATGCCGGACAGGGCCAGCAGCAGCAGGATAATGCCAAAGCTGATTCCGGCGGCAGCCATGATATCCGGGGTCACTTTTTCCGGAAAGGCAATGGCGAGGGCCGCGACGACCTTAAGCGGCTGTACCGGAATTGGCAATTTGAAATAGAGGCCGCAGGCGATGTAAAAAAGGCCGACGGTTAAAAGCACCGCTGTGGCACTCAAGCCGGTCAGCAGTATGAGGGCCACGGACAACGGAATAAGGGTTCCCAGGTCACCCAGAGAACCGGCAAATTCAAGTCGATCGAATTTATAAGGACCCTTTTTCATATTTGTAACTCCGATAGAGTACCCAGACTCCTAAAAAGATCAGCGGCAGGCTGAGCAGCTGCCCCATACTCAAGGGCATGCCCTGGGCAAAGGCGGCCTGCCTGGTTTTGAAAAATTCTACGCCAAACCGGAAACCGAACGTGCCGGTGAGAAACAGACCCAGCAGCAGGCCCGGCCGTATGCGGGGGCCCTGATTGCGGTACAGGCCCAGCAGCAGTATAAATATGCACATGTAGGCCAGCGATTCATAAAGCTGGACCGGATGCCGCGGCAGAAAATCTATCCGGATGAACATGAAGGCCCAGGGCAGATCCGCCGGTTTACCCAGGATCTCGGAATTGAAAAGATTTCCCAGGCGGATAAAGGCACCGGCCAGCACGGTGGCAATGCTCAGCCGGTCAAGAATCCACAGGTAGGATTGCCCGGGGGTGTTGCGCGCGTATAGCCACAGGGCTGCCAGGAGTCCCAGGCTGGTGCCATGGCTGGCCAGTCCGCCGTTCCATATTTTGAAAATTTCAACCGGATGGGCCAGGTAGTAGCCGGGCTCATAAAACAGGCAGTGGCCGAGACGGGCGCCGACCAGGGTGCCGATGACCACGTACTGGAAAAGCCGGTCCACATCCCGGTGGGTTTTCCCTTCTGTCCGGAAGACCCACTGCATGACCAGCAGTCCGGCCAGAAAACCCGCGGCAAAGAGGAGACCGTACCACCGCAGGGTCACCGGTCCCACGGTTAAAATTACCGGGCTTGCCTCCCAGATAATATGGCGGGCTGTTTCCATAGCCGTTTACCTGATTTTTCCGGTGGCCAGTACAAGGTTGAGGCCGCCGTGGGTGAACGCCAGGGTGTCGACCTTGAACGGCAGGTGCTGGAGCAGTTTCTGGCCGGGAAGTATCAATACCAGATTCCAGCCCTTATAGCGGGCGGCCAGTTGGCGGCCCGTGCGGGCGTAAAACTCACCAACCGGCGTTGCGGATTTAAGGCGGATGCCGTAGGGCGGATTCAGGGTAATGGTGCCGGGTGCGGCGGCGATATCGGCCGGGTCCAGTTCGAAGAAGTCCCGGCAGGACACCTGGACCGTCTGGTTGAGATCGAATTTTGTTACGATTTGCTGTAATTTGCCGGTTGCATCCGGGTCAAGATCTGAAGCATAAATCAACGGCTGCGCCAACGGCTGGATTTTTTCGGCTGCTGTTTTACGCAGGTGTTTCCAGCGGCCGGGTTGGAAACAGGGCCACCCGGTGAAAGCGAAATCCCGGAACCATCCGGGGGGAATCCGGTTTGCAAGCATGGCCGCTTCAAGCGCGAACGACCCGGTACCGCACATGGGGTCCACCAGGGTGTGTCCCGGGGAGAAATCGGTCAGCTTGAGTGCGGCCGCAGCGAAAGTTTCCCGCAAGGGTGCTTTTCCCCGGGTGGTTTTCAGTCCGCGTTTATACAGGGGGGCACCGCTGGAGTCGATTGATACGGTAAATCGGTCAGCCAGTACCCTGACAAATATTCTTTGCGTTGGGGGCCGCGTATCTGCCTGTAGTGCCAGTCCGACCTGGTCATTAAACCGGGTTTCGATGCCTTGTTGGAACCTGGCGGCAATTGCATCGGTGTGAATGAGGCGTGAACGGGTGCTGGTCACTTTCAGGTCGAAAGCCTGGCCCGCGTGCAGATAAAGCTCCCAGGGGAAATCTTTGATCTGTTTTTCCAGCTGGCTGAAACTGGTGGCCTGGAAATGGTCGATCCGCATCAGGATACGTGAGGCCGTGCGTACATGCAGATTTGCCGCGTAGACCTCATGGACCCGGCCCTGAAACGTGATACCGCCTTTGGTGATTTTCCCTCTTTTTTCATCGATTCCCAAAGATATAAGCTCTTGGCGACAGAGTGTTTCCAGCCCCGGCAGGGTTACCGCGAAAAACGCCTGCTCGCGGCCGGTGACGCGGCGTTTTATCCTCTTCTCTAATGAGGCGGGCGTTGATATGGATTTCATAATTGATTCTTCTTGTTTTTAGGGTTAGGTTTATTGAGTGGGCTTTGAAACAAAATCTGCCATTTCTGGACGGACACTACCTAATTCAGGCCGGCGATGCAAATTATATCGCTGGTATTTCACAGAAAGGGGGCAGCCGCCCTGTGAACCCGGTCTATTTTAAATCAGCAACCTATGCGCGGCAAGATATTACCCCGGCCGTAGGGGCGTTGCTGGATAAATGTGGCGGCGGGGGGATTGACCCCGGGAAAAATGTGCTGATAAAACCGAATTTTCTGCTTCCGGCAAAACCGGAGCGAGCAATTCTGACGCATCCGGCTATTGTCGCGGCGGTGTGTGAATACGCCCTGGGGCGCGGTGCCCGGGTTCTGGTAGCGGACAGTCCGGCCACCGGATCTTTCACACGCCTGGTCAAAAAAGGCGGCTACACCCGTGCCCTGCAAGGCCTGGACGTTGAGATACGGCCTTTCAGGGAAACTGCGGTCGTCGATATCGGTGAGCCGTTCGGGAAAATCGCCCTGGCCAAAGAGGCCCTGGAAGCCGATGTGGTGATCAACCTTGCCAAACTCAAGACCCACAGCCAGATGCTGTTGACACTGGGTGTGAAAAACATGTTCGGCTGTGTGGTCGGCCTGCAGAAGCCGCAATGGCATCTGCGCAGCGGTGTGGACCGGGACTGGTTTGCACGCCTGCTTGTCCAGATTCACTATGCGCTTAAACCGGCGCTGACCCTGGTAGACGGCATCTGGTCCCTCGAGGGTGACGGCCCCGGGCGAGGCGGCCGTCCGCGGCACACCGGTGTCCTGGTCGGCGGCAGGGATGCTGCGGCGGTGGATGCCGCCATCTGCCGGTTCTTGAAAATAGACCCGGCCAACCTGCCCACTCACCGGGCGGCGGCTGCATACGGTTTGATAAGCGGGGAACCGGACATTCTCGGCGATTTTAAGATTGTGGATGGTTTTGCTCTGCCCGACCAGGGGGCGGTGGCTTTCGGCCCGGCCTATCTAAAGGGGCTGATCAGGAATCATGTGCTCCAAAAACCGGTGGCCGATCCGGATAAATGCAGGGCCTGCGGTGAATGTGAAGCCTACTGCCCGGCCAAGGCTGTTTGCGTGCACGATCAGGGGGTGGCCTTTGATTACGGGGCTTGCATCCGCTGCTATTGTTGCGTGGAGGTCTGCCCCCACGGGGCCCTGGCGGCCAGAATGCCCAGAACCGGGATGCTGCTGGAAAGGATTGGCCTGATAAAACAGGGCCCGCATTGACAACCCGTGTCCTTTTTTGTATTTTGAGAAAATTCTAACCTCTAAAGGAGGCAACATGATCAATAAAGTGATCCTGGTGGGGAATCTTGGCCGAGACCCGGAGATTCGCTACACACCCAGTGGAGTGGCTGTGGCCAACTTTACCATCGCAACTACGGAAAGATGGAAAGACAAGAACAGCGGCGAGATGCAGGAAAAGACCGAGTGGCACCGGATTGTGGCCTGGCGACGACTGGGCGAGATCTGCGGGGAATACCTTTCCAAGGGCCGTCAGGTCTACATCGAGGGCAAACTGCAGACAAACCAGTGGGAAAAAGACGGCGTGACCCGTTACACTACTGAAATAGTTGCCACGGAGATGAAGATGCTCGGTTCTAAAACCCAGGGGGATGGTTATAAACCAGCGGATCAATCCCAGGTGCCGGAATATTCCGGGCCGCCCCTCCCGGGGACCCAGAATGATGACGATATACCCTTCTAATTGTTACCATAATTTATTTATAAATAAAAGCAGCGTATATTCAGATATATACGCTGCTTTGCATTGTGCGCGATGAACATCTTTGAATACACTCACGCAGACCTGGCCGCAGAGTTGAGGTGCCGCTACGGGAAAGGCCGCTACCATGCGACCGCCATCTTGCGACACCTGTACGGCGCCATGGATACGAATTTCGCAGGTTCAGAGGCCATGGCCGCGGCACCCGCATTTTCTGCCCGGCTGGCTGCCGCGTTCAGTGTGGATATTGGCCGGGTGACATCCCGGGATACCCAGGACGGCGTGGTAAAATTTGTCACCCGTCTGACCGACGGGCTCAAGGTGGAGTCGGTGGTGCTGCCCATGGTGCACCACAAGACCGTGTGCGTGTCCAGCCAGGCGGGTTGCCGTATGGGTTGCCGGTTTTGTGAAACGGGCAAAAACGGACTGATTCGCAACCTCCGGCCGGCCGAAATCGTAGGGCAGGTATATACCGCCCGGAAACAATTCGGGCCGGAACTGCGCAATGTTGTGTTTATGGGGATGGGAGAGCCGTTTGACAATTACGACAACGTCGTCCGGGCGATTGATGTGATCTGCGATCAGCGCGGATTGGATATTGCCCGTCGTCGGATTACGATTTCAACCGCCGGATTGGCCGGGGGGTTGCAAAAATTCTGTGCCGCCGGTCCGCCGCTGGTGAAACTGGCCATCTCGCTGAATGCGCCCAATGACCGTCTGCGTTCTGAATTGATGCCGATTAACCGGCAGCTGCCCCTGCGCCGGCTTAAAGAGATGCTGCTGGCCTTTCCTCTGAGAAAAAAGTACTATTTCCTATTCGCGTATGTCCTGATCCCCGGTGTAAACGACCGGCCGGAGCATGCCGACCAGCTGGCCCGTTTTCTGGCAGAACTGCCCTCCAAGGTCAACCTCATTGCTTTCAACCCGGGAACGGGGTCGCCTTACCGCGCCCCGTCTGAAAATGAAATCACCGGGTTCCGGGACCGTCTGATTGCCCGCCGGGTCAATATCCAGCAGCGCTCTACCCGGGGCCGGGAACTCATGGCCGCTTGCGGGCAGCTTGGATCTGCAACCTGTCCACCGTGAGCCGGAGGCGCAAGTCGCGAATTTAAATTAATGAGATTGTTTTAAATAGACCTGGTGTTTCAATTGAACATATCCGGGCTAAACCGGAATTCCCAGCTTTCGCAGATGAGCCTTCCCGGGACCCCCGGATGAGGAATCATATTTTCTAACTTTATAATAACACTGCACCATCTTCTCAATCGGAACGACTGATTTTTTAGGAAATTTTGTGACAGCCTCTTGGGTGAAACGATCAGGCAGGGAATCATCTTCCGGCTGCATACCCATCTGAACATTCATGTAACGCTCAAGCTTATTGATACGTTCGCCTGCACGCCTGAAGTCCCACTGGGTTAGCCTGATACCGGTAATAGCCCAGAAAAATCGGCTGTAAACACTCCAGTTCATCAGTATCATGGAAGTTTTAGGGGTAAACATCATGGCTGCATTCAGCGCAAACCTGGGCAGATATTTAGGAATCATCGGTTCAGTCATGATCCCGAAAGCTGTAAAAAGACATCCCTGCAGCGAATTGATCCCGGTATGAATATCTTCCAGGAAGGCAACCCATTCATGCTTGCCCAGGGTGGTGTATTGCGGCAAATAGCCCATCAGCACCTCCATGCCGATCAGGTAAGAGCCCAGGTGGCATCCGCCTTTGTTATGCACAGCCAGTGAGAGACCATGCCCCCAGGCGGCACGGGGATCGTAGGCCGCAATCTCCAGCCCCTTGGCGTGGATAGCAAACGCTTTGCCGCCATACTTCTCGCTCATCCACCGGACACCTTCAGCCAGGTCAGCGCCCTCTCCTCGGCGGTAGGCAATATCTTCAAGAACCTGCGGGATATTATCATGATTTTCAAAAGTGAGTTCGGTCTTGCGTACACCTTTCTCACCGGCCTCCATGGCCCAGGCGATGGCACCTCCGGCGGAGATGGTATCCATCCCCAGTTCATTCATAATGTCATTCCAGATACCGATTTTGTCGGGGTCATAATTTTCGATGTTACTGCCGAACAAACCGACGGTTTCATATTCAGGAACCTGTCGCACTTTCCCGTCCGGGTACCTCCCCTTGTGCCCGCAGAGAATCGAGCAATAACGGCAAGTCGAGTGCCGGGTCTTATATCTTGCGGCCATTGCTTCACCGGAAGTGGACTCGATTTTCGGGCTGTAGCGATCCCGAAAGTTGCGAACCGGAGAGTAGCCCGACCGCATACCATGACGCACGTTGGCATTGGTACCGAATGCCCGGTACGCTTTTGTAATCTCATTTCTGAGAATGTGGGCTTTAGCCTTTTTCCGGGTCCTGTCAAACATATCCCCCAGTACCGGTACGTATTTGTACACCTTCCCCCGGGCCACAATAGCTTTGAGATTTTTAGAGCCCATGACAGCGCCCATTCCGCCGCGACCTGCAAAACGATGACCGGAGCAGATATTGGCGTAAGGCACCCTGTTTTCGCCGGCCGGCCCGATTACCGCAGCACCTTCGCGCACCCCCATACCGAGGGCCTCCTGAGTGGCCTTGGTTCCCTGACCCCATAGATTCGCCGCATCTTCAAAAAGAACCTCCTGGGAATCAAGTCGGATGACAGTCGGTTTTTCCGCCCTGCCGGAGACGATAATACCGTCCCATCCTGCAGTTTTACATGCTTCTCCCAAAGGACCGCCGCAGGAAGAGGCTGCCATCAGGCCGGTCAGGGGAGACTTTGTAATCACTTCGAATCGGGCCGAACAGGGAGCCCCGGTGGAGAGGAGGACGCCATTGGAAAAAATCAGCAGGTTCTCCGCCCCTAACGGATCAACCTCTTTAAGGCACGCCTTAAGCCGGTCAAAATAGATTTTTATTCCAAGCCCTTTGCCGCCCAGATAGTTTTTTAGATCATCACGGGAAACCTCATAAACCTGCCAGATCCTCTCCGTCAGATTAATGTCAAGATATTTATTGCTTGTTCCTTTAATCTCTTTCATCAACAGCCCTCCAAAAAAATCGCATCGAAAAGGCAGTTGGTGAAACACCAGCCGCAGGACACACATTTTTCCGGTTTTACCAGCACCGCTGTGTTCTCTGTCAATGGCAGGTCCTCAGCCGCCATGGCAAGGGCGTCAGCAGGGCAGGCCTCAATGCAGTTTTCGCAGGCATAACACTTCTCAATGCTGATAGTAGGTCTGGACCACCTTGATTTTTTCAGTTTCGCAACCGGATGCCCATTATCGTCAAGCACACATGTTACCGGACAAATCCTTCCACAGGCTTCACATTCAATGCAAAAAAGAACATCAATAATATGCTGTTCTTTTTTCTTGCCCAGAATCGCATCAACCGGGCACACTTTTATGCAGGCTGTACAGCCTGTGCACTTCTCGGTTATGGAACAGCTCATCCCTTTTTTCTCACGCTTTAAATTCGTTGTTTCTGCCAATTTTCAGTCAGATTGCGCAGGCGCCCATCCGCATGTTTATAGAACATCTTGAAAGACTGGCAGAAATGATTAAGGCCCTTATCTCTTGGGTCACGGATTCGGTCTTTAACACATCCGCCGTAACAAGCCTTCAGCCATTTGCATCTCCGGCAAATCCCGGGAAGGCTTGACTTTTTCCGGCCGAACTTTTGCTGCTTATCGGAGTTCAACATATCCAGCAAGCTGTCTTCCTTGATGTTTCCCAATTTCCACCGGGGCTCTACAAAAAAATCACATGCGTAGACATCCCCGTTATGTTCAACCACCACGTAAACACCGCATGTTTTAAGTTGGGAGCATTCCGGAGAATTTAAGTCCATATGGCGACTGATTATAGAGTCAATGAAACGAATGGATGTTGTGGGGAGACCATTAACGAAATCAGACACCCAAAGATCAAATAATCTGCACAGAAAGGTTCCGTATTTTTTAGCGGAAACCGAAAAATGGGCTGCTCTTTTGGGATTTTTTGGATCCGTCTCCACACAGGGGATAAACTGCATGTGATAGAGTCCCTGTGATTTATGAAATGCATAGATCTCTTCCGGGAACTCCACGGAGTAGTTATTTACAACCGTTATGGCATTTACGGCCACACCTTTATCAAGCAGAAGTTTGGCGCTGTCCACCACTTTAAGCCAGGAGCCGCGGCCGCCATTTAACAGGCGGTATTTGTCGTGAATGCGCTGGGGACCATCAATAGATAACCCAACTAAGAATTTGTATCTGGCTAAAAAATCGGCCCACTTTTTATTGATCAGAATTCCATTGGTCTGTAATCCGTTCCCCATGTCCTGACCGCAACCGTAGACTTGCTGAAGCGCCACCGCCTTTTCAAAAAACGGAAGCCCCATCAAAGTGGGCTCACCTCCCTGCCAGGCGATGGATACCTGCTGTCCCGACTGTTCGAGCAGTTGCCGGATCATTGTTTCAAGAACTTCATCGTTCATCCGGTGATATTCAGTGCCGGTGAACAGTTTTGTTTTTTCGTTATAAAAACAATATGTACAGGCCATATTGCAATCCGGCCCGGCCGGTTTGACCAAAATTGAATTGAGGGGTTTTAAAGGAGTGCTCATTGGGCAGTTCCTGACATGCTGGATGTTTATAACACCCCTTTGGGATTGTTTTCCATCTCCTTCTCCAAGCGATCCATCATATTGGACAACTTTTCAGTTATTTCTGGAGAATTTATTCTATGCTCTTGCTAAGGGGATTGCGTAAAAATGGCTTCATTGCTGCATCGTTTTTCATGACCGGTTGAATCATGGTCAGGCCGCATACAACAGTACTGCGATGAAATGAGATACGACACCCAGTATCACGAACAAGTGCCATACAAAATGAGCGTACTTGAAACGATCCGCTGCATAGATTGCCGCACCTGCCGTATATGCGACACCCCCTGTAACTATCCAGAAAAGGCCCTCCGGCACCTGCAGCCACAGGGGCTTGATCGCGATAAGAATGAGCCACCCCATCCCCAGATACACCCACGTCGAGATAGTGGAGTTCCTAACACCGCCTACAGTTTGAAGTACGACTCCAATAAGGGATAGACCCCACACGATCCCAAAGAGTGTCCAGCCCCATGCACCGCGTAATACACCGAGGGTAAACGGTGTGTAAGTCCCGGCTATAAAAAGGTAAATCGCTCCGTGGTCAAGAACCTTGAACACCCGCTTGGCTCGATTTCTCGGCAACCCGTGATAGATCGTGGATGCAAGAAACAACAGCACCATCGTGGTCGCAAAGACACTCGCACCCACTATTCCGGCCGCGTCCCCCCGCTTGACAGCGGCACTAACCAGAATTGGAAAAGCGGCAGCTGACGCCAAACACGCAATACCGTGGCTAACGCTATTCGCGATCTCCTCCCCAACGGACTGTGAACCACTTCGCAATTCCATACTTCTACCAAAGCCCTCCTCTGTTGCAGCCTGACTTGAACCGACTTCTATAACGCTACAAACTTTTCTTTTCCACAACCTTAGACCCCTGTTTCAACATTCCGGCGGTTTTGATGAGAAAACTTTCTTCAGGCGTAATACTATCACCGACCCGGTCAACGATTTAGCTGATATCTCCTTTTAAGAACCAGTATGCCAACGCCGGCAGAACAACAATTGCTCCGATCATATTCATGAGAAACAGAAAGGTCAGCAAGATACCCATGTCCGCCTGGAACTGGAGAGGCGAGAAGATCCAGGTACCTACACCGATGGCCAGCGTAATCCCTGTCAGCATAACGGCGTTACCGGTAATATCCAACGTCAGCTCAAAGGCCTCACGAAGGGGCTTGCCCTCCTGAATAAGGCTGCGAAGTCGACCATAGATATAGATGCTATAGTCCACACCGACCCCTACTCCCAGCGCTACCACCGGCAACGTGTTCACTTTTAAACCGATATTTAAAAAATTCATCAGCGCATAAGCCAGGAGTGATACCAGTCCCAGAGGCAGCAGTATGATCAACACCGCTCGAATGGACCGAAAAGCAATCAGGCAAAAGAGTATAACTGCGCCAAATACACAAAAAAGGATCGGAAATTGGCGGGCCTGCACTTCTTCATTCGTTGCCGCCATGATACCCACGTTACCGGTTGCCAGTCTGAGCTTTACCTTATCTGACGGATTCGAAGCGATGTAATTTTTCACCTCGGACGTGATACGGTTTATTGTCTCTGCGGTATGATTGGTTGTAAACATTTTTACCGGCATGACGCTGCAATCTTTGTTCAGGAGGCCGGAGCTCATTCGGACATTTGATGTAGCTGTCATAATTTCCTCGCGGCCTCTGGGCAGCTCCTTCCATTTTGGATTCCCTTCATGCCAGCGCGAATTCATCTTTTTGGCAATATAAGGAAGCGTAACCACAGATACCACTCCTTCAACATTTTGCATATACCAGGCAAACTCGTCGATATCGCTCATCGCCCCATAGTCCAGGCAGCCGAATGCCACGGTCTCAACAATCACAGAGATAGAGTCTACACCGATGGAAAAATTGTTAGTGATCGCTGCTGAGTCGAGATTGTAGCGCGAATCGGGACGAAACTCCGGTATTCCCTGGTGAATGTCGCCGATTTTGACCCCGGCCCCTTTCCAACCGCCGAAGATTGTCAGGCACAGCATCACCACAACAATGGCGACCGCCGTTTTTCGCTCGGCACAACGCGATAAAAAGCGCCAGACAGGCGCGAGGCGCTCGGCCCGGCGATGGAGCTTGCGTCGGTATTGCTCACTGGTCGGCGGAAACGAAATAAGCACCGGCAGCAACATGCCATTGACGACAATGATGACAGCGACACCAATGCTTGCGGTCAGCGCAACCTCCTGGATGATGCGTACCGGTATAAGCCAAATCGTAAGAAAACCAATGGTGTCGGTAATCAAAGCGGTCATGCTGGGTACCAGCAGGCGACGGAAGCCGGTACGGGCAGCTTCAAGCGGCGTGGCTCCGTTGTAAAGTTCCGATCCCGTAGCGCTGACCATTTGAACGGCATGGCTCACGGCAATGGCAAAAATAAGAAACGGCACCAGAATACCCATAGGGTCGATACCAAACCCCAATATTGGCAAGAGGCCAAGCTGCCATACCACCGCCGTTGTGGCCGAACATAACACTGCGGCCGTTCGCCAGAATGACATACTGTAGGCATAGACCATCAGTGCCGTAACCAAAAAAGCGATTCCGAAAAAAAAGACCACGCGTTTGGCGCCTTTTGCCATGTCACCGATGACTTTGGCAAACCCGATAATATGAACGTCAATATTCTCAGTCTGAAATTTTGCCCTGACCTTTTCTTCCAGGTCGCGGGAAACCTTCAGATAGTTGAGCTTCTTGCCGCTGTTAGGGTCCATATCAAGCAAACCGGCGCTGATAATAGCTCCGGAAAAATCATTTGCAACCAGGCGACCAACGATACCTGATTTGAGCACGTTCTGCCGCACCTGCGCAAGCCCCTCGGGTGTGGGCTGAAAGTTAGCAGGAATCACGTTACCTGCATCGATTCCATCCTCGGTTACCTCGACATAACGGACATTGGCCGTAAAAAGAGACCTCACACGACTTCTCTCCACTCCCGGTAGAAAAAAGACCTCGTCGGTGGCACCCTTTAAGGCAGAAAAGAACTCCGGCGTGTAAATGTCACCTTTTTTTGCCACCAGGGCGATGATGATCCGGTTCCCGCCACCAAAGCTCTCTTTGTGGTCAAGATACGTCTGCATGTATTCGTGTTTCATGGGGAGGAGCTTTGAGAAACCGGCATCAATATAGAGCTTTGATGATGAGTAGCCCATAAACACGGTGATGACCCCAAAAATTACCAAAATCAGGCTACGGCGCCAGAAGGTAATTTTTTCCAAAAATGAAATCATGAGATGGGTTCTCCCATTTCCTGCTCCCGGGATAAACACTAACGTTTGACAGAAAGGCCGGCCATCTGAAGCTTCTTCACCCCGAATTGGCCGATCAGAAGCACGGTCTTGCCATCATGTGTGACGGATGTAATGATATCTTTTCGGCTGGGATGCCTATAATATGTAAAATTATTGCCGCCATCACGGCTCACCAGCACCGTACCGGATAGACCGGTGATAACAATTCTGCCGTCGGCAAGGCGAACACCTCCCATGAGGGTGGAACCGGTATCGGTCTTAATCTTCTGCCAGGTATCGCCTCCGTCGTCTGTCCGGAAGAGGTGGCCGCGCAACCCAAAAAAAAGCAGCGAGTCACCATCGAGCGGAAGGAGACCCAAAAAAGATCCCTGATAAGGAGAAGCCAGCGAAACCCAGTTTTGTCCGCCATCATCCGATCGGTAGATCGTTCCCATTTCAGCCGCAATATAAATCCTCCCTGTGGTACTTTGGGCGATTTGGTTCAGACAAACATCCTCAATATAGTCTTCTTCTGCATCTTCAAAACCTGCGGCGGCTTCATCATCAAGACCGAACGCACCCATAAGGGCTGTTTCCTCATCAGAGATGCCCGCATCTTCAGCAAAGGATTTCGTAATATTCAGCTTCTCGGATCGCCAGGTATTCCCGCCGTCCTCGGTTTTGAAAAGTAAACCATAGGCGCCAATAGCAAATCCGGTATTCGCATCTCTAAACCATATATCCAGAAGCGGGCGTTCATCTTCTGTTTTGGCATGGACAACCTTCCAGCTTTTTCCACCATCTTTTGTACGCAAAATCTCCTGGTAATAACTGACTGCAAACCCCAGGTGCCCGTCTTGAAAATAAACGCCTGTGAGGGTACTGCGGGTGGGCACGTCGGCTTGTTCCCATGTGGCGCCGCCATCTCCGGATATCAGAATATGCCCCCGCTCCCCCACGACGACCACATCACCTTTGGCGGTAACGCCATCGAGGAGCAAAGACCGGGTTGCCAGGGGAGCTTTCACCGAATAGTTCGGCTGGGCAAAAACTGATACCGACATAATTCCAGCAAGCAACAGCGCCATGAGAAACAGCGTCCTTAGCCGAAAATTTTTCACACGGAAGTATGCAGTCTGTTGTTGTCTACTAAACTCCATGCTATGCTCCCATTTTAAATCGGGTCCCCTTAGCCTTGAAAAAAACCTGAACCTTTACCTTGTCCCCAGACGCCTTAACGCTGCAGGGGTAAAGATTTTAGGAGACATCTTTTTATTGAAAACATATTCACCCTCTTCATTGTGGATACCAAATACATTGTAGCGACCGGACTGGAAGTCGTAGGTAAGCTCGAATGTGGGCATGAGTGTGGGTGCCTGGTAATAATTGATCACAGGGGCTTCCTGTAATCTCCAGAGTTGGTCCCGGTTATCATAACAATCCACTGCTAAAATCTGCCACGAATCCTCGTCAATATAAAATGTTCGCCGTTTGTAAATGTGTCTGGTCCCCTGTTTTAAAGTCGCGTCAACCACCCACACCCGGTGCAGTTCGTAACGTGCCAGTTCCGGATTGATATGACGTTTCTGTAAAATATCCTTGTACTTAAGATCGCCGCTATGGAGCTTGTAGGAATTGTAAGGGACAACCATTTCTTTTTTGCCCACCAGGTTCCACTCATAGCGCTGGGGACTGCCATTGTATATATCAATCTGGTCGGTCACTATGATCCCGTCCGATCCCTCGTTCGGACTGTCAAAGCCGATCTCGGGCGCTCGCAGGACGCGGCGCTGGCCAGGTTTATACGACCAGGCTTTACGGGCCTCTTTTGCCTGGTCCAGGGTTTCGTGGACAATTGTCGCTTTACCGGCATTCCGGGGCGGCCCCAGGGTATTTACCAGCCGGACAAAGACAAGATTGTTCAGTTTCTCCTCGGTGGCACCTTTGCGGTGATACAGAAACAGCTCCTTGGATTGGACTAGTCCCTTTTCATATGATCCACCGCGGGTAACCGGAAATTTTGCGTATTTACGATCCAGGCTGTTGCCTTTGTATTTAAGCAAGCTGTTCCAGATAACCTCCAGGCCGTTTTTGGGAATAGGAAACGGAATACCGATAACCGAACCTTTTACCCCATTACCGCCCTCCACCAGTACGGCAGTTGCCGCATTTTTGATGGTGGCGTCGTAAATACGCTGGGGCACCGACGCGCTGCGGCGTGTTGGATAAACATTCATTTTGTAGGTATCCATCGCCTTAAGCATGACTTTATGTCCCTCTGTCAGCTTATCGGCATATTGGCCCATGTTAGAGGCGTCTATAGCATACAGCACTTGATCGCCGGCAAAGGGGTCCGTATGATGCATCCCGGTCTCGTAGCCGGCAGGCGGTGTGGTGATGCCGCCCTCCCATGCCGGGATGGTGCCATCAGTGTTGGCTGCTTTTTCGGCGCCGAGCGGGGTGAGGTCCTTACCCAGGCGGGCAATCTCTTCCTGGCTGAGTTTGGCCCAGGCGCTCGTCACGCCAAAGCCGATGACAATGATACAACAGATGGAAATTATTTTTTTTATTCGCATGAGAGTTTTCTCCTTATCATCTCCTGTTTTGACTCGTTTATCCTTTGGGCTAAAAAGAATACTTGACATTGAATGCGATATTGTCACGGTCGTTTATCTTATTCTGGTCCTGGGCGCCAAAGAAGTCAACGTAACTGACATCCACGGCCCAGCTCTGGTAGGTTGATTTCAGCCCGTACAGGATTGCCTTGCGATCCTGGAGAAAGGCACGGCCGGGCGCAGGCGAAGTCCCGTTCACATCGTGGTTCCAACCGATGCGGGGAAACAGGTTTACCGCCCCAATTGCGCTGAGATAATTAAAAATAAACCGCGACCGGTAGCCCCATGAGCCCGTGGTATAGGTGCCGCCTCCCGGCTTTTCGAGAATTTCATCCTCTGGAACATCATGCACATGATTGTATCCGACCTCTGTCAGGAATGTCCAGCCACTAGCGCCGATAGCAGGACCAAACACTTTCGTGAAAGTCGCCTGGGCCGTGCTCACTTCGAAAAGGCGATACCCGGCGATGTCCGTTTCGAACTGGCCAAGATAGTTCCCAATCAAATTGTTTTTCGCCTGAGCAGGACTGATGGCACCGATCGCCGCTGCGATCAGTTGTTCGTCATCAATCTGGTAAGGCACATCCAGTCGGTGGGAAGCCTCACCCCGTATCGACCAGGAGAGGGCCTCTGTGGCAAAACTCAAACCGTAAGACTGGATGTTTTCCGGGTACTCCGTATAGTAATTGGCGGTCTTAAGGTATTTGTTAAGCGCAGCGGGCTTTGTACCGGTAGTGGCACTGACGAGCGGCAGTCGGCTGTGGTAGTTGAGGTAAAAGAACCCGAATTCCGTATCGTTGAGCGCAGGCGCATTCGCATGAAAGGCCACGCCGAACTGGCCCTGGTCGTCAGCTTCGCGCGTCTCTGACCGGGGAATTGATAAAGGGGTGTCCGCCACAGAGGCATCCCCCAGGTCTCCGAAAGGGCTGCTGGGCAGTATAGCCTTGAAACCGTCCGGGGTGGCATAATCATTGGTGGAAAAATAGGTGCCGCTCGCGTCGGCCTTGGTCTCCTCCCAGTCGTAAAGATAGATTGCATCAAAACTGGTATTCAACGTCGGCGCAACGGATAGATTGACCATACCCTCCGGGACGAGCGCTTCGCGAAGCTCAGCGCCGGGAACCCGAATCGCACCGGCATCAATGGGGTTAATGACGTTGATACCGCCTTTGATAAAGGTGGACTCACCCCAGTTGACGACCTGGTCACCAACTTTTAAGGACACCGGCACCTCACCAAAATCATGGGCACCCCACACGTAGGCGTCCAGCAGTTTTATATCCGTTCCCGCCTGTTCTTCGCCTAAATCACCAAGTTGAACGTACTGGCGGTCATTCTCCATAATCTCGAAGTCGTAAAAGGCGGTTCCACGGGTGAACAGCCCGAAATTGTCGCTTCGTATCTCCAGTTCACTCGTAATTTTAAACGCGTTGCTGATAAGGCCTTTGTCAAAGTTAAGATTCCCGTTATCACCGTTGGCGCTATCTCTGGATCCACCATTGACCACGTTGATCAACCTTGAATCACGCTCCTGGGTGCGCCACTTTGCACCCCATGACAGGGTTGTGTCCAGATTAACCTTGTAAGCGTCACCATCATAGAGCTGGAGGGCGGTGGCCGTGGGCACGTTCCACACCAGCAGCATTACTACCAGTAGAAATAGAATTGTTGGTTGGTGAACCTTCCGGTTCGTTGAATCAGACTTCATTAGATATACCTCCTTTGTTTTTCCTCCTAAGTCACCAGCATGGCAGTTAATAAAATCCATAATAAATTTGCCTCTATTGTAAATAAGCCAATTCAATGAAGTACCTTTGATTCTATTTAAGCCACAGTGTTAAACAGGATCAGTTATATAGAACAGTGCATATATACATAAATATAGTTTGTCAAGTTTTTTTCAAATTAGTAGTTTGATTTTTACATCAAGGCATCCAATTTATGGGAAAGAGAGGTACTTGCATTTGGATGCGGGTATCGATTATCACGGCCGCCTGGAAAAAATGGCTGGGGTGCTAATCCGGTTCGGTCCGAGAACCAGCCCATCTACCGTTTTAAAACAATTTTTCAGGGGTACCCCAGAACTTTGTAACCTTGAGAAGTAGCAAAGTGAACAGCATAATGGCAGCGTAGATTCCCATTGCCAGGCCGATGTGCATGCCGGAGCTGACCGGTAACGTAGCCAGTATCATGCAAGTTGCGGTAAATGGTAAAACAACAAAGGCAAAAGCCCCCAGTTCCATAAGCATGGGAGATTTGAATTCCGGATCGACCATGCGCAGCAGGAGCAGGCCGGTGGACATCTGGCCCGTATACATGCCATAAGTGACAATAGTATGCTCCAGGGGCATGCTTCCCATTCGCCTGCCAAAATACAAAATTGACAGTAAGGTGAGTATGCCTGAGGGGATGGATATAACAAGAATCGGGACAATATACAGCCAGACAAGGCTCAGGTTGATGGCCAGCAGTGTAGCCGTGATCATGATATCGATACCGAGTCCGCTGATGCGTCTTTGGATACCCGGATCGACCAGATGGATGCTGCCTACCCTGCCCAGCAACCACCGAAAAATGATTGCCATGATCATCCCGATACCGAAAAAGAACCCCCACAGCACTTTTCCGAATGCGGGTGGGAACAATTGGGAAATACTCCCGCAAAAGAAATAGGTTAACATATAGATGAGTCCGACAAGTCCGAGCTGGAAGGCAAGATTGTCGATATTCTCCGCGTGCAGGGTCAAACGCCCGGCGCTGTCACCCTTTTTTTCTTTTGGCACGATACCTTTTAAAAAGTCATCTGGCAGTGATTTCTTGCCATATTTTATCGTTCCTTTACTTAATCCTCTTTTGACAAGCGGCATCCCTACAAAAAAACAGAAAATGTAGCCGATAACTGCGAATGTAAGACCCACCGAAATCGCATGCTCAAAGCCAAACTCCGCATATACCTTACCGATCGAAAGCGCCTGGCCGGGGCCTTCATTAAAACCGACAGGCAACAGGAGACCGAAGGTCGGGAAAAGCTCTTTACCCAACAGGTTAAACAGAAAGACCGCTCCCAAACCAATAATTGCCTGCATAGGCCAGGTGATCCCTTTCATGAGAGCCATCCACAAAGAGCCTCTCAGAACCTGTTTCCCGCCCACAGGTTCCCCGTCAGGGTTCTCATTTTGGGTCAAACCACATGAAATAAAAGCGATATTGAAGAAATGGTAGGCAAAGTTCTCAAACAGCGAAAAAGGCAAGTTGAACAGGCCCATATTTAACAGGAGGCACCCCAGGATGCCGCCAATAAGGCAGCTGGGAAGTAGAAAAGCCTGTAAAAAACGAAATTTGGCCCGCAGAAGAACACCTGCCACAAGAAAAATCCCGATGGCGCCAAAACCCAATAGCGGTTCAAACACAAATGGTGTTTCCATTGCTTTAATACCTCCCGACGGCAATCATCCTTTTGTAGCTGCGATCGATTATTTGGATAGGGCCTGAGCGTAATAATTTAACCAGACCACCCGCTCCTGGGTGACTTCAACCCCAAATATAAGCGGTTGCTCCTCCAGAGACTGGAACAGCGGCCGGCGGACCCAGCCGCCTTCAGGTTCCTGAATTTTAAGTTGGTGATCCGCCACTTTGACTACGGCATCGGCATATTTTTGATCGCCGGTGGCTTTATAAAGCCAGGAACAGCCCCAGCCTACTTTACCGGACGTAAGATCTTCATACACTTCTTTTCTGCACTTTTGCGTCAGGCTGAAAATCCTGTCCGCCGTTTCAATCCAGCGAGAATCCTGTGTCAATTCATAAAGTTTCGCCAGCCCGGCCATGGCGGCCCCGAAGTACCAGTACATCATCCCCGGCATTTGAAAGTCCACAAGGTATTCCGGAATTTCATGGGGTTGGCATACGGTGATCAACCTCCCGTTAAGCCACAACTTACGCAGGTACAAACGCTCATCCGGCTCGGGTTGCTCGTCGAGCATCTTTTCAAAAAATTCGCCGCATTTTACAGCCGCCTCCTTGCGTCCCAGGGTGGACAGGGCAACCAGACCCAGAGCGGTGGCGCCCCAGTCGAGAATTTGAAACATATCGTGGTACTCCTTGCGGCAGGGAATACCACCGAATTCGGGATGCACCAGGCTTTCCAGATAATCACCGCCGGCCCCGGCAAGGTCATCTCTCCCCAGTTCATGGGCCCCCCAGCACAGCCACGCATTGCGGTAGTTATTATAGAAAGGAAATGAAGGATCACAATGTCCATTGTTAAAATCGCCATCTTCAAAAAAGTGTTTTTCGATATACGCCATCGTGGTTTCCGCTTCCTTGACATATCCGGCCGTTTTCAACGCCAGGGGGGCTTTAAACATGCCCATGACAACATGTTCTGTCTCCTGATAGCTGCCATCGGGATTCATGTATTGGAGCGTCCATTCAGCAGCCCGCCTAGCTGCAGCCCTATACTTTTCGATTTTATCGTGCATTTTATTTTCTCCTATCTCTTTTTTATAAAATATTTGAAACCTATTACGACGGATCATCGCCTTTTAGATAAAATCGTCTGGAGGACTGCAAGCAGAGCTTTCCCCGTCCCTGACGAATGTTCATCTGCAAAAGAGATTTGACCAGAGATCCAAGAGGCAGCGGCGTGCCGGTATCTTCCGCCATTTTTAAAGCCAGGCGAACGTCCTTGTGCGCCAGAACAGTCTGGAACCCGACATTGTCAACCTTGCCCATAAACATCAATACCATCATCTCAAACACTCTGGGCACGTTGAGACGCTGCAGTTCTGCCAGCACCTTGGTATCCACCCCCGCGTCTTCAGCCAGCGTATACCCCTCTATGACCAGAGCCATTATATTCATGGTCATCAGATTGTTCGCCAATTTCACTGCGGAACCCATACCGATGGGGCCGCAAAAGAGAGAGAGCTGCCCCACGACATCCAGTACCGGACGACAAGTTTCCATATCCTTTTTATTGCCGCCGACCAGCATGACGAGGTTGCCGGCAGCGGCTTCATTTGGAGAGCCCCCCACCGGCGCGTCAAACATGGTCACACCTGCTTTAGCGGCGGCCGCGCTTACTTTTTTGTTGCACTCCGGGTCAACCGTGCTGGAATCAATGAGATAAAGGCCTTCGTGGGCGCCTTCAAGCAATCCGTTTGCGTCAAGATAGACCGCCTCCACATGCTGCGGCTCCGGCAGCATGGTCATTACCACATCCGCGAACCGGGCGACCTCCCTGGGAGTGGCCGCAACTTTGGCACCCGCCGTTTCAAAGGATTTGATCGCCTCCGGGTTGACATCATAAACGCACATCTCAAAACCGGCATTAAGCAGGTTGGTCGCCATTCCTTTGCCCATGGTCCCAAGCCCGATAAAACCTACTTTTTTAATCATGTTGTCCTCCTTATTTATTTTATGCTCAACCTGTTATCTTAACAGATAGGGAATCTTCACCTTGAGGGCCTCATTGGGGCACTCCACTTCACAGGGAAGACAAAACCAGCAGGTTCTGTATTTACCGAACGGCTGCCCGCAAGAATAGCACCGCCTGGCTTCCAATCTGGCTGCTGCCGGATCAATCCCAGGTTCAATTTCCTGAAAATCCCCTTTGCCTTCCGTACGGTGTTCAGCAATAGTAATACGTCTATCTGCAGAGGCTCCGCCTGTATCGATATCAAATTCGGTCTCTACCGGACCTGGATACTTGCGGCCAAAACGCAAATGCTCTCCCTTGAGAAAGCGGTTCACTGATTCCGCAGCCTGTTTGCCGCTTGCCATTGCATCGATAACAGATGCCGGCCCGCTGTACATATCCCCGGCCACAAAGACCTTCTTGTCGGAGGTTTGCAGCGTGAGAGGATCAACAGCCATTTTTGTGTCTTGAACCAACCCTGTCGATTCCAAAAACGCCCTATCCGCCTGTTGACCGATGGCCACAATAACAGTATCTGCATCCAGGTAATGCAATTCACAGTCATCAAAACTGGGAGCAAAGCAGCCGCAATCATCAAAAACCTGCGTACAGCGCTGAAAATCGATTCCAATTAACTTATCATCCTGAAAATTCAGCTTGGGGTTTCCCCAGGAACAGTGAAACTTGATCCCTTCAGCAGCCGCCCCTTCAATTGCCTCCTGAAATGCCGGCAGCTCGTCATCGGATTCCAGGGTGACCATTGTCACCTCTTTGGCGCCCAGCCGGAGGGCTGTCTGGGCAGAATCCACGGCAACGTTGCCGCCACCAATCACAAGAACCTTCCGGCCGACATCAGGTCTCTTCTCTTCCCGAACCTCTTTAAGAAACGGCAAGCCGTGGTAGACGCCCTGTTTATCTTCGCCCTCCATATGCAGCACGCCATGTTCTGAGCATCCGGTGGCAACAATAACGGCATTAAATTCATTTCGAAGCTGCGACAGGCTTTTATCCTGGCCGATTTTGACACCGCACTGAAAAGAGACGCCCATCTGATTGAGCAGCCCGATTTCCTTTTCCAGTTCAGATTGCGGCAACCTGAAATCAGGAATGGCCCAGCGCAGCATCCCTCCCGGTTGACTTTCAGCATCGAATACTGTCACCGAGTGCCCTTGAATTCGAAGATCATGGGCCGCCATCATCCCGGCAGGCCCGGAGCCGATGACAGCGACTGCCTTGCCTGAATCAGGTTGGATTTCCGGAAGCAGCATCTTCTCTTCCATGAATTGATCAGCCAGATACCGTTTCAGTACGCGGATCGCCACGGCCTCTCCTTCGATCGCCTTCCGATGACATCGCTCTTCGCAGGGATGCGAACAGATACGCCCCAGAATAGCCGGAAAGGGCAGATCTTTTCTCAGCACCTCCATTGCCTTTTCATCTTCTCCCCTGGCAATCAGCTGGACATACCCCTGGCAGTTAACGCCCAGCGGGCACCCCTGACGACAGGGCGCCAGTTTCATCCTTAAATTGTCCAAAATACACGTATCGACGCAAATGCTGCAAAAGGTACATTTATCTTTGTCAATAGAGATGTTATCGGACAGACTTTCTAATAGATTCAACCGCATTGATCACACCTCCTTACCCATACGAATGACCGGCGCATAAGATATGCGCACATCTTCCGGTGATTCTCCCCTGGTCAACACAATGTGCCTGACCCACTTTTGATCATCTGCTTCCGGATAATCGCTGCGATAATGCCATGGCACCCAGCGACTCTCTTTGCGCTCCCTGGAGGCAAAAGCACTTAACGTCGCGCACTGGATGATATTTTCCACTTCAAACAGTTTAAAAAGATCATGCACGTCTGCTACGCGAACCATCGTGGACAGTTCTTCTCGAAACCGATTCATCCACCACAGGGCGCGGTTAAGCTTATACTCATTTTTCGGTGGTCTCAGATAATCATTGATCATCCGCCGCACTTTATACTCAAACTCCTCGATGGCGATCTCATTATTGCTTTGCGCCAGCCGGGAATCTCTTTCGGCAATAAATGCCTCAATTTGACCCTCATCCAAATCAACATCTCCGTTATTAGCGGCAAATTCCGTTGCACTCTCGGCGGATATTTCCCCAAAAACAAAGGCTCCCGACAAGTGCCCGCGGGCTACAAGCGATGTGTCGCCGGCCGCATAGAGGCCGGGAACCGCGGTTTCCGCATTTTCATTCACACGAACACCGGTCAGCCCGTGCCCCCCGCACAAAAAGAGCTCTGTGGGCCACAACTCAATCTCGCCGCTTCTAAAATCGATCCCCCGCCCTTTATAAAACTGCTCACAGGCCGGCCGCTCAGTGGTGAAAAGAAGTTCTTCGATCTCCTGAATGGTCTCTTCCGGCAGATGCGACATTTTAATTCTCAGAGGGCCTTTATCTTCCATCAGGTGTTCAAGAAACATACTTCTAATGGATGGATGATCCTTATCCCGACGCTCATCAAATGCATTCAGGAGCTTGGCGCCCCGGGTTAACGTAATGTATAAAAGCGGCGCATTGATATCTTTGGCAATATAATACACCAGGGTGTATTCGAAGCCGCTCAATTCTGCGCCGGCGTGGTACGCAAGACAATAACCGTCACCCGTATTACCGGGGTAATCATACACACCATAGAGATGGCCATTGTCAGGGAGTCCGAATCGCGCTGTTCCGCCGGATGACAGAATGACCGTCCTGGCCCTGCAAACCACTATTTCACCGGTGCGAACATTCATGCCGATGGCACCCGCAATTCTGTCGCCATCTTTAATCAGCCTCACCGCCATGGTACGGTTGATAATTTTTGCCCCAAGATCCCCGGCTTTTTTGGCCAGAATGGTTTTAAGTTCCGGCTCTTTCATGGTCACACAAAATCGCCCTTTGGGATGAACCTGGAGGATATCGTACTGGTCATTGTCATCCTTGGGAAAGCAAACGCCCCACGCCTCCAGTTTTTTCATCATCTCCCAGCTTCGTTCCGCCATCTTGTAATTCACCGGCTCATCCATGATCCCTTCACAGGCCATGCCGTTGGACTCGACATAAAGCTCCGGGGTCGATATATCGGGGACTGCAACTATATTCAGGGCATCCATACCCCTGGCAATACACCCGGAATATTTCATGTCCCCTTTTTCGAAAACGACTACCTTTTGATTCGGATCTACTTCCTTAGCCCGGATAGCGGCCATGACACCGGCACTACCGCCCCCAATGATCAACAGGTCCGCGTCGATAATGGGATAATCGTGATTCATATTTCCTCCATTTACCAAATGGTGAGTATATTAAGAAACAATCTAAATTCACACTATAGTTCTTGTTATTTACTGTTCTATATCACTGGACATATGTGTTTTTAGATTGGCTGCATTTATTTGTCAAGTAATTTTTTGCCTGGAAGTAAAGAGGTGGGGAGGGTGGTAATCAGTGTCCTGTTTAAATGATTTCTCTAAAAAGCTTTCTTTTACCGGTTTTACAATAGCTTACCCTGTATTCATAGGGCTGGTCCTTGTAAGTATAAGAGAGCATTTCAATGGAAAGTACGGGTGTCCCTTTTTTCAATCCTAAAATACCGGCAATTTCCTCATCTGCAACCGCAGTACTGAAAAGCTCCTTATTACGTACAGTGGGCAGGCCGTACTTTTGCTCAATGACCTCATACAGGGTTATTTTTCCTAACAGCTTGGCCAGTTTGTTCTCAAAATCCTTGAACATGCTGCAAGGCAAATAGGAAATACCATAAACAACAGGCCCGCTTCGGGATACAAAAGCACGTTTTATGCGGAACAGTTTTTCATTTTTTGAAAGGTTTAAATAGCGATTCACAGGTTGGAATCCGTCCACTTTAACCGTGTCAATGAGTTTAATTTTGAAAGAGAGATCATCGCCCTCAAAGGTCTGACGCAAAAAGGTATAACGAAGGCTTGTCTGCTGAATGCCTGTGGTCGCCACAAAAGTCCCTTTCCCCTGGACACAGTAAAGATACTTCTCTTTCACCAGATTCGCCACCGCCTTTTGAACGGTTCCCATGCTTACATTGTAAGTTTCAGCAATGTTACGGGATGAAGGTATGTGTTCGCCAGGCGCCCATTCTTTGTCTTCAATAAATTTTTTCAATTCATTTTGAAGTTGATAATAGACAGGTATTGGGCTGTCATCCAGTTGCTTTTTCCCAACAAAATTATTACTCATGGGCCTCACCCTATCAATATGATGTTAATTTCAGAATAGAATTTGCTTAACCACTTCTATAGATAACCATAACTCTAAGATTATAGTTCTGTTTTGTCAAGTTGATTCCATCACAGGATTATTGTTGCTCAATCTGCCCCCGTGTTTCCTCGGCTCTTGACAGCGCATTCTTTTGTTTCCAAATTGTTGCCATGCGGCGATAATGGGGATCTGCATATTTGAAAAACATTTTATAAGCCGTACAAAAATGATTCAGCCCCTCATCCCGACAGTCGCGAATCCGGTCTTTCGGACACCTGATGACCCCATAACCTGCCGTATCAATGCTTCAAGCACGTTGTCGGACATACGGTGGACCGTTTTATTACGGAACATCGCTTCTTTTTTCAGGTAAAAACAGTATGCGCAGGCCAGGTTGCAATCCGGACCGGCCGGTTTGATTAAGACATCCCGTAATATTTTCATTTTTCTACCGGGTTTTGTTTGGCGGCTGAGTGGTATCTATCATTATACGACAGCCTGCTAGGCGAAGTTGGATTAAATGTTTTCAATTAAATCCACCACTTCTTCCAATATTTCAGAGCATTTTATAAGAGCTGTTTCTGATGGGGCAAGCAACTCTTGAGTTTGATGAATTTTTGTTTCAATTGACAGCCACTTACTTTGACTTAAGTTTCCTTCCGAAATGGCTCTCGGGCCTGTGGCAATTGATTGTGCCAGCAACTGATGAATTTGCGCAATGTCCTGTTTTCCAGCGTTTAAATTTTGCTTAACGATTGTTGCAGCATTGGCGGCGCGGTTTGCTGCAGCCCATAGTGCATCACGTATTAACAATTCAGAATGAATAGGTTTAAATTTAGTAACCCCCCCCATAGGTTTTACCGGGCTAACTGAATTTCCAAAAGTTGCACGAGCGAAAATACGTCGTAATGGAGAGTTGCTAAAATATATTTCCCCGCCTGGACTTATGACTATTGATGATACAGAGTCTTCAGCGCCATCAGCAAAATAACGAAGTTTTCCTGTTTTCCTGTCTAGTAATCCAGCACCTAATTTGAATGGTAATTTTTGATTTCCAGCGATAATCCCAACGGCTATGGTCAAGGCCACCCCATTGGCAGCGACTTCAGCTCCAAGTCCTTTAAAATTACGTTGAAAACGTCCTGGCACAAAGCCTTCCATTTCCGCCGTCCAGCCGAGCGTGGCATAATCGCCATGGTCAATAATTTGGATGACCTTGTTGCGAATGTTAGCGTATATCTCGCCATTATCACTGGATACCGTTAAAGATCCGGTAATTAGATCCGGCGCTTCAAAAGACCAATCTCTCTTACCGGTTGTCGTATTAACGGCATGCAGGTGATTGAAAGCGTCAGCAACATAGACACGCTTGCCATCAGCACTGATTGCAGGAGTTGAGGAAGTTCCGCCATCAAATTTTATGACATGCTTTATTTGCATCGAATAATCCTCCCCTTCCAAGACCAAATCCACTCCATAAAGCGCGCCAAATTCTGACCAACCATCAGGGTTGCCATCCTCTTCATCGGGTAGGGAGGCCGCAACCCAAATGCGTCCGGTATTTTTATCGATAGAGAAGAAGTTCGTGACCTGCTGCAACTCACCGAAAAGGGCATGAAATACCTCCCCAAGTGGATCGAAATCCTTGGAGGCACCCGAACTGCCATACATATGTGCAAAATCTTTATTGGCCTTCGCCAACATTTCTTTTGGCAATTTTATGTTGGTAACAGCTGTTTTATCACCAGGAAGTTGAAAAGGTTTTTTAAGCAGTGAGACACCGGTTTCGCGGTCTACAACCGTTAAGTGGCCATCCCCCATCACAGTGATCAGAGCATCATGTTGAAGGTGATAACTCATCCCATAGGAATGGTTACCGCCGCATATCTCTCCAGCTATGAGTTTTGATAATCCTGATGAACGATCATATATGATAGAGCCATCAGTATTTAACGCCACATTCCGGTCATAGGTTCCGACATAAATAATGTCCTTACCACTGACAGGATCCGTATAAACAAACGGGGTGCCAGCGCCGCCGCTTAGCCCTTCTAAGACCCAGCGACGTTTACCTTTTTCAGGTTCAATCGACACAATGATTACATTTTCCGGGGGGAATACAGGGCTAAAATATATGTTCCCATCACTATCAAATACCGGACCTTCGGGTACGAACATAGTCGGTTCAGCAATCCAGTCGAGTTCAAAGGCTGGAGTGATAGCCGTAGGCATTTCATCAGCGCTATGGGTATCCGTATGAATGGTACGGGCATATGTGGTCTGCCAACCGTGAGTCTCGGATACTTTTGCGGTGGTACGCACACCTTCTGGTTTCCAATCAGTCTTTTTCGGCAAATCAAATTTTCTGACAAAAGATTCATTTGCCAGCATACGGACGATAAATATCTTTCCCTTCTTTGTTGTCAAATAGTAACCTGTAGAGGCAAAAAACACGACAAAAGCAATGAGGGGCAGAATTAATTTTTTACCATAAGACATGTAAACTCCTGATTAATGGGTATAGAAGAATCTAAAAGTTTGAAAACCGAGGTTCTCACTTAACACTACTTGTTAAGATTTTATTCGCACCGACTTATGAACATTGCTTCATGCTCGGCAATTGTTTCTCAGGAACTCATATGCGGAAGTATCAGATCATTGATCATATCATTACAAAGTTTTTTAACCGCCGGATCATTAATCCTGTTAGACAGTTCATCCGGGTCCTCCTGCAGGTCAAAGAGCTCACAAGGCGTTTTTGTTGTTGTCTCGTACGTCAACCGGTATCGTTGATTGGCTGCGCAGACAAAATTCCATCGCTTTTCTTTATCTCTCACCCCGTCCTTGTCAGCTACACGTTGTCCCAACTCGCTGAAGGCGCACTCTTTTTTTGACCCTGCTCCTTTCATGATCGGCAACAGGGACTGTCCGGAAGATCGGGGAAGGGGTTCGGCCCCTGCAAGATCAAGCATCGTTGCCGGCAAATCGATCCCTTCAACCATATCGTTGACTGTTTTTGGCGAAACAGCTTTCGGCGGGCGAATAATCGTGGGAACCCGGACCGAGGACTTATAAAAGACCTGCTTCTCCATCAGCTTGTAATCCCCCATCATTTCCCCGTGATCTGCAGAATAGAAGATCCAGGTGTTGTCCGCGATACCCAGTTCCTCTAACGTTCGGACAATGTCGCCAATGCCTTGATCTATTAACGAAATTCTGCCGTAGTAATGACGCGCTGAGTTTTGAATATAACTGGCGGTCAACCGATGAGAGTTGCTTTTTTTAAAACGCGTATCCAGGTATCGTCCCCACAATTCATTGACCTTCTCAGGGGCCGCTTGGGGGCCGTGAGGGATTTCAGCATCTTTATAAAAATCGGCCCAGATCGGGTCGGAAATATAAGGAGAATGGGGGGCCACATAACCGACATTCAGAAAAAACGGCCGACTCCGATCCTGTCGTTTTAACCAGTCCGTTGCTAGTCGAGTGAGAAACGAGGTTTCATCCTCTTCTTGGGTCAAGGCACTCGTCTGCCCGTCCCAGTGTGTCGCAGTATAACGCCACACACTCTTGATTTGCTCCTGATATTTCGCAAGGCTTCCCTTTCCCCTGAGATAATCGGAATAGGGCGAATATATATTGATGCCGAACTTGGTGTACGCATGAACATACTGATCAAATTCCTCAACGACATCGTCGTATCCCAGGGAGCGGATGAAATCATCTTTGTCTCGAGTATCGAAGCCCCAATCCATTATTGAAAATGGTAACGCCTTTACACTATTAGAGAAAAAATGCGTTTTACCGACAACAGCGGTTTTATAGCCTGTTCGTTGAAGATTCCGGGGCATTGTCTCCCATTGCGGGTTGACGTCTCTTTGATTATTGTCAATGATTCCGTTTTGATGCGGATAAAGACCGGTTAAGATGGAAGCTCTGGACGGTTGACAGATCGGCGAAGCACAATAGGAATTTGTAAAATTTACCCCTCCGGCAGCCATCCGGTCAAGGTTCGGAGTTTGGATGACCGTGTTGCCGTTACACCCCATAGCGTCCGGTCGATGTTGGTCTGAAAACAGGAATATAATATTGGGTTTATCAGTGGAATCCGCAAGGGGTCTTTCAGACAACGGGATAATATTCATTTCAGAATGGTGGGATTTGGCGCATCCCGTCAAACCGGTTCCCAACGCCAGACCTGCAACTCCCGCTGCGCCTAATTCTATAAATTTTCGGCGAGTTATTTGAGTTTGCTTATTTTTCATAATATACCCTCCAAAAGATATAGTTACATCCTGTTTTCAAGACCTTCGGCAATCTCTTCAAATATGTTTACCGATTGCCTCAAAAGATCCGTATCTCGATTATTTTCCCAATTGCGATGAAACTTTTCGATAGTTTCAAGTTTTTCATTGATGGCATTCCATTGTCCTTGGGTAATATCACCTGCTTTAATGCCATTTGGCGCCACAAATCTTGCCTGATTGATAAGGTCTTTTACTGCAACAAGGTCCGCCGTTGTGCCTTCCGGCTGAATACTTAAAATCTCCGTACCCCGATTAATTTTGTCAGATGCCGCCACTGCGATATCGCGGATCATAATATCAATCCGTTTAGGGCTGTATTTGCTGAATCCTCCCCGGGTCGGATGGATTCTATCACCAAAGAGTCCCCTGGCAATCGCCCGCCGCAAAGGAGAATGGGCAATGAGAACGCCACCGTCAGGCGTCGGCATCACCATCGCCAATGAACTTTGTCCTTTGTCTTTACCATCGGCAAACCATCTCAAGCGGCCTGTTTCTCGATCCAGAAGACCAACCCCCACTTTTACAGGCAGGAATACGGGGGTATCCCCGAACAGTTTAAAGGCAGGTCCAACCCCGGCCAGAAAAACAATACCATTGGCTGTGATTGTGGCGGTGTTTAAGTTCCACTGATGAAATTCAGAATCAATATCTGCATACATATCCATTTTTGCACGCCATGCCAGTTCGCCATGATCACCTTTATCTTCAATTTTTACCACATCCCGCCGGGTAATGGCGTACAACTCGCCATTATCCGAAGAGACCGCTATGGAACCGCCAATCTGATCAGCATTTCCGCTTCCAGAACCAAGGCTGTATTTCCAGACAAGATTACAATCATAATCAAATGCGATCATATTCCCAAAAGCATCTCCCACATACCCGCGTTGTCCATCTCCCCTGAGTGCCGGTGTTGAAGCGGAACCGCCTTCAAATGAAAGTTTCGCACCGATTTCCATTTTCCATTTATATTTCCCGGCCGTGTTGGGGGCCACATCAATTCGATAGAGTGCTCCATACTCGGATATGCCATCCTTTTTCCCATCTTTTTCATCCAGGTCGGTGGCTGCGATCCACATGGCACCAGTTTTCTGATCAATAGATAGATAGTTAGAGTTCACAACACGTTCTCCAAGTATCACCGCCAGCTGGTGAGCCAGAGTATATCCTGCAGGCGTGCCTTTAAACTGGTAAGCCAACTCTTCCTGTTCCAACTTTTTAATCGCTTTGGGAAGCTTTCTGTTATCTTTTCCCGGGCTGGGTTGGCCAGGCAGATAAAAGGGTTCGATGTTTTGTTCTCCGGTTTTACGATCAACCGCATAAATCATACCGGTGCCGGTCACCCAGACCAGTCCGTCGAAGATCGGATTGTAATTGGGGCCGGTGCTGTTAAATTCCCCCAGATTTTCAAATGTTGCTGTTTCAGGCGGTTCCGGAAACCCGGTCGGTTTGTGATAAATAACTTCTCCATTGGGATGGACAGCCACGACCTCTGCTATCTCCCCCTGGTAAATAATCTCTTTTACGGGATTGTCCGGGTCGCTTAAGACCAACGGACGGCCACCGCCGGTGGGTCTTTTAGTCCCATAAATTTTCCATAATACCTTACCGGATTTGCCGTCTAATTTTTCAATCAGCGTTTTGTCCGCCGGAAATTGGGGCGTGTTGTAAATATCTCCCTTGCTGTCAAAGGATGCGGATGCGGGATTAAAATAGTCTGTTTCACTCACCCAGTCTATTTCCAGGACAGGCCCAACCACAGTGGTAACTTCGTCGGAATTCATCACGTCACCATGCCTTGCCCGCCAGATATTTCTTCTTGGCATGAGCGGGCTGGTTACCTGAATCTGGCGTTTGCCTTCCGGCTTCCATTGATGACGTTTGGGAATTTCAAATCCCCGCACCGCAGGATTTATGTCTGCAGTATACTTCATCCACCCGATTTTAAGCTTTTTCCATTGTGTACCGCCTATTACCAAAAGAGTGCCGCAAAATAATAGAATTAAAATAATGGATATGAATCTTTTAGAACGCATCACAAAATTCCCAAGTTTATTGCTATCTGTGGATTATTTTTTATTTAGTACCCACCCATATTACTACCTTCTCAATCTGGCCGGTAAACGGGAAGCTGCCCGAATAACTGGTCGTGATAAGTGTATTGCCGTCACGGCCGATGTCGAGCCCTTCATGGGACAGACGACCGGCGATGGTTTTCGGCATATTGACCCGGCCGGCCTCTTGGCCGTTAATAAACAGCTTGCCGATACCCGCAAGCTTACCGGTTTTTTCAAACTCAAATTGAATTTCCGATTTACCTGGTGGAACCGGAATCGTTGATTCAATTTTATATAGTTTGCCGAAACTGGGCACATTGGCACAATAATTATACTCAAACACTGCTTTATCGTCCTTGATATAAATCACAAATCCGGAATCATCATTTCCGTTTGCAAACAGCACCCCTTCTTCATCCCCTGTTTCTCTAACAACCGGGATGGAGATGGTATAAGGGCGATTAATAAATTTAGGCGCCGCCTTCTGGTCCACGTGCGGCGTTCCCGGATAAAACAAATACTCTTTTTCTTTGGGGCCTTTCATTGCTTTTATCGCCTTTATAGCCAGCCCCCCAAAAAATCCCGGATATTTGGGATCGATCATAAAATCAGCATTCACCGCCTCTGCCTCAGCCTTCCAGAGTTTTTTCAGCTCCTTCAGTTTTTTCGGATGCTGTGCAGCCAGGTCATTGGCTTCAACAAAATCCTCTTTGAGATTATAGAGCGCCCATTTGTCATCATCATAGTCGTCACCGCTTTTATGGCGGGCCACGGCTGTCCAACCGTCATGATAGATTCCCCGGTTGTGTCCCATTCGATAAAACTGTTTGGTGCGCTGCCCTTCGGCCTCAGGATCATCAAAGGTGTAGGCCATGCTGATACCGTCAACCGGTAATTGTTCATATCCATCAAGCACGGCGGGCAGTTCCAGATCGATCAGTTCCAGAATCGTGGGCATGACGTCTGAGGCATGGTGATACTGTGTGCGGATTTCATTTCTGGCTTTGAATTTCGCGGGCCAGTGCACAATAAACGGCACGTTGATGCCGCCACCATAGGTGTCCTGCTTAAAGTAGGGGAATGGTGTGTTGCTCACCTGGGCCCAGCCAATGGGATAGTTCGGGCCGGAGTTCGGGCCGCCGATATCGTCTAACCGCGCAATAATATCCGCTACAGATTCTGCCTGACCGGCGTAATACGCGGAATGGTTCACGCAACCGTTGACGTTCCCCTCCTGACTGCCACCGTTGTCGGACATCACGATAATCAGGGTATTGTCAAGTTCACCTAATGCCCGCAACTCATCGAACAAGCGGCCCAGTTCAACATCCGTCTGATCCAGAAAGCCCGCATACACTTCCTGCAAACGCGCATACGCTCTCTTCTGGTTGCTGTCTAAGGATTGCCACGGTTGAATCCGTTTATCATTTAATGGAAGCTCTGCATTTTGGGGAATCAGCCCGATTTCTTTCTGGCGCGCAAACCGCTTTGCCCGCATCACATCCCAGCCCGCATCATATTGGCCGCGGTATTTCTCTAAATATTCCGGCGGGGCCTGGTGCGGGGCGTGCATGCCCGGTGTGCCGACATACATAAAAAACGGACGGTCTTTGCCATGAGCCCCGGCATAAGATTGATGGGTGCGGAGCATTGTAATCGCGTTATCTACCAGGTCCCGGGTCAGGTTGTAGTCTTTCCCATAATCTTGTTCAATCACCTTGTTGTCTTCGATTAACTCGGGCGCAAACTGATCCGTAGAGCCGGGCATGAAGCCAAAGAAGCGGTCGAAGCCTTTTCCCAGCGGCCAATTTTCGAAAGGCCCGGCAGGTCCCAGTTGCGCAGGGGGTGCAAGGTGCCATTTCCCTATTGCATAAGTGCCATACCCTGCACTCTGAAGGACTCTTGCCACGGTCGCTGCCGCAGGATCAATGCGGCCCCTGAACGCGGGAAAACGGGGGCCGAGATCAAACCTGGAAACCAGACCCATGCCCACACGGTGGGGTTCCCTGCCGGTCAATACCGCAGCCCGGGTCGGAGAGCAGGTGGGCGTGACATGGAAGTTATTGTAACGCAAACCGTTTTGCGCCAGACTGTCTATATTGGGGGTGTCTATTTCCGATCCATATGCACCCAAATCAGCGTATCCCGTATCATCGAGCAGGATCACAAGCACATTGGGACTTTTATTCTTATCCGCATTGATTGTCTGTTTTAACTCTTTTGTTATCGCACTCTGATCATGATGTTTTCCACCCGATTGCGTGGCGCAACCCGCAATAAATAATGCGGCAACAAGCAACACAGCTAAAAGCATTCCAATCCAAATGCCATTGAAAGAATTATGTATGGGATATTTTCTCATCTTTTACTCCTTATTTATCCAGGATGTCCACCGCCTTTAACAGGCTTTCACCCACTCGTGTCAGTGCCGCCTCTTCTGGTCTAATATCTTCAACGACACGATCAATAACCTCCCTTATCATCTCCCATTGCCCTTCCGTCAAGGAGCCTTCCTGTATCGCTTTTGGGGCCACTCGATAGCACTGCGCCATAAGCTGTTCTATCTGATAAACATCCTCGCGGGCAGCCTCACCATGCGACATGGCAAAGGTAGCCGTGTTTATAGCTCTATTGGCCGCAGCCCAGAGGGCATCTCTTATGATAAGATGCTGGTGAATCGGTTTAAACTTCGTGATGCCGCCGACAATGGGCCTGGGGCTTTTTGAATTTCCTAAAATCGCCCGCCCCAAAGCTCTTCGCAAAGGAGAGTTACCCACGTAAATGCCGCCATCCGGGCCCGTTACCATCGATGAAACGGAATCTTCCGCACCGTCTGCAAAATAGATTACCTCTCCGGTCTCTCTATCGATCAATCCGGCACCCAGTCTCAATGGAAATTTCTGTTTACCCAATACGACGCCTGCGGCGCCGGTGAAGGCGATCCCATTGGCGCCCACTTCAGCGCCTAAGGATTTAATGTTTTCCTGGAAATTACCCGTAGCGTACATATTCAGGTTAGCGGTCCATGCCAGTTCCGCATAATCGCCGCGATCAACGATCTTCTTGATTTTAGTTCGCGTGTTCGCAAAAATTTCTCCGTTATCCGCGGAAACCACAAGAGATCCTGCCACTTTGGCTTCAACGTTGATGGACCAGATCTTGCCTCCTGTAGCGGCATTAACGGCATAAACAGAATTAAAGGCATCTGCGATGTAAACCCTTCTTCCATCAGCACTGATTGCAGGTGTTGAAGCTGTGCCCCCCGGAACTTTAGAAATCACCTTGACTTCCAATTGAAAGCTATCACCCGCCTGAACCAGATCCAGGCCATATAAGGCTGCATAGTCAGCCCAACCATCTTTTTTCCCATCTTCTTCGTCGGGCAGGGTGGCCGCAATCCAAATACGACCGCTATTGCTGTCCACGGAAAAAAAGTTGGTGTTTTTCTGCAGCTCTCCGGCGGCAATATGAAGGACTGAGTTGATTGGGTCAAAGCTGCCTCCGGTATCACCGACCATATGGGCGATATCCTTGTTTGCCTTTTCAGCGATTTTTTTTGGCAACGAAAAATTGGTGACTGCTGTCCGGGCGCCCGGCATCATGAAAGGTTGCGACAACCGCTGTTTCCCGGTTTTCCGATCCAGAACATAAATATGGCCGTCTCCCAACGCCGCAATCAAAGAATCGGTTTGCGGATGGTAGTTTAAGCCGAAATTGTGCTGATTCGGCTTCAGTAATCCTGGTTGAAGTTTGGGCAATCCGGTGGGAACATTCCAAAGCAAGGCCCCGTCGATTTTGGCAGCGACCGCCCTGTCATAAGTGCCGACATATACCCGGTCTTCGCCGGTTTCCGGATCCGTTAGAATTATCGGCGTTCCGGCTCCGGCACTGATACCCGGCAGTACCCATCTGCGTTTTCCTTTTTCCGGTTCGATAGAGATCATGATCAGATCTTCCGGAGGGAACACCGGACAGAAATAAATATTCCCCTGACTGTCAAAGACTGGGCCTTCGGGTACAAAGAAATTTTGCTCAGCCGTCCAGTCAGCTTCGATTGCCGGTGATATCACCGTGGCAATTTCATCTGATCCGCGCAGGTCCGTATGCATCGTCCGCCCGAAAGTCACTGGACGGCTGTTGATGTTGCTGTCGGTTGAAAAACTTCTGACTCCTTTGGGTTTCCATGTCGTTTTTTCCGGCAAAGCGTATGTTTTAGGCGCCGACTCGGTTATCAATAACCGTGCCGTCAATATCTTAACCTTGGCACACGCCGGGAGAAAAAAACCGAGAAGCAGCAGTATCAACATCATTCTGATTTTAGTCTTCACGACACCCTCTTGAACACTTTATTAAAAAAACGCTAATCATAAAAACAGCTTCACATAAATCATCTTAATCATCAGGTGAAAGCTCAAGCCACCATCCCAAATGATAATGAAATACGTCGCTGCCAATGAGAAAAGTATCCCAATGATCGGTCCGGGAGTGACAACTTTGATGGATTTATCTTTGTTTTTCGCTTTTAACCTGCACACGAGCTCGCTGATACCGATCAGCCCGACCTGTCCTGAAAGCAGCCACAACTGGATGGAGGTGAAAAAGGCAAAAAACAGTCCTTCTAGAAGAGTAACACCAGCGGTTACCCGATAAAATTCCTTTAAGCACCAGGCAAGGGGCAGGATGTATACACCCATCACCCGCAACTTAAATGCGGCGCCATTAAAGTACATGATGGGATATATCAAAAGGCTGCTGAAACCCACACTGATAAAAAGCAAAACACAGGTTGACGCTGCCAAGGTTCTATACAGGGCAACATCATCAATCGCTCCGATAAGATTATAGGCAAGATTTAAGATGATCCAGAAACATAGAACAAGCCCGGCAGGAATAAAAAGCCGGGCCATAGGTTTCGGTTCAATTCCTGTTATGGTATTATCCATGGTGCTTCCTCCGTTTATACTCCTCTAACAGGATTTTCAGGCCAGGAAGGACCTTTGCACCCTCTGGCGTTTCCATCAAATCGTTGATATTTTCGGGGTCTTTTAGAATGTTGTAAAGCTCCGGCTTCATGCGGGATTCATTGTATTCAATGTAGAGAAACTCATTTGTCCTGACCGCATCAATCCCGGGAACCGTATATGGCGGGAAATCTTTAAAGAACTCATAATGAAAAGCGTCTCTTAAGGGAGTTGATTGGCCCTCTATAACCGGCAGGATACTTTTTCCATCCATGTTGGCAGGAATCGGAAGACCCGCCAGGTCAAGAAGGGTTGGGGCCAAATCCACATTAAGAATCATCTCATCGGACCGGCTGCCAGGTTTTTTGATACCAACCGGATATTTTACGATAAACGGGATGCGCAAACTGGGTTCATAAGCCCAGCGTTTATCAAAGTGTCCCTTGTCGCCAAAAAAGTATCCATTATCTGTTGAATAAATCACAATCGTATTATCTGCGATGCCCAGTCGCTCCAGTTCATCAATAACCCTTCCCACCTGCTGGTCCAGGGAGGTGATCAGGCTGCAGTATTTCTTGTACTGGGCTTCCGCATTCCATAAAACACCGCCGTAAATTTCACCATCGCACATACCCGCGTAGCGATGCGCCCACTTGGGTAAATGGTCAATGTTTTTATCCTTATAAAAATTTTTAAGCTCAGGGGGCGGTTTAAACGGGCCATGGGGCGCCTTGTGGGCAAGATAAAGGCAAAAAGGATTGTCCTTTTCTTTATTGATAAACTCAATGGCAAAATCCGTCAGATCTTCGCCTATGTATTTCCCTTTTCTCTGGGTTTCAACGCCATCAATAATTAGCGGGCAGTCAAAGTATTGTCCCTGCCCGGTCTTGGCGGTGAAGGTGATGAAGCGGTCAACACCTCTCAGTTCCGGGAAGTGACCCGGCATATGCCACTTGCCGATAAAGGCGGTTTTATACCCGCCCTTTTTCATTAGTTCGAGCACCGTGACATTCTTGTTATTCCAAGGGGTAATATTATTTTTCACACCGTGTTTATGCGCATACTGGCCGGTAATAAAACAGGCCCGTGAAGGGCTGCATAAAGACGTTGTGCAAAACGCATTATTAAACACAAGCCCTTCTTTTGCCATCCGATCCATGTTTGGTGTTTGTATCCAGGGGTGGCCCATAAAACCCGTGT
>CAZWPX010000043.1:0-49070 GCA_964636125.1 uncultured Desulfobacterales bacterium | reverse complement strand
TCAGACATAATAAAAACAATGTTCGGCTTTTTAACTTCTGCATGAACAATACCGGGAAAAAGACTGAGTGCGGCGCTTGTCAGAACAAAGGTGATGATAACCTTCATAGACAGTTCCCGGATAGCTTGCCAGATTACCCACCTTGTTTTATGAGGGTCTTTTTTTGTTTGCATTTCAAATTACCTGTCTCGAGTTATAGATCTGCCTCCAGGGTCGTTGCCATTTTTTTAAGATTGAGTTCATCAATCTTTTTTGGTGTGGGCAGACCCTCCTGAGTCCATTCCATTATCTTATAATATTCATCCAGCATCACATCCAGTTCCACTGTTTCACCGGCGCTTTTCCCTTTCGCCATCGGTTCCGCCAGAAAACGTTGGGGAAGTGTATCGTCTTTGCGCGAGAAACCGAGCTTCCCGTTGTACAGGCGCTCTAAATTAATAATCCTTTCAGCGGCCCGGTTGACTGTCTGTTCATTCATTTCAAGGCCGGTAACCGCATTAAAACCATCGACCAGATCAGCCGGATTCATTCCGGCACGCATCGTTGAACAGACAGCAATTGAATCCACTACGCACATACTCAACTGCTGCCCTCTGACCAGAACAGCTTTTTTGTCTGTTTCCAGGCGGTTGTTCAGGGCAATTTCCGCTCCCATGGTTGTCGCCATCATATGGTGAGCCCCCTTGGTTGAAACAGCATAGGTCAACCCCATGCCCTTCATCCCCCTGGGGTCATAAACAGCCATCCCCTGGCCTTTAGAGTGCATTCCCAGCTCCGGTGCTCCGAATTTTTCTGAAGCTGCCTTGATCCCTTCCGCTAAAAGGTTCCCGATCCCTTTGCGCAGGGCCATCATCTCAAGAACACTCACCAAAGCCTCGCCGTTTCCGAACCTCAATTCAATTCCATCTGTATCGGCAGGACCGATAAACCCTTTTTCGAAGCATTCCATTGCCAGGGCCACACATCCACCGGCATTCATGGTGTCAAGACCGTAATCATCACAAACTTTGGTTGCCTTGACGATATCACCCCAGTCGCTGATGCCGCAATTGGGGCCAAGGAGTCCTATGGTTTCGAACTCGGGCCCCTCGATGAGCAGCGGACCATATTTTTCCGTCACCACATAACTGCGCTTACCACAGGCCACCGGGCAGCCAAAGCAAGAGGCATCACCCACCACGATATCTTCTCGCATCCGGGGGCCTTCCAGCTTGAATCCGTTTTCAAAATAACCTTCCGAAAAGTTTCGGGTACACCAAAGTCCGCGCTCATTTATTTTTCTTACCATTTCAGGTGTACCGTAACTTCTTCGATCCTGTGCGACCGGACTCTCCTTTAGCTGTGTGTAATACTTTTCTGCAAGTGTTTTCATGCGGTCTACATCATGGAAATGGATATCTTGCGTTCCCCGAATAGCGATCGCCTTAAGGTTTTTCGAGCCCATCACGGCACCACATCCACCACGCCCAAATTCCCTGTGGATGCCGGATGTAATACAAGCCATCCGGTTTAAGTTTTCCCCCGCGGGACCAATGGCTGCGACTTGAATCTGTGTATCTCCACCCAGCTCACTTTTAATGTCGCTTTCACTTTCTTTAATGATTTTCCCCCAGAGGTGCTCGGCGGGTTTGATCTCGATAGTGTCATCATCGATCCAGAGATAAACAGGCTTTTCGGCTTTCCCTTCGATGATGAGCCCGTCGTATCCGGCAAATTTCAATTCAGGTCCCCAGTGTCCCCCGCATAAGGAAAATGAATAGGTATGGGTTAGCGGGGACTTGAATGTGAGGCTGACTTTGTTGTTACCGGGGATCAGGGAACCGGATAGCGGTCCGTTCATGAATAGTAATTTGTTCCCCGGCCCGAGAGAATCAGTGGTCGGATCAACTTCTTTATCCAGATAATAGATACCAAATCCTCTGGCTCCGAGATAATGACGGACAATGTGCAGAGGGGTATCCTCCAGTTCAATTTTTTGGCGGGTGAGATTCACTCTTAATATTTTTCCCGTTATACCCGATATATTATCCATGGTATCTAGCCCCCCTCGCAAAGTCTTCAACAATAACGGACCGGTACAATCGTTCGGCTTTATGGCGTTCTAGATACTGAATCGCTTGTTCAGGACAGTGTTGAACGCATTGGGGGGTTCCATTGCAGAGGTCACAGATGAGAACCAGTTTTTCAGAAGGATGCATGGACGGTGCCCCATAAGGACAGGCTCGCATACATTTTCTGCAACCGGTGCATTTCTCATTATCCACGCTAACTGCGCCGGTTCGCATATCCCTATCCAGGGCTTCAAACTTGCAGGACTTGATACAGGGTGCATCATCACACTGGTGACAAATTACAGCCCAATCCATGAGATTTTCATGATCCCGTATCACCTTGATGCAGGTTTTCGCAGAGTTGTTGACACCATAGTGCGTGATGCTGCACCACGCCTCACAGATTTTACACCCAGTGCATTTCCGTGGTTCAAAGGTTAATACTTTCTGGCTCATAGGTCCCTCGGAAATAATTTAAAGTTATGTGAAATTGGTTGGCTAAGGTTGTATACTGTTATATATAACCATTTAACTAAATATTACCTACACTATATTTTATGCTTGTCAAGTATTTTATTGATTAGAATGATAAGAGCTTTGGGCTCTCAAGTTAATAAACACCACAAACAATGGGCTTTCGGGGTTTTCCACAAGATATGGGGGGGCCAGATAACAAAATGGGTCGGAGTCAGGTGACACAGGCTGCCATTACGTTTTGAATCCTTCGCAATCTTCGTTCAATTTATTTCGTCCCCGATCCTAATTGTTCTGGGCGAGGACCAGCCGTCAACGTTTTTCCATGGCCAGCGTGATCCCCAGGCCGATCAGGACAACGCCGCTGGAAGCTTCCAGCCAGCGTTGAACCCGGGGGTTGGCCAGAAATGAACGCATGCTTCCCAGAAACAGCGCGATGACTGACAGCCAGATGATGCTCATGGCAAAGTGAATGCCGGCCAGCAGGATTGATTTTGCAAATACGGGATCCGCGGGACCGATGAACTGCGGCAGCAGGGCCAGGTAAAAAACCGCTGGTTTGGGGTTTAAGACATTGTTCAGCAAGCCCTCCAGGAAGGCGCGCCGGGCACTTTTGCGGACCGTTTGAGTTGTGTTGGTCGTGCCGAGGCCTGTTTCCAGCTGACCGTTTTTGATCGCCTGCCGGATGGATTGAAACCCGAGATACAGGAGGTAGCCGGCCCCGGCGGTTTTCAAGATTTCAAATGCCAGGGCGGACTTGAGCAGGATCAGCGAGAGGCCCGCAGCTGAAAGGGACGCATGTACGAAAAGCCCTGAACAGATCCCGGCCGTGGTCAGAAGGCCTGCGGACGGGCCGCGTGAGATCACGCTGCGAATCACCAGCAGGGTATCCGCTCCGGGCGAGACGGTTAACAGGGCGGCCAGCCCGGCAAAAGTCAGTATCTGGGTATCAAGCATAGTTCCAATCCAAGCGCCAGCCAATTTGAGACGAGTGCCTAAAGTGAGCTAAAGTTTGAGTTGCTGTCCGTTTGTCAAATATGAAACACGTGGCCCTCTGGATCAGGACAGAGTCGGGGCCACGGCGATCTGTTCACCGCTTTCATGTGCCATGGCCAGTGCATTGCCGGCATCACTGAAGAGGACCTGCATACTCTCACGGTAATTCGCAATACCGCAGGCAATGGAAATATTGCCCAGGCTTAAACCGGCCCGGTCTGCAAAGTGGTGTGTCCGGATGGCGTTTGACAATTTGCTGGCCGTCCGGGCTGTGGTTTTGCCATTGCAGCCGGACAGGATGATTGCAAAATCATTGCGGCCGATGCGGAAAGGCTGCCCCTTCTTGACGAGGTTCTGGCGGATAAGTTTGCCGGTCTCCTCTAACAGCAGGTCCGCGTGTTTGTCGTTGTGCTTACGAAAATCGGCGATTTCAAACCGTATCAACCAGGCCGAATGATCCAGTTTCCCGGCCCGCCGGGCTGCCTCTGCCAGTCTCTGCTTGAAATGTCTCCGATTGAAAAGCCCGGTCAGGTCGTCCGTACCCGCGATGCTGTTTACCCTGGCGGTCACCTTTTGCATTTCTAAAGCATGGGCATTGATCTGCTGGACTTTGTGCTGGAGCTGTTCGGTCAGCCCGTTGAACATGGCGTTCAACCGATCAAGTTCATTGTCGTTTTCTTCAAGAGGGCCTTCGGTATCATCCAGGTGCGGTTGTGACATATCTGCCATCTTCCGGGTCAGGTCTTCAAATGAGTTGACCCACATGAGCAGCAACAGGGAACCCAATCCCTGAACCAGCAGCATGCCGACCATCCCCAGGTTAAATACTCCCCGGAGTTGATCCATCTGATAGGGTTCAAGCAGTGGTACCGTGTAGTGATAGATGAGAAAAATCATTATCAAAACGGGCAGCAGGCAGGATAACATAACGAAGGTTAGAAACAGACGTCGAAAATTTTCGCTGGTCAACGAAACAAACATGGTACACCTCTCCTTACTGTTTGCTTCGCCCGGACGCTGTCTAAATCTGGAAGGAATTTTCAGAATTAACTGATTTGCGTGGGTGTGTCAATAATAAAGTCGGCCGGGTTCAATTCTGCCGGGAGGCCTTTTTCGATTTCAACCTGGCCTTCTGCGGTAAGTTTATAATTTTCCAGGTACTTACGGGACTTGAGCGCTTTCAGGCCGGCTCTTAATTTCCGGCGAATGGCTTTGAGGTCATTGCTCTGGTCAAGGTTTATGGCCTTGGCCAGCCGCATCAGAGACAATGACAGACGGGTTTCAAGCTGTCCTTGCAAAAAGCGGTACAGGGCCTTGGCAACATCGTCCGGCAGGCCGGCTCTGAAGCTGAGATCGATGTTGGTTACGAAACTTTCACCATACATTTCAAGAAAGTAGGGATTAACGGCAATCCTGATCCGCCCGGACTCAGTCTTCCGGTCACAGAACGTCAGGATGGATCCGGTCATGTGCCGCACGGCCTTGCGCTTTTTTCCCTTGCCGGTCAGAAGCGCCAGGTCAATGCGTGTACCGGTGAGGCGCTTAATGCTCCTCCAGGTGGAGTTCCGGTTGGCCTTGCTGGCCGGCACAGCGGCCAGCGTGCAAATTTCGACTTCATCTGTTTCAAATGCTTCCGAGCGGTATTTTTTCATCAGGGCCAGCAGGCAGAAAAGCACAGTTTCATCAAATATGATCAGCAGTTCCCCGACCACCGACATCTTGCCCCACGCGTTGGCTTCGCCTGAATCAAGTCGTACCAGGGGCCAGTCCTTGTACAGGTTTCGGTTTCTGAAATGAAAAGGCGAGACACGCGTCATAAGGGTGGGCATGAAGCTGAACAGCCGCTGCACATGGGGCTGACGACTTATGTGGTCTTTCACCGCCCGGGATGCCCTGGCAATCATCCTGCGCTGGCTGCCAGCCGCGGCATCGCTGCCGGGTGGGCTGTCGGCATCTTTGGCGGCAGGCTGGCCGGGGCGGGCAAATGGCGCTGAGCTGTCTTTGATTTCAGGCATGACATCTTTTTTCTGGTATGGGTTAGTGTAAAAATCAAATCACTCGAAAAGCCTTTTTCGGTTTCGAACGGCCATATCCATCTCTTCAATGCTGACCCTTTTATTGATTTGCGTCAACATAAATAAAATCAGCAAAACCGGCAGCAGATCCAATGTTGACATAATACTTGTTATCGGTCATACCCATTTGAAGAGCATGCGGCCGGATGCGGGCCGTTGTGCGGATTCCGGACCCGCTACATCTTGGGGGCCGCGTTACAACTGGTGTAAAATGCATCACTTATACGGGACCTGGATGCAAAAGCAGCCTCCGCCCGCCATCTTAATGATATTCCGAGCACCGTAACCGTGCCGTGGTCATACTCTGATACCCTCACGCAGACCTGCAAGCAAACAGTTTAGACGTTCTAACCTTTTGCCCCCTGGCGACAAAGGGGACCGGGTGGGCAAAACCAGATAAGCGCAGCTCCCGGTAAACTGTCTAAAACAGCTGTGCCAGTTTCCTACAAGCATGGGGGAGCAATGGATCCGACTAAAGAAATCGAGAACTGCCTGGTGCTCAACGTCGGCGTCGTGGCCAGGAGTGCCCGCTGCCTGACCATCATGCAGAAGCTGGATGCGTTTAGACCATCCCGGATGCGGTTGAAGATTTCAGCAATTGCCGCCGTCACAAAATCTGCGGCCTGTTATAAATACGCCGGGGAAATGGATATCGAAATCCTTGATGATTATATGGATCTGTTATCCTTAGAAACTCTGGATCTGATCCTGGAACTCACTGGAGACCAGCAGATACTGCATGACCTGGTTCTGAACAAGCCCCTTTCAATTGGAATCCTCGACAGTCAGGCGTCCATGCAATTTTTCGATGTATCAAACCTCTATGAACAGGCAGCCCGTAGCGAGACTGAGATCAGCCTGGCCACTTCTTTTGCGTCCGCACTGCTGGAAGCTTCACCGGACGGTGTCATGGTCATTGACCGGGAATACCGCATTATCAACTGCAACAATTCACCCCTCATCACCGGTGGAAAAAACCGTGGTTCAATCCTGGGAAATTTCTGTTTCAATATTATGCACGGCATCTCAACCCCCTGTGTTCGCGCCGACCGTAATTGCCCGGCCCAGGAGACTATGAAAACTGGTCGACCCTCACGTACCACACACGAAATGCTCGGTCCTGCCGGAGAATCGCAGATCTCCCAAGTAACAACCTACCCCATTTTCAATGAATTGGGGGCAATCGTCCAGATTGTTGTGACAATCAGGGACATGACCCAGGATCTTGCCGAAAGAATCGAACAGCGCACCCGCATCATTAAAGATGACCTGGCGAGCTTTGTCCAGGAGGACCGACTCGCGTCCCTGGGCCGCCTGGTGGCTTCAGTTTGTCATGAAATCAACAACCCCATCGCCAGCATCGTTACTTTCAATAAACTCATCCTCGCGTATATCAGGGAAGGGCGCCTGCCCGAAGATGGCCTCAGTGACTTTGACCGCTACCTGGATCTGTCGGTTAATGAAGCCATGCGCTGTGGCGACATCGTGAAGAATCTGTTGACTTTCGCACGGCAGAAAAGTGTTGAAGCCCGGGAGATTGACCTGATCAAGCTGGTAAAAACGATCGTGCTGCTGACCGGACATCAGCTTGAACTGGCCGGGGTGGACTGCACCGTGAACCTGCCCAAAAAACCGTTTAAGGCCTGGGGGGATCACGCCCAGATCCAGCAGAGCCTGATGAACCTGGTATTCAACGCCATCGACTCCATGCCGGATGGTGGCAAGCTGACCATTAAAGGCGGGGAGGACCATAGAAGGGACATGGTCTGGTTGACGATTGCGGATACCGGGAATGGAATAGAAGCGGAAGACCTCCCCCGGATATTTGAACCTTTTTACTCCACCAAGGCAGACGGCAAGGGGGTCGGTCTCGGGTTGTCGATGGTGTACGGCATCATACGCGAGCACAACGGTTTTGTGAAAGTTGACAGCAAACCGGGGTCCGGCACCGTGTTTAAGATAAAAATTCCCAGGTACCATCCTGGTGATTAGAAGCTATCTTAAAAACTTTTAAGGATCATCTCCAAAAGAGTTGATCTCAATGAAGGGTTCGAGGATTCAAGGGGTCAAGGGTTCGAGTAAAATGCTGAAAGCCTTGATTAATTCTCTGGAAAACAAACACTTGGATCCTTGAATCCTAGAACCCTTGGACCCTTTCTCCCAACTAATTGGGAGAAGACCCAATTTTAATGGCTTCAAAATACCCCGCAGCCTGTAAAGGAGCGAATTATGACGCTATCGATGCAGATCATGGTCGTGGATGATGAGGAAACCATTTGCGAAGCTCTGGCAGCCTGGTTCGCTAAGGACGGGCACCGGGTAGAAATCGCCAATTCCGGTTTCCAGGCGCTCGAACGCCTGGAACAGGAGTTGTTTGATGTTTACCTGGTGGACATTAAAATGCCCGGCATGGACGGCCTGGAATTTCTGGCGCGATTAAAAGAAAAACACGCGGAAGCCAGCGTCATCATGATTACCGCCCACGGATCCATCCAGACGGCCGTGGAGGCCATGAAACGGGGTGCCAGTGACTACCTCTGCAAGCCTTTCGACCCGGACGAGCTTTCCCTGCTCATGGAGCGAATCCTGTCCAACAGGGCTTTGCGGGACGAAAACCTGGCCCTGCGTGAACAACTGATGGAACAGCATGAAATCGTCTTCGGTGGATTTGTCGCGCAATCCGAGGTCATGCACAAAGTCTTCGCGATCATCGAAGACGTGGCCCCCTCCTCGACACCGATCCTGATTACAGGTGAGACCGGTGTCGGTAAGGATATGGTGGCCCAGGCAATTCATATGCACAGCGAGCAGGCCGCCGGCCCGTTTGTGGCCATAAATTGCGGGGCCCTGTCTGAAACCCTTCTGGAAAGTGAATTGTTCGGCCACGAACGGGGCGCTTTTACCGGCGCGGTCAAAGCCCGCCGCGGCAGACTGGAAATGGCCAACAACGGCACGTTGTTTCTGGACGAAATCGGGGAAATCTCCCCTAAAATGCAAATCGCCCTTTTAAGGGTTGTGGAAGAAAAACAATTGCAGCGAGTGGGCGGCAGCAGCCCGATAGAAACCGATTTTCGCCTGATCAGCGCCACCCACCGAGACCTGCCCCCGTTGATCCGGGATGGGCGTTTCCGGGAAGATTTTTTTTACCGGATCAATGTGATCACCCTCCCCGTTCCACCCTTGCGGGAACGGCTTGAAGATGTTCCCGCCCTGGCCGATCATTTCCTGGAACGCTATATCCAGGAAACCGGTAAACGCCTGGAGGGCTTCACCCAAAAGGCCCTGGGGATCCTGATGTCGTATGCCTGGCCCGGCAACGTGCGTGAATTACGCAACGTGATAGAAAGGGCAGTGGTTATTGCCAGAGGCCGTATGATCGGGGCTGAAGAGCTTACCTTCCTGGCCCCCGTGGCCCCGGAGTGCCAGCTGGGCACCATGACGTTGCAGGAGGTTGAACTCAGCCATGTCAAAGCTGCCCTCGAGACTTGCAACTGGAATATAAGCCGGGCGGCTAAGCAGTTAGGAATCGACCGAAGCACCTTGAACCGGAAGATAAAACGACACAATCTGACTCGACCGTAAGTGGACAAAGTGCACGTGAAAAATGAAAAGCTTACCGATCAGGCCCTGGTGGATATCATTCTTCTGGGTCCGATCAACGAAACGGCGGTTTCCGTTGTGGCTGCCAACCTGCAGGCGGTGATGGGCTTGAACACCAGTATTCAACCGGTGCTTGACAAGCCCGATTACGCCTACCTTCCGGGGCGTGGTCAATATGATGCGGCCAAAATCCTTAAGACCCTTGCAGATACCGTCGTTAAAACCCCATTCATACTGGGGCTAACCGAATATGATCTGTGCACCCCCATTCTAACCTTTGTTTATGGGGAATCGCAATTGGGCGGCAAGGCTGCCGTTATTTCGTTGCAACGTCTTTCCGACCAGAACCTGGAACTGACCTATCTCAGGGCTGCCAAGATCAGCCTGCACGAAGTTGGACATTTACTGGGCATTGGCCATTGCTGGCAAACTGACTGCCTGATGCATTTTTCAAGTAACCTGGAAACACTGGATTCATTGAATCCGCAGTTTTGTTCAGCATGTGAATATGAGATCGGCAGGTGTTTGAAAACTCAGTTTAATAGCGGCTGGGCCGGATCGTAAAGTGAAAAAGCCACCCGCTAAGGGGTGGCTTTGGTTATTGACTCAATCGCAATTAACGCAGCTGGCGGGTCAGCCCAGAAACTCTTCGACCAGACGATCCCAGCCGATCTCCGGCACGGCGCCGTAAATATCCCCGATGGCCTCACCACCGGTAGCAGCCATCCGGTACCCGGTCTCTTCGCTCAGCAAGGTGTTCAACCGGGTAGCTTCATCGTCAATCCAGGCCAGGCCCTCGGTGCCGAAGAAAAGATTTTTCAGGTTTTTCTTCAAACCGGAGGGCTGGACAACCATGAGCCAGCCATCGGCATAAGGTTCATCATTGGCCAGCCGGGCTTTGCGGGTCACTTTATAATTGACAGCCACGACCTTTCCGTCAACGGGACTCAGGGCCGCGGCCTCGTTTCGATCGCGGGAAAGGATTGCCTGGGGGCTGCCCTGCTCGACCGTCGCACCAAGGTTCGGAAGCTTGATTTCATCCTGGGGGCCCAGCAGACGCAATGCAAAGTCATCGATGCCCACGCGCACCCGTCCGCCATACTCCACCCGGGCCCAGGCGTGACCATAGTGATAATAGTGATCCCGGGCCACTTTGAAACCCGAAGCCCGGTCACAGGCCGGCAGCCTCAACCCGGGCACATAGCTGGTGTCTTCCAGCATCTGGTCATACGGACACTTGACGCAGTTGTAGTTATGCGCGCACAGTTTGTGATCTACCCGTCCGCTCAGCATATGACGGCACTTGAGCTGATTTGCAGTCATTCTTAGCCGCGGCCGGCTTTTAATGCTCCAGGTGTCACCGGCACTTTTTTGCTTTGCCTCAAATCTTGATTGCACCTTCCTGTCAAACGAACAGCCAAGACAATCGAAGGCGTTGATGCATTTTACCGGTTTGATAACGCCGGCCCTGCTCCACACGCACTGATCGTTGGCAATCCCGTAAACAGAAGGTCTTCCCGTCCTTTTCTTTGCCGTTTCAGCCATGGTAAGCCTCCTTTGGTTATACGCCTGTGAATTCAATCCTTCCAATTTCCGGATTTCTTTGAATTCAATAGAGTGCACAATTGGGGCCAAAACGGACACAGACCTGAAATATAATTCAACCATCTGTAATTATTTCATTAATTTTAGTGCGGACAGAAACCGGCGATTGAAGAGTTTTTGGAGAAATTCGATGGAATATGCACCACATTTGGAAGGATCAAAAAAATACGGTTCAAAATCAGCTATTTAAATAGCTGAGGCGATTTGCGCCGCTCTGTGGCATTTTGCTTCAGCAAATCGCCTCTTTTTAACGCCCATAGTCTGGGCGGCCGGGATTCTGTTACCAAAATTAAAGAATTTCGGCAAAACCGGCGGCAGATCCAATGTTGACATAATACGTGTTATCGGTCATACCCATTTGCAGAGAGTGCGGCCTGGTTTGGGTCGCTGTTCGGTTTTCGGACCCGCTACATCTTGGGGGTCCGCGTTACAATAGTATACAACTTGAAAAATCCCTCTTGTCAATCCTGCAAAGGGAATTCTTATCGCCAGAACATCTCACAAAATATAAAAACTATGGAACTCAAACGGAGGAGGAAACGCTGATGACTGGAATATCCAAATGGTTGATCACTATCATACTCGCAGTGTTCATGATATCCGCCTGTGGCGGAGCCAGTACGCCGGAAGATCAGCTGAGTGAAATCAACAAATTCTTGAGTAAAAATTATGAAATGACCGTGGGACAGGCACGTGACATCAAACAATTCACCGATGAGGGGAAACAGCTTTTGGGTAACGGCCAGAAAGCCGAGGCGTCCGAAAAGTTTGCCTTGGCTTTAAAGGTGCTCTACGTGGTCAGGGATACCGACGTTCTAAATAAATCGGAATGACCGGACTCGTTACCAAAAATCAGAAATTTCGGCACATTAGGCTGTCAATTTCCTGTTGAAATACCCGCTATCAGACATATATACGCCTGTCGGCGATTTCAGTAAAATCTTTCTTCTTTAACAATCGAAGGCGCGGCCCTTATCCGCTCGCTACCCCACCAGATGCCAGATGCGTTTTATTAAATTTCGTGTATTTTGAAGTGATCCGGTTGTACTCCACTACCAGTTCGTCCATCGCTTGGGGTGTGATAAGATCATTCATCTCATTCCGCTTTTCAATCCATTGGGCTGTCATGGATGCGATCTGGTTTGTCATTTCCGTCTTTTTCAGTTGATCGGCGGTAGCGTAGGCCACCGTATAGTTATCGATCAGTTTTTCATAGGTTTCCAAGAAATTGGTGAGTTCAAGTTTCTCCTGGGAGCTGCCGCAGCCGAACAACAGGAAAGAGCTGCAGAGAAGCAAGAAAAAAATGGATAACCCCCATTTGAAGTTGAGATGACGCATGGCATACCTCCGTGAAAAGTTAATTGTGACAAAAATACAGACTTTAGATGCTGCTAAAATTTAAAATTAAACTAAAAATTTTTAATGTCAATATAAAAAATGAATTTAGTTCAAAAAAACAGGGGGGGTCAAAAAAAACGGTGTCCAGGATTTGGGACTAAAATACAGTGAACCCCAACGTTGATGCTCTCGTAAGCCAACCTAAAGCATGATATCTTTCCAGAGGGCGGAAACCCGGTCTCTGATCTCACAATACCTGGCGTCCGGGACCCGTCCCGGTTTTTCCATCAGGTTTCTTTTATGCACTGCGGCCCGGAAAGTGAGATAGGCTGATTTAATAAATTCGGCGGTTGTGGCGTCTATGATATTGCACGCGGCCAGGGTTTCCAGGAGGCGGACATTATCAGACCAGGTGGTGAGCTGCGGATGTCCATGCGCGTGTCGCAGCACAAGGTATTGAACCATGAATTCGATATCCACGATTCCGCCGTTGCCCTGTTTAAGGTCAAAGGTTCCCGGCCGGGGCTTGAAAAGATTCGCGCGCATCTTCTGGCGCATGGCGTTTACTTCAGTACGCAGCGCTTCGGCGTCCCGGACGCGAGCGATAACAGCATGCCGGATCCCATCGAATACTTTGACCAGGGCCCTGTCGCCGCAGATGATGCGCGCCCGTACGAGGGCCTGATGCTCCCAGGTCCAGGCATCCTCGGCCTGGTAGGTTCTGAAAGCGTCGATATGGTTTACCAGAAGACCGGATACGCCCGAGGGGCGCAGTCGGGTGTCGATTTCATAGAGCCTGCCGGCCCGGGTGTGGGCAGTGAGAATGTGGACGACCCTTTGGCCTAAACGAGCGAAAAATTGGGCGTTGTCGACTGCCTGGCGGCCATCGGTTAATTGTCCGCGCTGGCCTCCATGCAAAAATACCAGGTCCAGATCGCTGCCGTATCCCAATTCAAACCCACCCAGTTTTCCATAAGCGATCACCACGAATCCCCGTCCCTGCGAGGTACCGGCGGGCCGGCCGTGTTTTCTTTCCAGATGCTCCCAGGAGAGGTTTACCACCCGGTCTACAATGACCTCGGCGATATGAGTGAGGTGGTCGCTGGTGCGCATCAGGGGGATGGCGCCGGTGATGTCCGCAGCGGCTACTTTGAGGGTGTTGACCTGCTTGAATATACAGAGTTCTTCAATCTGGTATTCGAGGTCATCGCTATCTGCCCGGGTGAGCCTCCGTTCAATTTCCTGTTCCAGGAGTTCCTTTTCCGGCGGGCGGTATAGTGTGCGAGGGTCTAGTAATTCATCCAGAAGAACGGGGTGCTGCGACAGGAAGGAGACGATCCAGGGGCTCTCGTTGGCCAGGTGTACCAGGTGATCCAGGGCGGATGGGTTTTCCAGAAGCAGGGCCAGATAATTGGTTCGGCGCTGGATCGCTTTGAGCAGGTCGGTAATGCGACCCAGGGCGAGTTCCGGCTCTTCAGAACGACCGATGGCCGCCAGCAAAACCGGCATCAGCCGGTCAAGCCGTCGCCGGCCCTGTGTACTTAGCGAGCGGGTGGTCTGGTCTTGCTGGAGATCCTGGAGCAGCCGGGTTGCTTTCCGGCTGTCCTGGAAACCTGCTTTCACAAGGGTGGTTCGCTGATTCTCATCTTCGGCGATCTCAAACCAGGCGGTTGTCAGGTCCTGTTCGATGGGTTCCCCCTGTTTTTTACCATTTTGGTTTTCAGAGGTCTCCAGCAGGTTGTTGAAATGGGTGTGGACCCGGCTGCGATGATCGCTAAGGACGGCTGTAAATGCTTCCCAGTCCGGGAATCCCATTGCAGCGGCGATTTTCAGGCGTTCGTTTTCCGCCTCCGGCAGATTGTGCGTCTGCCGATCGGCAAGTTCCTGGAGGCAGTGCTCAGTGTTTCTTAAAAACTGGTAGGCCGCCAGCAGTTCATCACGGGTCGTGGGATCGACAAAGTTTTCAGTAGCCAGAGCACCCAGAACCGTTTGAATGCGTCGTTCCTGCAGGTGGGGATTGACACCGCCGCGCATGAGTTGGAACATCTGCCCGAAAAATTCTATCTCCCTGATACCCCCGGCGCCGGTCTTTATGTTGTTTTCAAGGCCTTTACGCTTTACTTCACGGGATATTGACTGCTTCATCTGGCGGAGCGAATCGAAAACGCCATAATCCAGGTAGCGGCGGTAGATAAAAGGCTGCAGCCTGCTCAGCAAGGCCGCGCCTGCAGAGGGGGCACCGGCAACCGGCCGGGCCTTTATCCAGGCATAGCGCTCCCATTCCCGTCCCTGGAACTGGTAGTAGTCTTCCAGGGCATCAAAACTCATCACAAGCGGCCCATTCGCACCAAATGGCCGCAGCCGGGTATCTACCCGGAAAACGAACCCCTGAGCGGTGTTCTCACCCAGAACCTTGATCAGGCTGCGTGCCAGGCGGGTAAAAAAATCATCACAGGATATGGCCGGGAGGACGCCCTCGGTTGTGCCCTTTTCCGGGTAAGCGAAGATCAGGTCGATATCGGAAGAAAAGTTCAGTTCCCGGGCGCCCAGTTTGCCCATACCCATTACAACCAGGGTCTGTCTGCGGCCATCTACTCCCCGGGGTGTGCCCCAGCGTTCACACTGCCATTGATAGAGCTGTGTGTTCGCGGCCTCAATACAGCTGTCCGCGAAAGCGGAGAGCGCGTCCATAGTCTCACCAAGGTCGGCTTCACGATTGATATCCCTGAAGGCGATCCGGACCATTTCGCGCGTTCGGTAGGACCGCAGGGCTGCGCTGAGCGACTCCACCGTTGTCACTTTGTCGAATGCGGCTTTGATTTGCTTTGCATAGTGGTCGGGGGGGTATGGGGTGAACAGGTCCCGGCTCTGGACTAGATCCACAAGGAGGGCCGGGTTACGGGTGCAGGCCTGGAAGATAAAGTCGGAAAAGGTAAAAGCGCGCCTGACAGTGTCCAGCACCCGGGTGCTGAAACGAAAGGCCTGCTCCTTTTCGGAGGCGGCGGTAGTAAAGGCCTGCCAGCGCAGGTCTTGTTCGGCACACAGGGCGGCGGGTATTTCCGCCGGAACGTCAGCATTCAAGTGGCAACCCTTTCTATTTATTTCTTGACATAACCCCAATCGACCAATCGTCGATAGGCGTGTTTTGCGCTGTCCCCCTGGCGCACAACCTGCAGATAGTTGTAGTATTGCTGGGCCGCCTGTTCTTTTTTCTGCATACCTTCCAGGGACAGGCCCTTCAAGAACACGATGCCGGGATTGCCCGGCAGGATTTTGTCATAGCTGTTAAAGTCCGCCAGGGCGGAGGCGAATTTTTTTTCCTTGATCTTGGCGAATCCGGCCAGGTGATAACCCTGGGCTTCCTGGGGGTAGACCTTTTTGGCGCGGTCTGCATACCGCTGGGCGGCGGCGTACTTATTCTGGACGAGCTGGCATTTGGCCATCATCACGAGGCCCGCGTAATCGTCGGAGGCCTGCTGCAGGGCCTGCCCATACAGTTTTTCGGCCTGGGGATACTGTTTTTTGGCCATGGCTCTCTCACCGGCCTGCAATTTTTTAATGGCCGGTTCAATTTTTCTTAAACTGGCAATGTGGTCCATATAGCGGTCTCTGTACAGCGGCTGACCATGGGCATACTTATAGTCCTTTGCGACCCTGTCCACCGCGATCCGGTAGCGTTCGGAACTCATGGGATGGGTTGCAAACAGGAGTTCCATGGTGCTTGACTGATGCTTGTTCATACTGTTCAGCATGTCCATGAGCCCCACAAAGCCATCTGTGCCGTAACCTGTTTTCACCATGTACTCAAGTCCGAGCTTGTCGGCTTCATGTTCATTCTCGCGGCTGTAGGAGGCCAGCAGCGCCCCCGCTCCGATGGCCCCGACCTGGGAGGCGATCTGGCCATAAATCTGGCCCTGGGTCCCGGCGATGGCAGCCAGCCCCCCGATAACACCCTGGGTTAGCTGTCCTTTGGACATCTGCTCGGCCGTATGCCTGGCATTCACGTGGCCAAGCTCATGTCCCAGGAGCGCGGCCAGTTCGGCTTCATTGTCCAGGGAGAGCAGAATGCCGCGGGTGGTCGCGATGCTCCCGCCGGGGAAGGCGTAGGCGTTGATGTAGGTGGCGTTGACCACCTTGAAATCGTACGGCATCTGGGGGCGGTGTGTTTTTGCGGCAATTCGCCTGCCAGCCTGCTCCATATAGCTGGCCAGCAGGGGGTCTTGCACGGTACCGTAGTCCGCGGAAAACTGGTACGGAGAATTTTTGTGATCAATCTGGATTTCCTGGTCTTCAGAAACCAGCATGAGTTGAGATTTTCCGGTTACCGGGTTTGCGGCACAGCCGGTTATGATTCCGGCGCCAGCCAGGGTGGTCAACTGCAGAAAATCCCGGCGGGTAAGGTCGCCGAAAGGTGATCGCGGGTGAGTTGATAATGTCATGGTTGTCCTCCTGAAGTCAAAGGCATTGTTGTCCAAAAACCATAGATAAGCCGCCCGGCAGTGTCAAGCGAACAATCGGGCTGAAATTGTAATAATCGTACAAAAACGGAATATTTCAACTGCGCTTATTACAAATTTGTAGCGCTGGGCGAAGGGGGTGTAACCTGTCAAAAATACAAAATAAAACAATATCAAAATATTAGGATAATTAGTCTTTATGGTATGATTATTGCGGGTTAGGCAACTACCCGTTCGATCCCGGGCCGGATCAAACGCGCTGGTCTGTACCCATCATTGGGTGGACGATGGTTAAGCGCTCTTCCCGCAGGGAGGAAGCCAAAACCAAACACGATCAGCCCAACCCCGGGCCTTCATAAAGGGGGGGCGGCTATTGGCGATCGCTTGCTTTGCAGGCGCTTACTCAGACAGGAGACAGGACCGTCATGTGTAGATTATTTGCGATAACCAGCGAAGAACCGCTGTCACCCATGGTGGCGCTCGAAGCTCTGGACGTCATGCGTGAGGGGCATGACGGGTCAGGCGTGGGATTGTTTCTGCGTGACCTCTCAGGGCCTTTCGAGGATATAAAGGATGCCCCCATATTGTCCGGAATTTTTACCGAAGCAGGCTTGAAGCGCCTTGACCGTTTCATGCTGGACATTGGTTTTACCACCAAGTTCAAGGTGACTATCAAACTGCCCAAGACCCCGCCCGCAGGCATTCCAAAGAGGCATATTTACCTGGTCCGGGCTTGTGAATACCCGGAAGAATGGGATGAATTTACACCTGCCGAGAGGATGGCCAGACTCTTGGACATCCGTCTTACCTTGCGGCGTATGGGTGAGGCTGAAAATGATATGATTGTCTACAGTTTCTGGCCGGACGCCATCTTGATAAAAGAGATTGGCGATCCTCTGGCGGTGGCCAGGCATCTTGGGCTTGACCGCAAAGAGCTCAATGCCCGCATCATCATGGCCCAGGGGCGCCAGAATACAAATTACGCGATCAATCTGTATGCGTGCCACCCCTTTTTCATCGAAGGTTTTGCGACCATGACCAACGGTGAGAACACGGCGTTTACACCGATCAAGGACTACCTGACATCCCGGGGTATTAATGGCTACAGCGGGTACCAATCCGACTCTGAAGTCTTTACCCATATCCTGCATTACACTCTGAAGCATCTCGGGCTCGGCCTTGAGGTCTACAAACATATTATTACCCCTTTGCAGTATGCCGATCTGGAAAAACATCCCAGTGCCGGGTTTTTGAAGCAATTGAAACAGTCCTGCCGGCGCCTGATTATTGACGGACCCAACTGCGTGATCGGCAGCCTGATAGACCACAGCCTGTTTATGGTCCAGGATCGCAAAAAACTGCGTCCCGGGGTGGTGGGGGGGCGGCCCGGCTGCTACGCGTTTTCATCTGAAATTTGCGGACTGGATGCGGCCATCCCATATCGGGATAAAACCAAAGACTTTCAACCGATGCATCTGGACACCGTCATCGTGGGACCGGATCGTCAGGAGATGAAAATATGCCATCAGACAGACCCATTGCCCCTTCCTCATTAAGCGTAAAGGATCTGCCCTGGCAGATCCACTGGGATAGAGAGAAATGCACTCTTTGCGGCAGCTGTACGGCGGTCTGCCCGGTCAATGCGATTGAACTCGGCGTCTTTCGTAAACGAACCCTGCAGGTCAGTTTGACCGGTCCCGGGGAACCCAGCAGTACGACTGTGCCCTGGTACGGCATTCGCCAGAAAACTGCTCCGGATGTCAAATGTGTGGGTTGCGCCATGTGTACCCAGGTCTGCCCCAACGATGCGATTATACCCTGTCGGTCGGATGAGACCGATAAACTGCGCTTTCATATTAACCAGGGCGGAGCGCCCCGCAGTCGGGGCGGACGCCGGAACCTCGGCGGCGGCATCCTGGATCGGATCAAGTTTATCCGGATTTCAATGCTGACCGATCCGGCCCTGGATGCGGGGCGGCACGAATTCGAACTGCGCACCCTGCTGGGGCGGGTTTTGCCGCCGGAAGAGAGCATTAAATTTTATAGTGAAAACGGATGGATGCCTCCGGTCAGGGAGATATATCCCCTGATTATCGGGGGTATGTCTTTCGGGGCCCTGTCACCCAATATGTGGGAAGGTCTGCAGTTGGGGGTTGCCTATCTGAATGAAGAACTTGGCCTGCCGGTGCGGATCAGTACCGGGGAAGGGGGTTGTCCGCCTCGCCTGCTGCGCAGTCGCTTTTTGAAATATGTCATCCTGCAGATTGCCAGCGGCTATTTTGGATGGGACGAGATTATCCATGCAATTCCGGAAATGAAAGTGGATCCCTGTGCCGTTGAGATCAAATACGGGCAGGGGGCCAAGCCCGGTGACGGCGGGTTGTTGATGTGGCACAAAGTGAACAAGCTGATAGCCGCCATACGGGGGGTGCCCCCGGGGGTGAGCCTGCCCAGCCCGCCGACCCATCAAACCAAGTACTCCATAGAGGAGGCCGTGGCCAAAATGACCCAGTCCATGTACATGGCCTGGGGATTCCGGGTGCCGGTCTATCCTAAAATATCCGGCACCTCTACGGCCACGGCTGTATTGAATAATATTACCCGCAACCGATACGCGGCCGGCCTGGCCATCGACGGGGAGGACGGCGGTACCGGGGCGGCCTACAATGTCTCTTTGGACCACATGGGGCACCCCATCGCCAGTAATATCCGGGATTGCTACCGGGACCTTGTCAAGACCGGCAAGCAGAATGAAGTGCCCCTGTTTGCCGGCGGCGGCATTGGTCGCAACGGTAACCTGGCAGCCAATGCGGCCGCCCTGATTATGCTGGGCGCCAGCGGTATTCAAGTGGGTAAATACATCATGCAGGCGGCTGCGGGATGCCTTGGTTCTGAAGGGGACCGCTGCAACATCTGTAATATCGGCAGCTGTCCGAAGGGGATTACGTCCCAGGACCCGCGGCTCTATCGGCGGCTGGATGTGGATCAGGTCGCTGAGCGGGTGGTGGATGTTTTTCTCAGTTTTGACATCGAGCTGAAAAAAATTGTCGCCCCGCTGGGCCGGTCGACTTCACTGCCCATTGGTATGTCCGACGCCCTGGGTATTGACGACCGGGCTGCGGCGGAAAGGCTTGGTATCCGGTATGTTGTGTAACATTAAACCGGGCCTGCTTACACCTGGATTCATTCGGAGATAGAATATGAACGATCAGCACATTGCCGTAATTCACGGTAGAGAAATGGGTGCCCGGGTGCGCTCCCGGATACTCGAGGAAGAGATCCAGAAAGCGGTATCGCTTGGATTTCGACAACTCACGATTAAGGCCTGCGGCCAGCACGGCATCGGCGGCCGGCTGTGGCCCGATGACAACCGGGCCATCCGGGTCACCGTTGAAGGGCCGTCAGGGCAAAGGTTGGGATCCATGGGATTCCCGCAGACCTCTATAGAGGCGATGGGGCCGGCGTCGGACGATGTGGGCTGGCTGAATGCCGGTGCGCACATCGTGATTCACGGCCACGCCGGCAACGGTGTGGCCAATGCCATGGCCCAGGGGAAGGTGATGGTGGGCGGCAACATCGGTGCCCGGGGCATGACCATGACCAAGTTCAACCCCCGGTTTTCACAGCCGGAACTGTGGGTCATGGGTTCGGTGGGTGATTATTTCGGTGAATTTATGGCCGGTGGTGTGGCCGTTGTCTGTGGTGTTGCACCCCAGGACCCGGAGAATATTCTGGGGCACCGGCCATTTGTCGGCATGGTCGGGGGGCGCGTGTTTTTTCGGGGGCCCCACAAAGGCTTCAGCCGGACGGATGCTAAACTGGTTGATATTCAAGATAAGGATTGGAACTGGCTGACCGAGAAGCTGCCCGTTTTTCTGAAGGCGCTGAAAAGACCCGACTTGCGTGCTGAACTCTCTGACCGGGACCAGTGGCAGATGATTGTGGCCCGGACACCCCAGGAAAAGATTGCCGGTCAGCGGCGCTCCATGGATTCGTTTCACCGTGATGTATGGGAGACCGAACTCGGTAGCGGCGGGCTGATTGGGGACCTCATGGAAATTGACCGGAGCCCGATTCCCCTGATTACCACCGGTGAATTCAGGCGGTTTATCCCGGAATGGGAGCACGGCAAGTATCTGGCGCCCTGTGAAGGCACCTGCCCGAGCGGGATTCCGGTGCGCCGCAGGTGGCAGCTGATTCGTGAAGGCCGGGTGGATGAGGCCGTGGACCTGGCTCTGCAGTATTCGCCCTTCCCGGCGACTGTCTGCGGTTACCTGTGCCCCAATCCATGTATGGATGCCTGTACCCGGGGGTCTGCCCTGATCGCGCCGGTGGATACAGCGGTTATCGGCAAGGCCAGCGTCAAGGCGCGGACACCCGACCTGCCGGATCTTTCCGGCCACCGTGTGGCTGTCATCGGGGGTGGACCGGCGGGGATTTCCACGGCCTGGCAGCTGCGCCTTAAGGGCCACGCGGCCACCATTTTTGATTTGTCCGAATCATTGGGCGGGAAGATACCGGCGGTCATCCCTGAAGCCAGAATTCCTGTTGAAGTCATGGACCGGGAATTGGATCGGGTGCGGGACGTGATTGCCCATGTCCCGCTGCAGGAGAGCCTGACCCCGGCGGAAATCAAGAAACTGGTGGATGAATATGACTACCTGGTGATCGCCACCGGCGCCTGGAAAGCCCGGACATTGCCGGTGCCCGGGGCCGAGCGGATGGTGCCGGCGCTGGACTTTCTGGCAAAGGCCAGACGCGGCCTGGCATCTGTCGGGAAAAAGGCGGTGGTGATCGGGGCCGGAAATGTCGGCTGCGATGTGGCCACGGAAGCGCATCGTATGGGAGCTGAAGATATATTGCTGATCGATGTCCAGGAACCGGCCTCTTTCGGCAAGGAACGTGAGGCCGCGGAGGAAATCGGGGCCCGCTTTAAGTGGCCCTGTTTTACCCGGGAGATTACCGCCGCAGGTGTCCTCCTGACGACGGGAGAAATGATCCCGGCGGATTCCGTCTTTATTTCCATAGGGGACGCACCGGACCTTGATTTTTTACCGGACCGGGTGGCAACCGAGTGCGGCTATATAAAAACAGACGAATTTGGCCGGACCTCAGACCCGGCTATTTTCGCCATTGGTGATGCCGTGCGGCCCGGACTCCTCACGGATGCCATCGGGGCTGGTCGCAGGGCCGCTGAAGCAATTGACAGTTTGTTATCCGCCCGGCAGCCGCTGGATCCCATGAGTGAAATCATCGATATCAGTCGCATTTCGCTTGCATATTTCGATCCCCGTTTAAGCGGGTATGACGACGTGGGCCAATGTGGCGACAATTGTGCTTCCTGTGGATCCTGCCGGGATTGCGGGATATGTGTGGCCGTCTGTCCCCAGGCGGCTATCAGCCGACAGGCATCCGGCGCGGATGGTTACGAGTACATTGTGGCGGCTGCAAAGTGTATCGGGTGCGGGTTTTGTGCCGGTGCCTGTCCTTGCGGTGTCTGGAACATGGTGCCCAACACGCCGATTTTGTGATATTTCTCGTCAAGCTGGATCGCGCCCAAGTGCCTGTTGCCTGCTACTTCTGGAAATGCGGTCAGCCAATCAGCCGGAGCTGTGCGGGTATCGGCTGCCGGGGCAAAGGCCGGATTTCCGGCTGACAAGAGGGTGCTATTTTTCCATTTCTGGATCGGCGATCCTGTGTTATGATATGCAGTTCATGATAATCGTGCTGGAAAATTAACGGACCTCAACTTAAATAAAGAAAATATGAAAGCGATTTTAGCGCTCGAAGACGGTCGGATTTTCAGATGCCAAAGTTTCACCGGACCCGGTGAAGCCGGGGCGGAAGTGGTGTTTAACACGGGGATGAGCGGTTACCAGGAGGTGCTCACCGATCCCTCCTACAGCGGGCAGATGGTGACCATGACCTATCCCCTGATGGGTAATTACGGCGTCAACCACGAGGATGTGGAATCTGATCGTGTCCAGGTGGCCGCTTTCCTGCTCAGGGAGTACCAGGCCCATTACAGCAACTATCGGGCGACTGAATCCCTGGCGGACTATCTTATGGCCCAGAACATCATGGGCATTGAGGACCTGGATACCCGGGCGCTGACGCGGCATTTGAGAAATACCGGGGCCATGCGCGGTTTTGTCAGTACCCGCATTGGCGATTCTGACCTTTGTGTGCAAAGAGCCCGGGAACTGCCCGATATGCAGGGGCAGGATCTTGCCAGCCGAGTCACAACACCGCACGCTTATCGGTGGGCAGATGGTCAACCGGTGGGCATTGCGGCCGGCCGGAAGCTGGATCGGGATATCTGGACATCCGGCGGCGCCAGGCTCACTGTGGCCGCTTTTGATTTCGGCATCAAATACAATATTATCAGGTGCCTGGAAGCATCCGGATTTGAGGTGGTGGTGGTGCCGGCCGCGACCGACGCCGATACTGTCCGGGCCATGGCCCCGGACGGTGTTTTTCTTTCAAACGGACCGGGAGATCCGGAGCCGGTGGCCTATGCGGTCGAAACCATCCGGTCTTTGCTGGGCGAGTTCCCCATGTTCGGCATCTGCCTCGGTCATCAGATTCTCGGCCTGGCCCTGGGCGGTCGAACCTATAAGCTCAAATTCGGGCACCGGGGGATCAATCAGCCTGTAAAAAACCTGGATACGGGCAAAATAGAAGTGACCTCCCAGAACCATGGTTTTGTCGTTGACCGGGACAGCCTGAAGCACCAGGCTATCGAGATTACCCATGTTAATCTCAACGATGGTACCCTGGAGGGATTCCGGCACACAGAGTATCCGCTGTTTGCCGTACAATACCACCCCGAGGCCTCACCCGGGCCCCACGATGCAGACTACCTCTTCGAAAACTTTAAAAAGCTTGTAAAAGACCCTGGATCCCATGCCTAAGCGGACAGACATCAACAAAATTATGATCATTGGTGCCGGGCCGATTATTATCAGCCAGGCTTGTGAATTCGATTACTCGGGAACCCAGGCCTGCAAGGCGCTCAAGGAAGAGGGCTACGAGATCGTCCTGGTTAATTCCAATCCGGCCACCATTATGACCGATCCGGAAATGGCGCCCCGGACCTATATCGAACCGGTAACCCCTGAAACGGTGGCCAAAATCATCGCGCGAGAGCGCCCGGACGCACTGCTGCCGACCCTGGGTGGCCAGACCGGGCTCAACACCGCCATCGAAGTGGCCCGCATGGGAGTTCTTGAAAAATTCGGGGTGGAGATGATCGGCGCCACCACCGAATCGATTAACAAAGCTGAGGACCGCGACCTTTTCCGCAGTGCCATGCACAGGATCGGTCTCAGAATTCCCCGCAGCGGCATTGCCACGGACATGGAGCAGGTCCGCAGCATTTCACAGGAGATTGGATTCCCCATCATTGTCAGGCCCAGTTTTACCCTGGGCGGCACCGGCGGCGGGGTGGCCTATAATCTGGAAGAACTCGAAAAACTTTCCCGGGCGGGACTCGATGCCAGCTTGATCACCCAGGTGATGCTCGAGGAGTCCGTACTCGGGTGGAAAGAGTATGAACTTGAGGTCATGCGGGACCACAAGGACAACGTGGTCATTATCTGTTCCATTGAGAATATGGATCCCATGGGGGTTCATACCGGTGAAAGCATTACCGTGGCACCGGCCCAGACCCTGACAGACAAGGAGTACCAGGTCCTGCGGGATGCCTCCATTGCCATCATGCGTGAAATAGGTGTCGATACCGGGGGGTCAAACGTACAGTTTGCGGTTGATCCCGCCAATGGTGAGTTGATTGTCGTGGAGATGAACCCACGGGTGTCACGCAGCAGCGCCCTGGCCTCCAAGGCCACCGGGTACCCCATTGCCAAGATAGCGGCCAAGCTGGCCGTTGGATACACACTGGATGAGATTCCCAATGATATCACCGGTGAAACCATGGCATCCTTTGAGCCTACGCTGGATTATTGCGTGGTCAAGATCCCCCGCTGGACCTTTGAGAAATTCCCGGAGACACCGGATGTGCTCACCACGGCCATGAAGTCGGTGGGCGAAGCCATGTCCATTGGCAGGACCTTCAAGGAAGCCCTCCAGAAAGGCCTGCGATCGCTTGAAATCGGACGGTTCGGATTAGGGGCCGATGGGAAAGAACTGACCGGTGAAACCGGGGAATTGCCCACCCGGTCGGAAATTGAACAGAAGCTGGCCACGCCCAACAGCAACCGGATTTTTTACCTGCGCTATGCCCTGCTGGCCGGGATTTCCATTGAGGCTATCTTTGAACTGACCGGCATAGACCCCTGGTTTCTCTACCAGCTGCGCCAGATCGTCGAAATGGAGACCGCCCTCGCTGAAAAAGGAGCCGACCTTGAAGGCGACCTGCTGCGCAAAGCGAAATCCTGGGGCTTTGCAGATATTCAGATCGCCCATCTGACGGGATTGGATGAAATCGGTGTGCGCGAGCTCAGGCAGCAGCTTGACGTCCTGCCGGTATACAAGCTGGTGGACACCTGCGCGGCCGAGTTTTCCGCCGCGACGCCGTATTACTATTCCACGTACGAGGAAGAAAACGAGGCCCGGGTGAGCGACCGCCGGAAAGTCATGATCCTGGGCGGCGGCCCCAACCGAATCGGTCAGGGTATTGAGTTTGACTACTGTTGTGTGCATGCATCCTTTGCCCTGCGCGAATTGGGTGTTGAAAGCATCATGGTCAACAGCAACCCGGAAACCGTCAGCACCGATTATGACACCTCCGACAAGCTCTATTTCGAACCCCTGACAGGGGAGGATGTGATTCATATTGCCAGGACGGAAGCGCCCATGGGGGTTATCGTGCAGTATGGCGGGCAAACCCCCCTGAACCTCTCCACGGCACTTTCCCAGGCCGGGATTCCAATCCTGGGAACACAGCCCGAAAGCATTGACCGGGCTGAAGACCGTGAACTTTTTCAGGCCATGTTGAAGAAACTGGGGCTCAAGCAGCCCGAGAACGGAACATCCCTGACCATATCCGGTGCCGAGCGGGAGGCCGACCGGATCGGGTACCCGGTGATTGTACGCCCTTCCTATGTGCTTGGCGGCCGGGCCATGAAAATTGTTTACGATCAAAAGGATCTGGAAAATTTTGCTCGCATGGCCATTGCGGCTTCCCCGGAGCATCCGATCCTCATTGATAAATTCCTTGAAGACGCGCTCGAGTTTGATGTGGATGCCATCTCGGATGGGCAACAGACCATTATCGGCGGCATCATGGAACACATCGAGGAAGCCGGGATTCATTCCGGAGATTCAGCCTGTGTGCTGCCGCCCCAGAGCGTCTCCCCGGATATCATTGCCGAGATCACCGCGGCCACCAAGGCCATGGCCCGGGAACTTGCGGTTATTGGACTGATGAATGTGCAGTATGCCCTGAAAGATGACCAGCTATATGTGATTGAGGTGAACCCCAGGGCGTCACGCACCATCCCTTTTGTGAGCAAGGCTACCGGCATCCCCCTTGCCAAACTGGCCACCAAGGTTATGTTAGGAAATAGCCTGGTGGAATTGGGACTCACCCGGGAGGTCATTCCGGCCCACGTGTCGGTGAAAGAGGCCGTTCTACCCTTTGACAGGTTCCCCGGGGTTGACACCCTGCTGGGGCCGGAAATGAAATCCACCGGAGAAGTGATGGGCCTGGACGAAAAGTTCGGGGCCGCCTATGCCAAGGCGCAGCTGGGTGCCGGGCACAAACTGGTGACCAGCGGCGGCGTTTTTATCAGTGTCCGGGATCGGGACAAAGATGCGGTTTTGCCCGTCGCCAGGCAATTTGATGATATCGGTTACCGGATTATCGCCACCAGTGGAACCGGGACGTTTCTTGAAAAGTACGGAATTCGCACCCGCATTGTCAAGAAGGTGTCCCTGGGGCGGCCGAACGTGATAGACGCTATTAAAAACGGCAAGATCCAGCTGGTCATCAATACCGGTTCCGGCAGTGAAACCGTCCGGGATGGATTTGATATCCGGCGGGCGGCCATCAAATATGCCATTCCTTATGCGACCACCATTGCCGGAGCGCTTGCCATGAGCAGGGGGATTGCCAATATGTTTGCTCGGGAACTGGATGTGAAAACAGTTCAGGAATATCATCGCTAAATAGCCCTGGCCAAATAATCAACCAGTTTTGTATTGACCCCAAAGCCCGGATTAAAAAGGCTGCGTATAAAGAGGTAATTGATTTGAACTATTCCGAAAAACCGCGTGAAGCCTGTGGCGTTTTTGGTATTTATAACCACCCTGAAGCAGCGTCCCTTACCTATTTTGGACTGTATGCCCTGCAGCATCGGGGGCAGGAGAGTGCCGGGATTGCCGTATACCGCGATGGAGAGATTATAAGTCACAAGGCCATGGGACTGGTACCGGAAGTTTTTGATGACAGCCAGCTGGCGGAACTGGGCGGGGGCAGCGCCATCGGGCATGTCCGCTATTCAACTACCGGTAGCAGTCAGCTTGTCAACGCCCAGCCCTTTGCAGTCCGGCACCGGGGTAAGTCTTATGCCGTGGCGCACAATGGCAACCTGGTGAATGCGCACAAATTGAAGAGTGACCTGGAGGCCTCGGGATCCATTTTTCAGACCACCATGGATACCGAAGTGTTCCTGCACCTGATGGTGAAAAGCCTCAAGGGCGGGTTGGAAAATGCGGTGGTGAATACGGTGCGTCAGCTGGAAGGGGCGTTTTCATTTATCGTCCTCACCAGCCGGGGTGAGATCATCGGCATCAAAGACCCCAACGGCTTCCGACCGCTCTGCCTGGGGAAACTGAACGGCAATTATCTTCTGGCATCGGAGTCCTGTGCCCTGGATCTTGTCAACGCCGAATTTGTGCGTGAGCTGGATCCCGGTGAGATCCTGATCATCAACGAAGACGGTTTAAAAAGTATAAAACCTGACGTGGAGCCGCGCCCCCAGTCACTTTGCATTTTTGAATACATCTATTTCGCGCGGCCGGACAGTACCATCGGGTCTTTGAATGTCTACGAAATGCGCAAAGCGCACGGGCGCCAACTGGCACTGGAAAACCCGGTTGAGGCGAACCTGGTGATGCCGTTTCCCGATTCCGGGAATTACGCGGCCATTGGCTATTCCGAAGCCTCGGGGATTCCCTTTGAGATGGGCATGATCCGGAACCACTACGTGGGGCGTACCTTTATCCAGCCCACCCAGAGTATGCGGGATTTTGCCACGCGGGTCAAATTGAACCCGGTTAAAGAATTGCTCAAGGGCAAGGATATTATCATCATCGAAGATTCCATTATCCGGGGTACCACCGCGAAAACCCGGGTGAAGGCCCTGCGGGAACTGGGGGTGAAAAAGGTTCACATGCGGGTCAGCTGTCCGCCGCATCGCTATCCCTGTCATTACGGGATCGACTTTTCAACCAAAGGCGAACTGATCGCGGCCCGTTTGTCGGTGGAAGAGCTGCGGATATTTCTGGGGTTGGACACCCTGCACTATCTGACCATTGACGGCATGCTCGAATCAACCGGCGTGGCCAACCCGCGGGATCATTTTTGCAAGGCCTGTTTTGATGGCTGCTACCCGGTGAAGTTTGACGCGGATCTGTCCAAGAACTGCATGGACGGTTGCTAAAGGCCAACTAAGCGGGCCACAGAATCGCAAGAGAAACCAGCCGCAGTCGGCTGAAATTTTGTTTGGAGGCGTTGTGAAAGAATCAAAATACCTGCAGGATAATATTCAGAATATTCAGAAACTATTCATCATTCCGGCGTTAAAAAACTTTGAGACCAAGAACCTTTCCCGGTTGATAAAGCTGAGCAAGGTTCGGCAATATGAAGACGGGGAGTGTATCATCAAGGAGGGTGATACCGACGCCTGGCTCTATTTTCTCCTTTCCGGTGAAGTGCGCATTCAAAAGTCCAAGCATGATATCGCCAGGATGGACCGCCAGGGGGAAATGTTCGGCGAGATGCGCTTTCTCGATAACTTGAGCCGCTCGACATCCGTATTCGCTGTGGGGCCGACAGCCTGCCTGGCCGTGAATACCAGCGGCACCTCCCGGTTGCCATCAGCCGGTGAGGCTGCGAATTTTTTACTCATGCTCTACCGGGTGACGTCGGAATATGTTTCCATGCGCCTGCGCCTGACGAACGAGGAACTGATCAAAACGAAAAACCAGGTCGAACTGCTGAAGCATAAACTCAGTACTTGATCATAGGTAAAAGACTCATGAAAAAAACCGTGGCTTTTTCAAAGAATGCCGCTAATGTGTTTTTCCATATACTTACAAAATGCAATCTCGCCTGTCGCCATTGCTATATCAATCCCGATCAGCACGGCAACCAGACCCTCTCTCTTGAAACTATAAAAGCGTGGCTTGAACCTTTTGCAGATAAAGGGCAAAAGGCAAACGTCATTTTTCTCGGAGGGGAGCCCACTCTCCACCCGGACCTCGCTCCGGCGATCAGGTATGCCAGGGAGCTGGGATATGCTTCTGTTACGATTGATACCAACGGGTACCTTTTTAATGATATTCTTGAAAAAGTCACTCCGACTGAAGTTGATTTTGTCAGCTTCAGCCTGGACGGGGCCGTTGCCGCAACAAATGACCGGATCAGGGGGGCTGGTTCTTGGAGGCGCTGCACCAAGGGGATAAATAGGGCGGTAAGCAAAGGGTTTTCAACCAGTCTTATCTACACTGTGAGCCGTGCCAATGCGCCTGAACTTGCCAGGATGCCAGCTTTGCTGAAACAGTTGGGAGTCCAGCGATTTTTTATACAGGTGATCGGCTTAAGAGGCCGGTCGGCCGCTGGCGGATTGGAGGACTTTGCCGGCAAAAGCCCCCAGTTGACGCAAGAAGAGTGGTTTGAACTTGTGCCGCCGGTTGCCCGGGAGGCTGCCGATATAGGCATAACGGTTACCTATCCGAAAGTCTTCCTTGATCCGGGTGAAGCATTTGAATGCGCGGGCCTGGTCGCCGACAATTATTTTATTTTTCCCAACGGGCGCGTCTACCGCTGCCCGCTCTGTGAGGATTTTCCGGTCCACAGCCTGGTGTTTGAGGAAGAGAGGCTGGTCAACGCCGGCCGGCTTAACGAAAGCGATTTTTTCGGCCTGAATATCCCTGAAGGGTGTGTCATGAACAGGATGATTCAGCCGAAAAACATTGCGTACCATCCGGATGGTACGGCCACGGCCAGGGTCGCCTGCTGTCTGCTCAAGGAAGAGGTGCGACCTTAGGGCCTCAGAAAAAATAATTACCCATCTTGCTTCTCTTTTGGCCCGTCTGCTGTGTTACATCGACCGGTCCATCCCGCCTGGTTGCGTTACGATAACTCGGAGTACACTTGGGGATAATTTTGGCGCCTGAGCATTGGTTTGTTGACAAATGCCCCGAATTCCCATGTCAATACCCCGAAAAACAGAATTGCCGCCAAGACATCTTGAAATCTGCTTACTTTAGCGAAAATGGAAAGTTAAAAGAAGCAAAACGGTATGGCCGGTTGGAAGGTCGTCACCCGCGAATAGAACCCTGGCCTTAATCCAACGTCTCAGAGGGCCAGTATATCGGTAAGCTCTGAAAGGCGGGATATCTGAAAGGTTGCGGTGTACCCCATCTCACCTGTCACCAGGCTCTCTCCACTGGAAAAAAAACACGACGGTATGGGAACCTGGTTTGCGGCCAGGATATCATTGAGCGAGTCACCTACAAATAGGGTTCTGTCTGCGGAAGTGCAAAGTTTTTTAAGGGCAAGTTTCAATCCGTCCGGAGAGGGTTTTAGAAAGGGAACATCATTTCTTGACAGAATTATTTCAAAATATCCTGATAGGCTAAACCGTTCTAAAACTGTATCGACGGCATGGGAACCACAGTTGCTCACCACTCCCATCCGGTATCCGGTGTCTGAAAGCATTTTCAGTGCAGAGTGTGAGTCCGGATATGGCGTCCATCGGCTCAAGGCATCCCGGTCGTATTTATCATATATGGAATCCAAATGTTCAAGCAATTTGGCGGCATTGTAAGGTTTCCATTTACGGGTTATGGCCCGGGTTGTATTGTAAAGACGGGCATAACTTGGGGACTTTCCGAATCGGGATGGGTCAACACCTGCTTTGATCAAAACGGGTAGGATTTCCTTGACAGCATCACCCAGGCGCCATTGGAAATCGACCAGAGTACCCTCAAGATCGAACAGGATGAGATCAAATTGTCGGTCTGAAGACATGGTTTTATTTTGGTCTTAAAAACCCGGTGCTTTGGGCCAGGTCAGAGATAATTGGCACTGCCGAAAAAGTAACCCAAAAGCTTGAAAAGCTGAACATTCAACGTTCAACATCGAACATTGAATTGTTGTACGCCTCCGGCGGTCAATTACATAAAAGCCGGTTTTCGGTGGTTATCGAGGCCGACAGGGCATATAAATCAGCGAAGCGAAGCTGCACTCCTTATTCGATGTTGAATGTTGGATGTTCGCTTTTTAGCCTTGATTCAATCCAATATGTCCAGGTCGACACGGTCGGAGATGTTCAACTCGAGCATCTTCACACTGGCCAGCAGCCGGGCCGTATTCTTGGTTACCGCCGGTATGTTTGCGGCCAGGCTGTTCAGCTCCTGGGCCGTATCACGGAGCAATTTTATCCGATTGCTGATTTTTTTTAATTCATCGATGGGTGTCATTGTTTTTTCCGGAGATCCTTGAATCTTTTAGCCTTAATTTCATAGCGGGGCAACAAACCGTAATCATAAAATATAAGTTCATAGCGCAAATTGGTCTTTATGCGCAGCTGGTCGACAAGTTCACCTTCAACCGCTTTTTGCCGACCTTTGGCATCCGGCGCCAACTCAACCTTCAGCGTAATCTTGTCGTTGTCGCCGACTTTTTCCACGATGACCTCAAATTCATCACCAAGACCGTTAACCCCCCTGACGACTTCTTCGATGGCGGAAGGCGCCAGCAGCACCCCCTTGATCTTGGTGATATCGTCGGCCCGCCCCACAACGCCGCCTTTGATAATTCGGTAAGTCCGCCCGCAGGTGCAGGCATCCGGCGCCCATTCGATAATGTCTTTAGAATCGAACCGAACGCAAGGCTGGGCCAGTCGATCCAGAGCGGTGATGATCATTTTCCCCCTGCGACCCGGCTCGGTGATGATTTCCCCCGTTTCGATGTCTTCGATTTCTACATAAAAAAAGGCTTCGTTAATATGCATGCCGGTGGGTTGATGGCTGCATTCGTACGACCAGGCCCCGATTTCCGTAGCGCCTGCATGGTCGTATACCTTTGCATTCCACGCCGTTTCGATCCGTTTTTTCGTACTGGAAATACCGGCCCCGGGTTCCCCGGCACAGGTGATTTTATTGATCGTCAACTCCGCTGGATCGATACCCATTTGATTTTTAGCCACATCCGCCATGCCCAGAATATAAGTGGGTGTTCCCATCAGGGCGGTTGCCTGAAGCTCCTGGATTTTCAGCAGCCGCGCCTTGGTATCCAGGACCCCCCCGGGTATCACCTCGCAACCTATCTTTTCAGCCCCGTAATGCCCGGCCCAGAAGGCCACGAAAATATTGTAGCCGAACGGGATAAACACCCTGTCCGCGGGGCGGTAGCCCTGGGCCCACAGGAGACAGGCCCAGCATTCGGCCCACCATTCCCAGTCCTGCCAGGTATCGGGCTGATACACGGGTTGTCCGGTTGTCCCGCTGGTCTGCCGGTACGCGGTTACCGCTTCAAGGGGAACGCACAGGGCGTCCCCATAGGGAAACGGATCTTTCCGCTGAATATCGCGCATCATCGATTTTTCAACCTTGGGGATGTGTCGGATATCTTCCAGGCAGCGGATATTTGCGGGGGTGATACCGGCGGCATCATAGAGACCCCGGTGAAATCTGGAGCGTTCGTAAGTCCATTCAAAAATTCTTTTAAACTTTTTCAACTGCAGCTGCCGAATCTTTTCCTGAGGGAGGGTTTCAAGAACCGGATTCCAATACTTCTGATCAGCGCGCATGTCAGCCTATCTCCTTTACGCGATCTCCATCCCAACGCATGAAGAGGTTGTGTTCAATACCCAGGTAATCGAACACTTTTCCGATGGTCTGATCGATAATATCGTCTATTGTCTTCGGTTTATGATAGAAAGATGGGATGGGCGGGAGGATATGGGCCCCCATGTCCGCAGCCTGGGTCATAAGCCTGAGGTGCCCTTTATGAAACGGTGTCTCCCGCACTACGAGAACCAGCTTGCGCTGTTCTTTCAAAGTGACATCCGCGGCCCTCACCAGCAGGTTTTCGGTATAGGAGTTGGCGATGCCGGACAAGGTCTTAATGGTGCAAGGCGCCACAACCATGCCGTCGGTGAGAAATGAACCGCTGGCCAAAGAGGCCGCCACATTCTTATGGTCATAAACAAAATCCGCCATTCCGGCGACTTCATCAGGGGTGTAGTCAGTTTCGATTTTTATATTCAGTTTACCTGCTTCGGAGATGATAAGGTGCGTTTCACAATCAACTTCCCTGAGCCGCGTGAGCATTTTTACCCCATAGATAACGCCACTGGCACCTGACATGCCTACTACGATTCGTTTCGTCATTACTTCCCCTGTAACTCTTCATTTTTAAAAGTTGCCGGAAATTCCGTAGCGATTTTCTCCAGAATCAATTCCAAGAGTTGCCCACAATTGTCCATAATCTTTTGGATCCCCTCTTTGCTGATATCATCCCAGTGAATACCGGCCGCCACCACCACATGTGTCTTCAAGGTCTTGGCCAACTTTTCCGCGGCCATTTTGGCCAGTTCATCTTCCTTGTGCCCGACAAAACAGAAGATCGAGGCGGTTGCGCTGGTCCGGGCGGGATCGGCAAGGCTGGGGCGGGACTCGGCAACGGAGACGGCTCCGATGTGGGGCTTCTCTCCGCCCCAGATGCCCACCAGTAGATCCGCACCCATCCACTGGACACCAGCGGCCACATCGTAACTGCCCGAGGCGGTTGCGACCTTAAAATTTGAAAGGGTATACCGGGAAGAATCCATTTCTCGCTCCTGAACGATAGACCGGCATTTAGGACTCGCGAAAAGCGGCACGCTCCTATTTTATTGGAAGGCCCTGTGCATCGCATCCACCACGGCCTGGGCGCTTTCAGGCGTATTGATGTCGGCGTCCACCTCCACGATCTCTATTTCATCATCGAGGGCTGTCTTTAGAGCCTCTACAAAGGCCGTGTCCGATTCAGGCTCATGCAGCGCGCCCCCCGCGACACTCAAAGAAGAAAATCCCCTAGTGGGCAGAACGAATTTAATCAGGGCTTTATTCTCACTTTTGTTTAATCTGGCGGCCACTTCCTGGGCAATGGTCTGCATCTCTGCAGCACTGGTCCTGGCCTGGACCCGGATAGCATCCTGGTGCAGCAGTTTTCTATCGGCCAGTTGTCTTGACGTCCACAACGGGTCGTCATTGTCGCGCCGCTGGATTGGCCCGCAACTGATCATATCGAAACCGCAGGGGGTGAGAATATAGGGTTTGCCATGGGTTATGCCGGCTTCAAGCCGGTCCGGCCCAGCGTTGCGGTTGCCGTCCAGCAGGTACTCACTGAAGCCCGCGGGAACAAGGTCGATAAAGGCCTCGAACAGTTTCTGCCCCACCAGATCCATGGCGGCTTTTTCCCCGATGCCGGTCGCATGGAAAGAGATCATGTCAAAATCTTCTTCAAGCAATTCCCTGACGTAATGGGCCCCTTTGTCACAGAAACCAAACTCGGTAAGTGCGATGGAGCGCTTTTCCGCCTGTACGGCCGGAGCCGGTGCCGCTGCCATGCCGCAGATGGCACCTGCCCCGTTGAGCATCAGACGCCGTACCAGCGGATTCAAACCGACGGTGTCTACGACACTGTGCATAACCGTGATATCCCGGACGCCAAAATACTCTGCCAGCTTTTTCGCATAGGCCGGCATGGCCGCAACACTGGAGATCAGCAGTTTGGGAACGCCGAAAGGCAGCTGTTTCATAGCTGAAAGAGTGATAAAAGATCCGGTCATGCCTCCGACGGCAATGATACCTTGCAGCTTCCCCTGGGCCTGCAGATCCAGTAAGGTTTTTCCCAGCCCGTCCGCGATCAAGGACGTGGCCTGGTCCCTCTCTTTAGCCAGCATCTTCCGGATCTGTTCAATGGTCGATCCACCGGCCTGCGCCAGTTGGTTGCTGTCAATGTCCGGTTCCAGCAGGGGCTTGATCGCCCCGGTGCCGATGCTGATATCAATCAGCAAAGGTTTGTGCCCGCATTTTTCAATATGACTTTTAATGAGCGCCAGCCCCTGTTCTCTTTCGTCCAGCATGCCGACTACAACTATTGCCATCTATCTTCTCCTAATCTATACGGATCTCATTTTTTGGGTGTATTCCTGTTTTCAATCCGACCCTTTTTTTTGACTGCGAGCCTTAATGTTCTCCCGGAACTGGTTACGGAAATCCTTATCCACAGCTTTCCAGGCCGCGCCCCACCTTCTCTCGAAATAGGATGACGGCAGGCGGTCCTGCCAGGCGTCCCATGGATTTTCCCCCTTTTGCCTGGCGGTCAGCGCATCGACCAGATAATCGGTGATGCCGCTGAGCTCCTCTTTGGGGATATACGCGTAGGCGCCCTCTTTCACGGTCTTTACCAGGTTGTCCGCCGTAAAGGCATGGGCGGTCAGCATCACGGCCGGAATGTCTTTTTCATTGGCAATATTCAGCAGGCCGTATCCGTCTACGCCCATGATGTCCAGAACAGCGACATCGAATGGCTGTGATTCCAACAGCTGCCTGGCCTGATCAAAGGTGGCGGCCGTCACCACCTCGCACATGTCAAGCAGATCTTTCAGCGTCTCGAGGATGTCCGGTTCATCGTCCACCACCAGAATTTTTTTACCTTCCAACAGCTTTGGGTCGGACATTTGGAAATCTCCTTCACCGGTTCGATTTGACCGCAGACCCTGAGAACTGATGGCCTGCGGTCAAAAAGAATGCTGAATTTATGGATTATCTCCCAATTAGCCGGGAGACGTTTTACAAGCCCAGTTCCGACCACCGCCCCTTGACCCTTTTTACTATATCCGGATCCAGTTCGATGGGAATCGGCTTATTTTTCCAGTCGTAGGGAATGGTGGCGTCCATTAGTAGCCTTCCGGTAATCTCCCGCGCATCGATGGGCAAAGAGGGATCCAGCGGTGTCGAACGGCCCCGTTTGATCACCTGGCTCCGGTTGGGCTGGAACCTGAAACTCAACGCATACATCACCCGGGGGATATCCCACGCATCGATGTCTTCGTCAACCACAATAACTGTCTTGAGGCCGTAGGCCCCCATTTCAGTTGAAATGGCTGCAGTGAGAACCTGGTCCGCATGTCCCGGATACATCTGCTGCATGGAGATGATGGCCAGAAAGCGGCCGGAGCCCTCGGGCGGGCAGTAGCATGATTTCAGGCCGGGGATCTTCATGGCGTTGAGCTGCTGCCACAGGGTCGCGCCGTAGGAGAGCGCCATGGTCATGTGGGTGTCCGTGACGGCTCTGCCGACGGTGGTGCCCCAGAGAATAGGATTGTTGCGGTGGGTAACGCATTTGACATCCATGAAGTTACGCGGATCAGTGCCTACACCCGAGTAATAGCCGGTATACTCGCCAAAGGGGCCCTCTTCCATGAACTTGTCGGCATCGACTTCGCCCTCGAGAACAATCTCCGCATGGGCGGGTATGGGCAGATCTACGGTTTCGCCCTTGACCACTTCAACCGGCTCGCCCCGGATAGCCCCGGCCACATCATATTCGCTCGTAAAAGCTGATACCCGGGCAGCGCCCAGGATGAACAGCAGCGGATCGCATCCGATGACCGTAGCGCACGGCATGGGTTTGCCCATGGCCTGATATTTTTTGAGCATGATATCCGCGTGTTTGCCCTTGATGAACTGGGTTCCGATCTTGTCCTTACCAAGCAGCTGTGACCGGTAGGTGCCCAGGTTGATCCAGCCGCTTTCCGGATCCTTGGTTATAAAATAGTGGGCGGTGCCGATATAGCGTCCCCCGTCCAGCGGGTACCACTGGGGCACGGGAAATTTATACAGGTCGATGTCATCCCCCATCAGAATATTCTCTTTGCAAGGTGCGGTGGATTTATCGACCTCCTTGGGCGGCACCAGGGTTTCACCCAGCCTGGCCCAGGCGGCATACAGGTCCATCAAAGTGGCGTCCAGAGGCTGCCCCATGATGAAAGCACATCTCTCCGTTGTTGTGCACGCGCTCGTCAACACGGGCGTGTCGTAATCTTTTACATTTTCGAACAATAAGGCCGGGCCACTGGCCTCTTCATTCAGCTTGGCGATGTGAGAAAGCTCCAGGTTCCAGTCCACTTCTGCGGATATCTTCTTGACCAAGCCCTTCTCAACGCCCTCGTTTACAAAATCTCTCATTGATTTCATGCAGCTCTTACCTCCTTCTTTTCTGTTTTGGTGTTCATTTCCTATCTATATTTTAAGTCTCTACCGCAATCTGACACCTTTAGATGCCGGGCAGGACAATATTACCGAAGCCGTATAAGCGGTTCTCTGATCATCACCCAGAAGGCAGTTTAATGCGTTTCATGGCCTGCTCCATCAGGAGCTGGTAGCCGCTTTTAGCGCCTATCAAGGATTTACTTTCCTTGCGGCTCCAGACTGTTTCCGGCCGGGCCTGCACGATAAACAAGTTTTCGGGAAATTGTAAATCCTTATCGATGGCCCACTCAATATCCATGGGCATACCATAGTGTTTCTCAATTGTTTTGGCTATCTGCGTGAGAAGCTTGACCTCCCGGGCTTCAAGACAGCAGGCGTTTTGCATCTCGTCCGGAACGTCCGCATCAACAACGCCCCCTTTTTCCGAATCGAATACGCACATGATATGCTTGGTGGAGATGGTCTTGTCAGTCGTTTCCAGGATGACCTTGTCCACGACAAATTTATCCGGATTAACGGATCCGGATACCACTGTCTCCCCCAGCCCCCAGCTCCCTTCGATAACGACCTTGGACAGGTCTCCATTCGTCGGGTTCAGGGTAAACATCACCCCGGCCGCCCCGGCATTGACCATGTGCTGCACCCCCACGCTGATAAGGACTTTGTCATGGGGGAAATCGTTCTTGATTCGGTAGTCGATGGCCCGCGCCGTAAAAAGACTGGCCCAGCACCGCTTGACGCTGTCAATCACCTGTCGGGCGCCCCGCATCCACAGGTAGGTATCCTGTTGCCCGGCAAAACTGGCCGTGGGCAGGTCCTCGGCGGTGGCACTGGAACGCACCGCCACCGGGACCGGGTCAACCCCGCAGGTTTCGCAAAGCTCACCGTAAGCAGTGCCAATGGCGGATTTTATCTCGTCCGGAAGCTCGCCACTGTTAAGGATACTCCGAATCGTCTGGCTGGCGGCGTCCTGCGCGGCGATATCCCCGACTTTCATCCTGGCCAGAACGTCGAAAATTTTATCTTTGATTCCGGTTTCCGAAATATACTGCAGATAGCTGTCGGTGGTGACTGCAAATCCGGGCGGCACACGCACACCGGCATTGATCAGCTCACCCAGACTCGCGTTTTTCCCTCCGACCTGCAGCAGGGATTTTCTGGTTAAGTGTTGGAAATCAAGGATATACGCCATGTTTTACTCCGGTTTAGCTTTTCGCTGCGGTCTTTCTCCGCTTTGGCGGAAAAAGGCCGCAGCTGTTATTTGGGGATATTCGGCAGTCATCGTGGCAGAGACCTTGAAACCGGAGGGCATCAGCCTGCTTTTTCCACGATAGTGACAAGTCCCGTGTCGCCATCAACCTTGAGGATATCCCCTGTCTTGATGACCGAAGTGGCCAGACCGGTTCCGGTCACCGATGGTATGCCGTATTCCCGGCACACGATAGCCGCATGGCTGGTAAGACCGCCAATATCCGTAACCGTAGCTTTAATGTTTGTAAAAACCGGTGCCCATGACGGATTGGTGGTGGGGCACACCAGGATCTCGCCGGGCTGCAGGTCCACAATATCCTTGAGCACCTTCAGGACTCGGGCGGGTCCTTCGGCAACACCCGCCGAAGAGGCAAATCCCTTGACCTCGGACACATCACCTGTCGCCGTGGCATCCACGCCCTGGAGCCACTCCTTGACCCGGTCCGTAGTGACGCCCCAGAGCATGATGGTGAAAGGTTCGGCTATCTCTTCCGGCGGCACTCCCAGCGCAGGTGTGGGATTCCAGGATCTGGCCGCCTCCAGGATTTTTTTACGCTTGGCGGCCTTGGCCTTGTAATAGGACCCCCTTACCGGGATATCCACACCCAGGGCCCAGCCGGTGGAAGCCTCCGTGAGCAGCTGCGGTATCTCGTAGCGGTTGAACATGAAAATATCGTCCACCGCATCGATCAGATCGCAATCAACCATCAGTGACCCCAACTCCCTGATTTTACCAAACCAGATGGTGTGGAACCAGTGCTCGACCCAGAACAGGTGGTCCTCGGCGTACCGGTAGATGGTGCGGATGGTATTGTAGGCATCATCGAAAGCCTTTTTGTCTTCATCCGTTTTGATCAAGGCCGTGTACTCGGCAATGACTTCATCGCGCTGTTTGTTGATTACATCCAGAGCTCTTTCGATGGTCTCGCCCCGGTCGAGGCGTTCCAGGTAACTTTTGATGTAACCATAGGGGATCTCAGGGGTTGTAATCCAGCTGCCTTCGTAATGGAACCAGCCGCTGCCGCAGGAAACATAAAACCAGGGATCTTGGCCCTTCTCATATTCGGCCAGCCAGCTCTGCCCTTCGGGCGTCTGCCCAAGACCGGCAATTTTTTCGGTCACCGGTGCGTCACCCTTCAACAGGTCCGCAACGCCCTGGGATTCATGGGCCAGGCGCGCCAGCCGGCAGAGCTCCTCTTCCGGCTTGAACATGGAAACATAGGCGCCGGCCACCATTTTCCCGATGGCGCTCTCGCTGATACCCGGAAAGAGTTTTCTGGTCACATCGGCAAACATGAGATAGGCCAGATAGGTCAGGTTCAGCATTTCAAAATGATACTGCCAGCCCTTGATCATGCAGTTGACCAGTTTGTCAAAAGAGGCCATGAGATCAAAAGAGACATAGCAGCCGGTAGGTGCGGGCAGCACCTCGTCATCGGGCACATAATTCGGGAGTTCCCCGGGGACTTCTACGGCTTTCATTTCCTCACCCAGGGCCTGAAATTTGGTAAGCCATTTATCCCACAGTTCGTCATAATGCCCGAATACATGGAAAACCCTCTTTTCAAAGTAGCCGGCTTTCTCTCCGATGATCTCTTCCGGCGGAGGGGCGATGGCCGTAATATACATGTAGGGCCCCACCATTCTCTGGGCTATGCCCTGGGCCGGCGGGATGCAGAACACCCGCGTGGTGTACTGCGAAAGCGCGATCTGCCAGGCCTCCTGGAAAATGTTGTCCAAAGGCGGCATGGGGTCCGGGGCGTGGATTTTATCCAGATACCAGAACTGGGCCTTCTCCCACTCAGCGCGGTCTTTGGAGAATTGATAATGGGAAGGGTACATCTCTTCCCAGCCTTCCAGTTCAGGCGGAATTTCGTATTCGTGAGGATCCGGGAATCTACCTGCTGCGTCGTTTGACATTTGAGACCTCCTTTTAGCGAACGGTTATGGGTGTTGGCATAACTCCTTCTACAAAAAGTAAATCTGTTTCAGGGGTGATTCTGTGGAAAATGGAAAACTCTCGGAAAGAGCGTTTCACTATAAGAAGCTCTCTATCCACCTGTCAAAGCAATAAAACTTATGGAACCCATAACTTAAACTTATACCTCTATTCCATACCATTAAAAATAGTGATATGAAAAATTCTCCCAATTTATGGTGGATAAAGAATTAACTGTCAAAGCAATTAATTTTATGGCATACATAACTTTAAGTTATGGTTATGATTGCTTACATAAATTAAGTTGATGTTTGGTGATCTATGTTGAATTTCAATCAGTTGAGAGTCTTCTATAAGGTGGCCGAGCATTTGAATTTCACGAAGGCGGCGGCTGACCTCTGTATATCCCAACCGGCCGTTACAGCCCAGATGAAGGCGTTTGAACAATACTGCGGGTTGAAACTGATCAAAAGAAAGGGGCGGAAAAATTGGCTGACCGAGGAAGGGGATCTCCTGTATGACTACGCTAGGAAAATATTCAGCATAGAACAAAAGGTCACAGATGTGCTGGCTGACATGCGGCAACTTAAACGGGGCACCTTACGGGTCGGCACCACTAAAGCCTATGCCCGCTATTTTATGCCCTTGATGCTCTCTTCATTTCACAATAATTACCCCAATATCAAAATTGAGCTCAACGAGGGCAGTTCTCTGGAGATGACCCGTAGTCTATTGAAATTTAAAAACGAAGTGGCCATCATTGCCAAGGCTGAAGATACTCCGGGTATCAGCTTTATTCCTTTCAGTCAGGAGGAGATGGTGGCCATAGCAGCCCCGGATCATCCCCTTAGCCGGGGCGAGGCCATCCATTTCAGTGCATTGAAGGACCAGCCGTTCATCATGAAGGACAAAGGGTCAGGCACCCGGAGATTGGTGGACAAGCTTTTTGCCGGGAATAACACCACGCCTGAAATTCTCATGGAGGTAAGCAATCCCGAATTTATCAAACAGCTCGTGGAGCGGGGTGAAGGGATCTCTTACCTGATACGTGAGGCGGTTGCCAGTGAAATTGAAACCGGCCGCCTGGCCGAAATCCCTTTGCAAGGTGAAAAAGTGTATCTCGATGTCAGCATCGCCTACCTTGAAGATCAGCACCTTTCACCTTCTGCCAGGGCATTTTTAGACACGCTTGAGAAACTGCAGTACCGCCGGGGAATAACCCCCCAGGGTATCGGAAATTTTATGGCCAGAATTTTGTCCCAGCAAAAACAGAAACAAAGCAGTTCAAAGGAATAACAATATGATACATAAATGGGAAGTTCTCCAACGCCAGCCAGCTATGGACTTTGGCCTTTTCAGAATTTGGGAAAAACAGGCCCTGTCGCCGAGAACCGGCCGTACCAACAAAGTGCTGTCCATCGAATTTCCAGACTGGGTACTGATCGTGGCGGTCACCCGTAAAAAGGAAATTGTGATGATACGCCAATACCGACACGGGACGGAAGAGATTTGCCTGGAGCTTCCCGGCGGTCTGGTCGATGCCCGGGACCATTCACCCGCAAAGGCTGCTCAGCGAGAGCTTTTGGAAGAGACCGGATTTAAAGGCGGTCGGGTCTTAAAACTGGGGGAGTGCTTTCCGCAGCCGGCGATATTGAGTAACCAATGCTTTTTTTACCTGGCAACCGACGTCGAAAAGATAAGCGAATCTGCTCTTGACGCGGGGGAGGATATAGAGATCGTGATGGTGCCGTCGGAACAGGCTCTGGAAATGATTGCAAGCGGAGCCATCACCAACGGAATGGTACAACTGGCAATTGCTTTCTATCATAATTACAAAAGACGGGAGGAATGAATGCATATCTATTCAAAGATTTACCAGTTTGCCGCCTCGGTAGGCGCGTTGGAAGGGTTTGTCTATCAAAAGAAAAATAGCGAGTCGCTGGGAATGGAAGCCCTTTCCGGCTGGATTGATAACATCGAAATAGCGTACCATCACCTGCCGGAAGCTGCAAAAAAAGAGTTTCAGGATTCCTGCGACAGGACGATTGGAAGGGCCATTCACTCGCTGGTACCCGTATTGGGAAAAGAGCACAAGCTGGTTGAAAAACTGAAAATGATGGTAAAAGACGGTATGCCTGTATCTGCCGACGATTTTAACAAGACAAAGTGGTTTCAGAATGACGAATAATAAAGTGTTAAAGGGCAGCGTTGTCAGCGGCACCCGCGAAGCCGCCTTTTTTACACAGCTTGACTGGGTTAGCGCGCAATGCGAGGAGAAACTGGGATTCAGGCCTTATCCGGGGACCCTCAATATTGATCTTTTGCCGGAAAGCCTTTCAGTTATCGCATCGCTACAAAAAGAAAAAGGGCTCGAACTGGTCTCCCCGGATCCGGCGTTTTGCTCCGCGCGCGTCATTCCGGTTTTGATCGAAGAGATTCAGGCTGCCATAATTCTTCCTGAAGAGAAGGTCCGGATACATGGACGTAACATCATTGAAGCGATCGCACCGGTATACCTGAGGCGAATGCTGAATATCAATGACGGCGACACCGTAAGTCTATACCGGGTGCCATAAATATGTTCCGCCAGAATATTGTTCTGGCAAAACGCTATACGCATAAGGACAGGCGGAGTAGCTCGAGATTGAAGATGAATCAACTGAAACCGGAAAAATTGATTGTTGACGCAGCCATATTCGACCTTGACGGAACGATCATTGACTCGGTTGGCATTTACCATCGAATAGTAGATGCCACGCTTGATCGACTGGGCTTGCCGCCGGTTTCAATGGCCCGGTTAAGAGACGCTGCAGAAAACGAAGACTTTGATTGGCAGAAGGTTTTTCCGGAAGAAATTGATACTGCGAACACGGATCTGGTTGAAACGGCCTGGAAAGTCGTCGAGGAAATATCTCCCCACATGTTTTCGGATGCGGTGGAATTGATTCCGGGCACCGCGGATATCCTGACGCGAGTTGCTAAAAGCGGCCTCACTATCGCGATAGTGACGTCAACACCGCAAAAGAGCCTGCCTCCCAAGATAGTTCCGCTGGTAGACGCCGGTATTCATCACTTCTTTGATGAAATCATTACATCGGATGATACCACCCGGAGGAAGCCCGCCGCCGATCCCTTGATAGAGTGTCTTAAACGGCTGGGGATCGCTCCGGAGGAGAGTGTTTACGTGGGAGACACACGGGTCGATATCAAAGCGGGCAAGGCGGCCGGGACAAAGACCATCGGCGTCCTCACCGGTTTTGATGATTTTGAGTCCCTCCAGGGGGAGCATCCGGATGCGATCATAGCCAGTATTACCGGATTGCCAAGCGTTCTTCGTATTTGATCTAACCAAGGTAACGCCTGAGAAACTGCCCTTTATCAAATAAGGATAGAACCCGGTCACTAATCCATTCCGGAATCAACAGTGAAAAACAAGTAACTGAACCGTGACGGAAAATGAAACGCAATATGTTGCGTAGCGGAAAAAGTCGCCCTCACTAAAGGTATCTTGCCAGATCAATAATATATCATGTAGCACAAAATCATTGTGATTTAAAAATGTTATCTTTAATTGGAGCGGAGTGCGTTTTTGAGCATATCACAAAAAACTGATATGTATTTAAAAAGATTGGGGTTGGTAACATACCTGAAATCCTCTGGCCTTTTACTTAGTGCCCATCCATAAGGTGTAAGAAGGAAAATTCTTGAAACAGGCGATAGACGCTCAAGATTTGACAGAAGACAGTTCTTATCTCCAATAGACATCCCTGATCGAAGATCAGGCCACAATCGCAGAAGTGGTGTTGACAGAAGAAACGGTTTTGATAGAAGAAGTCCAGATGGGTTCAGGGCCATAATAAGACTGGATCGCAGAAGCAACTTTACGTAATTGCGTATATCCGGTTATACATTAAACCGGAAATTGATGATGTCCCCATCCTGGACGATGTAGGTCTTGCCTTCCAGCCGCACCGCCCCCTTCTTTCTGGCCTCTGGGTGGGAACCGGCCGCCATCAGATCCGTATAAGAGACGACTTCGGCGCGGATAAAGCCCTTTTTGATGTCGGAGTGAATGACATCGGCCGCATCAACAGCCGGTGTACCGGCGCGGATCGTCCAGGCCCGGACCTCGTCCTCGCCCACCGTGAAAAAAGAGATGAGGCCCTGGAGGGCGTATGACCGCTTGATGACGCGGTCCATGGCCGAGGCCTTTACATTGAATTCTACCAGAAACTCGGCGGCCTCGTCTGGTGACATCTGGCCCAGTTCCTGTTCAAGTTTGGCCCGGATGACCATGGTTTCCTCACCGTCAAATACCGGGGCCAGGGCCGGCGGCTGATCATCTTCATCGGTATTGTTAAACAGGACCAGCTTCGGCTTGGCTGACAGGAAGGCGAATCCCCGCAGAAGCGGGGAAACGGCGATTTCAGGCCGAGACCGCAGGGGCTGCTCGGATTCCAGGGCTTCAAGACATTTTTCGAGCAGACCGGGCTCCTCGGGGTGGATGCTGCGGCCCCGCTTTTTCTCCAGCACCAGTCTTTCCAGTCTTTTTTCAACCGAAACCTGGTCGGTGAGAATCAAATCCTGGTCGAGGCCGCTGAAGTCTTCGGCCGGTGCAGGGTCCTCGAACCCATAGCCGCTGAAATTGCGGACTACGTGGATAAGGGCATCCGCATCACGCACCGGTGTCCAGGTGCTCTGATCGCGATTATCCGTACCGCCTTTGATACCGGGCAGAAAATACTCAACCTGGGCGTAGATGGTTTTTTTCGGCTGATACATATCACTGAGGAGATCAATCCGGCTGTCGGGGACCCGTATGGTGCCAATACGATCTTCGGCCCGGCTGCCCGCCGACGCGGTGCTCTGGGTCAGTGCATCGAATATGGTTGATTTGCCTGATCTTGGCAGGCCGATGATGCCTAATTTCATAGTCGCATACCTGTGGTGGTTGGCGTTTGGTAAAAGTATTCGTCAGGGAAACCGTACGCAGGGTCTTCCTGACGTACGCGTTTAGGATTGAATCCCGGGTGAGATGATGGTTCGCAGGACATCTTCTTTGCCCACAATGCCCACCAGCTTACCCTCTATTACCACCGGCAGGGTGTGAAAACTGTTGTCCACCATCAGTCCGGCCACTGCTTCAATCCCCGTGCCCGGTTTGACCGTAACCGGGTTGCGGCTCATGGCCTGTGCAACCGTGAGGGCCGCAATTTTTTGCACTTCTTTTTCCATCTGTTTTGCGGATGACAACGGGATCAGACTGTCCAGGAAAGTGAAAAGAGACGGCAGCGGCAGCTTTTTCTGTTGGGCTATCAGGTCGCTCTGGCACAGGATGCCCAGCAGGCGTCCCTGGCTGTCGACGACCGGGGCCCCATTGATGTGATTGTCCAGCAGAACCTTGGCGGCCTCCGAGATTTCCATCTCCGGGGTGACCGTGATAACATTCCGGGCCATGATTTCATTGACTTTTATCATACGGGTTTACTCCAATAATTGTTCAATGGCATTCAGGAGGTCTTGGCGGGCAATGGGCTTTTTCAGTGTTTGCTGTGCGCCGAGTGCGTCTGCCATCTGCAGATAGCCTTCGGGACCCATCTGGGCACCCCCCGACATGGCGATTATTTTTACATCGGGGAAGTCGCTTCTCAATTCCACGATCATTTCAATGCCCTCTTTTTCGGGCATGATGAGATCAGTGAGCACCAGGTCAACGTCATTGTTCCGGAACAGCTCAAGCCCCTCTTTGCCATTGGCTGCATCCAAAACGGTATAGCCCGCCTTGGTGAGCATGAGGCGGAGCATTCTCCTGATGATGTCGTCATCGTCAATGATTAGAATCTGGGCCATGCATGCTGATCCTCATTTAGAATTCAGGTTTTTCCACCGGCACATTCACCATTTTTAACACTTCTCTGCGGCCGGTGCAAACGATTACTGTGCTCTTACAGACTATTTTAATGCTGTCCGCAGGCCTGGAATTGACTCTGCGGGAAGGTTTTCTAACGGGTCCACGAAAAAAGACAGGCCCCGATGGTTAGAAATATCAGGCTCATGCTGGCAAGGATGGCCACTTCCGGCAGGACATCCATAAAGCCGGCGCCACCGCTCATAATCTTGCGGGCCGCCACCAGCAGGTGGGTCAGGGGGAAGGCCTGGGAAATCAATTTGACCCAGTGGGGCGCCCCTTCAATTGAAAACCAGACTTCGGAGAGAAACATCATGGGCCAGGAGATAAAATTTAAAATTCCGGTGGTCAGTTCCTCGCTGGTGCCCCTGGACGCCAGTATCAACCCCATTGATGTCAGGCTCAGGCTCCCCAGCAAAAAGACCAGGGCCAGGAGAAAGTATGAGCCGGCCATGGAAAATGAAAAAATCAGGTGGCAGCCTGTCCAGACGACGGCCAGGGTAAACATCAACAGGAAAATCCGCGAGAGCATCTGGGCGCTGAGATATTCGAGGGCCGTAAGGGGGGTCGCCTTGAGGCGTTTTAAGACACCGTTTTTGCGGTAGCGAACCACCACATAGCCGACGCCCCACAATGCGCTGAACATCATGTTCATGCCCAGAATACCGGGGAAAAGCCAGTCAATGTAGCGTATTTCATGGCTGTCCACCTGGATTTTGCGGGCCACATCCGGCGAAACCGGGGCGGCCAGGCTGCCTTCGAACAGTTTTTCGAGAATATAGCCTTTGGGCGAACTCTCATTTACCCAGTATCGATAGGGTTCCGGGCCCAGCTCTATCAGAAAATCGATCTTGTGGTGGCGCAGCTTGGCGAGGCCGGCTTCAAGTGATTGAATCCCGATAAATTCAACCTGCGCAAGATTCTTGAACCGTGGCGGGAGTTCAGTTTCCGTAAAGGCGGCACGCGTTGAGGCCACCGGAAAAACCCCAATTTTGTGATCTGTATAGACCCGGCCGTTGAAAATAATCCCGAATCCGGCCACCAGCAGGAAAGGAAATAGAAAGTTCCATCCGAATGCGGACCTGTCTCTGAAAAATTCGCGGTTGCGGGCTTTGAACATGGCCCAAAATCTTTTTATATTCATGGGAGCCTCAATCTCTCAACTGGCGACCGGTCAGTGTTAAGAAAACATCCTCCAGGTTGGGGGTGCGAATCGACATTTTCCCGAGATCCACTCCCCGCGAGATCAGTTCGGCCAGGCAGGCGTTGGTATCTTCGGGGAAAAACTCAACCTGCTCGCCAATCTCCCGGCTGCTTCCCATCAGTTCTGACTGGAACGCGTTGACGGCTGCCCGGGGCAGGGTCAGCGATGCGCCTTTGCAATGGCGCAAGATGAGGGCATCGGGTGCCCCCCGAGCTATAATCTTCCCATAGTCCATGATGGCGATCTGGTCACACAGGCGGGCGGCTTCTTCCATGTAGTGGGTTGTCAGGATAATCGTTTTACCCTGTGCTTTGATCTGTTCCACCAGTTTCCACAATCCATGGCGGGCGTGCGGGTCAAGACCGGTGGAGGGCTCATCCAGGAATATCAGTTCCGGCTGGTTCACAAGGGCCGCAGCCAGCAGCAGCCTCTGGCGCTGGCCGCCGGAAAGCTTGTCGTTGTAGCGCTGCTCAATATCTGCCAGCTGGCACATCCGAACCAGGTCGTCGAGATTGTGGGGGCGTGCGTAAAGATCGGAAAAGGTGTCCAGGGTTTCCCGGACGGTCAAAAAACCCAGCAGGGCCGTGTGCTGGAACTGGATGCCGACTTCCTCCCGGAAAGAAGCACTGCGGGGTTTGCCCTTGTAGAGGATCTCACCGGCCGTCGGTTCAATGATATCTTCGATCATTTCTATGGTCGTGGTTTTCCCGGCGCCATTGGGCCCCAGCAGGCCAAAGCAGGTCCCGGCGGACACCTGGAAACTTACCCCGTCCACAGCCATGATATCGCCAAAGTGACAGGTCAGGTTTTTTACATTCAATATCTCCGACATACAAACTCCAATACCTGTCTGGGTTATCCTTGCAAGTGCAGTCCAGACAGGTCATCATAAGCCATCTGGCATGGCTGTCAATGGTTTCATGTACACCGCGAACGCTGTGCCCCGGAAAGCACAGTTGCGGCTTTGCCGCACCATGGCTTGACAACCACAATCACCGGGCGTACTTTGCCTTGCAGGCGGCCATCGGGACAGACCCGGTGAAGCGCTTAAAACCGGATAGAAAAGAGAGTGAAGATACGCTATGCCAGCACTTGTTGCCATTGTCGGAAATTCAGATTCGGGCAAGACGACCCTGATTGAAAAATTGATTCCGGTCCTTAAGCAGAGAGGACACACGGTGGGAACCGTGAAACATACCCACCACGGCTTTGACCTGGACCAGGAGGGCAAAGACACCTGGCGTCACCAGGCGGCCGGCGCAGACACGGTGGTGGCTGTTTCACCCCGACGGATCGCCATTGTAAAAAACAGCCCGGAAGACACCCTGGCGGCGGCATTGCCGTATCTGGATGACCGGGATATCATTCTGGTGGAAGGGTTCAAAGGTTGCCGCTTCCCCAAAATCGAGATCTTCAGAAAATCGGCCGGGGACCGTCCGGTGTGTCTTGATGATCCCAATTTGATTGCCCTGGTGACGGATACTAAGATGGCGTGCGCCCTGCCGGAGTTCGAACTGGATGCAGTTGCGGCGATTGCGGATTTTATTGAGAGCCGGTTTTTTACAAACTGAATAGTGGCCATTCCTGCCCCGCTTCGCGGGGGGCAGAAAAAATTGGCTATGCCCTGCAGGCTGCTGCAAGTGCCCTAAGTGAACTAAAGTTTGATGCTCTCGTAAAAAGTCTAAAGTGTATATCTTTTTGAAATAATTGGAAAA
>CAZWPX010000042.1:0-49241 GCA_964636125.1 uncultured Desulfobacterales bacterium | reverse complement strand
AACTCGGCGTTTGGCGCTCATATCAAATCCTCAAAATACTGGAGTATTCCTCTGGTTTGATATTCGCGGCCGCCTTGATTTTCAACCAAAATCCGTTTTATGAGATAGGTTCTGATTACCGGAAGTGGTTTTTAAACCACTTTGCACAACAAACTGAGGCAGTCAACTCTTATGGATAAGGATTTGATCGCAGCCGAAGCGGGCTTTGTGGCCGATTTGCCACAGCAGCTGGTTGCGTATACAAAGGAACGAAGCCACCTGATTCCCATCCTCCAGATGATCCAGAAGGAAATCGCCTATCTGCCGACCGAGGCTCTGCGCATCGTCGCCGATCATCTCGAGATCTCCGCAGCGGAAGTTTTCGGGGTTGCTACCTTCTACAACCAGTTTCGCTTTACACCCCCGGGCAAATACCCGTTCAAGATCTGTCTGGGCACAGCCTGCCATGTGAAAGGCGGAGAGATCATCCTGGAAAACGTCGAGAGAAAGCTGGACATAAAAGAAGGGGAGACTACCCCGGACAGGGAATTTTCGGTTGAGCGGGTGGCCTGTGTCGGGTGCTGTGCCCTGGCACCGGTGGCCATGATCGGCGAAACTATTCACGGCCATATGGCCCCCAGCAAGGTTGAAGGCCTTTTTACGCGCATTGCAGTGGAAAAAGAGATGGCGGAAAGAGAAAGACAGAAAAATGAATCCTGACAACACTTCGGTGGAGAGTCGCTATAGCGCGATCCGGCAGGCGGCGGAAGATAAACGGGCGGCCTTCGAAGAATTGCCGGTCCCGAAAATCCACATCGGCATGGCCACCTGTGGGATTGCTTCCGGTGCCCTGGATACCCGGTTGGCGTTTGAAGAGGCCCTGGCCGAACGGGGTATTGACGCTGTGATACATGCAACCGGCTGTGTAGGTCATTGTTATGCCGAGCCGGTGGTCATCATTGATCACCCGGCTTCGGGTTTCCCGCCGATTTTCTACCACGAGGTCTCCCCGGGCAAAGCCCGGATGCTGGTGAAGCTTTTTCTCGAGGGGGGGGATCCTCGCTTTGAACATGTTTTCGGCGCCACCGTGGAGAACGAAATGATCCCCACGGTAATGGAGTTTTCCCGATTTAATCAGGAAAACCGGATTGTGATGGAAAAGTGCGGCCGGATTGATCCTGAAAGCATTGATGAATACCTCGCGGAAGGTGGGTACGGTGCCCTGGTTCAAACTCTGGGCATGGAGCCGCACAGGATTGTCACGGAGATAAAGGCCTCCGGGTTGCGGGGCCGGGGCGGAGCCGGTTTTTCCACCGGCACCAAGTGGGCCCTGGCCGCGGCAATTGATACTGCCGAAAAGATAGTCATATGCAACGCCGATGAAGGCGATCCCGGTGCCTATATGGACCGGACGATTTTGGAAAGCAACCCCCACCAGGTGCTTGAGGGGCTGGCGATCTGCGCATATGCCGTGGGCGCCCGCCGGGCCATTGTGTACGTTCGGTCTGAATATCCCCTGGCGGTCAAAACACTACAGACCGCCCTTGAGCAGGCCCGGGCTTACGGGCTCTTAGGCGCCGGGATTCTAGACAGTCCATTTGATTTCGAAATCGAAATTTTTCAGGGGTCCGGCGCTTTTGTCTGCGGCGAGGAGACCGGTCTGATCCAGTCCCTGGAAGGGTACCGGGGCATGCCCGTGCAGCGGCCGCCCTACCCGGTGGAAAAAGGACTTTTCGGGCAGCCGACGGTCATCAACAACGTTAAGACCCTGGCATCGGTTCCGCCGATTATTGAAAAGGGCGCCGACTGGTTCCGGGGTATCGGTACCGCCGGCAGCCCCGGTACTGCAATTTTTTCAGTGGTGGGGGATGTGGTGCATCCCGGCCTGGTGGAGATTCCCATGGGCGTGACCCTGCGGACCCTGATCTTTGATATCTGTGGCGGGATTCCGAACCAGAAAACATTTAGAGCTGTCCAGATAGGCGGCCCTTCCGGTGGATGTCTGCCCGAAGCCCTGCTGGACACGCCCATCGATTTTGATTCTTTAACCGCCGCCGGGGCCATGATGGGATCCGGTGGTATCGTGGTCATGGACGAAGATAGCTGTGTGGTGGATGTCTCCCGGTATTTCCTTGATTTCATACAGAAAGAGTCCTGCGGAAAATGTACCTTCTGCCGGATCGGGACCCGCCACCTGCTGGATATCCTGGAGCGCATCACCAAAGGCGATGGCCGTGAGGGCGACATTGAGCAGCTGCAGGAGCTGAGTGCGGATATCAAAGCAGGGTCTTTGTGCGGGCTGGGCAAGACCGCAGCCAACCCTGTACTGACATCGCTAAAGTATTTTCCGGAAGACTACCAGGCCCACATCGCTGAGAAAAGGTGTCCCGGCATGATGTGCCGCCCGCTGATGACCTACTACATTGACCTGGATACCTGTGCCCGGGGCTGCGACGCCTGCGTGGGCGTCTGCCCTACCGAGGCGGTCTTCACTACCAGCACCCGCAAGAAGGGCGTAGACCAGACCCTGTGTGTCAAATGTGGTGAGTGCATGGTCGCCTGCCCACCGGAATATGATGCCGTGCGGAAAGTGTCACCACCCGGGCTGGCCCCGATTATTGAACGACCGGATGACCCGAAGAAAGAATAAAAAGCCAGAACGTTCAACATTCAACATTGAATGTTCAAGCCCTTAAACTTTTAGTATAGGACCTGACATGACGGTTACCCTTATAGTGGACGGCAGAGAGTTGGCAGTAAATGAAGATCTGTCCGTACTCCAGGCCTGTCTTGAAAACGATATCTACATTCCGAACCTCTGCTTCATGGAGGAGATGACAGAGCCCCAGGCCTCCTGCCGACTCTGTTTTGTTGAAGTCGAGGGCGTGAAGAATCCGGTTGCGTCCTGCACCGTTAAAGTTTCGGACCAAATGATAGTAAGGACAGATACCCCGGCGGTGAGGCGTCTCCAGAAGACCGGATTGCGCCTGCTACTCTCCGTGCACGCTGTGGACTGTAAAAACTGCCCCGCCAATAAAAACTGCGTTTTACAGGAGCTGTCAAAATTCTTGAACGTTGGTCTGAAGCCTAAAAATCTGGATCTGCATCTCAAGCAGCCGGGTGTTGACAACACGCACCCCCATCTGATCCATTATCCCAATCGCTGCGTGCTGTGCGGGAAATGCATCCAGGTCTGCCGGTCTGCCAACGGCAGTGCCATGCTGGCTTTTGCGAAAAGGGGTTTTGATACCGTTATCAGTTTTTATGGCGTCCCCGGTTCAGTTGGCCTGGCGTGCGATACCTGCAGTACCTGCATCGATATTTGTCCCGTGGCTGCCTTGCAGCCTAAATAGGTTGTTTACGCAACTGCATATGGTAATCGCTTCACCCTCTTCTACGAAGCTGAGAAACTTGCTGAGATTATCTTTTAGTTGGCCGATATTTGCTGTTTTCACATTATAAATGTGTAGGCCAAGAACTTGGCCAGGTCAAGCTTTAAGGCACTATTTACGATGATCTGAATTTGTCCGCCTTGATGTCATAGCGCCGCATAATCTGTTGCAGGGCCTGCCGTTCGAGGCCGCATTCTTTGGCGGCCCGGGTTACATTGCCCCCGTGACGTTTGAGCAGGTTTCCGATGAAGGAGACGTTAAAGTGATTCAGGGTTTCTTCCTTGGCCTTTTTATATGGCTGATTAAAAAGCCCCCGGGCCTGAATCGCCGGCCGCGGCCGGGTTCCCTGCAGGCCGATATCCGCGGGTGCTATAACATCTCCGGTGGAAAACATGATGCCCTGAATCACACTGTTTTCCAGTTCCCGGACGTTGCCCTTCCATGGATTTTCCATAAAAGCGTCCAGAAGCTGCGGGGAGAGTTGTTTCAACGGCCGGTCAAGTTTGGCACAATGCTTGACAAGCAGGTGGTTGGCGATCAGGGGGATATCTTCACGGCGTTTTCGCAGGGGCGGTAGTTCGATCGGCAGGACGTTCAGCCGGTAGAACAGGTCTTCCCGGAATTCTCTTCTGGCAATCTTATCTTCCAGGTCCTGGTTCGTGGAGGCGATGATGCGGACATCAACCCGGACGGATTTGGTGTCGCCCAGCGGTTTGAACTCTTTTTCCTGGATGACCCGTAGCAGCTTTGCCTGAATGGCCGGATTGATGTCACCGATTTCATCCAGAAAAATGGTGCCCTGGTGGGCCTCCTGAAAGAGACCGGCTTTATTGCTGGTGGCGTGGGTAAAGGCCCCCTTTTTAAATCCGAACAGCTCACTTTCCAGGATGTTCTCGGGGATTGTCGGGCAATTGACAGCCACATACGGCTGAGTTTTCCGCTTGCTCAAGTCGTGGATTGCCCGGGCAGTGGCATCTTTACCCGTGCCGGATTCACCGGTAATCAGGATAGTCAGATCAGTTTTGGAAACCGTCCGGATAGTTTCGTAAATGCGTTGCATGGCCCGGCAGTTGCCGACCAGGTTATGGAACGGTTCCGTTTCCAGGCATTGGGTGTGAAGCCGGATGTTCTCTTTTAGCAGGCGCGTGCGCTCAAGGGCTTTTTCCAGCCTGACAACGAGGGCGTCGTGTTCAAAGGGTTTGGTAATAAAATCGTAAGCGCCGCTTTTCATCGCCTTTACAGCCATGTCTATATGGCCGAAGGCGGTCATCATGATGACCGTCTGATCGTTTTTATCGCGCCTGATCAGCTCGAGCAGTTCCAGGCCGTTCATTCCCGGCATCTTGATATCTGCCAGGACGATGTCGAAGCGGCCGTCTGAGAATTTCTTCAAGGCCGCTTCACCGGAGGAAGCGGTCTCTATGACACAGCCCAGTTCCGGTTCGAGACTGCGCTTTAAAAGGGCGAGCATATCCTGCTCATCATCCACGATCAGTATAGTTGTAGGCATATATCCCTCTGCTGTACGATCCTGCACCCGGCCAAGATTGTCAGGGTGCCGCTGGAATGGAAACAACAAATTCCGAGCCCTTTTCCGGCTCACTGGTTACGGTAATATCGCCCCCGTGGCTTTTAATGATCCCGTAGCTGACCGACAGGCCAAGGCCGGTGCCTTCACCGGTGGGTTTGGTGGTGAAGAACGGATCAAAAATGCGTGACAGGTTTTTCTTCTCTATACCGTAACCGGTGTCTTTCACACTGATACACGTGTTTCCTGACGCGGCATCCAGGCGGGTAGCGACCGTCAGGGTCCCGGCCTTCCCAATGGCGTGGCGGGCATTCATGACCAGGTTCATGATAACCTGTTTTATCTTCTTTTGATCAAGGACCAGGGGGTGCAATTTCAGGTCATACCGTTTTTCAATGTTAATTTTTTCGAGGCCGGTATGGGGCTGCACGAAATCTATGACCTCATCGATGACCGTGTGGATATCGATTGTTTCCCTTTTGGGTTTGGATGTCCGCGCAAAACTCAGCAGGTCCTCCACAATTGTTTTACAGGAGCGGGCATGCTTTTCGATAATCTTGAAATCGGGATAGCGGGGCGAATCCGCCTGCTCTTCCCGCAAAAGCAGCTGGGTGTAACCCAGGATAACTCCCAGGGGGTTGTTGATTTCATGGGCGACTCCGGAAGAGAGCTCTCCTATGGAGGCGAGCTTGTCCGCCTGGGCCATCTGGGCCTCCATAAGCAGCCTTTGCTCGATATCCTTGACAAGCAGGTGGATGGTATCTTCTTCAGTTTCACCCTTGGCGAGCGTACCGCTGAGCAGGGCTCTTTTTGTCAGGCCTTCCTCTGTTTGGAAATTGATTTCAACGCTTGATATGAATCCGTCGGCACTAATCGCGGCTTCAATTTTCTGCCACTCATCCCGGTTTTCTAAAAATTCCTGTACGGACCGGCCGGCCGGCCGGTCCGGTTCATCATCCAGGCCCAGCAGCTTGAGCCCGGCGGGGTTCAGGTCCAGGATCAATCCGTCCGGGGTGGTCACCAGGATCATATCTTTTGAAACTTCAAAAATCTGGCGGTATTTAAATTCAGATGTCTTCAGGGCCATGGTGCGCTCATCGATAATCTGCTCGAGATTCTGGTTCAGAAAAAGCAGTTCCCCGTGGGCGGATTGAATCGCCTGGCGATCCTTTAGAATCAACTGGTAGATTTTCCAGATTCGTTCAAAAAAGAGGGTGATCGCTGCCACGACAATAAACGTCAGGGTGTTGACGGCGCCGCTGAAAGGGCGGATCAGCGACCAGATTTCCTTGTGGCCGGACAGCAGCAATATGTTTTTCAGGATATGCCCCGCGGACCGGGAGACCGCAAAGCAGGCCAGGCCGATGCAGACCCACAGCAGGTAAGTCCAGATGAGGTTGTTGCGATCTCTATTTCTCAGCGTGTTTACAATGCGCAGACAGAGAAGTGAAAAGATGATCATCAGGATCGAACCGGTAAAGTCTACCAGAAATATCGGAAAGAAAGAAACTGTCATGGCGAGCTAAATGGCTCTCTTTTATTTTCGGTATCTTTCAGCAGCGATTTTAATCCAAGGTAGAGGCAGATCATCGCCGGTACGCACAGCAGATGGTCGAGTTTCAGGATGTAGTACAATATCGCCATGCCTTTGCTGCCGTCGGCCACCATAATTTTTATATGCCATTGGTCAATCGCACTTACCCGTAAAAGGTTAATGTGTTCGTCCATGAAATGAACCGCAAAGGCATTGGCGTTCCACAGGATGAAAAGGACCGCCGCCAGTTGAATGTATTTCCAGCCCGGTTCCTGGATAAGGTTGCGCTGCCGCAGCCAGAACTCCAGGATGCCCATGGAGATAATGAAAGCCAGGTGAGCCATCTGGTGCACATACAGACCTTCAGGCTCGCCATGGGTCTGGGTTGCCAGGGCCGGGGCGGTTATGCAAAGCAGACCTATGACAAGGGCTGCGATGGCAGGATATCGAAAACGCCGGGATTTCATAATCAATCCGTAAATCAAAGATTTCAGGATGGCGCTATTAGCTCTTAGCGGTTAGCAATTAGGTAATACACTGTATTTTAACAGTTTTATCTAAAAGCTGATGGCTAAAAGCTAACACCTTCCATCCATGATTTCCAATCATGGATGGACACTGGTTACATGCAGGCTTTTTGTATCAGTTTAACAGAAAACACCAGCAGAACAACCCCAAAAATGATCCGCACGGTTCTGCCTTTTAACCTCTCAGCCATAATCCGAGCCCCCAACTGTCCGCCGGCAAATGAAAAGATTGCGGCCACCAAAATGAAATTCCAGTCCGTGGCAGCCAGACTGATATGGGCAATAAATCCGCTGAAAGAAGAGAAAACCACGATAAACATTGAGGTCGCGGCGGCAATCTTGGTGGGGATCTTGAGGACGTATATCAAAAGGGGCACAATAAAAACGCCGCCGCCGATTCCGAGCAGACCGGCCATGACACCGATAAGCAGGCCGATAGCACCGCCTCCGATGACCCGGCGGGTGGAATTAATCGGTGCGGTTTCCGGGGCTGTGATTTTTTTTGAAAAGAGCATGCGTAAGGCAGCCAGGATAATCACCAGGGCTAAAACCGCGCTGAAGAGCCGGACGTCAATGCGAGTCGTCAGCAGGGCGCCCAGCGGTGCGGCCAGGGTGGATGCAACAATCAGCGGCAGCCCGGTCTGCACGTCGACCATTTTCTTTCGAAAATAGGTAATGGAAGCGGAAAGGGCGGCAATGCCGTTCAGGAAAAGAGACACGGAGACGGCGGTTGTCAGGGGGTACCCCAGGAGAACGAAAAGCGGCGAAAAAATCAGTCCGCCGCCCAGCCCGACCATCGTCAGGATCAAAGAGGAGAAAAAAATGATACCATACAAGAGAACCGGGGTCATATTAAAGTCAGCCTATAATTTCTGGTCCTCAGGACCAGGATACTTTACTTGCGATACCGCTGATAAACCCGGCTGCCGACAAACCAGAGAATATGGACCAGCAGCAGGGATATCACAAACCAGAAAAAAGCACTGACAACCACTGGTTTGCCGCTGGTATCCGCAAACCTGAAGATGTGGGGTTGACCAAATGTTTTCAATAGGTTTTCGGGCTTGTACGCCTTTGCGACATAGGCGGCGGCAAGTAAAAGCGGCAAAATGGTCGTCAGCATATTTTTTAGAAAACCTTCAAAGAAATAGTCGTAGTAGGCTTTGTTCAACTCGGCCAGGTCAATATTTTTTGCCAGGGTCTTGCCCTTTTCGCGGTCTTCGCCGGCGAGCGCCTCCCGGCGCAGTTCGAACCAGTGCTCATAATTCTTTTTTAGCTCCTGGTAACGTTTGGTCGTGTAAGATCGGGAAAGGATTTTAGTGAGCGTCACCAGCATCAGAACGATTAGAAAAATGATAGCGGCCGGCCCCATGAAATTCAGCGGTGCCAGTACCCAGTTGGCCAGATCGACGACAGCATTGATCCCGGCCAGGATTGTAAACCAGAGGGTATCTAAAAACTCATCCATAGTATCTATATGCTAAATGAAAAAGGGGGAAAGCGAGATGCACTTTCCCCCTTTTTTAACACAGTTTACCGGTTAGATCCAGATTTCGATCTTGAAGAACCGGAAGAACAGGAAGAACAGGGTCACGGCCAGAACAATCTTCAGGGTTTTTTCACTGAACAGCTTCTGGGCCCGGCTGCCCAGCATGCCGCCGGCAAATCCGCCGATGATAATTGAAACCGCAAGAGTCATGTCAGGCAGGTACCCCACCATGAGGTAGCCCAAAAAGGCGCCCACACTCGAAAAGCAGGTGCCGATCAGGGAGATCGGGACAGCCACATACATGGGCAGGGCGCCCAGGGTGGTCATGGCCGGCACCAGCAAAAAGCCTCCGCCGATACCGAAGGCCCTTGAAACCACGCCGATACCAAGGCCGAGAATGGCAAAAAGCAGGGGGTTGATGGTGAACTCTTCCCCCCAGAACTTGAACCGGTAATCGGTCAGACCGGTCTTGACCGGTTCGATGCTGCCCATCTGGGCGCTGCGGCCTTCAGCCTTGGCTGCCGCAACCTCGTCGTTGAATTTTTTGGTCATGGCCTTGATGTTTTTCCGTTTGGCCATGGCCGCCGGACGCATCTCCATCAGGGTCTTGACACCCATAATGACCACCAGAACAGCCAGCCACTCCTTGTAGGCTTTCATGGGCAGATAGGCCGAGACGTATTTGCCCAGCCAGATGGAGCCGATAAAAATACCGACGCCAAAGGAGATGCCCACCGGCCAGGCGACCCGTTTTTCAACCACCGCGTATCGATAAAAGGATCCCAGGGGTGAAAACAGGGTCAGCGCCATGTTTGAAGGTTTCAGGACGTTGGCGGCGTTGATACCCACCGGCCCCATGGTGTTGACCACCAGCACCTGGAAGGCGGCCATGAGCATGCCGCCGGCTGCGCCGATCATGGAGAAATAGGTGCCGACCAGGATAGCGCCGATAACGATCCACAAAGGATTCATATAGCGAAATCCCTTGCCCAGCCAGTAGCCGTTGCCTTCTACGTTGTACGTGCCGCTTTTGGTGCCGTTGACATAGACGTCAAACTCGGTGTCCGGTGGTGTGTGACGGAAACTTTTAAAAGAGACCGTGTATTTACCGGTGGCTTTGTCCAGCTTGACCGATGTCCCCTTGTCCCAGTAGTTGCTGCTGGCAGCGTGGTCAGTGATGACACTGCGTGCAAAGATGACCACTTTGCCTACCCGGCTGCCCTCTTTTACGATGGTGTTGATACCGTAGCTCCCCTGATGGGCATAGCGGAAGAAATTCCACTGGTCTTCGGTCTGGATGGGGCCGAGTACGGCTCTGGCGGCCGGATCAATGTCATTGAATTTACTTTTCAGGTAGAACATCGTGGTGGAGAAGATGCCGTTGCCTTTTCCCAGGAGAACCGACGGTCCGCCGAATTTCTTTTTACCGATTTTGCCGAAAGCCTCCGGGTTGTTGGTGACCATGTAGTAAAGCGGCGGAATTTTGGTATCCAGGTTGAATTTCGCCTTCTTGGCATCTTTTTTTAATCTTTTCTTTTCATGGGCGCCGTCTGTATCGCTGGATGCAAACATCTTCTGCTGGGCGATGGCGATGTACAGATCCTGCCCGGGAGTGATGGTGCCTTCAATGGTGACTACATCGCCGGCCTTGTAGCTGGTCGCAGACACATTGGCCGTGTTGGCAAACACGCCAGTCGCGGAAAAGGCCAGCAACACCAAAACCGTTGTCAATAAAAACGTACTTTTCTTCATCATTTTCCTCCTAAAATGGTTAATAATATGGAATACGCTATTGTTTGAGTCCTTAGTTCAAGTCCAGATAGTTAATGGCCAGGACACCGCCGAACCAGCTGGCCCCGGTACCGATGGCCAGCATGATCAGCAGCTGGGTCAGGCTGATTAAAAAAAGGCCGGTGAGGTGCAGGAAAAATGTGTTGAGGGCAATAAAGGCCAGCAGGGTTACGGCTATACCGGCAATGACGGCTACGAACCATTTGTGCCGAAAAAACGATCTTGTTTTTTCGAGAACCATGTAGCCGGTCAGGGCGGCATTGAAGGCGATAATCACAGGCAAAAACCTGATGCTGTTAGACGGGGTCACCACCATATTGAAAAAGGCGACCAGGATGATAGCCCCGAAGGTCCCGACCAGGATGCTGTAGACGGCCTTTGCGTAAGCGGTTGAGCCAATTTCCAGTAAATGTCCTATCGTAAACATTTGCATTTTCCTTTTTGTGAGAGCACAACTTTAAAAGGTAAACTCTAAGCAAGCTGCATGCCACCGGTTTCACTATCTCTGGCCCGAATAACGGCCGCTTAAGAATTTAGAAATAAACTCTATATATTCAGATGGATATGGACGAACAGGTGCTGGGGGCGGAGTGGGCGATGTGATCTGGAAAAGTTTTTCAGGGGTGCCGGAATTAACCGGCAGTTGTTTTGAAGGGGCCAATCGCCACTAAAAAACCCGTGAAATTAAGAAGATATAAAGAATGCAATTAAAATGTGGCGGTGCAATAAAAATTTTGCACAAAACGAGGTGTGCTCCGGGGAAAGTGTCGGTGGCCCGCGCGGTTAATATTGGGAAATGGTTTATTTTCATTGGATAAAATAGCGTCGGGACAATGGTATGGGGATGTTGTATTAATGGTATGAATATTGCTGTAGTAAATCTTCTTATGAATAATCGTTGGTTTACTCTTTTATGTAGCTTTAGATCCTGATTATTAAATATTAACGTCTGGAGGAGTATCATGGAAAAAGAGGTATACAGCCTGTGTTTTATGTGTTCGGTGCGGTGCCCCATAAAGGTCAAGGTGAAAGATGGCCAGGTCAAGTGGATCGAAGGCAATCCCAAGGTGGCCGGAATGGAGGGGAGCCTTTGTCCCCGCGGCGCGGCAGGTATTTCTTTGCTCAATGACGATCAACGCCTGAAATCGCCCCTGATACGGGTCGGTGAACGCGGCTCGGGCCACTGGCGCAAAGCCTCCTGGGATGAAGCCCTTGACATGGTGGGTGACAAACTCAAGGGAATCATAGATGAACATGGCGGCCACAGTGTTGTTCTCGGGGAGCGTGCCCAGCTTGCCACCCACGTGAGCAAAACCTTTTTAAAGGCCATAAAGTCGCCGAACTATTTTTCCCATGATGCCCTGTGCAAGGGGTCGGTGAACACGGCCTGCCGGTCACTTTTCGGTTATACGGACGGGCAGATCGGCATCCATTACAAAAAGACCAAAAACATCGTGTTATATGGTCGGAACATTTTTGAATCGATATCTGTCAAAGAGGTCAACAATCTGATGTATGCGCTGGAGCATGGCGCCCGGATGACGTATATCGATCCGCGGGTGAATGTTACCGCCACCAAGGCTCATCGCTACTGGATGATTCGTCCGGGAACCGACCTGGCCCTGAATTACGCCCTGATCCATGTGATTTTAAAAGAGGGTCTGTACGATGCTGAATTTGTCAATCAATGGGTCCTGGGGTTGAACGAACTTCAGGAGTTTGTCAACGATTTCACCCCCGCCTGGGCGGAACAAGAGACCGGTATCCCTGCCAATTCGATTGTGGAACTGGCCCGGGAAGTGTCCCAGGACAAACCCAACGTGATTTTTCATTACGGCTATCGCGGCGCCAACCACCAGAACGAGATATATGTCCGGCGTTCCTTCCTGATTTTGAATACCCTGATGGGGAGCATCGAGACGCCGGGCGGCCTCTTTTTCAAAAAAGGGCCCGGCGAAGAGGGCGGCAAAGCGGCACGCAAACTGGTCGGACAGAAAGGATTTCCGAAAACCGACGCGGCCCGGTTCGACAAGGTGGGTACCAAGGATTTCCCCCTGCCCGATGCTGGTCACGGCGTGGGCCAGATGCTTCCGCAGGCTATCCTGAGCCAGGACCCCTATCCCATCAAAGCGCTGATCGCCTATCGATTCGATCCGCTGATGTCCATACCCGATACAAACTTGACAAAAAAGGCTCTGGATGAACTGGACCTGATCGTCGCCATCGATATCAACTACAGCGATATTGCCTGGTATGCCGATGTAATTCTGCCGGAATCCACTTACCTGGAACGGACCGACTGCGTTCAGCAGATGAATGGTCTCAAACCCCAGATGTTTCTAAGGAAACAGGCCGTGACGCCCCGTTACGATACCCGGGATGGCGCGATGATTCTTAAACAGATCGCCGATCGCATCGGCACCGGGAAATTCTTCCCCTATGAAAACATAGACGAACTGGTAAACTGGCAGCTGGAGGGGACTGGATTTACCATGGAGGATTTTGAGGAGAAAGGGTTTGTGGCTTACGGGAAAAACCCGATTTTCTGGGACCGCAAAGATGGCCTGCCCCTCAAGACGCCGTCGGGCAAGATTGAGTTCAAGTCCTCCCTGCTGGAGGATGCCGGATTTGAATCATTCCCGGCTTATCAGCCCATCCCCAAAACGAAAAAAGGCAAATTCCGGCTGGTGGTGGGCCGGAACGCACTCCACACCCATGTGTCCACCCAGAACAACCCGTACCTGAATGACCTTTGCGGTGAAAATGCCCTGTGGATCAATGATAAGAAGGCTGCCGAACTGGGTATTGGCGACGGTGCCATGGTCCGGGTTGCGTCAAAAGTGGGTTCCGGTGAAATCAGGGCCAAGGTTACCGACCTGATCCAGCCGGAAGCGGTGTTCATGCTCCACGGTTTCGGCCATGAGGCCAAATCGGCGGAGCGTTCATTCAGCAAGGGTCTCAGTGATGCCGTGCTGCAGGAGAACCTCACCGACAAAGTCGGGGGAAGTCCGGCGCTGCACGACACTTTTGTATCCGTAAAACCGGTTTAAGCAAATTTGTCTGAAGTTCATTCTCAAACGGCGCGATCGCAACGCTGTAAAATTGCCGGACGATTTTTGGAGGTTAATAATGAGTAAATATTTTATGTTACAGGATCAGCAGAAATGTATCGGGTGCCATTCATGTGAAATTCAATGCAAGAGCAACAAATTGCTGCCACCCCAGCCGAAACTCTGCCAGGTGGTTGAAGTCGGCCCCAAATTTGTCGATGGCAAGCCCCGGGCTTCCTACATTTTCATGCCCTGCTTTCACTGCGAAAACCCCTGGTGTGTCGCCGCGTGTCCCACCGGTGCCATGCAGCGCCGGGAAAAGGACGGGATTGTTTTCGTGGACCACAAGCTGTGTGTGGGCTGCAAAACCTGTATTTCAGCCTGCCCCTGGGGGGCGCCCCAGTGGAACCCGGAGATTGGCAAGGTGGTAAAGTGCGACTACTGTATGGACCGTATTGATGAAGGCCTCAAGCCGGCCTGTGTCACCACCTGCACAACGCATTGCCTGAGTTTTGATCTCACTGAAAAAATGCCCCTCACAAAAAGGGTGCGTTACGCCAAGGCCATGGCATCTACCAAGGGTGCGGCGATCCTTGAGTAAATCGTATCGAAAACCGAAAATATCCGGCCGGCGGTACCTGGGTGCGTGATGGGCACAGCTGTATTGGGCAGCTTGACACGCCACCCGGTTCGCCGACGCCGCGTATTGAATGTTGACTCTTTAAGGTCCGGTTTTAAGTAAGGATTTACCAGATAAAAGGAACGTAAGCCATGGATATTCAAACCATTACTAAAATTCTAGAGAAATTCCCGGATACTACCGGCAATCTCATTGGGATTCTGCATGAGGTGCAGAATCATTTTCGTTACCTTCCCGAGGCCGAACTGAGGTATATTTCCAAAAAGATTGATGTGCCCATCACCCAGATTTACAGCATTATTAATTTTTACAATCGGTTCAGCCTGACCCCCAAAGGAAAAAACGAGATTTCGGTATGTCTCGGAACCGCCTGCCATGTCAACGGTGCGGAAAGAGTGATTAACGAAATTGGTGACAAACTGCATATTAGGGCGGGTGAAACCACAGACGATCTCTCTTTTTCCCTAAATGAGGTGCGCTGTATCGGGGCCTGCAGCCTGGCCCCGGCTGTGGTTATCAACGAGGATACCCATGGCCAGGTAACCCCTAAGCAGGTTGGGAAAATATTAAACGAATATCGAGAGGAGTCCACCGAATAGTGGTCATTGCGGGTTTACAGGCGTTCTTTTTTCTTACGTTCGTTACATGCAACGATATCCATAGTTGAAGGCTATTATATGAATTCCAAAGAGAGCAAGCAAGTTGTCATCAGTGTTTGTACCGGCACGGGTGGTGTGGCCGCCGGAGGCTACAAAGTCATCGATGCTTTTAAGGCCTGCCTGGGGGAAAGTGGACTCTCGGCTGAATATACGCCGCGGACCCACAAGGTAGGGTGTCGCGGCTTTTGCGCCAAGGATGTTCTGGTGGACGTAGCGGTGAATGGGCAGACAACCACTTATCAGTTCGTCACCCCTAAAAGAGTGGAAAAGATCGTCGCGGAACATATTGTCGGTGGTGAGCCTGTAAAAAAATGGATGGTAAAGCAGGACTATCATGAGTTTCACAGCAAGCAGCACAAACTGGTCCTGGCCCACTGCGGACGAATCGACCCGGAATCCATCGATGAGTACATGGCGGCCGGCGGGTATCAGGCGGTCCGTAAGGCCCTGAAAATGGATCCGGAAAAGATCATCACCACCATTAAAGAATCGGGTTTGAAAGGCCGGGGTGGCGGCGGGTTCCCCACTGGAGTAAAATGGGAGAGCTGCCGGCGGGCTGAAGGTGATATCAAATATGTCCTTTGCAACGCCGATGAAGGGGACCCGGGGGCTTTCATGGATCGATCTATCATTGAGGGCGATCCCCATGCGGTTATCGAAGGGATGATCATCGGTGCCCATGCCATCGGATCCATTGAAGGTTACGTTTATATACGGGCCGAATACCCCCTTGCCGTGGACCGGTTGCGTATGGCGCTGGCGCAGGCCCGGGAACACAATTTTCTGGGGAAGAAGATTTTCGGCAGTGATTTCAGTTTCGATATCAAGGTGGTGCTGGGCGCCGGTGCTTTTGTTTGCGGTGAATCCACGGCCCTGATGACCTCCATCGAGGACAAAGCCGGTGAGCCCCGTCCCAAGTACGTGCACACAACTGATCGCGGTTTGTGGCAAAAACCGAGTAACCTCAACAACGTGGAAACCTGGGCCAACGTACCGCTGATCATTGACAAGGGTGCCAAATGGTACGCCGGTATCGGCAGCGAAACCAGCAAGGGCACCAAGATATTCTCATTGGTAGGCAAGATTAAAAATACCGGCCTGGTGGAAGTGCCCATGGGCATTCCCCTGAGGGATATCATCTACTCCATTGGAGGGGGAATTCCCCAGGACAAAGCGTTCAAAGCGGTCCAGACCGGCGGGCCGTCCGGTGGGTGCATCCCGGCCAGCCATCTGGATATGTCGGTGGATTATGAGTCCCTTTACGAAGCCGGTTCCATGATGGGTTCCGGCGGCATGATTGTCCTGGACGAAGACACCTGCATGGTGGACATGGCTAAATATTTCCTGGACTTCTGCAAGGACGAGGGGTGCGGTCAGTGTACCCCCTGCCGGGAAGGCGTTGCCCAGATGGTCCGTTTGCTGGTTGAAATCACTGAAGGCAAAGGGACACTGGATCATATCGACATGCTGGAAGAGCTTTCCAGGATGATTTCAGCGACCTCTCTTTGCGGATTGGGTAAAAGTGCGCCCAATCCGGTGCTTTCCACCCTCAAGTACTTTCGGGATGAGTACGAAGCCCATATTCTTGAAAAGCGCTGCCCGGCGGGTGCCTGCAAAGCCCTGACCACCTTTACCATCGATGCCGAACAATGTACCGGATGCACCCTGTGCGCCCGAAATTGTCCGGCCGGTGCGATTTTTGGGGAGAAGAAAGAGGTCCATTTCATCGACCAGGACAAGTGCGTGAAGTGCCGTGTCTGCTATGAAAAATGCAAATTTAAGGCTGTATTGAAAGGGTAAGGAAAACCAAATGGCAGCAGAGATCACTTTAACCATCAACGGCAAGACAGTGACGGCACCGGAGGGGGCAACGGTTCTTGAAGCGGCCACCGAGGCCGATATCTATATTCCCACGCTATGCCACCATCCGGCGCTGGAACCTGAAGGAACCTGCCGGCTTTGCATCGTGGAAGTCAGCGGATCCCTGCGTAAAGGTATCCGGGTCTCCTGTATCCAGGAGGTTAAAGAGGGGCTGGTAGTGGAAACAGAGACGGAGCAGATTAATGAATATCGCCGTCTGATGCTGGAACTGCTTCTCGGGCGTTCTCCGGATGCCCCTGCTCTGCGTATATTGGCCGGAAAATACGGCGTGACATCCAACCGGTTTCTTACCGGCGAGAGCAACGATTGCATCCTATGCGGGCGTTGCGTGCGTGTGTGCCGGGACGATATCGGCGCCTATGCGCTCTGCTTTGTCAACCGCGGCCCCAAGCGTAAGGTGACCACCGATTTTGAACGGTTGTCGGAGTATTGCATCGGATGTGGGTCCTGCGCCCAGGTGTGCCCCACCGGTGCTATCCGGGTGGAGGACCGCGGGGACGAGCGCAAAATTTTCACCTGGGGACAGGTGCTGGCGCGTTTCAAGCTTGAACGGTGTGACCATTGTGGGACACCGTTTGCGCCGGCGAAATATCTGGAGTTGATCAACCAGAAAGCTTATAAACCCAAGGGCTTGGAACTGGTCGATTATGTCTGTCCGGAGTGCTTCAAAAAAACAGATCGGGCTTCGAAAAGACGCCGAGCCGCAGACCTGAGAAAATCGCCGGTCAAGTGGTCCGTGCCGCGGTAATGACGCCGCCCATTTGAATGCGGTTTATGAAATATAGAAATATACACCAAAGGCCTCAAAGATTAACACATACGGGAGAGAAAAGATGCCCGAACCCACCTGTCCTGTCACCGTCACCATCAATAAGCTGGAGGAGACCATTGCCTCCAGCGGACTGAAAAATCCTAAAAGCAGACGTATTACCGAAGAAATGCTGGCTCTGATGCGTGATATCGCCTGGGGAAGCGCTTCGTCTGAGCATGTTACGGCCATGAAGGCGCTGGCCCGCGAGTTGATCGATGAAGGCTCGGCGGATGTTTGTATCGATACGGGTAAAATGGTTGACACGGTATTGACCGAACAGGCAGAAAGCATCCTCAGCCATGTGAAAAGTCACAATTGCCCCACGGGTGATTGTGTTTACCTGGTGCCGGCTCCCTGTCAGATGGCCTGCCCGGCGGGAATCGATATCCCTACTTATGTCACTCTGATCGGTCAGGGAAAAGATGCCGAAGCGATTGATGTGATCAGAAAGGACAATCCATTCCCCTGGGTCTGTGGCCTGGTGTGTACCCGCCCGTGCGAGTTTATGTGCGTTCGCGGTCGCATAGACAAACCGGTTTCCATAAAATTCCTCAAGGCCTTTGCCGCTGAAAGGGCTATGTCGGAAGGCCGGTATAAGAATCCGGAAAGACAGCCCGATATCGGCAAAAAGATCGCTGTTATCGGTGCGGGTCCCGGCGGAATGAGTGCGGCCTATTATCTGGCTTTAAAGGGTTACGCGGTCCGCGTGATCGAGTCGCTGCCGGTTGCCGGCGGGATGATTATGGTGGGTATTCCCCGTTACCGGTTGCCCCGGGAGGTCATTGACCGGGAAGTGGGCATGCTGGAAGAGCTGGGGGTAGAATTCGTATATAATACCCGCTTTGGAAAAGATGTCACCCTGGAAGATTTAAAAAAGGAGGGGTTTGAAGCCTTTCTTTTCGCCATTGGCGCCCACAAGACTTACAAATTGAGAATTCCCGGCGAAGAGGATTATCCCCAAGTGATCGATGCCGTCACCTTTTTAAGGAATGTGGCTCTGGGCGAGCGGCACATGCCTGGTAAAAAAGTGGTAGTTATCGGGGGCGGCAACGTGGCCATCGATGCCGCTCGAACCAGCCTGCGGCTCGGCTGCGAGGAAGTCACCATCGCTTACCGGCGGGCACGGGCGGAAATGCCGGCCGACGAGGAAGAGGTGGAACAGGCCGAAGAAGAAGGTATCAAGTTTTCTTTTTTAACAATTCCGGTGGAGATTGCAGGGCAAAACGGTCGGGTAGAAGCCCTAAAATGCCTCAGGGCGGAGTTGGTCCAAAGAGAAGGGAGTTCCCGTATGTCACCGGTCCCGGTGATGGGCAGTGAATATTTCATGGATATTGATGCGGTCATTCCGGCCATTGGCCAGCAGGTTGACCATCAATGCCTGGCCGAACTGGATGACCTGAAGTGGACGCGGCGAAGCACGATCAAAGTGGACACGGCCAGCATGGCCACTAATATCAAGGGTGTTTTTGCTCTCGGTGATGCCGTAACCGGCCCAGCGACTGTTATTGAAGCCATAGGCGGCGGGAAAAAGGCCGCCGATTCCATTGATCGCCATTTATCCGGTATTCCCCAGCGCAAGACACCGCCGGTTCCTGTCCGCCGGGAGAGAGTCGACTGGCTGGAGGTTCCGGCCAGTACGAAAATGGTCCTCAAACGGCCGGAAATGGATTTGCTGGGTATCGACCGCCGAAGGACCATGTTCCAGCAGGTGGAACTGGGCTATTCGGAAAACCAGGTCCGGGAGGAAGCCCGCCGCTGTTTGCGCTGTGATATTTGCCGCAGGTGTGGTGAATGTGTAAAAGTATGCCGCGACCAGATGAAAATTGATGCGCTTCAACTGGGGTATCTGGACTTCGACCATCCCGTAAAGACGGATTTCCGATTAACTGAGGAAAGATGCATCGCCTGCGGTGCCTGTGCGGAAAACTGCAGCAACAACGCCATGCAGATAGTCGATCTGGATAAAGAGCGCATTTTGATGTTGTGCGGCACCATTCTCAACCGTCAAAAACTGGTCTATTGTGAAGAGTGCGGGACGGCTATTGGCCCGGCCAAGTATCTTGATTATATTAAAAAGCGGTTTAAAAAGGCCGATCAGATTAAGCCGGGGCATGCGGTTTGTGAAACATGTGCCCGTAAAAAGATCACCCCATTTGATGTTGAAAGTGTACCTGTTGTGCGATAGGATCTGAATCAGCATTATTATCACCTAATGACCGGAGAAGGGGGAGTGCATGGCATTTCATCGGGGACAAAAAATTGAGGTCTACCAAAAATCGGATGATGAGGGGTGGGAAAGTTACATGGATGCATTTGTGGGGTGTCATGGCATCATCACCGATCCGGATACGACTATTAATGACCCGGACGCCCTCATAGAAGTCAGCTTGCTGGAAAAGGGCACCCATCGCCTTCCTCAGGATTGCCTCCGGGTAATAGACTCCGGGGAGACCTAAGGCAGCCGGTTCGGCAATGTTGCGGAAGCCTGCATTTTTTTAGCAACAACATTTAAGGGTAAAACTTCCTTTTCTTCTAAATCAGGTCGGCAGGGAAATACTTACGGCGGCTGGTCGGCACCTCCTCCTTTGCGTTCCTAATCGAGTCAGTATATATAATTGACTTTGAACTACGCTATCACAAATGTTTATCCAATTTAGTATTTAGGGTAAAATGTTTCGATCTGGAACCTAATTCTGACCACCGGTACAGATCCTCAAAATTTTCATGGTCGGTTTCAATTATAAGTGTAACCGTTATGCTCAGAAAAATAATGATCCCGACGGTTTTTCTTCTGGCCTTTTGCCTCTGGAGCTGCGCACAGGAAGAGCCGCCCCTTAGGGTCGATCTTTCCAAAAGGGAACCGATCCGCGTTAAAACCGAGGCGGATGTCATTACCTATGCCTACCTCCCGCAGTATTCTCACACGGTTTCCTATCAGCGTCACCATTTGCTGGTGAAATACCTGCGCCGCGAAACCGGGCTGAATATCAAACAAATTTTTCCCGACACCTTTGATGACCACATGAATAGTGTGGGACAGGGCAAGATCGACATCTCTTTCTCGAACCCTTTCATTTATGTAAAAATTGCTGCAAAATACGGGGCGCGGGCGTTTGCTCGTATTGTCGAAATCGGCGGTGGAGAAAAATTTCGGGGTCAGATCATTTGCCGGACAGACAATCCGGCGATCAGGACGCTTGATGACTGCCGGAAAAAGCGTTGGATTGCCGTGGATCCGGCGTCCGCCGGAGGGTATCTCTATCCGCTCGGGCATTTTATCGCCCACGGCATTAACCCTGAGGATTTTGAGGAAATCGCCTTTGCTCCCGGTCCCGGCGGAAAGCAGGAAAAAGTGGTACTGGCCGTGCACTCGGGGAAATACGATGTCGGGACGATCCGTGAAGGCACGTTGAAAGTGGTTGCAGATAAGATCGATGTTAATGAAATCAGAGTCATCGCGAACTCCCGCTGGTATCCCGGATGGGTCTATGCTGCCAGAACGGGCCTGCCAAAGGAAACCAGTGATAAGATCAAGGCCGCCCTTTTGAAACTAGACCCCAAAGAGAGTGCGTCGCAGACCATTTTGGATGCTGCCCACTTTGCAAAAATTATCAATTCCCATGATTTGGAGTTTGAGTCTGTAAAGGAACTTTCGGTTAAAATCGGGCTGCGGTTAGAACTGTAACAATACAAGCCCCCCACTTCATAAGAGTTTTCGTAAAGCCGAGTAGAAAATGAAACTGGGTTTTCGCAGCAAAATGTACCTTGGCATTTTTTCCCTCCTGCTGTTGCTGGGGACGGTTATCTGTTTCGTGGTCAGCCGCATCACGACGGATGCGTTGCTGGAGGAAAATCGAAACCGTGGGATCTCCATCGTCACCAATCTTGCCGGCCGTGTGGCCGAACCGATTCTGGCCATGGATTTTCTAAGAATGAAAAATCTTGTGGATGAAGCTGTTAAACTCAGTGATGATATCTCCTATACATTTGTGATGGATGCTGCCGGGGACACACTGGTACATTCCTTCAAAAAAGGGTTCCCGTATGAATTGAAAAATGCCAATATTGTTACCGTCGGACAGCGGTATCATATCCGCCTGCTGGATACCGGAGAACACCTCATTTACGATTATGCAGCGCCTGTTATCATCGACAACAGCCGTTTTGGCGTCGTGCGCATCGGGCTGATGCGCACGAAGATCCAGAGAGCGATTCGGCAACTTATTTGGAGCACCGTGCTGACCACCGGGGTGGTCATTTTCATCGCCGGATTCTGCGGCACGCTGTTTGCCCGCCAATTGACCCGGCGAATAAACCTTCTTTATCAATCCTCCGAGCAGGCCATTTCCGGAAATTTAGATGTCCATACGGCGCCGTTGTTAAGAAATAACTGCTGGGATATCATGGCCTGCAAACACAAAGAGTGCCCGGCATACGGGAAGCTGAACCATCGCTGCTGGTACCTGGCCGGGACCCAGTGCCCCACCTGTGTTGAAGGGACGTACGCCAAAAAGATTCAATCGTGTCGTCAATGCATCGTATATCGAAAATGTTCCGGTGACGAGATTCAGAGTCTGGCCGAAAGTTTTGACTCCATGATAATGACCTTGAACGGCCACCTGACCGAACTCAAATACGCCGAGAGAACGTTAACAGAACAACGGCATTTGCTGCGAATGATTCTGGACGCAATTCCCGACTCCATATCGCTGCAGGACAGTCAATTAACCTATCAGGCAGCCAACAAGGCCTTTTGTGATATGCTTGACCGGTCGGAATCCGATATCATTGGAAAGGAAACCATAGATCTTTTCCCCGCATCTCTGGCGCAGCGTTATCAGCAGGAGGATTTCGAGGTCCTGGAAACCGGCCAAGCCCTGTTCAAAGAAAACAATTTAAAGGCGCAGGACGGTGAGAAATGGCTCCACGTGATGAAAATCCCCGTCCACACTGACAATGCAAAAATAATGGGCATTTTATGCAGTTGCCGGGATATCACCGAACTGAAAAAAATGCAGGAGCAGCTGACCCAGGCCCAGAAGATGGAATCCGTCGGGCAGCTTACCGCAGGGATCGCACATGAAATCAACACACCCCTGGGAATCATCCTGGGGTATGCCCAACTGCTTATGGAAGATGTTGAGTCGGGGAGCCAGATTCACGAAGATCTCCAGACAGTGGTAAAACAAAGCCGGATCTGCCGCAAGATTGTTGCCGACCTCTTGGGCTTCTCCCGTCACACGGAAAGCACCTTGACTCATGTTGATATCAATCGTTCTTTAAAGGATGTGATATCCGTAGTAGAGCATACTTTCAGCCTGGACAAAGTGAAGATTAAAACCGGTTTTGAGGCTAATTTGCCGCCGGTAAAAGGTGATGGCGAAAAGATCAAACAGGTCTTCATCAATCTGCTCAGCAACGCCCACAGTGGCATCGGCTCTGACGGGACAATCTGCATTAAGACGGAATTTAACGGGAAAAACAATGAGGTTCTGGTGTATGTGGTCGATACAGGTAAAGGCATTCCCGCCGACCGGATCGACCGGATCTTTGACCCGTTTTATACGACCAAACCGGTGGGTAAGGGTACCGGGCTGGGACTGTCGGTAACCTTTGGTATTATAAAGGAGCACGGGGGCCAGATCGAAGTGGAGAGCCCTCCGCTTTCCCTTAAAACCGGTGATGGACCAACGGGCCGGGGAGCTTTGTTTATTATTCATCTGCCGGTAGGTGGGCGTACCTTTAAAGAGGAAAATGAAAATGGCTAAAATATTAGCATTGGACGATGTGCTGGATGCGGGCAACCTGATCAAACGGATCCTGGAAAGAAAAGGGCATGAAGTTTTCGTTTTCAGCGAGGAGGAAGAAGCCCTGGCCCATGTCCGTTCGCACCCGGTGGACCTGGCGATTCTGGACATCAAATTGAAGAAGATGAGCGGTGTCGAAGTGCTGGAAGAGATGAAAAAGATCAATGCCGCCATCCGGGTGATCATGCTGACCGGCTATCCGACCATGGAGACCGCCCGGGAGTCCTTGAAGCTGGGTGCCGGCGAATATTGTGTCAAACCCATTGACAAGGAAGAACTCGAAGAAAAAGTGGCTGACATACTCGGAAAACCTGGCCTTTCGGAATCCACCTGATCGCTCCAGTTTGAACCCAAATTCGCTGTTTGAGACAGGTTCTAATTACCCGTTTTCCGGGTGTTTGCCAATTCACATGGAGATCGATTCATTGGTAGAAAAAGACAGCCCAAGAGAGCACAGCTATCTGCGGCTTTTTCAAGAGGTTACCCGCCTGATCACCTCTACCCTCGACCGGGATCAGGTGATGCACCTGATTGTGCGGAAAGTTCCGGAAGTTGTGGGCGTGGATGCCGCGACGATACGGCTGCTGGATGAGAAAGGTGAAAAATTGGTGCTCCTGGCCGCCCATGGATTGAGTGACGCCTATTTAAGCAGAGGGCCGGTGGACATGGAACCGAGCGTCAAGGCTGCGCTGAGCGGCAGACCGGTAACGATATTTGACGCATCCACGGACCCGCGTATTTCCTATTCCCAGGCCGCTGAAAAAGAGGGCATCAAGAGTATTCTGGTGGCCCCGATTCCCATCGGGGGAAAGATTCGCGGGGTTTTACGGCTGCTGACCAGAAAGCCGCGTGATTACGGTGAAGAAGAGATAGAGTTTACCACGGCCATTGCCGAACAGTGCGGCATTGCAATTGAAAATGCGCGGGCATACAGCGATCAGCTCCGGCAGGCGCAGTATTTTAAAACCCTTAACGAAATTAGCCGCATGCTCAACGCTTCGCAGCATTTGAGCAGTGTCCTGGATGTGATCGTCAAGCGGGTTCCGGGGGTTATGGATTTAAAAGGATGCACTATCCGCCTGCTGGATCCATCCCGGCGCCATCTGGAGCTGGTGGCGGCCTCCGGGCTGAGCCGAAAATATCTCGACCGGGGCGATATCGATTCGGAGCTGAGCACCCACCAGGCCTTGAAAGGCAAGCCGGTTATGATCACCGATGCGATTGCGGATCCCCGCAATCGCTACCGGGAGGCAGCCAGGGCAGAGGGGATTGTCAGTATCCTGGCGGTTCCCATCGTGGTTAAAGGGAAAACCATCGGCGTGCTGCGGCTGTTGACGGAGTGCCACCGCGTGTTTTCGGAAGCGGAGGTCGGTTTTGCCATGGCTGTGGCCGAACAGGGCGGTATTGCGATCCAGAACGCCCGGCATTATGAAAAAACCCTGAACCTGGTAACCGAGCTCGAGCAGCACGAGGAGTTTCTTCAACAGATTATCGACAACCTGGATGCCGATCTGTTTGTCCTGGATACCGAGTTCCGCTTCGTGATGGTCAACCGGGTCTTTCTCGAAAATCATGGTGTACTGGAATCCGATGTTCTCGGCCGGTCCTGCTTTCAGGTCCTGCGGGCCGACAATACCGGTGACCGGCCCATTCAGCGGGTCCTGACCGAAGACAAACGCATCGTTTTTATCCAGGCAGTCGAAGCCGCCGGACAAACGGCCCACCTGGAAGTTGCGGTATCCCCGGTTGCACTGTACAACCAGGCGGACAAGGCTGATTTTATCATAGGTACCATTCGGGATGTTACTGACCATGTCCGTCTTGGGGAAGAACAGCGCGCCCGGGAGAAGCTGCAAGGCGTACTTGAAATGGCGGGGGCTGCAGCCCATGAGTTGAATACACCCGTGTTTTCCGCCCTGGGAACCGCCCAGCTTTTAGCGGAAGAGATGGGCGGTGAAGAAACCCATCTGCAAGATTTGGAAGATATTATTCGGCACCTTAAGACTGTGTCGGACCTGACGCGTAAAATGACGCGGATTACCCGCTATGAGTCCAAAGCGTATGTGGATAATGTAAAGATCGTGGATATCGAGAAATCATGCTCTGAAAAGGATTCATAGCGTTTGCCGGGATACGATTTCGATCCGGTGGCTACCCTGAAGAGGCGGTTGTGGAAACAGCGGCCAGATAGTAAAAGTACTCCTGTACATACTTGCCGGACACCGTTTCGGCCATATCAAAGGTAAGGCGGTCATCTTCAAGGAAAGATCCGGTAAATGCGAAAAAGACGTTGCCGGACAATCGGTTTGCGGCCAACTGGATCGCTTTGCGGTCAACCGCATCTTCGGGGAGATGATACAGCCTGCAGGCCAGGGGGCGGAAAGGATAGACCTCGCAGCGCGCCTCCATGTTCACCGGGCACAAGAGCTGTTTGGCGGCATAGGTCTCGGCCAGATCCGCTCTGCCGGCCGGCACTTCGGGACTTGCCCCCAGACGCTTTTTGAGTCGGCGTACAGCCTGGTACACATTTACGGCATTCTCGATCGCGGTAAGCCGCAAATTACTTTTCAGTGACCGGTTCATACCAACGGTCAGATAAATTACCTCGATAAGCTGCAGTTCCAGATATTGATAGCAGCAGGCATCGTTGTCCTTTCCGCAACGGGCAATTTTAGCCGTTGCAGATACGCTTTCCAGCTGGTCATCTATCTGTTGCAGCAAGGATTCATATTCCGAAAAGTAGGCACTCAGGTCTACGACGTTCCGGCTCTCGAGGGAGGGTTCCCTGATTTTTAGAACCCCCTCCTTTTTACCGTACTTTTTTAACAGCTTCCACTGGCTGTAGTTTGTAGGCTGGGATGGCTGTCTTTTTAATTTCTGAGAAGCCAGTTTCATGCCCAGACCCCTGCGCAACAAATATGAGGTCACGAACGTACCGGTCCGACCAATTCCATGCCGGCAGTGGACCAGCACTTTTTTTCCGAGATAGAAGGCTTCGTCCAGCCAGGCAAGGGCTTTTTCCATCTCCGCCATGTCCGGCGCACACTCGTCCGGTATGGGCAGATAATACACTTCAAACCCGCTGCCCTCCTCAAGTTCGTGCAGATCGCAAAACTCTCCACACAGGTTTACAATGGCATCAATGCCCTGGGCCCTGATTGAATCCAGGTCTGCATAGGACATGGGGGCATATCCAGTTGCCAGATCGTCGGTTATCCATCTGAGCTGGTAATCACTCATCGGCTATTCTATCTCCACAGAGGCAAAGTGATATCGCCCGTTGAGAAACTCTTCGGCGAATGCAGCCACTTGGTCCTCTCGTTTCAGGTACATGTCCATTAACCGGGTGGCCCCCAGCAACCGTCCTATCATATCAAGTTTCTCAATGATCTTTGACTGGGGCGCCTCCACAAACCTGGCATCCACGAGGTCGCTTTTCTTGTCAACCTCAAAGGCGAGCCGCTCCAGAACCCGGCACAGAAATTCCGCTCGCAGGGAGCGTCCTTCGTGATTTCCCCCGCCACCGGCGAAACGAAAGAGAATATGGTTTTCATCGGCGCGTTCACTGCAGACCGTATCCAGGATCACGAAATGGTACCCGAATTTCAGGTTCAGGTTCAGGTATTCCCGGGAGATCACGGCATAACTGGCCAGCTGGGCCGAGTCGGCGCTGATGATACCGCCGCTCATTACGATGCGATCATATTCCTCCCAGTTAAAGTGGCTGAATTGCGACCACTGGATATCCGGGTGGCTCAGGCCCTTCCATACAGCCAGCAGCGGTTCACTCCGGATCTCTGTGGTCCGGACTTCTTTTTTTTGCAATGCATCCGCTGTCAGTCCTTTACCCACATCCAGCAGGTAGACCTGCATGGGAATATGGGAAACGAGTTTTTTGGCACCCATCTTGCGGCCGGTTCGCCGGTTGCCGATGGTGAACATCTCCTGAACACTTTTTTCATGGGCAAACCGGATGATGTCATGCATGGAGCGGACACCGCAGGAGGTAAACTCCGGGCCCTCCGGGTCAACCAGCCGCAAGGTTGCCATAAAACTCAGAACGTACTCAAGTTTGCGGGTAAAGGGGCTGCCTGCAATTCGGTCTTTACGTATACAGCGGTTTTCCACGAGTGCCGGCACGCTGCCGGCATACACCTTTTTTTCGTCCGCGTAAACGGTTACTTCCCGGCCGTTTTCAAGTTGGTCGGTTGCCACGGCGGTGTTCACCAGGGTGGGAACACCAAACTCCCGGGCAACGGATGCAAAGTGGCCGGCGGTGCTGCCGGTATCCGTGACCACGGCGCTGAGTTTGCCCATAACTTTGACATAGCTTGAAGAAGCGTTACGGGCAACCAGGACAGCATTTTCAGGAATAAGGGTAAGGTCCGATTCCCGGCCGGCTTTAAAGACTTTGCCTGCGCCGACGCCGGAAGAAGCGCGGTCCCCACCAGACAGCAAAACGGGATTGTCAAAATCTTCAATGTGGCACTTGCTGGCCGGTGACAGGTCCTCTCCGGTTCTAAGGGGGCGGGCCTGGAGGAGGAAGAGGTCACCGGCAGGGCCGATACACCATTCCACATCCTGGGGCTCGCGGTAGCGGGCCTCCAGGCGCATGCCCCATTTTGCCAGTGTCAGAACCTGAGAGTCAGTTAGAGAGGGGGCCTTGCGCCGGTTGGCGGGTACATCCGTGATTTGAGTGCCGCCCTGATCCGCAAACACCATCCGGCTGGGTTTTTCTCTTATCCGTTTTTGAACGAGTGTCGGAGCTTCGCCTTTCCGCACCTGGAAGATGTCCGGAGATGCTTCCCCCTGGACAAGCAACTCCCCCAGTCCCCAGGTGGAGTGGACAGCCAGCCGGTCCGCTTCAGGCTCGTCCAGATCCAGCGTATACATTACCCCGCTGGCTTGAGCGGCGATCATCTCGAGCACCAGTACGGCCATGGGAGTCTCCATGTCGGTCAAACCGTAGTTGATACGGTAAAAGAGTGCTTGTGGTGAATATTTACTGGCAAGGACATCTTTGTAAGCGGCCAGGACCGCCTCTTGCGGGATATTGAGTACGGTTTTATACTGCCCGGCAAACGAGGTGCTGCCATCTTCACCCACGGCACTGCTCCGAACTGCCACCCGCACCTGTTGCCCGTTGTCAGCATTGATCGACTGGAATGCGGTCAGGATTGATGTCGCGATGGCCGGCGGCAACTGGGCCGCCATGATGAGATTCACGAGATCTGCGGATATTCGGTTCAGGGAGACGGTGTCCTGGACATCAAGACCCGCCAATTTTGCAGAAATGGCTTCGCTCAGATTGTTGTGCTCCATGAAGTAGTAAAAGGCGCTGGTGGTGATGACAAACCCTGATGGCACGGGAAGATCAAGGTCGTTGCCTATAACGGCCACATGCAGCGCCTTGCCCCCTACCCTGGCACCATCTTTTTTCGTTACATTCGTCAGCATCAGGGTAAATGGAGGCGAAAAGTCATAGTCCGGCGGGGAGAGCATAAACCGAATATAAAAATCGAACTTTTTATAATAATCCATCAGGTCAAGGTAACGGGAAGGACTCATCTTCTGGAGGTTTTCAACGATCCGGCGGACACAACTGGAGAATGCTGTGTATTTATCCTCAATAACAGAAAAATCAACTTTAATGCGGTCGTAATAGATTTCCTCAAGTTCGGCCATCAACTCATGGGCCCGCTTGTCATGCGCCAGAAGGGCTTTGAAGGCCTCATATTTTCCCCTCAGGACGGTTCCCGGCGAAAATACCTGATAGGTCCAATATTTGAAAAGATGTTTGATCAGCATCCGCAGTCAACTTATTTGGGTGTATACCTTTTACAATACCACCCGGACGGCTGGCCGTAAAGATTTGAATGCCCCAGGTGGGAAGAATATGGTTGCGGCGCGGACAACCGATTCGGGGAGGCGGGGTTGGTGGGGCAATAAAAAGGGTGCAGTGCAAGAAAAAAGTATCAGTTTACACCTCGAAATAGAACCACTATTACTGTGGCTTTTCGTCCTCAAATCGTCAGAATCCGGCGCAAATCAGGGCGCCTTCTGGAACAAAACATTTTTCCGCGGCCCTAAGCCCTGCAACCGGTACACCGGACCGGCAGGGGATGAACACGGCAAGCATACTGTTCAGGGCTTCGCGGCAGGATTGCCGTCCAGGTTGGATAGAAAAACATGGCTCCCCTCTCTATAGTGGCCTGTTGGCATATGGATTGCATATTTCTTTAGCGGCTCCTGAAATACTACTTCCTATACAGGCGCCCCCTATAGGCGTTCCACCTATAGGCACCTCCTGAAATACCCGGGCTGGCCGACCAGCCCGGGTATTTTATTTTGAATTTCAGGCGTAACCGTGGTACGTACCCCCTTGAAAAAGTGAAAGGTGAACACTGCTGGTGCCCACAAGCCAATCAGGAATCTTTCATGCTTCGGCAGGCTTTCAGTACTTTGCCTGCGAATTTCCGGGAGCCCCGCCCAATCCCCCCATTGCCATAAACCGTTATATTTGACTGGTGCTTTTCCAGGAGGCGCCATGGCGCTATACAGTATTCCGCCGCTCTTGACCCTGATCTGTTTTGTAGCACTTACCGGCCTTACCCTGGCCCGTTGGCAAAATCGGGCCGTGAACCTGCTGTTCCTGCTGATTTGTATCTTGTGTGCGGGGCTATACGCGGAAATCCTGTACATTTTTAATGCTTCCTCGGCCCGGGCCGCATTGTTTGCAACCCGCCTTGACCACGTTTTCAGCCTTTTTCTTATCCCGTTGTACGTTCACTTTTTCCATGCCTTTTTGAACATTAGAGGTAGAAAGTGGTTGACGGCAGCTTTTTATGCCGTACCGGCCGGATTGCTGTGGTTTGCACAGACCCCCCTGTTGATTGAATCCATGCACACCTATTATTTCGGGTATTTCGGCCGGGCTGGGAAGATGTATCCGCTGGTAGCGATTCCCGCATTGTGTTCCATGCTCTACGGCGGGTGGGTCCTGGGGCAGGCTATTTTTAAGACCAGGGACAGGGCCTTGAAAAGGCGGCTGAAATATATTTTTATCGGTTTTGTTGGCATTGCGGGGCTGACCAGCCTGAATTTCATTCCCGTCTACGGCTATCCCCTCTACCCGCCGGGGAATTTCTGTTTTATCCCCTTGCTGATATTTGCTGTCGGGCTTTTCCGGCATGACCTTTTAAACATGGGACTCCTCATTAAAAAGGGCCTGGTCTATTCGATCCTCACAGCAGTCCTGACCGGTCTGTATGCCATTATAGTGGTCACCGCCAACAGCCTGCTGGGAGAGGCCGGGTTTTCTTCCACCATAATCGTACCGGTTTTGCTTTTTATGGTCATCGCGTTCGTCTTCGGGCCGCTTAATCTCTGTGTCCGCAAAGCCGTTGACCGCCTTTTTAACCGGAAGCAGTATGATTACCGCCAGGTCGTACGGCAAAACAGCCGCATGATCGCATCGGTTCTCAACCTTCATGAAATTGCAGGTAAACTTGCCCAAAATATCAAGGTCGCCATGGGGGTGCCGCTTTGCCGGATCTACATCAAATCCGGGCGGAATGAGCGGACCCTATTGCTTACCGCAAGCCCGGGTGAAGGGGTTGTGGAATGTCTGATCCGCTTGGAACCCTCCCACCCACTGCTGGAATACTTCGGTGCTGAACAGGCTGTCTACAGAAAGCGGACCGGGACGATGACCCGGCAGGTCGGCGCAAATTCCGAGGTGGATAGGTTTCTGGATCACCATGGCGCGGTCATGGCCGTACCCATGCAGTTTAAGGGGAAGCTCAATGGTTTGATCATTGCCGGTGAAAAAGAGTCTGGCGGTCCCTTTTTACCGGAAGATGTGGACCTGTTGGAAACGTTGGCCAGCCATGGTGCCCTGGCCGTTGAAAATGCCGGTGCCTACCAGGCCCTTATAGACCTGAATCGACATCTTGAAAGCCGGGTCGTGCAAAGAACCCGGCGTCTGAAAATTGCCCTGGGGGAAAAAGAGCGTGCCCTGGAACAACTGGTCAGGACTGAAAGCCTGGCCGCTATCGGGCAGCTTGTAGCCGGTGTCGCCCATGAGCTGAACAATCCCCTGGCCAGTGTTAAAAGCCTCCTGCAATCCGTGCTTGAGGACATTGAGCAGGGCACGGGGCCTGACGGCCTTGACCTGGAATTAGGTGATGATCTGCGTTTTGCAGATCAAGAACTTGATCGGGCCGCCGGCATTGTGTCCAGTCTGCTCGGTCTTTCCCGACAGACCCAGACCTACCGTGAACCGGTGGATGTTAACGCTGTTTTAAAGGCAGCCCTGCGGGTGCTGCATAACAAGTACAAACATTTCGACCTGCGTATTAAAAAGGCCTTCGCGCAGCCGCTGCCCCGGATCATGGGAAATTTTTCCAATCTTGGCCAGGTGGCCTTCAATATCATTGAAAACGCCATCGCTGCCCTGCCGGGACAAAAAGGCAGGATCTGCTTGATGACAGAGCATCGCATGGCGACCAATGAGGTCGTTTTTACCTGCGAGGACAGTGGGCCCGGCATCCCGGCCGCCATGCGCCAGGAAATTTTCAAACCGTTTTTTACCACCAAGCCGGTGGGCCAGGGCACGGGACTGGGATTGTATATCTGCCACGAAATCGTTAGCCGGCATGGCGGTGTCATCTGGGTCACAGATGCGTCCGGCGGAGGGCTGCGGGTAACCGTGCGGCTTCCGGTGAAATTCAACCCGGCCGGCGACACTGCTTCTATTGACATTGACACCGCCCGGCATTAAGTAAGGGAGATCTTTTTTTGCCAGGGCGAAGGGCCCCCGGGTCGGCGGCAGCCGCAGGCGGCCTATCGTGTGGATATGATGACGGGAACACTATGACCAGGATACATTCGCAGGAAAAAGAACAGTTTAAAGAACTCTTCGCCCAGGCTCAAGTCGATAATTTTGAAGAACGCTACCGGGTTCTGGAAGTTTTTTTACAGGGCGAGGACCATGTGACCGCAGCTGAGCTTGCCGAACGGCTTGAACAAAACGGCAACCAGTTTCCCCGGGAATTTATAAAAGAAACCCTCCAGTTAATGTGTCGGTTTGGTTTTGCTCATAAGAACCGCTTCGATAATGGCCAGGCACGCTACGAGCATCGGCATCTCGGGGACCATCACGATCACATGGTCTGCATAAAATGCCGCAAGATTATTGAGTTCAACAACGATCAACTGGAAGCATTACAGCTGCAGATAGCGGGGGCGCAGGGTTTTCACATGCTGCAGCACAGGATGGAACTTTACGGTATCTGCCAGCAGTGTTTTGGAAAACGGATGGGACGCATGCCCCTGATTGCCGCCCGACAGGGAGAACGCCTGACCATCAAGGAGATCTCGGGCGGGGCCGGGGCCCGGATGCGCCTGATTACCATGGGACTCAGGCCGGGCGATCTCATCGATGTAATCACAAATCTGAAAGATGGCCAGATTGTCGTTGCGCTCGATGGGAAACGGTACGCCCTCGGGCGGGGGCTTGCCCAGAAAGTGATCGTCAAACCGTTTGAAAAAAATGTCCCGGATGCGGCCGTCGGCATTGAACCGGATAAAGATACCCTGCCCATGAGCAAGATGAAGGAGGGCGAGGCCGGAACCATTGTGAGAACAGGCGGGACCAGTTTGCTGAGAAGAAGGTTGCTGGAGATGGGCCTGTTGAAAGGCGTTGATGTTTATGTGGAGAAATACGCCCCGTTGAAAGATCCCATTGAGTTGATTGTAAAAGGCTACCATGTTTCACTCAGGGTGGAGGAGGCGGCCAACATTACCGTTTCCAATGTAAGATAGTATGGATAAAAAGAACCTCACCATTGCCCTGGCCGGCAACCCCAATTCGGGCAAGACCACCACCTTTAATGCGTTGACCGGCACCCGCCAGAAAGTGGGCAACTGGCCCGGGGTAACTGTTGAAAAAAAGGAAGGCCGGATCTCGCACGATGGCCATGATATCCGGATTGTCGACCTGCCCGGAACCTACAGCCTGACCCCTTTTTCCATCGAAGAGATCGTGGCCCGGGATTTCCTGCTGGATGAGCAGCCGGATGTGGTTATCGACATCATTGATGCGTCAAACCTGGAGCGCAGCCTCTATCTGGCCACCCAGATGCGCGAAATTGACTGCAAGGTTTTATTCGCTTTAAACATGGCGGATGTAGCCCAGACGCGGGGCATAAAAATCGACGCAGACAAGCTCTCCGCGCTTTTGAACGTACCGGTGGTTTTTACCATCGGGAATAAGAAAAAAGGGATTGATGAACTCCTTGAGAAAGCCGTTGCCCTGGCCCAAAGCGACAGCGATTCGGTCCACAGCCGGAAAGTCCAGTATTCAAAAGATATCGAAGCGGCCATCCAGGAACTCATGGTTGTGGTTGCCCAGGCCCTGTCTGACTGGCTGCCCTACGGGCCCCGCTGGGCAGCCATAAAACTGCTTGAAAATGATGAGATCCTGCAAGAGAGGATCCTGAAAGGGGACAAGCAGGCCGGGGTTGTGGTTCTGGCGAAGGCAGCCAAGTTGCGCGAACATCTGGCGATGCATTTTGACGATGATCCTGAAATCGTCATGACGGATGAAAGGTATGGTTTCATAACGGGCATCATCAAAGAAGTCCTGACCATATCTTCACGGCAGCGGGTGGATATATCCAGGAACATAGACCTGGTGCTGACCAATCGGTTTGTGGGGTTTCCGATTTTTATTTTCTTTATCTGGGCCATGTTCCAGCTGACCTTTACGCTGGGGGCCTATCCCATGGCGTGGTTGGAAACCGCCATTACCGGGATCCATACCCTTTTGCTGGGCCTTCTCCCGGAAAGTCTGTTGAAAGACCTCTTGCTGAACGGTATTTTGGCTGGCGTGGGCAGCGTCATAGTTTTCTTACCCAACATCCTGATTCTCTTCTTCTGCATTGCACTTTTTGAAGACACGGGCTACATGTCGCGGGCCGCTTTCCTCATGGATCGGATTATGCACCTGATCGGATTGCATGGAAAATCATTTATTCCCATGTTGATGGGGTTCGGGTGTAACGTCCCCGCCATCATGGCGGCCCGGACGCTTGAGAGTGAAAAAGATCGCCTGCTGACCATTTTAATTACACCGTTTATGTCATGCTCGGCCAAGCTGCCCGTCTATCTCGTCCTGGCCGGTACCTTTTTTGCGGCCAGGGCCGGTACGGTCATATTTTGTATTTATGTAACCGGGATTGTCCTGTCTGTGGCCACCGGACGCCTGTTTCGGTTTACCCTGCTCAGGGGCATGGATGCGCCGTTTGTCATGGAGCTGCCACCCTACCGGGTACCCATGCTCAGGAGCCTATTGATTCATATGTGGGACCGCAGTAAAATGTTTCTTAGGAAAATGGGAGGCATCATTCTGGTTGGGTCAATCATCGTCTGGGCCCTGTCGGCGTTTCCCCGCAACGCAGCCATAGAAGCTAAATACGAGGCTGAGATAACCGAGCGGGCCGTGATATTTGAGGCGCACATGCAGGCTGCAGACAAGGCCGCACGCCAACGGCTGCAAATGAACTGGGACCAGACGGTCGGGCGTTTGCAGGCTGAAAAGGCGGCTGCGCAGATCGGCCGCTCTTACATGGGACGCATCGGTCAATTTCTGGCGCCGGTTTTTGCGCCTCTGGGCATCGACTGGCGCGGTGGTGTGGCTCTCATTTCAGGATTTGTAGCCAAGGAGATTGTGGTCAGCACCATGGGGGTCCTGTATGCGGTGGATAAACAGGCGGGGGGGGATGCACTTCCCAGGGCCTTGAAAGCAGCCGGGATGAGTTCTCTGGCCGCCCTGTCCATGATGGTTTTTGTTTTGCTGTACCTGCCCTGCCTGGCGACGGTGGCTGCTATCCGGCGGGAAACAGGTTCAGCCGGCTGGACCGCATTCGGGATTGCCTACAACACTTCGATCGCCTGGGGGGCCGCGTTTTTGGTCTATCAGGGCGGCACATTGATGGGGTTTTAAAGGATTTGATGAAATGACATGCCTGCATACGGGTGCGGTTCGAAACTGGGCGGCAGGGGCACTTGGCCTGCTGATTCTGCTCCTGGCGGGCAGTGCCCGGGCCCAGAGGCTGGCGGTGAGCTCGGCTGTGGCCAATGTGCGCTCAGGGCCCGGGACAGAGCACGCGGTTTTGTGGCAGGTGGAGCAATATTATCCCTTTGAAGTGCTGAAAAAGGAGAACCGGTGGTACTATTTCAAAGACTTCGAAGGTGATCGCGGCTGGCTGCATGAATCACTTGTCGGCCGGATTAAATCTGTTGTGACGGTTAACAGTATATGCAATATAAGATCCGGCCCCGGGAAAGACCACAAACTTGTGTTCACGGTCGAGCGGGGTACACCCTTCAAGGTTGTCGGGAAAAAGGGGAACTGGCTCAAGATAAAACATACCAAAGGGTATCGGGGGTGGATCTACAAGTCCCTGGTCTGGTAGCAGGAGGATACATGCTTTTTAACAAATTTAGGAACCCGGACAGGCGTCTGATTGTAGGTATCGGATCTGCTCTGGTTGATTTTCTGGTACATGCCGACGATACCTTTGTGGAAACGGCCGGAGCGGTAAAGGGCGGCATGACGCTCGTGGGGGGCGACGTCATCGATGCAACCGTGGCCATGGCCGCGGAAAAGCCGGAGATTGTACCCGGCGGCTCGGCCTGCAACACGATTGTCGGTGTCGGCAACCTGGGGGGGGAGGGCTGTTTTGTGGGTAAGCGCGGCCCGGATGAACTGGGCGAACTGTTTGAAACCGGGTTGCAGAATAACCAGGTTGAGCCGCTGCTGTTAAAGTCTGAAACACCAACCGGAAGGGTGCTTTCAATTATTACCCCGGACGCCCAGAGGACTTTTCTGACTTACCTGGGCGCTGCCGCGGAGATGTCTCCGGACGAAGTCCGTACCGGTTGCTTCAACGATGCGGCCGTGGTGCATGTGGAAGGCTACCTTCTATATAATCGTGATTTAATGCTGACCGTTCTCAAAGAGGCCCGTCGGGCGGGTGCTTGTGTTTCTCTGGACCTGGCCAGTTTCACGGTGGTTGAAGATTCCCTGGATATTCTCGGGGACCTGGTAGCTGAATATGTAGATATCCTGATTGCCAATGAGGATGAAGCCCGGGCCTTTACCGGTCATGCCGATGAAAGCAAGGCACTGCAAGCCCTCTCTTTGAAAGCCGATTTGGCCGTCTTAAAGATCGGGGCGCGGGGAAGCCGAATTGCTTTTGGCGGTGAGGTTACTCGCGTTAAACCGATGGGTGCGGGACCTGCGGTGGACACAACCGGTGCAGGCGATTTGTGGGCGGCCGGTTTCCTGTTTGGTATTGTCAATGGCCTGAGCCTGGAAAAAAGCGGCCAACTGGGCTCAGCGTGTGGCTATGAGGTCTGTCAGGTGGTGGGTGCCGGGGTGCCTGCCTCGGGCTGGGAACGTATCCGGGCGCTAATTTAAATGATAACCGTTTTGGAGGATCAATGGCTAATAAGCGGGTCACAAGAAAACAGCTATTAAAAGAGCCGGATGAATTTATTACTTTTTCCAATCGCATGATTAAACTCGGGGTTGTCTATAAAAATCAGCTGCTGCTGGCGGGCGGTGTTTTTTGCCTGGCCGTGTTGATTTTTGTGGGGGTCCAATACGCTTCCAACCGGTCCCAGGCCAAGGCGCTCGCCCTGCTGGATGGGGCCGTCACCCGGTATGAGCAGTCCGTAGCTCAAGAAGGTCCCCTAAAAGCATTGGCGGCGGTGGAAACGGATTTTGACGCAATTTTAAAAAACTATGCTTCCAATGCGGGCGGCAAGCTTGCCCGGGCAACGTATGCCCAGTATCGATTTGCGGCCGGTCAGGCTGACGGCGCCATCATGCTGTACGAACAGGCACTGGATGATTTCCAGGAAGATCCGTTTTACAGGAGCATTATCGTGAGTGGCCTTGGGTATGCCTGGGCCCTGAAAGGGGATTCGCAAAAGTCGATTTCATATTTTGAACAGGTGGTTGCCAGTCCGGCCGCCGCTGCCAAAAGTGATGCCCTGTTCAACCTGGGGCTGCTGTATGAGCAGGCCGGACAGCGAGACAAAAGCATTGCGGCATTCAAGCGCATCCAGGATGAATTTCCGACCTCACCCTATGCAGAGCTGGCCGGTGGAAAAGCGAACCTGTAGGCAAGTATTCTCTGAAAAACCAGTAATGGCCGACCAAACTTTTGGCCGACCATTAAGGAGGAAAAAACAGATGAAGAAATTATCAGGTTGTCAATTAGTGGATGCAGGTACCGTGCCATTTTAAAAGATAGGCGCCGTTATTTTTAAGAATTTTACATAACATAAGCAAATTTAAATAGTTACGCATAAACAGAACCGAGACATGGCATTAGCACGATTCTCAGCGGATGAGAAAGTGTCTCTTTTTAGCGACCGTAGGTTCAGATTTTTAAACCCACCTACCGCGATACTTTCTTAACTGCCCGAATTTATTATGTAAACATAAAAAAAGACAGCGGTTTAAAATATTGAACCACTGTCCTTTTACGGCTTTATATCGTATATATATCTGATATTATACGATAATTTAACATCATGGATTGGGGCCGATGCTGATGCCAAACTTTTTCAATTTCTGATTCAGCCCGCTTTTCCCAATGCCCAGCATGCTGGCTGCGTGGGATTGCACACCATTGGACAGTTTCAGGGCGCGTTCAATCATCCGCTTTTCCAACATGAAAAGCGTGTCTGCCAATTTGGCGTCGGCCGGGATGCCTTCGATGTGCAGAATATTATACACATGTTCGCGAAACTCATTGGGCAGGTCAGCCAGGGTGATTGTTTCGTTGCCGCAGAGTATCATGGCCCGTTCAATCAGGTTTTCCAATTCACGGACATTCCCGGGCCAGGAGTAATCAAAAAAAAGTCTTTCCACATCCGAATCAATGCCCTCAACAGGTGGGAGCCCTCCCCTCTGATCTGAATACTTATTGAGAAAATGGTAAACCAGCAGGCGGATATCGCCCAGGCGTTCCTTCAGCCGCGGGAGGTAGATATCGACGACATTGAGTCGATAAAACAGGTCCTCCCGGAAACGCCCCTGGGCAACAAGCATTTTGAGGTTCTTGTTGGTGGCCGCTATAAACCGAATATTGACTGAGACAGGTTTGGTCCCGCCCACCCTTTCAAAAATACGTTCCTGAATGACGCGCAGCAGCTTTACCTGTAGATTCTGGGAAAGTTCGCCGATTTCATCAAGGAAAAGTGTACCACCGTCCGCAACTTCAAAGCGGCCTTTTTTCATCCCGGCGGCACCTGTAAAAGCGCCTTTTTCATGACCGAACAATTCGCTTTCCAGCAAAGTTTCGGCCAGGGCCGAGCAATTCACCGCGATAAAGGGTCTGTCCCGGCGCGGGCTGTTAAAGTGGATAGATTTAGCCACCAGTTCTTTTCCGGTACCGCTTTCACCTTCTATAAGAACGGTGGCATTGGCAGGTGCGACCTTGCGGATAATGTCATAAACATTCTGCATCGGTTTGCTTTTACCGATAATGTTGCCGAAGCTGTACTGGGATGCGACCGCACTTCTCAGCCTTTGATTGTCCTTGACAACCGCGTAGAGTGATACCGCTTTTTTGGCATAGACAATCAACTGGTCATTGTCAAAGGGCTTGAGAATATAATTATTGGCCCCTTTCTGCATAGCCTCAACGGCCTTTTCAACGGTGCCGTGGGCTGTCATCATGATAACCGGCAGTTCGGGATTCTTCTGTTTTATCTTTTCAAGCAGTTCGATGCCGTCCATGGACGGCATTTTCATGTCGGTTAAAACCAAGTCTATGTCAGAATTGGTCAACAACTCAAGCGCTTCCTGGCCACTGTGGGCGGTGAGGGTTCCGAATCCCTCATCTGCCAGGACGGCACTCAAAATCAGGGGGTAGTTTTTTTCGTCATCGACGATCAGGATCGTATCCACGCTCAATGGTCTCCCTGTTTAACCGGAAGGTCTATGGCCACCCGGGTTCCGCCTTCCGGCAGGTTCTCGATATCAATGCGGCCTTCATGGGATTTGATAATGTTTTTCACAACCCCCAGGCCCAGGCCGGTTCCCATATCCTTGGTGGTAAAAAATGGGACCCAGATTTTTTCAAGGACTTCTTTTGAGATACCGGGCCCCGAGTCTTCTATGGCGATTTTAACCAGGTTGTTCTGTTTGCCAACCCTTATAACGAGGTTGCCGCCATTCGGCATGGCCTGCATTGCATTCATCAGGATGTTCAAGAACGCCTGGTAAAGCATGTCCGCGTCGGCATGAATAAGCGGGACCGGGTGGTCGAAATGGCGCGTTATCGTGTCGCCCCGAGATTCAATCTGGGGCGTGAGGAAGTTGATGTTTTTATCCAGAATCTCTTCTACCCGGCAGGGAGACAGGTTTGGAATCCGCGGGCGGGCGTAATTGAGAAAATCGGTAATGATGGTATTGAGGCGGCTGGCTTCTTCCATGATTATATTGTTTATCGTAATGGCCGGGTCGTGCAGGGCCAGTTTTTTTTGCATTAATTCGGTGGAACTGAGGATGATCCCGAGTGGGTTTCTAATTTCATGGGAGACGGCTGCAACCATTTCGCCCAGTGAGGAGAGGTGTTCGGCGCGCCCCAACTGTTCCTTCAGGCGCATGCGCTCCAGGGCTCGCCGTTCGATGATGGCCTCACCATTTTTTACAACCAGCAGCAGCACCAGGAACAGGCCGGTCATTACGATCGCACTGGTGATGATGACCAGAATCTGAAAGTTGAAGATAGTCTTGTATTCTTCCGTAAGATCGAGCTGGATTTCGAGGGCGCCCAGTACGGGGCCTGACAACCTGGATATCTGCTTTTCCGCCCGCAGGGGCGAGATGGTAATCAGGTGGCTGTCCTTGGGAAAGCCAAACAGAATTTCGAAAAAGTTACCCCGCTGGACCAATTTTGAACTGGACTTGCCCTCCAGCGCGTCCTTGTAGCCAGAGCTGCGAATATTTGTCTTGCCAATAATATTTTTGTCAAAACTGTAGGATATGGTGCTGTTCATATCATAGATCTTAACCATCTCCACCTTGAAGCTGTGCAGGGTACTCCTGACGACGTGGTCCAGGCGTTCAAACTGCTCTTTGTTGCGGAGTTGAATCTTTCCATATTTAAGCACGGCCGGGACCATGAACTGCAGGAAGATCTGGTGGTTCAGGTTTTCAGTCAGGAGCCGGGCGTATTCTTCACTTTTTTGCTGCTGCATGCGTCGGGCAAGATGCGTATCGAAAACCGTCAGCACAAAGGTGCCCACAAAGATAACAATCAAACTGGAGAAGGTGAAATACTTAACCAGTCTGAAGGGCTTGGTCTTTTCTGACGGTATCGTCGTTGCAGTTGTCATGGGGTTGCAGGGGTCTTGCTGCTGTCTGCCGGGGTTATTAAAGCCCGTTTCCGGCCGCGCAGCAGATTGTCCTCCGGGTATTGGGCCGGTAGAATAGAATAAATCTGGATAGTTGCATTGTCTGTCCGTATATTTAATGGGCCGGATAAAGTCAAGAAAAGCTTTGCGGCGGCGAGGCTGCAGATCAAAAGGCGGGCAAGCCTGGGGGTCCTCGAGGGGTGGGGCGGCGCCCGCCTGCAGCTGTTTGCAGATTAAACCGGGTTTTTGAATTTTTGATCGATTGGCACCTGGGAAAGGTGAATCTGCTGATTCTTAATTTGAGGGTTGCAGGCACTACATATGTGGGTGCCATGTTAAGAGAACACAATATAAGGTAAGTGGATATAATATATATATAATTAGCGATAATTCTTCTTGACAAGCAGATAAAATTGGTTTTATATCAGATAAAAGCCATATAACTATGAAAGCTGTTCACCATCTTCATCTGATTAATTGCCAAGGCTGGTAAACCCTCAATATACGGCCGGATATATGCAGATATGAGTAAACTACGAGAAATCAGGGAATCTCTCCTCGTGAGTAAAGCCGAACTTGCCAGGAAAGCGAAAGTTTCGCCAATTACGATCACCAGGATAGAAAATGGGATGCCATGCAGGATGGAGACAAAGCGAAAGATATTGCTGGCACTGGATCTGAAACTTTCAGATAAAAACAAAATTTTCGGGGATGACTAAGAGAATACCATGTTTTTTGGAAAGAAATCTCATCTGATAGGTCTGGACATCGGATCAAGAGCCATTAAGGCCGGGGAAGTTGTTGAGACCAAAAAGGGCCGGACCCTGCTTAAATTTGGAATGGTCGAGCTGGCGGACGGTGTTATCGAAGAAGGTTCCATAAAAGATCCGGAAGCTGCGGCTGCCAGTATAAAGGAACTTTTCAAGGAATACGGCTTCAAAGATCAAAATGTGGCCATTTCCGTTGGCGGCTATTCGGTCATTGTAAAGAAAATAACAGTCCAGACCATGACGGATGACCAATTGCAGGACACCATCCAGTTTGAAGCCGAACAGTATATACCGTTTGATATTAACGATGTGAACCTTGATTTTATGATTTTAGGTGAAAGCGAGCAGAACCCCAATCAAATGAATGTGCTGCTGGTAGCCGCCAAGAAAGAGATGGTCGATGAGTATATCAACCTGATCCGGCTTGCAAACTTGAATCCCTGCCTGATTGATGTGGATGCGTTTGCGCTGCAAAACATTTTCGAGTTCAGCTATGAGCCGGAAGCGGATGTTGTGGCCCTGATTGATATCGGTGCCAGTAAAACTTCCCTGAATATTCTCAAAGGGATTAACTCAGTCTTCATGCGGGATGTTTCCCTCGGGTGCGGCCAGATAAACCAGAAAATTGTATCCCTGGTCGATTGCAGCATTGAGGATGCGGAACAGATCAAACAGAGCGACCAGTCTGACAGTATTTCACCAGAAGACCTGAGAGAGATCATCTCATCCGTTGTGGCGGACTGGTGCTCGGAGATCAGGAGAGCCCTTGATTTCTTTTATTCCACTGAGCCGGATGAGCAAATCAGTAAGATTGTCTTGAGCGGCGGCGGTGCCAACATTTCTGAATTCAGGGGACTTCTGGCTGCGGAAACGTCTACGGATGTCGAGATTGTAAACCCGTTTAAAAATTTTATCGTGGATGAAAGTGGCCTTGATTCCTCTTACCTTGAACTGGTGGCGCCGCAGGCAGCAATCTGTATGGGGTTGGCATTAAGAGAGGTGGACGACAAATGATACGAATCAACCTGCTGCCTTTTCGCGCAGCCAGAAAAAAAGAGAACGTCCGCCGGCAGATTTCAATGTTCACCCTGTCAATCTTTTTACTTACCGTGGGCCTTTTCTGGTACAACTCGGTTCTGGCCAATCAGGTGACGGAACTGGAGGAGAACGTTAACAACACCCGGACCGACCTGATTAAATACGATAAGATAAATAAAGAGATCAAAGCCCTTCAAGCGAAGCTGGCATTGATGCAGCAGAAGATAAAGGTCATCGAGGAACTTGCCGCCAGTCGTGAAGACGCGGTACGCCTGCTGGATATGATGACAAAGGTTATGGTTCCCGGCAAAATGTGGCTTTCAAGTTTTGCAGCCCAGGGAGGCGGGGTTAAACTCAAAGGTACAGCCATAGATAACAAGACGGTTGCTGATTTCATGACCAATCTCCAAAATGTAGAACAGTTCAACAATGTCAACCTGGAGCAAACCAGCCAGAAGGTTTATAAACCGAATGTATTTTTCAAAAATTTCAGCATCAATTTCAGCAGGTCGCAGATGAAACCGTTGGAACAAGACAAGGCAAAGAAATAATGAAAAAGGTTAAACTATCACTGGAAGCATTCGCTCCGTTATTTGATAAGATTGAAAAACTGTCAACCATTCAGCGGATATTGATATATGCCGGGACGTTTTTGGTGCTGGTCGGTTCCGTGGTCTATTTTCTTTACATGCCGAAGTGGGAAGCCAAGACTACCCTTGAGACGGAGTATGAGGAGCTGTCCGGCAAATTGATGATTGCCAAGCGAAATGCTGCTAAACTGCCCAAACTCAGGGTGCAGATGAAAGCAGAAGAGGAAAAATTTGCACTGGCCAGCAAAGCCCTGCCAGAGCAAAAAGAAATTCCGTCACTGTTGATCAGTGTGTCGAAGTCAGGGCGGGAGGCCGGTCTTGCTTTTAATCTGTTTCAGCCGGGGGCGGAGGCGAGCAGGGAGTTCTACGCGGAAATCCCCGTGTCCGTGAAGTTGGAGGGCGGATACCACAACATTGCTGAATTTTTTGACCGGGTGGCCGGTTTGTCGCGGATTGTGACGATAAAGGGAATATCCATGGCACCGGCGGGCAAGGGAAACAAACTCAAGGCCAGCTGTTCTGCGGTTACATACAAATTTATCGAGAAAAAGGGCTCTTAACCGGACACAATTTGGTAAATCATGCACAATTCCATATTTAAAATTAGTTTCCTGGCTATCGCAGCGCTTTGCCTTTTGTGGGGTCCCGTTGGATGCGGTGAAGAAGAAGCGCCCGTACCCGCAAAACCTGCGGTCGTGGCTACGAAAATTAAGGTTGCTGCGCCCAAGCCTCCCAAAGCGCAGAAGCCTGCGGCTCCGGTGCAAAAAGCTGTTCCTGCGCCGGTTGCTAAAAAAGCGGAAAAGGCATCTGTCCCGGCTGGCGGTGACCCTGCGGCTGTCAAAAAAGGTGACGACGCGTCCATTCAAAAAACCATGGAAGATATAAAAAAAGGCGTCGCAACCGAGGCCGACACCATGTATCGGGCACGGTTGTACAACCCGGAAGGGAAGCTCGACCCATTTGAGTCACCGTTTAAGAAGACCGAAACTGAAAAGACCACTGAAGAAAAACCTCCGGAGGACCAGCCGGATAGAATCAGGCAGACACCGCTGGAAAAAATTGACCTGGCCCAGTTATCCCTGGTGGGTGTTATCAAATTTTCTTCCGGTTACAAGGCCATCGTCGAAGAACAATCCGGCAAAGGCTACATGGTAACCAAGGGAACCTACATTGGCATTAACTACGGCCAGATAACCGCAATTGAAAATGACCGAATCATTATCCAGGAAAAGGTCAAAGATATCCTGGGAAGATACAAAGATCAAAAGAGCCAATTAAAACTTCAGAAGCCCCTTGGAGAAAATTGATATGGACCACCAAGTCAAAAGAAAAACAGGATCTAAGACTTTAAGCGTCATGCTTATGATACTGGCTCTGCTGCTCAGCGGGTGTGTCGCGGAAAAAAAGGCCGACACCCCGAAAGTCGCTGAGCCGGCCAAGGCCTTAAAGAAGATTAACGAGGTCCGGGTTTCCGAGGACGACGACGCTGTGAACATATGGATAGCCGGCGACCAGGTATTGACTTATACGTCGGTTAAGCAGCCCTTTCCCGCGGGTGTTATTCTCTATTTTCCGGATACCACCATAAATGGGCTCGAACCGGTGATGCCTGCCGGCAACGATATCGTTAAATCTATAAGCTCCACTGAACTGGAAGGCAACAACTACACCAGCCGCATTGCTATTTTGCTCAAAAAGGACGTGGCCTATAACGTCAGTCGCGACGGGCTGGACCTGAAGGTAGCCTTTGCTAAAACCAGCAGGGTTGATCCGGATATGGCCGACCAGGAAATTCCGGAGGATATGGCCGACACCCAGATGCAGGCTGCAGTCACGGAAGAGGCCTCTGCCGCCTCCGCCGAGATGTGGGCCGCTGCATCAGTGCTGGGCGGTATTGACGCCATGGACGACGGGGGCGTTGCCGCCGTGCACATCAATGCGGATGGGGCCATCAAGGATTTTGATGCCTTTACCATCAAAAACCCAGCACGTATTGTTATCGATATCTATGGTGTTGACAGTCCCCATACGAAAGAACAAACCATCCTGGTAAACAGTGACTGTGTCCGGAAGGTACGGCACTATAAGGGTCCTGATAAGCTGAGAATCGTCATGGACACCAAAGACGCTTACCTCGAAGACTTTACGGTAAAAACGGTTGAAATGGGGCTGCTCGTTACTGTGGGCAGTGGTATGCCGGCGATTCTGGCGGAAGCCGCACCTGCTGCCGAGCCGGAACCAATGGAAGCCGCCGCGACTATAATTGCGGTTGCCGCGCCCTCAAAACCAGCGGCAACCGCGGAAAAGCCGGCCTGGATAAACCGGATCGATTTTTCCAGCGAAGAGAACGGAAAATCAACCGTGATACTGGGTACCACCCGACCGGTGACTTACCAGATGGAAAAAGCCGACGATCTCAAGCTGCAGCTGCGCCTGTTTAATACGAACCTGCCCGGGTACCGGCAACGGCCCCTGATTACCACCCGGTTCGAGAGCGCGGTGGATCGCATTATGCCGATACAGACACCCGCAATGAAAGACAGTTCGGTTGTCACGTTTGAGTTGCGTGAAACTGTTCCCTATTTCATCGAGCAGGTTGACGATATCCTTTTCGTACATTTTGATCCTTCCACCGTTGCGCCTAAACCCATGGCGGATGCCGAACTGCCCAGCTGGCAGAAAGTCATCGCCAACGCGGAGCAGGGCAGCATGGTTTCCCCGGAAACCGGGTCAGCCGGGGCTGATATTGCGGCTGCAACCGGAACCACTGCGGCCGTTGCAGCAGAAGCCGCCATGCCACTCGGCGAAGCGGGTGAAAACCTTATCCAACAGCCGAAGATGAATACTGGAGACCCATCCAAGAAATACACAGGTGAAAAAATTGCCCTCGATTTTTACGAGACCGATATTAAGAATGTGTTCCGGATTCTTCGGGAGGTCAGCGGCAAGAACTACGCCATTGACAAAGATGTGGCCGGTAAGGTGACCCTGACCCTGGAAACCCCGGTACCCTGGGACCAGGTGCTTGAACTGGTATTGCGGATGAATTCGCTTGGCATGATCTATGAAGACGACATTGTCAGGATTGCAACACTGACGACGCTTAAAAATGAAGAGTCGCTGCGCCAGGCGGCCCTGGAAGCGGCCATGAAATCCAGAGAGGCCGAAAAAGCCCTGGAACCGCTGGTGACAGCCTACATTCCCATAAACTATTCGGATGCCACGGCGGACATTCTGCCCCACTTACAGAATGTCATTACCGAAGGCCGGGGGACCCTGAGTGTACATACGGCTACCAACCAGGTGATTATCAAAGATGTGGCTGCCAAGGTGGAGGAGGCAAAACTCCTGGTCAGCAAACTGGATGTGGTAACGGCCCAGGTGTTGATTGAAGCCCGGGTGGTTGAAGCGACCAATACCTTTAAAAAGGAGTTGGGAACAACTCTCACATCGACTTTGGGCCCAATTCTGCAAAGTGACGGGAACAACCAGAGTTATGGGTTGACTTCGAGTTTTCCCAGGAGTTCCAAGTCGGTATTCGATGTCTCATTTAACAAAGTCGCTGGAACGCCTTTCACCCTGAATGCCAAAATCAATGCCCTGGAAGAAGAAGGGGAGAGCAAAACCATCTCGTCTCCCAAGGTGTTGACGCTGGACAATAAACCGGCCACCATCAAGCAGGGTGTCAGCTACCCCATCAACAAACTGGATGCCGACGGCAACTCCACCACGGAATTCAAGGATATCGTGCTTGAGTTGACGGTCACCCCCCACGTGACCATGGACGGTCGGATCTCCATGCTGATTAAGATTACCAAAAACGATATCGGTGCCCTGATCGGTTCAAACTTTTCTTTTACGGTGAACGAAGCCAACACTGAACTCCTGGTGGACGATGGCGACACAATCGTTATCGGCGGGGTAACCAAAACCAAGGATACGACCGGTGAAGAAGGGATCCCGGGTCTGCGGAAAATTCCGGGTCTCGGCTGGCTCTTTGGCAGCAAGGCCTCAGACAAGCAGAAAGATGAACTGCTGATTTTTATCACACCCAAGATTGTCAAGCTGGACCAGAAGTAATACCTGTACCTGCACACCTGCCTGACGGAAAACGCCGGAAGAACTTGCTTCTTCCGGCGTTTTCTTGTTCTTATCTTCCGCGGATTTCCGGGTTTACGATGCAGCCTGCCGGTTTTCAAATGTAAATTGATCACTTTTGCAAATTTAACGCGGCCCGGGCGGCCTGGTTGGAGATTTGAGAATCGGGTGCCACGTCAATCACCTTCAGGTAGGCCATCTTCGCATCCTGATTGCGGCCGGCCTTTTCATAGGCCTGGCCCATATAAAAGTAGGTGTCGGGCACAGTTGGTGCGTGCTTGACAGCCTGGCCGAAATAGCGCAAGGCTTCGGCGAGTTTACCCGTGGCGGTGTAGGTGCGGCCCAGGCCGCCCAGGGCTTTGATGTAGGTCATATCCTTGGGGAAACCATCATCATAATACTTGAGCACCAATTGGTAATATTTTTCAGCTGCGGCATAGTCCTGCTTGTTGAAGTAGGCCCAGCCCAGATTGAGCAAAGGATATTGCGGGGTCGTAAACACCATGTTTTGGGTAAGGCTATCCAGATGGACAATGGCTTCATCCCACTTTTCCTGCTGGAGCAGGGCGGTGGACAGGTTGTTGATGGCTTCTGGATAATCCGGTTTCATCTCAATCGCTTTCTGGAAGTGCTGCACGGCGAGGTCCAACCGATCTTTCATCATGTGGACCAGTCCCAGGTCATTTTGGATCAGGGCGCTTCCAGGGTTGAGTTTTTCTGCTTTGAGCAGTTCCTGCAGGGCGAGGGTGTACTGTCTTTCTAAAAAATATGCTTCGGCGAGTTCACGGTAAGCGGTTGCCTGCTTGGTCTGTTTTTCGCGGGTGGCGTTACAGGCGGTTGCGCTTATCAGGATAACCAGGAAAAAGAAGAGCAAACGAAAACGGAGGTCCATGAATGATTCCCCTGTTGTGGTTTTGAGAGGTCCTTGCAAAACAGTCCAATTCCCGGGCATGCCCAGCGCCGGTGTGCCTTGTCATCCGGTGTACGCCGGCAGGACAATGATCCGGATGTTACGCTGTTTTAGCATGTTTACAAGGGCCCTGTCTATAGCTGTGAATGTCAGGAGTATGGGGCCCGAGCCGGGGCTTTTGTCCGTAAGGTAACCCTCGATGATAAATTCGGTGTTGAATTCTGCGGGTCGCCTGGCGGCCAGGAAGGAGGGTCTGTGGACCCATTGGGGCCCCAGGGTGCCGGCCAGTTTAGCGGTGATGCGGCGCGGGGTGTCCGTGTGGTTGATCTGGATGATATTGAAGCCGGTTTTCTGGATCGTTAAGAAGGCGTCGCCGAAAAGATCGCCGTAGTCAACAAAAACCGGTTTGCCTTCCAGGGTGGTCACAAGGTTGGACAGGGCCTTGATTTCGGTGCCGGCATATGGAAAGGTAATGGTCACATTCTGGGTGTAGGCATACCCCATGGCATTTAACAGGTCATTCACAAAAGAGCGTCTGCCCGAGGCGGATACCGTCTGGACCGGGTTTTGTAAGGGGACCGGCATGGACCGGGTATTCTGGGCCTGTTTGTTCGACAGAGAGTGCCTGTAAACCTCCTTGAGTCGAATACCGTAGTGTTCAAGGAACCGAATGATACTGGTGGGTGTTCTCTGGTCGGGGTGTTCAATAAACGAAATACAGATATTGCGGACCGGGTTCAGATCGGTCATCGTCCCCTTAATAATCCATTTGGCCCTTACATTGATAAGGGCGCCGCCGGCCGAAAAGGACAGGTGTGGCTGGAGCTCATTTCTCCTGGTGGTTGCCAGGACTCTATCTAATATGTCTTCAACCCGGGCGCCTGCCGGTACGGTCACCCGGGTAAAGTCCTTCCATTTAGATTGCACCGTTTCCAGTTCCCGGGGTGTCAATCCTTTTTGGCCGGACAGCATCACCCGGCTGCCGTCGGGCATCTCCAGGACCGGGTTGCGCGTCATGTCCAGTTCAAGGTCGTTCTTTGCGTCCCTGGGGAAATAGTACTTGCCTTTGTCCAGGAGTCGGGCATCCATGATGGCGGCTGCCTCTGCCAGGGGCGGGATCATTGGCTTGAGCAACGGCCGGGGTTCCCGGCCGGAGGACGTCGCCCGGCCAGGTGCGTTCGTTGGTTTTGGCGGTGACGGGACCTTCCCGGTGACGCCTGCCCTGGGCAGTCGATGACCTGGGAGGGCTATGCTGCGGGGCAGGAAAATGGTCTGATCAATAAATATGAGGTCAAGATCTTTGAT
>CAZWPX010000041.1:0-49473 GCA_964636125.1 uncultured Desulfobacterales bacterium | reverse complement strand
TTCCGCTGCTTCTGAAATCTGCCAGTCCGCCATTTCTACTGCATTGTAAGGCATCTGAGGTCCTCCTTTGAATTAATGTTTACCAACCTTTTTTTGTCTACCTGAGACGACCGAGGGGCCGCCTTGAATTCAACCGAACAGACAGTTTTCCTACCATGGAAGTTTCAATTTGGCAAGTCATATGTGTTGTTTACAAATTGAAAGCGATTCAATCGCGCGGGGCCTTTGACCCGAATCTGAGACGTTGAAAAGTGCTGCCGGCCACCCACTGGTAAAAAAGGGCAGGGCATTGACTTTCGACGTGGTGATTGTTACATTAGGCGGCTATGGAACTAGGTAATGTTGTTGAATATATTGACCAACAAAAAATACTGTGCGCGGTTGTTCTGGATATCAGAAAGACGCGCCTGCGCCTTCTGAACGAAGCCAATCGGGAAATCAATCTTTCGGCCGGCCGGATATCACATGCCAGCAACACGCGCCTGGACCTCTCCTCGGGCCGGACAAACGTCGTGGACAGCCTGAAAAAAATCGCCCGCAGGCGCTGTCGACTGATCGAACTGATCGATATAGAGGAATTATGGGATGTTTTGAACGAGGAACAGGAGTGGATTGACCTGGATACGATGACGGCGTTTTGTTTTCCTGAAAATCCCGCCAGCGATGAAGAATCTGCTGTTGTACGGGCTTTTTTTGGCAATCGGCTCTACTTCAAATTCAGCCAGGACCGTTTCTTTCCGCACACCCTGGCCCAGGTTGAACTCAAAATCGCCCGGCACAAGGAAGCAGAGAGACACCGGCGGATTATTTCTGAAGGGGGCCGGTGGTTAAAGTCCTTGATGGGCGGCGACAGCCGGGTCCTGGCCGACAGTTTCACCGACAACCAGAAGTTCATCGTCAGAGCCCTGCGGGGCGAGTTCCTTCACGGTAAGACCAACCCGTCCCACGCGCTGTGTAAAGCCCTCATGCACAAAGCCGGTATTGCCAAATCCGACGACCTGTTCGTGATCCTGGTGCAAACCGGCGTTTTTGATGTAGATGAGAACATTGACCTGCTACGGCTGGAAATTCCCCTCGCTTTCTCTACCCCGGCTCTGGATAAATGCAGGGAACTCGTTGAGCATCCCGGTCGACTGGTGGCTGAACCAGAGCGTAAAGACCTGACCATGCTTTCGATTATGACAATTGACGGGCAGGCGACCCAGGACTTTGATGACGCGATCAGCCTTGAGGACCGGGGCGATCATCTCAGGCTGGGGATTCATATCGCCGACGTGGGTTACTACGTGAAAAAAAATGACCCGGTTGATTGTGCGGCCCTGGAAAGAGGCAGTTCCATTTACATGCCTGACAGCAAGATTTCCATGTTGCCGGCACCCCTGGCCGAAGACCTTTGCAGCCTGAAAGCCGGTGAGTACCGCCCGGCTATCAGTATCTTGATAAGACTGAGCAATACATTTGAAATCAAGGGTTATGAGATTCTACCCAGCTGGATCCGGGTGATGCACCAGCTGTCCTACTATGATGTGAACCTGATGGCCCAGGACAACCGGGATATTGTCACGCTCAGGAAGATCGCAGAGCAGTTCCGGAAGGATCGAATTGCCGGGGGGGCCGTACAGATCTCACTGCCTGATATCAACGTGTGGCTCAATGATAACCGGGAGATATCCGTCAACCGGATTAACCGGGAAAGTCCCGGGCGGATGCTTGTTTCGGAAATTATGATTCTCGCCAACTGGGTCATGGCCGGCCTGCTGGCCGACAAGCAGCTTGCGGCAATATTCCGCACCCAGGCCGATCCCCGGGAGAGGCTCTTTAAAGGGGAAGGGGGCACTCTCTTTCAGAACTGGATGCAACGCCGGCATCTGAGTCGGTTCATTCTCAGTCATAAACCGGGTAGACATTCCGGTTTGGGACTAGACCGGTATGTAACTGCGACCTCACCCATCCGCAAGTATTTTGACCTGGCTACCCAGAGGCAGATAAGGGCGGCCCTTGGGTTGGAAAAGCCTTATTCGGCCGCAGAAATTGACCGACTCATCCAGATGCTGACCGTTCCGATGAGTCAGGTTTCATTGATTCAGCGCAACCGCAACCGTTACTGGGTGTTGAAATATCTGGAAGGGCAGATTGGCCGTAAAGAAGAAGCAATCGTGTTGGGCAAACGCCGAAACAGTTATCAGATTCTGCTAAAAGAGTACCTGCTCGAGTGTGACCTGGCAATCTCCAGTGGCATCAGGCTGAAACCTGAAGACCTGATCAGCGTTACCATTCAATATGCCCACGCCCGGCGGGACATGCTGTCTGTTTTCATGGGTTGAAGGCTGCGGCCCGGCCAATCAGCGGGCAGCCGTATCCGGGGGTCTGGTTGAAGGGGCAGTGCGAAAAAAACGGCAGGGGGGATTCATCCGAGGATGCACCCTGCCGATGACTGTAAACCGGTACGGAATAATGCATGCAGCGCTTGCATGCATTGTTCAGTGAGCAGGACCAGGGCCCGCCGCAGCCCGGTTGTTAGACGGGATTGATTACTTCAGGTTTTTACCCGGTTTGAATGTGACGACATTCCTGCCTTTGATTTTCATCTTCTCGCCAGTCTGGGGATTGCGGCCCATGCGGGTCTTGCGATAAACGGTCTTAAAGGTACCAAACCCGACCAGAGTTACCTTGCTGTTGCGTTTTTTCAATCCTTTGGTCACGTTTTCCAGAAAAGATTCAAGCGCCTTTCCAGCGGTTACCTTTGTGGTACCGGCATCCTTAGCCATTTTTTCGATCAATTCTGCTTTTGTCATTTCCCCTCCTCCTGATAGTTGTGATAAACATCCGGCAAAATTTTCCTGTATATTGGTTGGTTATAAAAAACAATTTGTAAAGTCAACGCTAAATACCATACGACAAGGAAAAAAGAGGCGTGCTGGTCCTGAAATCCTGTCTGGCAGGCAATGGCGGACACCCTGCCAGGCGGAAATATGTTTTTGGGTCGTGTGGCAGGTCTGGCTCAGAACAGCACAACAGGGTTGGGCCGACTGGAACATTCCGGGGCAAACCGAAAACGTGCGGCAACTGAAAGAGGAGGGGATGGACCGCAGCGGAGCCGCGATCCCGGCGGTACGCGACTGCAACCGAGAATCAATCAGGGGAGGTATATACCTGTTGAATTGACTTTCTGGGGGTCGACAGGTTCCAGGCAGGTTTTGGCCTGCTTGTCACCCGGGCGCATTGTCTGGCAGCTGCCGGCGAAGACAACCCCCTCCTGGACCACCACCGTCGGTGCCTGGATATTGCCGAAAACCCGGCCGGGGACATGAATGTCTATTTTGTCGTCCGCAATGATATCCCCTTGTACCCGACCGCTGATGATGATGCGAGCCACGTGAATGTTCGATTTAATCCGGGCAGCCTCCCCGACGACCAGGGTGCCGTTGGGCGCCTCTATGCGTCCTTTGAAAAATCCATCGATCCTGATGGCGCCTTCGAACCTTAGCAGTCCCTCGAAGATGGTATTTTTCCCAAGAAAAGTGGCGATTTTATTTTGATTTTTCATGCTGGCTGTATAGCGCATTGCCGGATGCAATGCAAGCCGACAGGGCGAATGCCCGGAACTGCGGGCTTTGATCAATCACTCCCAATCGGTTCGTTTTGAATCAGCAGGCGCATGATTTCCGACAGGTAAGACTCCAGTCTGCGAACATGAAAACTGCAGGCCCCGGCGCCGGCGTGGCCGCCGCCTTCGAACCTGGAAAACATCTGGCCGACGTTCACCCGGCAGTTCCGGTTGAAGATGCTGTGTCCGGCACTGATGATGACCTTTTGGCGGTCAGCATTGTCATATCGAACCTTGACACTGACGACTGTTTCCGGAAAGAGGGAGTAGACTATAAAACGGTTACCGGACGGAGCTGGATTAAACGCACGCAGGTCTGTCAGGGCCACCGGGCCCTTCACCGTGGTGTGCGCCAGGAGGGTGTCCTTGAAGGCCTGGTTTTCCAGCTTCACCTGGCGGCAGCGGGACCGCACTTCCGGGTCAGCCATTACAGTGTCAATGGCGTGGCGGCCCAAAAGATTTACCAGCCTGTTCCAGTAGGCCGGGCCGTTGCGGTCCTGGCCGGAGATGGTCATGGAGAGGAGCACATAAGGGTACTTTTCGGGTTCCAGAACCTCGTCCAGGTTCAGATCGGCTGAGTCTATTTTATCCGTCTCCCGGACCAGTTCGGTATACTCGCCTTTAAGGCTGTCCATGTAATACCTGTAGACAACGCCTGCCGCTGACGGTGCGATTTCAAACGCCCCCTCAAAAGAGCCGGTCGGTCGGTTGCTGAAGTGATGGTCGAACCACAGGGCGCACCCAGGGTGATACGGAAGGTTGGCAATGATCTCATCGGACTCAATTTTAACCAGGCCTTTTTGCATGTCTCCCGGTTCGACCCATCGGATCGAGTCAGTTGTAGCCAGGGCGTCTTTAATTAACACGGCGCACACAATTCCGTCGAAATCTGGTCTGGTTACTATACGCATGGTGGTTGATTCCTCGGCCCTTAAGGTTATATATTTAGAAACTGGCCCTAGTTTATTCCTTTCCAGATAATGACTTTGCGGTCATAATCGATTTCAAATTTGACCTGCATTAGAAAATCCATACCCAGCAGGCCGTCATAGTTCTTCTGGTAGCGGCCGGGTGTCATCACCGCCATTTCGACATTCTTGATTTGGTAGGGACCCACGTTGATGGATCGAGCTCTAACAGAGCTGGCGTATTTACTTCCGGCAATGCCTGCCGCGCGCACCCGGCCGATCCTCTGCAGACCGATGGACGGCAACGCCGTACGCCAGAGAAAGGTGCGCTGGGCCCCGGTGTCCATAATCAGGTGTACCGTCGTCCGCCCGCGAGTACCGACAATTTCTACGGGCAATAGAATCCGGCTCTTTTGTATGACAAAAGGCGTCGTTTTCTCCTGGGGGAGTGTTTTTTGTTTTAATCCAGATTCAATGGGCTCTGCTGGCCTATGCGGGGTTGCCCTGGTGGGGATGGCTTGGGGACGCGAGATACTGTCCGGAAAGACTGTGGCCTGGCCGGCGTATCTTTCCGGGAGCGTGTCACTGAAATGCAGGATGCCATTTTCATCGCGGTAGCGATAATACTCCGCAAATCCGGTGAGTGAGCCTGTAAAGATCATAATCAGTAGTAGTAGAATTTTTTTCATAGACTCAGCTACTTCGCCTCTGACGCATGGGCAAAAGACCTCTTACGGGCGTTATCCCGGTCTCGGCCTCCGGTCCTTGAATTTTTTTACAAGGCTGCCGATTTTCGCAATACATAAAGATCCCCCATAACCCATTGCTGCTTTTCTTTCCTGATCCGCGCGGCTTCCTCCCACAGGATGTTGAAACCCGTTTTTTCGGCCAGGGATCGAATGTAGGGCCGGGAATGGGCATAGCGCCCAGTGGGGAGCAATTCCCAGGTTTCTGTTGGGCCGGATTCCGTGGAAAAAACAAAATACGCGCCGGGTGCCAGGCGGTTTTGGAGCGTCTCATAAACAGGGGCGAGATTACCGATATATACAAAGACATCTGCGGCGACCGCCAGGTCAAATGTATCTGTAGATTGCTCCAGAAACTCCTCTATGCCACTGTTTTCAAGCGCCGTGTAAATTCCACGGCGGTCAGCCAGGGCGATCATTTTCGAAGAGAGGTCAACTCCGGTAAGGCGTTTGGCCATTGCCTTGAAAGCCAGGCCGGAGAGGCCGGTACCGCAGCCCAGGTCAATCATGTTGTCAAACCGGCCGACCGGATTGCCAACCTGGACAAGGGCCCTTTTCAGCAGTGCGGGGGTTGCATAGAAGAGGTCCTTGACCAGATGGTCATCGAATCCGGCCGACATTTTATCGAAAGTTTCAACCACGTACTGACGGGGTGCGGCCGCAGTTTTCTGGCCGCGCATGGCCGCGGCCAGGTGCCGGGCGGACATGTTGCCCGGGTCCAGAGCGACGACTTTTTCAAAAGCCAGGGCAGCTCTGTTCAACCGGCCGGCGCGGCGCAGCGTGTCCCCGAGATTGTTGTACAGGGCCGGATTGCCAGGGTCCCGGTCCAGAGCCTTTTGCAGGAAGTCTATTGTCCTGTCCGGCAGGCCGAGTTCGCGGCAAATACCAGCCAGGGTCGCGTAAACAGCGGCACTGCCGGCGGACAACTGCAGGGCTTTCTCACCGCTCTCCAGGGCGTGCGCATATTGGCCGGTCTGGTACTGGGCATTCATCAGGTTAACGCGCGCGTCTATGAAGGTTTCATCTGCGGCAACAGCGTTTTTGAAGGCAGCGCGGGCATCCGGCATTTTGCCCTGTCGGGCCAGCAGGTTACCGAGGTTGAAATGGGCCCGGGCAAAAGCCGGTGCCGTTTTGACGACCCGCCGGTAGGCCGCAATCGCCTTCTTGGACCGCCCGGCCCGGTCATGGGTCACGGCCTGCTCGAAAAGAGCGTCCGCATCGACCCTCCGGCGTGTGGCCGGACGTTTTGAAATCCGTTTTGCGGCCCGCTGTTTACGGGTGCGGGGGGGCTTTTTTTTCTTACGACTCATTTTGTTTTCCTTGTCTGCAGGATGTCCCCGGAAAATACAAACTGGAACATGCGCTACACAGCGACCGATTCTCAACCGGGGTTGACGCTTAAAATAAACAGGCTCCCGCAGACCCATTTACCGGATTCTTTACGCAGATTCGCCGGTTGGCAATAGTCTATGCTGAAACTGCTTTCAGTGGCTGCGGCTGTAACGTACTTTACGCTGTGGGCATAGCGCCCCGAGGGGTTGAGCACAAACCCTGCACCGGCGTGGTCTTCCACTGAAAAGGCAAGGCGTGCTCCCGGTCGCGCGCAGTGGGTGACTGCCGCGAAGACGTTGGCGAGGTTGCCGATGTAAACAAAGACATCCGCGGCCACAAAGAGGTCAAAGGTTTCGCTGGTACTTTGCAAAAAATCGATGATCTCTCCTTCGTGCAAGGCGGTATAAATTTTTTTAGCAGCTGCTTTGGCCAGCATTTTAGGCGAGAGGTCCAGGCCGACCAGGCGGTTTGTGAGCGCAGTAAAGGCTTCACCGGAGATGCCGGTACCGCAGCCCAGGTCCATCAAGCTGTGGGCCCGGTAGTTTTTCCCGCAGGTTTCATCCAGGGCTTTGCGCAGCAGGGTCGGGGTCGCGTATTCCAGCTTTTCAACCAGGTGATTGTCAAATTTGTCCGCATAGAGATCAAAAGCAGTCTTGACATAGCCGGCCGGTGCAATTTCAGAACCCTGGCCGGTTAGCGCGGCCAGCATGTGCAAGGCTATAGGATTTTCCGGCTCCACTTCAAGGGCCCGCCGATAGGCGGCGATGGCGGCCTGTGTCTGTCCGGATTCCTGGAGCTTTCTGGCCAGGTTGTTATGGGCATAGATATTTTGTGGATCGATCTGCAGCGCTTTTTCAATAGCGGCCAGGGCGTCTGCTTTCCGGTCCTGTTTGAAGAGCAGGTTGCCCAGGCTGATGAACGCCGCCGCATCAGACTGGTTTTCGGCGACCGCGGCGCGAAATACCCCGACAGCTTCCACCGGGAACCCCTGTCTGGCCAATGAATGGCCGAGGTTGTGACGTAAGGCGGGGTTGGCCGGGTCGGCCGCGACTGCTTTGCGCAGGGCGGCTATGGCTTTATCCGATTGGTCAAGTTTGTGATAGGCGCTGGCCAGGTTGGCATGCAGACCGGGAAATTCAGGCTGCAGACGAACTGCATTTAAAAAGCAGTCCACCGCCTCAGACAGCCTGTCGATCAGGTACAGGGCGTTGCCCAGATTGACCTGGATCACCGCTTCGGCCGGTTTCAGCTCGGCTGCTCGCCCAAAGGCGGCTGCAGAATCATGGTGCCGGCCCATGCGGGCCAGGACATTGCCAAGGTTGAAATGGGCATTGGGGTCGTTGGGTGAGCGCGCCAGGATATGTTTATAGGCAGATTCTGCCTCTATCAGGCGGCCGGCCCGATCATGTTCTAGTGCGACCCAAAATTCTGCTGGATCTGCCGCGGCCGGGTTTGCTGGTGGGGAGGGCATGTCGTTATCCGGTCCTTGGAAACCGCGTCCTCCAAGGCTGTGTCGGTGTGCCCGCTTTGGTCCTATTACGGCGCCCGACTAAAATTTCAATACCCAAAAAACAGAATGTATTTTTCCGGGTGAAATTTTTCCGGCCTTGATAGGAAACCCAATTGAACAATTTCACACAGCCTCTCCGGGCGTGGTTAAAAATAGTTGGCGATGCCCTTAAAGGGGCGCGCTGGAAATGATCTCAAGTCAGATCTCAGCAAAGATAAAGCATTCTGATGACTATATCAACAAGGCTTTCTCGGCGAGACTGTCAAGGATGCTGCTGCACAGCAAGGCCACATGCCCGGCGATATCCTCTGTGGCCGGTACTTCACAGCCGTTGAGTTCAAGTTTTAATTCACCGGTATGGATGTGGCTGCAAAGTTTGTCCACCAGCTGGGCGTGGGGGGTTCTGCCATCCAGGTAACGGACCATAATCTGCTCGGCGCTGTTCAAATATACAAGTGAATGGCGCTGGTTGGTAACCATGTCGCTGTCAGCGGCCTGCAGCTGAACCATCCGGGTTACTTTGGGCAGGTCGGGGACACGGATGGTATAAGGGCCTTTGGATGAACTGATTTGTATCATTCCTGCGAACAGAAGGCGTATCAGGTTCAAATCTTCATTGAGCTGTTCCCGGATGTAGTCAATATGCAAGATGCCTGTGCGCCGCATGGTTTCACGGCACAGGACCTCATAGTCAAGCGGCTGCCGGCTGCACTCGGCCAGGATCAGCATGGCAGTCTTGGGTATGCGGCCGCGGATTTGTAAAGTTGCGCTGCCGGAAGAGAACGTCATTGGAACGCCATCTTCGATCCCGGTTTCGAGTGGGTCGGACTCAACCGTCACGTCAGGGAAAGCGAGTGTGGTCAGGTGGAACTGGTCAATGGCGTCTACGTCAATGCGCCGGTTGATATCCAGGCTTGCGTGACAAAGCAGGGTGCTGCGGAATCTGCGGTTGCGGATAAAATCCATATATTGTTCGGCCTTGATGATATCCGGTATCTTCAGGAGGGTGGCGGCCACGGCTTCATCGAGGTTTTCCGGGTACATGGTAAACAGGTCGGTGTCACCCAGGTAGGTGAGATGCTGGCGGTCCGCCCGCTCCATGAAGTTGTGAAAGTATAAAGGCGCATTGATGTCTTCCAGGTGATCGTGCAGCAGGTAGGCGTCCCGGTGTCTGGAGAGAAGCTCCATTTCAGATTTCAGATAGGCCGCATAAGCCGGTTCTGTCCTGTCCTGGCTGTCCAGGATAAATTGCAGCATGCTCCGGGCCTGCTCGGCTTTCTCGGCAGGGTCCTCAAAGCCCGCCACATGGTAAAGCATCATATCGCGGATACTTTTAATGAAATTCCAGCCCGGCAGGCAGTTGTAGCTGATGTAGGCCACCCCGCAAGCGGTGAGATTGTGATTGCAGATCGAAAAAATTTTCTCCTGGGTATCGGGGGCTACCCACGAAAATACCCCGTGGCAGATGATGTAGTCAAACTGACCGAATTCGGGCTGAATATCGTTGATCGAAAGGTGCACCAGAGAGAGGTTGGTGAGCTCAAGCGCTTTTACCAGGCCGAGGCCGGATTCTATCTGCTTTGCGGATAGGTCAATGCCCACAAACTGGCTATCGGGCAGGTTAACCGCCATGGGGATGAGATTGCCGCCACCGGCGCAGCCGAGTTCCAGTACCCGGGCCTGTTTATAATCGGGGGCATCAACACCGAAAAGGCGGGCGATGGTGTAGAGACTCTCGGGGTGGGTCTGGGGGAACGGGTGACTGAAATAGGGTACCTGGTCATATCTGTTCTGAGTCATCTACTGGCAGCCATTATAATAGCGGATATTGGTTCAAGCTACGGTGGACTAGAACCCATCTCAAAAATAGGTTCTATTGAAAAATGTCACAGCCGCAAAGAAGCGTTCTACTGCCTAAAGTAATCTGAAGTGAAGGCTGCAGCTATTCGTCCTCTTCTTCATCATCCTCATCTTCTTCGAAATCGTCCTCTTCGTCATCAAAGTCATCGTCATCAAAGTCTTCATCATCTTCATCGTCGAAGTCTTCGTCATCTTCATCATCGAAGTCCTCACCTTCCTCCTCATCATCTCCGCCCGAGGCGGACACCAGTTTTGACTGCCAGCTGGATTTATCGTTGCTTTTGAAATTAAAGGTGATGTCAATGGCGAAGTTTTCCATGGCCGGATCGGTCCGGATGATGGCTTTCATATACTTTTCCGGGTCGGCCTGGTTGCGTGCCTTCAGGTAGGCCTTGGCAGCCCCGCCCGTTGTGGTCCTGACTTTCCAGTCGCCGGACCAGTTGACGCTCTCTTGGCCTTTTTCGGTATAGGCACATTCAAATTTGCGATTGTTGGTAAAATCAAATGAAATTTTCATTTTATACTTGTTGCCGGGAACTTTCCACTGGCCCACGAGCTCGCGTTCGAGGTTTTGTTTTGCCTCTCCGGCGGACACCGTCCCGGCCGGCACTGCAACGCCCATGACGGCCACGGTAAGCACAACAAGCAGTGACAGGGCTCTTTTCATAAAATTTCTCCTTAAAGTATTTAAAGGCCGCTAGTCAAAATCAATATTGAAAATTTTGGATAGTTTCCACTTGTTTCCATTCCAGCGGTAGTATAAACGTAACGAGCCGGATTTGTTACGAATGGTATCAACATTGATTGTTATTTTGGCCTTTTCGCCGTCGTACTTGCTTTCAAGTACGTCTATCTCGCGCCACTCGCTCTTCTGGAAGATCCAGGACCCCACCATTTTTCCGGCGATATCTTTTTCAATCATTTTGGCCGAAATTTTCGGTTTTTCATCTTCACTCAAGTTGGCCAGGTGGTCACATATGCTGAGGATCTGGCTCCGGGAAAGTCCTTCCTGCTGCATGGCTTTGACAAACACCGCAGGGCACTGTCCCGCGAACCCCTGGCTGCAGGCGAGCAAAAAAATTGTTGCCCAGAAAATGGCAAAGGATTTTTTTAACATTTTTAAATGTTCCCATGAAGGGGTTAGGGTTGCATTGCTTCGATCGTATGCGAGATCCTTGATATAAGCAACTAAAAAATTCTTTATCCTGGCTGGAGTATATGTTATTAAAACAGGGTGTTTGGATAATTCAAGCCGCAACTACAACAGTGGGAGGCCGGCGAAATGTTTTTTACAAAATCGAAACAGAACCTTGAAGCTATCGAGGCTTACCGAAACGAACTGGAATCAGTCAAGGATGAATTCGCGGGTTTCAAGAAGAAGATTGAGTCGGACCTGGGGAGCATCAAGAAAGATTTCAAAGAATTGATTACCCTGCTGCAGGAATCGCCGGAGGAAGATGAAGAAAAGGCGGAAAATCAGTCGGGCGGGCGCGAGGGACCGGTCAAAGAAGAGCGGACACCGGCCAAGATTATCAATGAAATCCTGGGTCAGAATGAACTGGATGAGATGAAGACCGAGGTCGCCTCCATCTTTGAGAAAGTGGTGACCATCGCCCGGCAAACAGAGGAGACGGCCAAAGCGCTGGCCGGTTTCCGGGATACCACGTACGCGGAAATGAAAAGCCTGAAAAACGGCTTGGAAAATACCCGCAGAGACATAAACAACAAAATCAAATACGCGATATCACGCTTACGGACCTGAGCAGGGCGGGGAGGAATTTGGAAGTTAAAACCAGACACCGGCTGCACCCCGGGAGTATATTCCCGGGTATTCTGGCAGGTTTTGTGGTAGCCGGTTTGACGATTACCCTGACCCTGTCCCTGGCGACGCTGATTTTTTCCGGCAACCTGGCGGGTTTTCTCCCGGCCGGCATGCGGATTGCGCTCTTCAGTGCGGTGGCGGTTGGGATTGTGGGCGTGTTGACCGGTTCACTGCCGGGTACCATTGTCGTCCCCCAGAGTGCTCCGGCCGCCATTCTGGCCCTGATAGCCGCTTCGATCTCTTTGAATCTTGGGGCTGATGCGGACCCTTATCTCGCCTTTGTAACTGTGATCGCTGCCATTGGGCTGGCCACAGTCATTACCGGGATTTTTTTTCTCTTCCTGGGGATATTGCGACTGGGGGCCCTTATCCGGTTTGTGCCCTATCCTGTCTTCGGCGGTTTCCTCGCCGGTACGGGCTGGCTGCTCGTGCAGGGGGCTTTACAGGTAATGGCCGGGGTCAGTCCTGAGCTCTCAAAAATTCCTGTCTTTATGGAGCAAACCATTTTACAAAAGTGGCTTCCGGGAGCTCTGTTTGCCCTTTTGCTGCTGGTGGCTATCCGCAGGAGCCGACATTTCCTGGTCATGCCCGCGGCCATTCTCGGTGGCCTGCTGCTTTTCTATGTCACCTTGTATCTGGGAGATATTTCAATTCCTGAGGCGATTGAAAGAGGGTGGTTGCTCGGGGGGGTGGCCGGGACCGAATTTAAGGTCTATTCCCTGGACGTGCTCTCCAGTATCGATTGGCGCCCGGTTTTAAGCCAGGTCGGGAGCCTGGGGGCAATTTTGTTTATCAGCGGCGTGGACCTGCTCTTTTCGGCCAGTGCTCTGGAACTGGCGACGGCGGAAGATGTCGACTTGAACATGGAACTGCGGAGCGCCGGCCTGGCCAACCTGCTCTCGGGGGCGGGTTGTGGCATTATTGGCTACCAGTCTATGACCTTCACAATCCTCAGCCGCCAGATAAGCCCGGCAAGCCGCCGACTGGCCGGTTTCGTGGCCATTGGGACCTGCGCGGCCACCCTGGTCTGGGGTGCTGATTTTATGACCCTTTTCCCCAAGCCGATCCTGGGGGGGCTCCTCATGTTCCTGGGGCTCTCTTTCATGGCCGAGTGGCTGTGGGATGCCAGAGAGCGGCTCGCCCGCCCTGACTATTTTATAGTGATCCTTATTCTGATCATCATCGGGATAAAAGGCTTTCTTGCGGGTGTCGGTGTGGGGGTGGTGGTCGCCGTGGTTCTTTTTGTGGTGAAGTACAGCCGCATAGACATTGTAAAGCATGACCTGTCAGGGGCGGTGCATCACAGCAATGTCGATCGCAGTGCAGAGCACCGGCAGATCCTGATCGAGAAAGGGCGGCAGATCAGTATCCTGAAATTGCAGGGTTTTATTTTTTTTGGTACCGCGAATCTGCTCCTGGAGCGTTTTAAAGCCAGAGCTGACAACAGCCTGGAAATGCCCCTGCGGTACGCCATCCTGGATTTCAGGGGCGTCAGTGACCTGGATTCTTCGGCGGTTTTTGGTTTTGTCAGAATGTGTCAGCTGGCCAAAGCCAGTGAGGTACGCCTGATTTTTTCAAGCGCTTCAGACCAGATTCGCAGGCGGCTGGAAAAAGGCGGCCTGGGGGTGCCGGATGACTCGGTGTTCAGTGTCCACGTTGATCTGGATCACGCCCTGGAGTGGTGTGAAGACGGGATCATTGCCGGCGAAAAACAGCAGAGCGACACCGCGGCCCGCACCCTGATAGAACATTTCCAAGGGCTGATCCCGGCAGGTACCGATACCGAACGTCTGCTGGCCTACATGGATCGCAAGGCCATGCAGCCCGGTGATGTCATGATCCAGCAGGGAGACCCTCCGGATGTGATGTACTTTATTGAATCCGGCCGGGTGACGGCCCAACTGGAACTGTCCCGAGGGCGGTCACTCCGATTGCGTTCAATGGGCAGTGGCACGGTTGTAGGTGAAATCGGTCTGTACCTTGAAATGCCCCGGACCGCAACTGTGGTTGCAGACCAGGCCGGGGTCGCCTATTGCCTGACGGCCGATGCCCTGCAGCGCTTGGAGGATGAGTCTCCTGAACTGGCTGCGGCTTTTCACCACTTTATGGCCCGTTTACTGGCCCAAAGACTTCAGGAGAACAACACGAGTCTGAATGCGCTTTTGGATTGAAGGCGGGGGTACTTATAATCCAGACCGGAATATTAGACCGGCTACAGCCTGTCTCGGGCGCGTTGTTACGGCGGGGCTATTTGGACTTGACACCAAGCCTATTTCCCTGTATTTTTTAACAATTGTGCTTTTCCTGTAACCCGCCGGTTTTGATGGCCAAAGTCAATCGCCGGTTGCGCTCGGAATCAGATAAGGAGTTGGCATGCAAACAAAGCGGCTGGTGTTCATCATTGTGATAATCGTTCTGGCGTTGAGTTTTGCTGGCGCCGGATTCGCACAGACTTTTCCGGTGACCCCCAAGCATAAGGCGGACGGCAGCAAATTCCGGGTCGCTTATCTGCAGGGTGGTCCATATTTTGAATATGACCAGGTATTGTTGGCGGTTATCCTGCAGTTGCGCAAACTTGGCTGGCTGGAAAGCGTCAACGTCCCGGCCCGATTTACCAAAGACGCGGCGGGGATTTACGAATTCCTGTCATCCAGCGGCAAGGTCAGCAAGTATCTGGAATTCCCGCCCGATGCCTTTTACGATGGCAACTGGAAGGATGAACTGCGGCTGGCCAACAAGCGCAAACTTATTGAAAGATTACAGAGAAAAGACATCGACCTTGTTTTCGCCCTGGGCACCTGGGCTGGCCAGGACATGAAAAACATGCCGCCTGAGTTCAACATCCCGGCGGTTGTAATGGATGTATCCGACGCCCTCAAAGCAGAAATTGTGGACTCCAATGAAGATTCCGGGCGCGACAACCTGACGGCCCGCGTAGACCCCCTGCGGTACCAGCGTCAGATTGCAATGTTTCATGACATTATTGGGTTCACAAAACTCGGCATGGCTTTTGAGGATACAATCGAGGGCCGCAGTTATGCCGCCATCACGGATGTCGAGGCCATGTCGGCCGAGCGTGGTTTCGAAATCGAGAAAGAACTCCACCTGGGCTATGTAAAGTCCAAGGATAAAGCGGAAGAGTGGCTGATGCGGGCCATCAAACGACTCAGCCCCAAGATTGATGCCTTCTACATCACCCAGCAGCTTGCTATTGACCAGAATTCCTTACCCAACTATTTGGAAGTGTTGAATAAGCGCGGTATACCCACCTTCTCGCAAACAGGTTCGGTAGAGGTGAAAAACGGTGTTCTGCTCAGTATTGCAACATCAGGTTTCAAATACGTGGCCGAATATCATGCCCGGAAAATCGCGATGATTTTGAATGGTGCCAAGCCGCGCAGCCTGCCGATTCTTTTTGAAGACCCGGCCAAGATTGCCATCAACCTGAAAACATGCCAGGAGATTGGCTTTGACCCGCCGGTTGACATTCTCGGGGCTGCAGACGAAATCTTTACCGATTAAGATGGCGTCATGCTCCAAGCATACTTTGGGACCTTTGAAAAATAGACCCCTTTGGCCAGGGGCGGTTACCATTCCGGCTGCCTGGCGCAGCAGGGTGCGAGGTGTTGGGAGACCGGCCCTCCACGAGACCGCTGCCGAAGGGCTATTTTTCAAGGGTTTCGTTTTGCAGATATTCTGGATTGAGGGACCACAGGCGTATTTATGACTGTTATCGACCGGGTTGACCAGGAGCAGCTGTTTGATAAAATAGCTGATGATTACGATCTTTTACTGGCGGATTGGGACCACGACCTGATAGAGCAGGGCCGCCAGTTAGATGCTTTTATAAAACAATACTCAGAACGGCCGGTCTGTTCAATACTTGACTGTACCTGTGGCATCGGTACCCAGTGCATCGGGCTGGCCCGCCGGGGATACCGGGTCACGGGCACCGATATCAGCAAAAAATCAATTGCCCGGGCCCGGGAAGAGGCGCTGCGCTTTGGGGTGGGTGCTCATTTTTCGGCTGCAGATATACGTGCCCTGGATGGTTTGTTGACGGAGCAGTACGATTGTGTGATCAGCTGCGACAACTCTCTTCCGGCACTGCTGTCTGACAAAGATGTCAGGTCCGGACTTCGTCAGATGTATCAACGGCTGGTGCCGTCCGGGTTGAGTGTTATCAGCATACGAGATTATCGACAAATTTTTAAAGAGCAAAAACGGTTTCATCCCCGCCAGGTCCATGAGACCAAGGCGGGTCGGACCATAGTGTTTGACCTCTGGGATTATCCCGAGGAAGATATCGTGGTATTCAATGTGTTCTATTTGAAGGAGAGCCCCGCCGGGTGGGATGTGGCTACCCGGAAGATGGTTTACCGCGCCATTTACCCCGAAGCCCTGATGACCATGCTGGCAGATACCGGGTTCAGGGATATTGAAACTGTTTGTGAACAGGATGGTGTTCGGCTGCCTTTTGATTTCTACATCTGTCGTAAGTGAGTGGACGCAGCCTGGCTGAAATACGGTCAGGTCGATTTGAACAGGATTATCTCAAAATATGAGCGCTAAAAACGCACACAACAGCCCCATTGATTCCCACGCGGTGCGCACTTATTTCTCCAGCGTCCCTGTCAGGATTACCTTTTTTGTAACTGGAACACTGCTCGGCGCCCTGTTTTTGAACATGGCCCTTTCGATTCTTACCCTTGAGAAAATCTACACAAAATCACTTCTGTCTGAGTACAGTGTTATCGGGCGGTATCATATTCGCAAGATCGAAAGATCACTCGGGTTTGGAAAGACCCTCACCAAGTTTACCGGCATGCCCAAGCTCATCAAGGCGTTTAAGGAAAAAAACCCTGAGATAACAGAAATATATATTCATTCTGCCAAGAAAGACCCCCTCTTCTACCTGAACCAGCCGGCCACCGGAGCCAACAGCACTATTTTTGGTGTCGAATCTGCGGAACAGGAAACGGTTTCAATTAAAAATAGTAATTACCACCTGGTATTTCCCATGTTCGGCGGCAGCCGGTTTAAACGCACGTTTCAGGGGTATGCTGAACTTGTTTTGCCGGAAGCACTCATCAAAGAGAAAATATCCGCCATGATTGCCAGCAATGGCAAGCTCCTGGGTGCCGTGGGCGGAAGTTCCGCCCTGGCTTTCTTTTTGATCGTGCTCCTGGTGATCCCGACCAAAAAGAAAGTGAGTTGGCTCTACGGCATCTCTTTGAAGGCCCGGGCCCTGGCGATAACGTCCCTGGTCCTGGTCCTGTCCCAGGTGGCCTTTTCCTATTTTAATCTGAAAGATTTCAGGGGGCGGTATTTCAGCGAGATCCAGGGGAAATGCGAGACGCTCGGCAATCTCGTCCAGACGGATGTGGATTACCTGCTCAAGCTGGGTATCCCGGTAAATAAGCTCATCAAGATCGACAAGCTGCTGGATGAAGTTTTGCAAAGTATTCCGGAACTCTCCGACATAGCCATCGTCGATACCGCCGGCATGCCCCTTTATCGGGTGATCGCCGAGGATGAAAAGATCAGGAACGAAATCCAGGCGGTGGTTACAAATCCCGGCGATACGCAAAGCCATCCCGACAGGATTGTGCTGCCCGTTTCAAGACGCGGCGCCGTGGTTGGTTTCGTTCATCTGAACATCTCCAACACGGTGATCGATCGCACCATTAACGACCTTGCACTGGACTCGGCCACAGTGGTGGTGGTGTCCCTGCTGGTCGGGTTTGAGTTTGTCTTCTTCCTGGTGGCGATCTTGATTGTTGGCGACCGGAGGCCCCCCCGGGGTGACAAGACCCTTGCCGATTTCAATCCGGGGCAGCGCGCCAAAGTCCCGGTGCGGGCCTCCATCCGCACCTCGGCCTTTCTCTATGCCTTTGCCATGGCCCTCTCCATGTCATTTCTGCCCATTTATGCCAACACACTCTATAAACCCCTGGCCGGGCTTTCGCGAGAGATTATAATCGGTCTGCCCATTTCAGCAGAAATGTTTTGTGTGGCCATCAGTCTGGTGCTCAGTGGATACTGGCTGGATCGTCAGGGTTGGTTTTTCCCGTTTATTACCGGGGTCATTATCACCGGAGTGGGGATGGCCCTTTGTGGAATCGCGGAGACCACCCTGGACCTGATTACCTATCGAGGTTGTGTCGGTTTCGGTTACGGTTTGGCGCTGATGGCTACCCAGTCGGTCATCGTCAACCTGACCAGTGTCCAGAATCGCTCCAGTGCAGTTGCCAGTCTGGAAGCCGGCTATTTTTCGGGATTCATTTCCAGTACGGCGGTGGGCGGCATGCTGGCCGAAAAGATCGGTTATCGGGGCGTTTTCTTTGTGGGGAGCCTGCTGGTATTGATTTCGATTTTATTTGTGCTGACATTTCTCATGCAGACGCGCCAGGCCGGCAAGCAACTGGATCCGATCAAGAAAAAAGAAGCTGATCAGGCAGGGGTTGCGGGGCTTTTCACGGATCGGATTTTCATGGGCAGCCTTCTGCTGAGCGCAATTCCCTGTGCGCTCTGTCTGGTGGGCTTTCTCTATTTTGCCAGCCCATTGCTGCTGACTGAACTGGGTGTTAAACAGTCCAACATTGCCCGCTTGATGATGCCTTACGGGCTTTGCATGGTCTATATTGCGCCCATGCTGGGTCGCTGGGTAGACGGGATTTTAAATAAGCGGATCCCGGTGGTTGTGGGCGGCTTTCTGGGCGCACTGGCCCTGATCTCTTTTCTGTTCCTAAATTCGGTTACGCTGCTTGTTGTCGTACTGATCCTTTTTGCACTTTCCGACGGTATGAGTTATGGGGCGCGTATTGCCACTATCAGCGAATCACCGGCTGTTAAAAGCGTTGGACTCGGAAAAGCATTGGGCGTATTCAATTCCCTTGAACGGATCGGCAATATTGCCGGACCCATCGCCGTGGGGGCGATGGTTACCATTTTCGGACTTACGGCGGCGATTAGCAACCTGGGAATCATCTATCTTTTGGGTACTATCCTGTTCATTGTCGTGGCCCGTAAAGCAACCGCCCGCTAATTGCCTATGCAGGTTTATATCCAGCTCGAAAAAATTCGCCACAATGCGGCGGTGATCCGCGGTATTTGCCGGCAGGCGCATTTACAGCCCGTGTGGATTACCAAAGGCTGCAACGCTTTTCCTCCGATCCTGGACGTGCTGGCCGAAGATGGCCGGGACATGCTGGGCGATGTCAGTCAAGCCAGCCTTGAGCGGGCCCGGGGAGCCTTTTCCGGCCGCTTGATGATGGCCCAGCTTCCCGATAAAGGCCGGGTGCCGGGAATCCTGCCCTTTTCCGACGTCTGGCTGGTTTCCGCCCCGGTCCATGCGCAGACCATTGCTGCGGCTGCCCGGCAGCTGGATAAACGTCAGGACCTTATCTTGATGGTCGATGTGGGCAATCGCCGGGAAGGGGTGATGCCGGGCCAGGTCACGGCCATAGCAGAAGCGATTCGCAGGATTGAAGCGGTGTCACTCACAGGCCTGGGGACATCGGTGGGCTGTTACGGCGGCTACCGTGCCGGGCGTACGGATATGGAGCAGTTGGTAGCGGTTGCCCGGCAGGCGGAAACAGATCTAAAGTGTCGTTTCGAGGTCCTGTCGGCCGGTAGCGGGACCATGCTTCTGGATCTGGCTACCCGGGGAGACATGCCCCCACGGATCAATCAGCTGCGGATTGGTGCGGCTGTTCTGGTGGGGGAGATTCCCCCGACCAAGACAGCCCTGCCGGATCTGTACCAGGATGCTTTTATCTTCAGGGGGGAAGTCCTGGAAACGGCGCCAAAGCCCTCGATGCCGGCCTGCAGTACCGGTGTGGATGCCTTCGGCAGAAAGATTGTCTTCGAAGATCTTGGTCTGCGGCAGCTCTCCCTGTTGAATTTCGGTCTCCTCGACGTGGATTCGTATGACCTCACCCCGCTGGATAAAGGTCTGCGGATTTTGGGCGCAACCTCAAATTATACGCTGTGCGATACCACCCGCTGCGAGCGGTCCCTGGAGATTGGTGACACCCTCGACTTCAGGATGGCTTACAGCGCCATGGCCCGGGCCATGGCCTCAGAACGAGTCGCTAAAGTGGCCCATACCCACCTGTAAAAGCAATTACAATTTTCAGTCTGGCAATCCGGCCCATTGTCACTCCGAACAGTCCTTTAACGTTAGAAGTTAACGAACTCTTTCTGGGCATTGATCACTTTGGTCAGGTAGCGCCTGGTCTCACTGTAGGGCAGGTGGGCTTTCAGGGTCTGGTAGACTGCCCCCGGAGCCAGACGGTTGATCCTGGCCGGCGCTTTTTTCCGGTCCCGGTCAAAGGTTTTAAGTACATTGCCCGCGCCGGTGTTGTACGCGGCGATAACACAGTATTCCCGGGAGAGGCGGTTGGTGATACCGGCCAGGTAGTTTGCGTCCAGGATATGTAAAAACACACTCCCGTACAGGATGTTCTCGGCCGGGTCCAGCAGGCCTTTACCCGTCGGCAGGCCCGGTCGTTTTAAATAGCGGTTCACATCGTGCCCGGCAGACCCGGGTACGATCTGCATGAGCCCGAAGGCCGGTGCTTTGCTGACAGCCCAGGGGTTGAAATCACTTTCGGTTTTTATGACCGCGAAAACCAGGTTCTTGCTGACGTTATAGCGCGTCGCGTAAGTTTCTACATGCGGCCGATATTTCCGGGCCCGGATATGCAGATGGTCTTTCTGCATGGCTATTTTGACAAAGTGGACGGTGATCTCCCCGCTCTCACTTCGCGAGTGCCGAGTCTGCAGGTGCTTGGCAATGAGGTGGTCCGCGAATCTGTTCGCCCGCCAGGCCCAGCGGATATTCTCACCCTGATGATCTTTGACTTCTCCCAGTAGAAATGGGGTCGCCCCCAGTGTGATGGTCTTGGCCGAATAAAGATCAACGGCACGGGGATCATGCGGTGTTAGCAAGGTGGTGGTGATGGCGGCTTTCAGGCTTTTGGCGGCTGTTTTCTGATCCACGGTTTCCACCGTGATAACACCACGGTCAAAATCCACCAGGGCCCGGGATTTATAATTCTGCGTATATTTGACATACTCTTTTGGGGTGGGAATTTTCACATCTTTGGTGCCCCAGTGCCCGGTGACGGCCTTTACCAGGGCTTCCACAACAGCCGCAAAATAGCGATCCAGTTTTTCGATATCCCGGCTGAGTGCAGCGGGGTTGGACGCGTAACCGATGGCCTTGTCCGTCGCCATCTGGCCCAGGGTTGACACGTCACCCGTGGAAGCAACCTGGGCCACACGCACCACTTCGGTGGGGGTGCAGGCCGCAAGGCAGGCAGTTGCCCACATGGCAATGAATTTTTTTCTGATCTTCATGCTAAGGAATACTGCAACGTCCCTGCTGAAAAGTAAACCCTATTGTAGCCATTCGGGTATCGTTGTTGCGGCCTTGACCCGTTTACAGGCAGAACCCGGTGGTTTTCTTGAATGCCGGATCATGAATGGACTTTCGGGCAGTGAAATGGTATAAACGGCACTTTGCCGTGTCGGTCCAGACGGCTCGGATACCGGCATGACAGGACCTGCATCAATGATTTACCTAAAACTTTTGCTGACTGCCCTGTTCTGGGGCGGGACTTTCGTGGCGGGGCGCATTCTTGGGGAGAACGTGGGACCGTTCTCCGCCGCGTTTTTACGTTTTGCTGTGGCGTCCACACTGCTGATGACCATTGTGGGGAAACAGGCGGGGGGCTTGCCGCGACTGCCCAGGCCCCAATGGTTGCCTGTGATGTTCCTGGGCCTGACGGGTGTGTTTGCCTACAACGCTTTTTTCTTCAAGGGACTCCAGTTGATCAGCGCTGGCCGAGCTTCCCTGGTGATTGCCACCAGCCCTGTCCTGATTGCGCTTTTTTCAGCCTGGTTTTACAAAGAGAAGCTCACCCCGGTGAGAATGGCCGGGATCGGGCTCTCGGTGACTGGTGCTATTGTGGTGATTTCAAAAGGCAGCCTGGCAGCCCTTTTTCAGCAGGGACCCGGCACAGGTGAGCTGATGATTTTCGGTTGTGTTTTGAGCTGGGTGGCCTATTCGCTGGTCGGAAAGTCTGTCATGCAGACGGTTACACCCCTGGTCACCGTGGCCTACTCCGCGCTGGCCGGGGCTCTCTTGCTCCTTTTACCGGCCTGGTTTGAAGGCCTGCCGGCGGACCTCGGGGGTTACAATCCAGCGGAATGGAGCAGCATTTTATATCTCGGGCTGTTCGGCACCGTCATTGGCTTTGTCTGGTACTATGAAGGTATCCGGCAGATTGGCCCCATGCGAGCCGGTCTCTTTATCAATTTCGTGCCCGTCAGCGCGATCCTATTGGCCTATTTGATCCTGGCAGAGCCGGTGACTGTTTCCCTGCTCATCGGCGCAGGGCTGGTGGTCACCGGTGTGTACCTGACCAATCGGCCGGTGCGGTAGTGTTTCAAGGCCAAACCGTCCGGTGTTTGTGGTGATCCGGTCGACGCGGCCCCCCTTGCCGCTGCCGGAAACTCCGGATGGCCATCAAAAGCTTTGCTTCAGCTTGACTTGGATGGCGGTTATGCTACATTTAAGCAATCTTAAAACCCGGGGCCCTGCTGGTAGTCGCTCCGGCCGTGATAACCTTTGACCACCGTGATGGAATATTCTGATGAAGCGTAAAAGCAAAATTGGCCGCAATGATCCCTGCCCCTGCGGCAGCGGGAACAAATACAAACGGTGCTGTCAGGGCAGATCAAAACCCCTGAAGGTGGACTTAAGGCAGCAGTACGAACAAAAACACAGGATTCAATTTAAAAACTCAAAGCAGGTTGAGGGCATCCGCAGGGCCGGTGAACTGACTGTGGCCACACTGGATATGGTTGAAAAAGAAATTCGTTCCGGGATTACAACTGATTATATCAACACCCTCGTACATGAATTTACCATCAACAGCCAGGCCATCCCGGCACCTTTGAATTACCGGGGTTTCCCCAAGAGTGTCTGTACATCGGTAAATACTGAGATTTGTCACGGGATACCGGATGACCGGCTTCTTAAAGACGGCGACATCGTCAATGTGGATGTGACGCCTATCCTGAACGGCTATTACGCCGACGCGAACAAAACCTTTTTCGTGGGCACGCCCGGGCGAGAGGCTGTGAAAATAGTCAGCGTGGCCCGCGAATGCCTTAAAAGGGGGCTTGCCGCGGCCCGCCCGGACAATACAACCGGAGATATCGGCTGGGCTATCCAGAGTTATGCCGAAGAGAACGGATGCTCGGTGGTACGGGAATTTGTGGGGCACGGAGTTGGCCTTGCCTTTCACGAACCGCCGCAGATTCTGCACTACGGGAAACCGGGGCATGGCATCAAGCTCCTGCCGGGTATGGTTTTTACCATTGAGCCGATGATCAATCTGGGTCAGCGGTTTTTGCATATCCTGGACAACGACTGGACCGCAGTGACCGATGACGGTCAGTTGAGTGCCCAGTTCGAGCAGACCATCCTGATTACCGAGACCGGCATGGAAAGTATGACACCGTATGCACTTTAGGCACTCGCCTCAAATTTTCACGGCATTGCCCATCACCTCTGACCCCCGCGAAGCGGGACAGGCTTGGCCCTGATGGCCAGGTTTTTAAAGACAGAATATACCTCCCCAAAACGGACCGGCTATGGACCCTGAATACCTGCGGCCGACAGACATTCTTGACAGTGACCATGCAGCCTTACAGGCCCGGGCAGCCAGCCTGACGGCTGATTGCGACCGGGACCCTGTCCAGCAGGCTGTCAAATTGTATTATTTCGTGCGTGACCACATCCGGTATGACCCCTATTTTCCTTTCTATCTGCCGGAACATTACCAGGCCAGCAATGTCCTGCAGGCTAAAAGGGGGTATTGTGTCAGCAAAGCCGCCTTGCTCTGTGCCCTGGCCCGGGCTGCCATGATACCCGCACGCATAGGCTTTGCAACGGTCCGGAATCACCTGGCTACCCGGCAACTGATTGAACACATGGGCTCTGACCTGTTTGTCTGCCACGGCTATACGGACCTGTACCTGAACTCACGCTGGGTGAAGGCGACCCCGGCCTTCAACATCGAACTGTGTCGCCGATTCGGTGTGCCGGCCCTGGAGTTTGATGGATCGGCTGATTCGATTTTCCATGCCTTCAATTCACAGCAGGTGCCCTTTATGGAGTATGTTGAATACACCGGAACATACAGTGACGTCCCTGTGGCGCATATTCTGGAGGCCTGGGAGAAGGCTTACAGCAAGGAGCGGGTAGATGCCTGGATAACACTGCATGAGCAGACCCTGGAAGGCAGTCGACCGGATTTTGCCAGCGAAGACATGGTTTGAGCCGGTTTCGGGCAGCGGGATAGAGGAAATTTTTCAAAGGTCTCTTGACAAAAGCAGCGGCTTTGGGCAAAGTATAGAAACTAAACCTACCGGTCGGTCGGTAAGCTACGGGCTGGCCGGGTACTCACCGTGCAAAGCCTTTTTCGAAATGGTTCAATCTGAAAGACAGGAGGATGTCTGATGGCAAAGATGCTGTGGGAACCCACTGAGGAACAGATCAAAAGTTCAAACATGTACCGGTTTATGACCCATGTAAACTCAGCCTTTGGTCATGATTTTACGGATTATACATCTCTTTACGAGTGGTCTGTGGAAAATATTGCGGACTTCTGGAGCACCCTGTGGACGTTTGCCGACATTAAGGCCTCGGTCCCATATCAGCAGGTGATTGATGATGCGACCAAAATGCCCGGGGCCCGATGGTTTTCCGGAGCGCGTCTGAACTTTGCGGAAAATCTCCTGCGTTACCGGGATGACCGCATTGCCCTGGTATTCAGGGGTGAAGACAGTGTGCGCAGCGAGCTCACTTATGCGCAGCTTTATGATGCGGTGGCCAGGCTGGCCCGATCCCTGCGGGATGTGGGGGTGCAGCCGGGAGACCGGGTGGTGGGGTTCATGCCGAACATGCCCGAGTCCATCATCGCCATGCTGGCTGCGGTGAGCGTGGGAGCGACCTGGTCCTCATGCTCTCCCGACTTTGGAATAAAAGGGGTTCTGGATCGTTTCGGGCAGATCAAACCGAAAGTTCTGTTTACCGCGGATGGCTATTTCTTCAAGGGCAAGGCTTTGGATTCACTGGGCCGGATCGCGGATATTCTCAAGCAGCTGCCCTCCATTGAAAAGGTGGTGGTGGTACCGTATACCGACGCACAGCCTGACATCAGCGCTGTGCCGCATGGGGTGCATTATGCGGACTTCCAGAGCTCCGCGGAGAATCTCGAGATTGTTTTTGAACAGCTTTCTTTCAGTCATCCGCTCTATATCATGTACTCCTCCGGGACCACCGGATTGCCCAAGTGCATGGTTCAAAGTGCCGGCGGTGTGTTGGTGCATCAGTTGAAAGAGCTTATCCTGCACACCGATCTGAAGCGCGCAGACACGATTTTTTACTTTACAACCTGCGGTTGGATGATGTGGAACTGGCTGACGGCTTCCCTGGGTGTGGGGGCTACCCTGGTGTTGTTTGACGGCAACCCCTTTCACCCCGATCCCGGCGCCTTGTGGCAGATGGCCCAGGATGAAAAAATCACTGTTTTCGGTACCAGTGCCGGATACCTGGCAGCCCTCCAGAATGCCGGTGTCAATCCCGGAGATACCTATGACCTGACCGCCTTACGGGCGCTGCTTTCGACCGGTTCCCCCCTGCCGGATGAGGGGTTTGAGTTTGTGTATGAACGGATTAAACCCGACTTGCAGCTGGCCTCCATTTCCGGAGGGTCGGATCTCAATGGCTGCTTCGCCCTGGGAAACCCCATGGGCCCGGTCTACACCGGTGAACTGCAGTGCCGTGGGCTGGCCATGCGGGTATTTGGCTATGATGACGACGCGCAGCCCGTAGTGGGTGATCAGGGCGAACTCGTCTGTACAGCACCATTTCCCTCCATGCCGATCTATTTCTGGGATGACCCGGACGGAAAGCGCTATCACAGCGCCTATTTCGACCAGTTTCCGGGTGTCTGGACCCACGGTGATTATATCAGGGTGAGCGAGCGCGGCGGCGTGACCATGCTGGGCCGGTCCGACGCGACCTTGAATCCCGGCGGTGTGCGCATCGGCACGGCCGAACTTTACCGCCAGGTAGAGCAGTTTGACGAGATTGAAGATTCAGTTGTCATTGGTCAAAGCTGGGCCAATGATATCCGGGTGATCCTCTTTGTGAAGATGGCCCCGGACTGCCGGCTGGATGCTGAAATGGAAAAGAGAATCAAGACGGCCATACGGGCCAATGCGTCACCCCGCCATGTGCCTGCCAAAATACTGGCGGTGCCGGACATTCCTTACACGCTGAACATGAAGAAAGTCGAGCTTGCCGTCAAAAAGATTGTGGAAGGCAAAGAGGTTCTGAACAAAGATGCCCTGCGCAATCCGGAGGCCCTGGACCATTTTGCCGGTCTTTCTGAGATGCAGCAGGATTAACAGCCTGAGGATGCCTTTTGCAGAAGCCGGGTGCCGGGCATCCTGGGCCGGCATTGAATTTTTAACCACCATTTCTTTCCTATGGTTCCGGTTGGGCGCGCGAGTGTCGGGGTACGTCCCGCGTTTGCAACCGGACCGATGGTAATTTCCAAAGCACACCGATCACCTGCCTCGCGGGCATACCTGCTGTAAAATCTTGATTTGTATGCTGTCTTTTGCTTTTATAGATCGACACGCTGAATTGAACTGGTAAATACAGATTTGATTTTTTCAGCTCCATTTTTTCAGCTCTATCGATGCTGCCTGCACCTGCAGGGTTGCCAAACCTGAACAGCGCCGCCGCGGTGCCTGTAAGACCAGGGGGAAAATAGTGGACTACCCCATGATAAATGAAACCTACCGCAAGTTCCGAATCGAACTGACGGAGATCCTTGACCAGATGCAGGCCCTTATCGGGGATATCAACAATCCGGAATTGCTGACCCTGGCCGGCGATCTAATCGCCATGGCGGGCGAACCCTTTCTGTTTGTGACCATGGGAGAGATCAAGGCCGGCAAGAGCAGTTTTGTGAATGCCCTGCTCCAGACCGAGATCTGTGCGGTCGACCCGGCGCCCTGCACGGATATCATACAGCAGATCGTGTATGGGCCTGAAGAAACCAGTCTCCAGGTGTCCGCGCACATACGGCGGATCGAGCTGCCGGCGGAGATCCTGAAGCAGATTGCCATCGTCGATACCCCGGGAACCAACACGGTGGTGGATCACCACCAGGAGATCACCGAGGGGTTCATTCCGAGCAGCGACCTGGTGTTCTTTATCTTTCCGGCTAAAAATCCCCACACCCGGTCGGCCTGGGAGTTCCTTGATTTTGTGAGTCGGCAATGGCGCAAAAGAGTCGTTTTCGTCCTGCAGCAAAAGGACCTCGCTGATGACAATGAACTGGCGGTAAACACAGCCAAGGTCAAGGAGTATGCGCGCAACCATGGAATAGCAGAGCCGGTGGTTTTTCTGACCTCCGCCCGGATGGAAGCCGCGGGCGACGCCGGGAGCGGATTTCCCGAGATCAGGGCGTTTATCAACCAGACTGTCACCGGCGGACGCCATTTCTACCTGAAACTCAGGTCGGTCATGGACACCGGCGAACAGGTTCTAAAAAGAGTCTATGACGCCCTGCAGCAGCTGCGTCAGCAGCTCGATGCCGATCGGCAGGTCGCAGCGCAGATAGAACGGTTGCTGGCTGACGGGCAGGCGGCCACCAGCGCGGACATTCGCACGGCTGTGGACAGGCTTTTAAAGCAATATGATCAGCTTACAGAGGAGCTGCGGGAGGAATTTGAGGAAGGGCTTTCCATGCCGGTGCTGTTCAAACGGGCCTTCAGTTCTGTGTTCAGTGGGAAAAAATCAATCAAGGCCTGGCTGGCGCAGTTGCAGGAGAAATTCAGCCGTCGTTTAACCCGCTCGTTCGAAGACCTCTCCGCAGAGTGTGCCCAGGGGTTTCTGGTCTCACTGAACAAGCTGTTGGCAGACGTCCGCCAGGCCCTGGCGCAGATCGAAGATGCCGGCAGCCTGGAAGCGGCCCGGGTCGTGGATCTGGGCGACCAGCGGGAAGGGGTGGTGTTTGATATAAAAAAGAATGTCGGAGACCTGGCCGACACCGATTTCTTCGCGAGCATCATGGCCTCAAATCCCCAGAACATGCCTTCCACCCTCATGGGCGGCGGCGCCCTGACAGTGATCGGTGCCATTCTGCTGACGGCCTCACATGCGAGTTTTCTGGATATTACCGGGGGTGTTCTGACCGGCGCCGGGTTACTGATGGCCGGGGGGGTTCTGGTTGTTAAAAAAGGAAAAATACTAAAAGAGTTCTCCCGGGGGCTCGCCGCCGGACGGCAGACCTTTGAACAGGAACTTGAAAACAGACTGACGGTGAAATTTAACAGGGTTCACACAGAAATCGGTAGAAGTGTCGATCCATTTTTCGAATACTTAAAAGTTCGGGAAGGGAAACTGGAACCCCTGGTTGAGCAGGGTCGCCAGATTCACAGTCGTCTTATGGACCTTTCCACTGAATTCACCAAACAATGTGAGTAATAACATGACAACAGAAAAAATAGACATGCCGGACAGGATTGAGAAGTGGATCACTGCAGGGCGCAACCCGGGCATTGCCTACTGGCATGGCGCGCTGGAAGACGCAATGGCAAGCTTTGCACCGTACCTGCAGACCGGTCGGCTGATGCCGGTTCACGCCTTGGCAGACGGGGATGAGGCTGCCTTTAGTGAAGTTTACGCTTTACTTGACCTTTGTCCCGTGATCCAGGCCGCCTTCGTTCCCGCCGCCATGGGCGGAGTCCTGACACCGCCCGCTGCCGTTGACAGCCTGCGCCGGGTGCACAAGGACAATAAGTCCCGCATGCTTTTATGCCGGCGTCCGGGCCTACATTCCCGGATTCTGTGCGCTGAGATTTCAAAAGACGCCTGGAAACCCGGGGTTGACATTTTTGAAGAGGGCGCGCTGCTGGGGACGTATGAATTCGACAGCGGTGTCGACTGTATCCGTGAGCTGTCGAAGCTGGTCAGAATTCACCTGTGGCTCAAAGAAAAATGGACGGTCGATCAATACACCGATTATACCCTCAACTGGTTTACACGGGTGGCGGACACCGGTCGGACGGATGTGCCGGTCCAACCTGATTTTTCGTATATCCACAATCCGGTACTGCTCAACCTGACAGATGTTGAAGCGGTTTTTAAACTCATTCAGGCCGTGACCGCACGGCAGTTCCAGGAATCCCTTGACAGCCAGCAGACGAACGATCACACCAGTATCTTATGGAGCACCGATCCGGAGGAGCGCCACCGCTTTCTCGAGGGTCATATCGTCGGGTTGCTGAACTTGCTGGGAGACAGCAAAGTCGTGGAGTTTGCCAGTTTCACCTCCCGGGAGAATGAACGTTTTAAAGACAGCTTTGCACAGACAGTAAAAAATCTGGACGGGTTCCTGGGAAAAAGTTTGCAGAAACAGCCTGAAGCGTGACAAAGGAATTTATGCGGTTTAGACCCTGCATAGACCTGCATAACGGACAGGTCAAACAGATTGTGGGTTCAACCCTGGTTGACGGGAAAGAGCCGGAAACTAATTTTCAGGCTGAAAAACCGGCCCGCTGGTACGCGGACCTGTACCGGCAGGACAATCTTGCCGGGGGACATATTATCAAACTGGGGCCCGGCAACGATAGGGCTGCGAAATCCGCCCTGGCGGCATGGCCCGGGGGGCTCCAGATAGGCGGCGGGGTCACCGGTGACAATGCCCTGGCCTGGATTGACGCAGGCGCGGCCGCCGTCATTGTGACTTCCTGGGTTTTTCACGACGGCCGGGTTGACGAAAAACGACTCGATCAGCTTGTAGAGCGCGTTGGCAGGAATCGGCTGGTGCTGGATTTGAGCTGCCGCCGTAAAGGCAATGACTATTACATTGTGACCGACCGGTGGCAGACATTCACACGTGAGAAGGTGACGACTGCCCTGCTGGATTCCCTTTCGGGAGCTGCCCATGAATTCCTCATTCACGCGGTTGATGTGGAGGGCCGTTGCCGGGGGATTGAAGAGCCGCTGGTTGAAATGCTGGGGGCCTGGGGGCGGATTCCGGTGACCTATGCCGGTGGAATCCACACCCTGGAGGATATTCGGCGCATCGCAGAAATTGGTCGGGGCCGGCTGGATTTCACCGTGGGGAGTGCCCTGGATATCTTTGGCGGGTCGCAGCTGGTCTATAAAGAAATTGCTGCAATGTTCCCGGCCGGTTGATTGGCCTGGCTTGGGCGGGCCGGTGATGTTTCCGGGGAACCTATAGCAGTTTATTTACAAGTTGATTGTTTTTCTACCGGTCTGCCTGGCGTAATCAATAAAGCCTTGACCAATCTCCTCGAGCCCGGGATCAAGCACCTTGGCCGCCTCCAGCACGAATGACTTTCGGAACAGCATGTCTTCCTCATAGATGATGGCCATCATGACCTTGGCGTCGTCCGCGAAACACTGCAGGGCTTCAAGTTCCGCGATGGCATCTTTGCAGCTGTTTTTTTCAGGTGCTTTGCAGTACAGGATATCGCTGGAGATCTTCCCGGATTTGACCTGGAGATCCTGCAGGGTAGGATGTTGCCAGGTGGACCATGGCAAAGCCGTCACCGTGGGAAGCTTCAGGGGCGGCCGGCCGCTGTTACGGGACCAGATCGACTGGACCGCCTCTTTGAAAGGTTTGTGAACCGGGCCGCCGATACCTATTGCGCCGTATAACGGCCGGGTCCTTTTTCGCAGAATCTTCAAGGCCTTTTTAGGGGATTCGGAGGTCATATAGCGTGTTTCCCGGATAAGGGCTTTCGCCTCCTTGCGTTGTTCTTCTTCCGAAAGTGCTTCTCCAAAAATGCGCCCGAAAAATCCCATGGCGGTCTCCTTTCACCTGTGCAAACCGATATCGGGTTTGATCTATTCAGTAAATTAGCGCTTGTGGTTTCTGGCTCTTTTGCCTACCCTGTAACTGTATAAGATGTTGGGATCATAGAAAGCAAGACGATATTCAAACCGAACCCCCACGATTGCTTAAGTGAACAAATCCGCCAAGTTCTACTCTATGTGGGACTGTAATGATACCGCGATACCAAAGGAGGATACAATGCCCGTTCACTCAAATCAAAGGAAAAACGAACGTATCGCTCACCTCAAACCCGCGCGGATAGTGCTGAAAGGGACCGCTTTTGAACTGAATGACATCAGTAGCGGGGGAATCGGCGTTGTCCTGACCAAAGACGGACCCGATTTCACCACTGGTGAACGCATCGAAGAAGTTCTCCTCGAGATGCAAAACGGCCGGGCAGCTCTGCAGGGAGTGGTTTCGCACATTTCCGTATCCACGGAGAAGACCATCTGCGGTATCCGGTTTATATTGTCCGGGGATGACTTTGACACGGTGATAAAGTTTAAAAAAGAATGTGAAGGCCGGATCTGATGTTCCCGTCCGCCGAAGGAGCCTGATGAAAAATACCCTGAAAGGCGTGTTCCTGTCCGGATTGGTACTGCCGGGCCTGGGGCAGGTTGCCCTGAAGAGTTATAAACGCGGTGTCGCGATGATGCTGGTTGTGCTGGTGGCGTTTGCGGTGATCGTCGTGAAAACCACTGAGCAGGCTCTTGCGATTCTGGATAAAATTGATTTGGAAGGTGGCCCCCTCGATCTTGAATCTATTTCCAACGCAGCCAACCAGGCGGCGGCCGCTGACGGTAATCTGATTGTTAGTGTTGCCGTTCTGGCAATTGTTATATGCTGGATTGCCGGTGTGGTGGATGCATACCGCACCGGGAAGAAAATGGACCTGGCGGATCGGCGTTAGGGCCTCGGAAAAAAATAATTGCGCAAGATTGCGCCGGATTTTGGTTCGTCAGCAAGGCAGATCCGCCGGTGCATATCAGGATATGTACCGGTGGATGTAACGCAGCAGACGGGCCAAAAGACAAGCAAGATGTGTAATTATTCTTTTCCGCGGCCCTTAGATGTTCGCAGAGCGTAGCACCCCCCTCACACCCGCAGACGGGAGTTGTTGTGGAAGGAATTGACTGGACAACCCTGTACTGGCTGCTTTCATTGACAGCCGCGATGATATCCACGGCGATAGCTGTCTATCTGGCTCCGCACTGGGGCGCTGACACTCCCCGGCGCCTTTTATCCCTGATGATTGCGGTCGCTATCTGGTCCCTGACCTATGCCATGGAATACAAAAGTTCAACCCTGGCTCTTAAATTATGGTGGGTAAAAGCGGAATATTTTGGCAGCGTCTGGATCGGGGTGCTCTTTTTTATGTTTATCCTGTCCATTACCGGCAAGGAGCGCTGGCTTTCCCGGAAGAACCAGCTGCTTTTGTGCATCGTTCCCGTTTTCGCTATTCTTCTGGCGCTAACCAATCAATCTCATCACTTGATGTGGCGCCTGGCCTGGCTGGATTTTTCCGGGCCGACCCCGATGGTTGTCTACCTGCGGGGTGCGGGTTTCTGGATGTTGGTGGGGTACTCTTACACCCTGCTGCTGGTCGGTACGGTTATCCTTTTACACGCTTTTGTCTCCGCGAAGCACATTTCCCGGAAGCAGTTGACGGTGGTGCTGGTGGGCTTGTCGGTCCCTGTGGCCTGCAACCTTCTTTACCTCTTCAATTCCCAGCTCCTGCGTAACCTTGACGTGACCCCGATGGCTTTTACCATAAGTGGTATTGTTTACGCCTGGGGCCTGTTTCGATACCAGTTGCTCAATATCATCCCCCTGGCTCACGAAGCGGTGATTGATGGCATGAGTGATTCCGTGCTGGTTCTCGACCGTCACGATCAAATTGTCGATATCAACAAGGCTGCCGAAACCGTTTTCGGGGATAGGGCCACGGTGTTGTCCGGCAAACCCCTCACGTATTTTCGGTCGGATTTGGCCCGTTTTGTTGCGATGCACAGGTGTGCCAAAGCGCAGCGATTTGAGATTGAACTGCCGGTGCGATCGGAGACCCGGCAGTGGAGTATGCATCTCTCCCCGCTTTTAAGCAGAAAAGGCCGGCATAATGGCTGGCTCATCATATTGCGGGATATCACCGATCGCCAGAAAGCCGAAGGGGCATTAAGAGAGAGTGAAGAGATGCACCGGGCCATGTTGGAAGCGGCGCCCAACCCGATTGTTGTTTACAATCTTAACGGAGAGGTTACCTACATAAACCCGGCCTTCACAAGCGTGTACGGTTGGCCCCTGGCTGAACTGGTGGGTAAAAGGCTCGATTTTGTGCCTCCGGAACATCTGGCCGAGACTGTGGCGGCCGTGAAGAAAACATATGCGAATCCCGATGGCAACTACGATTTCATCACCCGCCGGCTAACCCGGGATGGCAGGCTCATCGATGTCAGCATCAACTCTACCATCTACCATGACAAGCAGGGGCAGCCGGCCGGCATGGTGGTCAATTTTACTGATATCACGCATATCAAGAAAACTGAGACGGAACTGCGCAACACCAAAAACTATATCCGTAACATCATTGACTCAATGCCCTCAGTGTTGATCGGTGTTGATACAAAAATCCGGGTGACTCAGTGGAACCTCGAAGCTGAAAACCTGACCGGGATCAAGGCTGCCGGGGTCCGGGGACAGTATTTACCGACAGTGTTCCCGCCCCTGGCAGGCCAGACAGCCGCTATAACTGGAACGATCACCAGCGGAACTGTCCACACGGAACCCCGGGTCCCTCTCTCCACCGGTACAAAGGCATTGTTTGCGGACATCACCATCTATCCCATCGGGGCTGACAGGGTCCAGGGGGTGGTGATCCGGGTGGATGACATCACCGAACGCCTCCGGCTTGAAGAAGTGATGGTGCAGTCGGAAAAAATGCTTTCCATTGGCGGGCTGGCAGCCGGGATGGCGCATGAGATCAACAACCCCCTGGCCGGTATCATGCAGACCACACAGGTTATCAAGAACCGGGTGGGGGCGGACTTGCAGGGGAACGCGAAGGTTGCCGCCGCTTGCGGGCTGGAACTGGACAGTCTGGCGGCCTACCTGGAGAAACGCGGCGTGGCTGCCATGCTGGACCAGATCCTCTCCTCCGGGCGGCGGGCCGCCAAAATCGTGGACAACATCCTCTCTTTCAGCCGCAAAAGCGATCAGGCGGTGGTTTCCACCCATGACCTGAGCCGACTGTTGGATACAACTGTGGAGATCATGGGAAACGATTACGATCTGAAAAAAAGATATGACTTCCGGTCCATTGAGATCATCCGGGAATATGGTCAGAACGTCCCGCCGGTACTCTGTGAAAAAAGCAAAATCCAACAGGTGTTTTTCAACATATTGAAAAATGGGGCCGAGGCGATGGCCAACTGGTGTGCGGGGCCGCTGGAATTTACCCTCAGGCATTACCAGGCCGATGGTATGGTGGTAGTTGAAATCGAAGATAATGGCCCCGGTATGGATGCAGACACTCGCAAGCGGGTATTCGAGCCGTTTTTCACATCCAAACAAGCCGGGGTGGGAACCGGACTGGGCCTATCCGTATCCTACTTTATCATCACCAGCCAGCATGCCGGTAGTTTGGATGTGGATGCCAGCCCGGAATCCGGCGCTAAATTTATCCTCAAGCTGCCGGTTATCGATGCTTAGGGTTCGCGTAAAAATGTGAAGTTATTTTTGCGCGAACCCGCTATGAGTGTCAAAACCGGGATTTACTGCCGCCGGAATTCCGAAAGGGTCTACCGTAACAGCCTCTCCTATCCAGGATCTTTACGCTATGACAGGGTTTACCCCGCGTAGGTTTCGCGCAGACGGTACTTGAGTATTTTACCGCTGGCACTCAAGGGCAGGCTGTCGACGAAAATGATCGTCTTGGGTACTTTGTAACGCGCCACCGCCTGGCTGCAGAATTCCTTGATCTCCTCTTCTGCAGCCGCTACATCTTCCCGCCGTACGATCATTGCGGTTACGGCCTCACCCCATTTTTCATCGGGCAAACCGATGACGGCAGCCTGAAGCACCGCCGGGTGCTTGTAGAGCACATTTTCAACCTCGGCGGGATAGACATTTTCGCCTCCGGTGATGATCATGTCCTTTTTTCGGTCCACGATGTAGATGAAACCCGCCTCATCTATCTGACACAGGTCGAGGGGGTAGTACCACTCATTTTTATAGACCGCCCGGGTGGCCTCCTCTTTGTTCCAGTAGCCCAGGGTGGTGCCGAGGCCGCGCACCTTGATCTCGCCCACAACACCCGGCGGGACGGGGTTGTCGTCTTCATCGACCACCACGCTTTCCATGTCCGCGAATGACTTGCCGCAGGAGGCCAGGATACCGGTATTTCCGGAAGCCAGGGCTGCCGCGATATCTTCGGTTTTCAAGATCGTCGTCTGGCCCACGGTTTCACTGGTTCCGTGCAGGTGTATGAAGACATTCCCGAATTTGTTGATTGCCTTTTCGTAGATAACCGGGGTGACCGGTGATCCTGCGAAGTAAATCTTTTTTAGGCTTGAAAAATCATAAGCATCGGCACCGGGATACTCGGCAAGAAAAAGCAGCATCGGTGTGGCAAGCATACCGGTGGTGATTTTGTGGGTTTGCACCAGGGATAGAAAGTCCTCCACGCTCCAGGCCGGCATGATCACCGAGGTAGTGCCGCTGTACATGTGGTTCATCAGGGTTACTTCGCCGGTGGCGTGGAACAGCGGGGAGGCGATAATGCCCATATCATCCCGGTCCATCTTCAACTCAAGCGTCATACTGCGGCCGGCATGGTAAAAGTTGCGGTGGGTAGCCATACAGCCTTTGGGCGCGCCGGTTGTTCCGCTGGTGTACATCAGGGCGGCCAGATCATCTTCGGTAACCGTCACACCCGGAGAGGTTCCGGCATATTCGGATGCCAGGGTTTTATAGTGATGCCACCCTTCAGGCGTCTTGTCGGCAGGACCGATAAATACAAAGTGTTTGATAAATTCGAGTTCGGTTTCGATCCTCTGAATGGGGGCCATATAGTGTTCGCTGACCAGCAGGACCGCGGGGGCAGCATCTTTAAGGATCGTAAGGATCTCAGGCGCGGCCAGTCTGAAATTGAGCATGACGAGTACCAGGCCGGCGTTGGGAATACTGAAATAGGCTTCGGCGTTTTCAATACTGTTGTGGCCCAGGATTGCAGCCCGGTCTCCTTTTTTAAGCCCCAGGGCCAGCAGGGCACTGCCAATGGCCCGGGTTCGTTTCCCAAATTGGGCGAATGTCAATTGACGCTCGCCTTCAATCAAGGCGGTTTTTTCAGGGTTAAGTTCCAAATTCCGGCGCAGCATGTTTTGAAGTGTGCATACAGTGTTCATCCGGCCTCCTCAACAGGGGTTCAAAGGTTCACGGCGGGGCGGGGATCAGGCTTGCGCCCACACAGGGCAAAATTGATAACAGCCCGGTAGAATTTGCCATCCGGGCCCGGGGACTTGCAGATATCGCTCAACGGCAGATTCCGGTTGAGGTCTGGGCCCGATTCCTGTAACTACGGACACTAACTATAATGTGAATATTCTGCGGCGGTCAAGTGGAAAGCCGGCTTGATCGCCAGGGTTGCGAACCAACCCGTTCACATGCGCTATCTGCGCTCTTAACAAATGAGGCCGCCAGGCCCATCACCGTAAACACTTGCTGTGTGCCGCCTTGAATCGGGATCTGACCCTTCCGAAAGGCACTGATCGAAACAGGGCAATCCGGGGGTTGCGATGACTGTTAAATTTACAAAACTGACCTTTACAAACCGCAGCGGGGAACTGCTGGGGGGGCGCCTGGATCTGCCCCAGGGCAGCCAGCCAACTGCATATGCACTTTTCGCACACTGTTTTACCTGTACCAAGGAGTCCAAGGCGGCCGCCTATATCAGTCGGGCCCTGACAGCGGAGAATATCGCGGTATTACGATTTGATTTTACCGGACTGGGGGAAAGCGCAGGTGATTTTGCGGACACCACGTTTTCTTCCAACGTGGCCGATCTGGTTGCGGCGGCTGAATTTATGCAGACCGCGTATGCCGGACCTCAAATCCTTATCGGACACTCGCTTGGCGGCGCCGCTGTGCTGCAGGCGGCTGAACAGATCGAATCGGCCCGGGCAGTGGTAACCATTGGTGCGCCTTCTGATCCGGGGCATGTGCTGCGGCATATCGCTGATCACAGGGAAGAAATTGAAGCTCAGGGCAGTGCGGCTGTCACGATCGAAGGCCGCGAATTTCGAATTAAAAAGCAATTCCTGGAGGACCTTGAGCAAAACCGTATGAAAGGTGCCGTCCGGAAGTTGAACCGGGCTCTGCTTGTCCTGCATGCCCCCCTGGATGATACCGTGGGCATTGAACATGCAGGTGCGATTTTTAGTGAAGCCCGACACCCTAAAAGCTTTGTATCACTGGATGACGCCGATCACCTGCTTTCACGCCAGGCGGACGCCCGCTATGCCGGGGCCCTGATAGCCGCCTGGGTCGCCAGGTATATGGATGTCGATGAAAAGGGCAGGGCACCCGTCCGGGATGAAGACTGGCAGGTTCAGGCGAGCGTTGGGCCGGCAGGCTTTACCACCGACATCCGGGCTGGGGTTCATCGTCAGGTAGCAGATGAACCTGTCACGGTTGGCGGGGCGGAAATGGGACCCACGCCTTACGATTACCTGCTTTCCGCCCTGGGGGCCTGCACGGCCATGACCCTGCGAATGTATGCGGATCGCAGACAATGGCCCCTGGAAGCCGTGGATGTGAGTTTGAAACACCGCAAAATTCATGCGGCAGATTGCCTCGCGTGTGACACACGTAAGGGATACGTGGACCAGATAGAGCGGGAGATTTCGGTTTCCGGGCCGCTGGACGAAAGTCAGCAGGCCCGACTGCTTGAGATTGCCGATCGCTGCCCGGTGCATCGCAGTCTGCACTCTGAAATCAGCATTGTCTCCCGTTTGAAAACCAGGGGGGTATAACTCCTTGCAAATCAGCCGGTGTTTAAATAACAATATAAATTGCTGCTTTCGGATCGTAAATACGGGCGGTAGGTGCATATGCATTTAAAAAAACGATACTTTTTTATGCCCTTGAAGGAATAGAGACTCTAAATGGCTGCCAGGCGTACAATTACAAGTGATCTTGTATGGGGGATTCTCTCCGTTGTTGTCTTGATTTCGGCTGCCGTAGCGGCTCTGAACTACCAGATAGCATCTGAAAAAGCCAGAGTCGAGCTGGAGACCACGGCCGATGATTACCTCGCTTACCTGGTCAGCAGCCTGGAACTGCCCATCTGGGCCATCGATAACGCCGCCGTTTTCAGTATTGCCAAATCCTACGGGCGCAACGAACAGGTTGTCCAACTAAAAATTACCGTTACATACAACAACGCCACCATTTTTAACCTGGTTAAGGAAGATGCGAGCAGCCTTGTCGTGCGAACCGGCGATATCAGGCATGCCGGCAGGGTCATCGGGCAGGTCTCCCTGGGACTGACTTCGAAGTTTTACCGGCGAACAATCCAGCAATTGCTGATGACCAGTGTGACCACGACCTTACTGGTCAGCATATCCTTGACCATGCTGACACTGCTGTTTTCACGAAGGTTTCTGAAGCATCCCTTTGATAACTTAATCCAGGGAATCGAACAAATTTCCGAAGGGAACTATGATTATAGTTTCAGCCGGGTACGGCATTGGGAGATGCAGACCATCATCCATAAGTTCATGGCCATGGCTGACAGGATCAGAAGCCGTGAGGATTCCCTCCGGGAAAGTGAATATCGTTTCAGGAGCCTGGTGGATCAGGCGGCCGACGCTTTTTTCCTGTGCGAAACCAACGGACAAATTATCGATGTGAATCGTCAGGCGTGCGAGATTCTTGGATATTCCCGGGAAGCGTTACTCACTATGCGCCTAAATGACATCACGGCCCCCGGAAGCGATTATACGACCATAACCGGCAGGAATCTTGTGCCCGGTGAACACGTCACCGTAATGGATGACCACTGTAAAAAAGATGGCACCATTTTTCCGGTGGAGCTGCGGGCCGGTATTCTGGAGCTTGGTCAAAAAAAAGTCATCCTCAGCCTGGCGCGGGATGTTACGGACAGGAAAAAGGCTGAGGATGAGATGCGCCGGCTGCGTAACCTGTTAGGCAACATCGTGAACTCGATGCCCTCGGTACTGGTGGGTATCGATGCCACCGGCAATGTTACCCAATGGAATCAGCAGGCGGAAGAGGTTGCCGGCATTCGGGCTGCAGATGCCGTTGGAAGGAATCTCGACGAGGTATTTACCTTGCTTGCGGGGGAGATGGAGAATGTTAAAAGAGCCATCGCTGAAAGAACCCCGCAGGTGAATGAAAAGGTAGCCGTGGAGTTTGAAGGCGAAACCCGTTATGCGGACATCACGGTGTATCCGCTGGTGGCCAACGGGATTGAGGGGGCGGTTATACGGATGGATGACGTGACTGAGCGTGTCCGCATTGATGAAATTATGATTCAGAGTGAGAAGATGATGTCCGTGGGGGGGCTTGCTGCTGGCATGGCACATGAGATCAACAACCCGCTGGGGGTTATCCTGCAGAGCAATCAGAACATCTCCCGCCGCCTTTCCAGGGGCCTTGAAGCTAATCACCGGGCGGCCCGGGACTGCGGCCTGGATTTGGAAAAAATTATTCGCTACTGTGAACAGCGCAAGATCCTGACCTATATTGATGGTATTCATGAGGCCGGATCCAGGGCCTCCAAGATTGTGGCCAACATGCTTAACTTCAGCCGACGGAGCGGGTCAGCCCTGAGCTACGCGGATATAAACGGCCTGATTGACGCCACCATTGAACTGGCTTCCAATGAGTATGATTTAAAGAAAAAATTTGACTTCCGGCACATTGATATTCGCAGAGATTATGAGCCCGGCCTGCCGCAGATACCGGTTGCCGTGACTGAAATAGAACAGGTATTCTTGAACCTTTTAAAAAACGCAGCCCAGGCCATGGACAGCGGTCAAGCTGGGGCACCCAGAATTACTGTCAAAACCCGTCTCGTTGCTGGATTTATTGCCATTGAACTCAGCGATAACGGCACCGGCATGGATGAATCCACACGCAAGAGAGTGTTTGAGCCGTTTTTTACCACTAAAAAAATAGGCGAAGGCACGGGGCTCGGCCTTTCGGTTTCCTATTTTATAATTGCCAATAACCACAAGGGCACAATGAGTGTCCAGGCAAGTCCCGACAAAGGCAGTCGATTCTTTATCCGGCTGCCGCTGGGGACCTGACAACCCGGGTTCCTTATGCGACCATAAAACCTGGTCAGGGCCAAGCCTGTCCCGCTCCGCGGGGGTCAGAGATAATTGGCTATGCCATACTGATTGATGCAAGAGTATAGAGTGAACTAAAGTTTGAAGTGATCTAAAGTTAAGGCATTCTACCCGGGAAGAATGGTTACCGATTGATGGAGATGGTCATGGAAAAAGTACCGGCCAGAATACTTTGCATAGATGATGAGAAGATGATCCGGTCCAACATCGGTGACTATCTGGAAGATTCCGGCTATGAAGCTATCCTGGCCGCAGATGGCAGGGAAGGACTGGCCGCCTTCCGGCGGCACCGTCCGGACGCCGTACTGGTAGATTTAAGGATGCCGGAAATTGACGGCCTTGAAGTACTGGCAGCTGTCCAGGCTGAATCTCCGGGGACGCCGGTGATTGTTGTTTCCGGGACCGGTGTCATTACTGATGTGATTGAAGCGCTCAGGCTCGGGGCCTGGAATTATTTAAGCAAGCCGGTGGTGGATATGGGGGTTCTTCAGCATGCTTTGGAGCAGGCCCTTGAAAAGGCCCAACTGCTGCGTGAAAACGAGGCCTACAAAGAGAACCTGGAACAAAGCGTCCAGCAGCGCACGGCTGACCTGGAAAACACGAATGAACAACTGCAGGCAGCGCTTGTAAATCTCGAACGGGAAATGGCCGAGCGTCAAAAGACGGAAGAGATGCTCTGGCAATACGAGCGGATTATTTCGACCACCAACGATCTGATGGCCTTGCTTGACGAAAACTTTCGATACCAGGCTGTCAATCCTGCCTACCTGGCGGCTCACAAGATTCAGGAGGCGGATATTCTGGGTAAAACAGTGCAGGCGTTATACGGCCGGAATCATTTTGCCGGTACCTTGAAACCCTGTATGGCCAATTGTCTGGCCGGGGAAAATACAGATACCTACGCCTGGATTGATCTGCCCGGACCGGGGCGCCGGTTTTTGCACATTTCCTATTATCCCTATTTTCACGAAGACCGCACTGTCGCCGGGATCGTTGAAAATACCCGAGATCTGACTTCCCGGAAAGAACTTGAAGAGCAGCTCCAGCAAGCCCAAAAAATGGAGGCCATCGGCACGCTTGCGGGGGGGATCGCCCATGACTTCAATAATATTCTCGGGGCGATCATGGGGTATACGGAGATGCTGGCCTGGGATGTTCCCGAATCAGAGGAACTGCAATACAAGATTCAGCATATCCTGAAGGCCAGTGACCGGGCCAAGGAGCTTGTCCGCCAGATCCTCTCCTTCAGCCGGCAGCAAGACCAGGGAAAAAAGCCGGTTCAAGTTCACCTAATCGTCAAAGAGGCTTTGAAACTTCTGAAAGCCTCCCTGCCAAGTACCATCGAAATCCGGCAGCAGGTTACCACCCGGAACAGTACGGTGCTGGCCAATCCTACCCAGATACACCAGGTGCTGATGAACCTGTGCACCAACGCGCACCATGCCATGCGTGAGACCGGCGGTGTGCTCACGGTCAAACTCTTTTCCCAGGATATCGAAGAAAAGAGCGCCCGGCAATACAACTTGGACCAGGGGCGTTACCTTGTCCTCGTGGTGACAGACACAGGCCATGGCATGTCTCTCATGACGAAAGAGAGAATTTTTGATCCCTATTTCACGACCAAGAAAAAAGGAGAGGGCACGGGGCTCGGCCTGGCGGTTATTCACGGCATTGTCAAGGCACATGCCGGAGCTGTGGTTGTCGAGAGTGAATTGGGACAAGGCGCCGCTTTTTCGGTTTTTCTGCCTCTGACCCAGGATCCGGTAGTCAAACGCGTGAAGCGTAAAGCCCCGTTGCCCACCGGGCATGAAAGGATCCTGTTTGTGGATGATGAGCCTGTTCTGGTTGAAATCGGCGGGCAAATGCTGCAACATCTGGGATACGTCGCCACGTGCGTGGCAGATTCGACCGAGGCCTTGAGAATTTTCAAGAGGACGCCAGAGCAGTTTGACTTGATGATCACCGATATGACCATGCCCGGCATGACGGGTGATGTGCTGGCCCGGGAGGTATTAAAAGTCAAACCGGATGTTCCAATCATTATGGCCACCGGATTTAGTGAACTGATGACCGAGGAAAAAGCGAAAAATACAGGGATCAAAGGCTTTCTAATGAAACCACTGGTGGTCCGGGATCTGGCGGGAACAATTCGCAGGGTTCTGGATAACTGCAAGGATGATTGATATGCTGACACTTGATATACCGGGTTACCAGCCGCTTGCCTTAAAATATCTCGTACTGGATTACAACGGCACACTCGCTGTCGATGGCAACCTTGTCGCCGGAGTCGCAGGTTTACTGACGGCACTGGCCGTGAAGGTGGAGGTCCATGTGGTCACTGCGGATACATTTGGCAAAGTCCGTGCCGGTCTGGTCGATGTTCCCTGTACCATTGCCATCCTGCCGCCTGGACACCAGGATCAGGCCAAACTGGATTACATCAACAGGCTGGGCGCCTTGGAAACAGTTTCCATGGGCAACGGCCGCAATGACGGCCTGATGCTCAAGGCGGCCGGTCTGGGAGTGGCGGTGGTTCTGGCAGAAGGGGTTGCTGTTGAAACCCTGCTGGCGGCGGATATTGTCTGTAAAAATATTACCGATGCACTGGCTTTGTTGTTGGAGCCGTTGCGGCTGACAGCCACGCTCCGCTCTTAGGGACCCTTCAGAAAGGGCATCTTTTGGCCCAGGGCTGCGTTTTCACTTTTTTGAAATCCTCGGAATAGCCCGCTATGCCTGTGGTTTCAAAAATGTTCAAGCCTTGCCCTGAACCAAAACCTACCCTTTCTGAAGGGACCCTATCGCTTTTTTAGGGCAGCAATTGGCCGAGAGTTGCGCCCGCGGTCGCATAGAATGCTACGGTCTTGCCCGAACACGCATGGTATTTAGAGGGGGCATCTTTTGGCCCTTTCTTGAAATGCGTGCCGGATCGTGATTAAATACAAGGGAACCAACACCAAGGGAGATGGGCATGGACCCAAGGTCAAAGAATATCCTGGTAATCGATGATGAACCGGTATCGCGTGCGATCATAAGCCGCATGCTTGAAAATCTTTGCTATACGGTAACCGGAGCACCGGATGGGGCCACGGGCATGGATATATTTCGCACAAGGCCGCCCGATCTGGTCCTGGTTGACCTGTTTATGCCTGAGATGGACGGGTTTGAAGTGCTGACGGCAATCCAGGCGCAAATGCCGGAAACGCCGGTGATCGTGATATCGGCCACTGAGCGGATTGGAGATGTCATTCGGGCATTGCGCCTGGGGGCCTGGGATTTCATTACCAAACCGGTCCAGGACAAGGTTTTTCTGGAAAACACGGTCAGGCGTGCCTTGGAAAAAGCTGAATTGACAGTCGAAAACAGACTCTTCCGGGAACGGATTCAAACCATCGTCAACGCGGTTTTATGCGGTATCGTGGTGATCGAATCTGAAAGCCAGAAGATTATGGAGGTGAATCCGCTGGCGGCGGAGATGATCGGTCTGCCGTCTGAGGAGATCGTGGGGCGGCAGTTCTCCGGGTTTATCTATCCGGTAGACCCCGAGGCTTGCCTGGAGAGTGATCCGACGTGTGTCCGCGCTGAGAAAACGTTGCTTCGCAAGGACGGGTCCCGAATTCCGATTCACAAAACTGTCACCGAAGCGGTCATAGACAACCGGGCCTGCCGTATTGAAAGTTTTGTGGACATTAGCGAACATCAAAAAGTGCAGCAGGAGTTGATTGGAAAAAAGAGACTGCAAGGCGTTATTGAAATGGCGGGTGCGGTCTGCCACGAAATGAATCAGCCGATGCAGGTCGTGTCCGGGTTGTGTGAACTGGCAATGATGGATATTGAGACAGACAGCCCGATTTACCCGAGACTGGAGACCATCCGGAACCAGGTCACTGAAATGGGGCGCATCACCCGGAAACTCATGGGGGTCACCCGTTATGAGACCAAGGGACACCTGGATGACAAGATTATTGATATAGACCGCGCGTCTGACTCTGACTGACAGGAAAGGAGGGGTGACATGCGAAAGACAGTTGGCTTGCTGTTGGTGGTGGTGATGCTCCTGTCGGGATGTTCGTTTTTCAGTGCTGCTGAATTATCGGAAATGATCCCCGGTATGAGCAGCCAGATGGATAAGCTTGAATGCTGGTTGACCATTGAATTCAAGAAATATCCCAAGGGCAACCCCCGTGATGTGCGGGTCGAATTCAGCTCCATGGCCCTGCAGCGAACCGAGGTATTTGATTGGGAATACATCGCTGCACATGACGTTATATCCCTGGGCATGATGAAGGGGTTTAAGGCCAACACGGCCAGTTCGCCGGAAGCCAAGCCGCCTTTGAATACCCCCGTCAAGGTAAACTATCCGCTGCATGCCAAGCCGTATCTTAAGGTTGAACCCGGTGACACGATCCTGCTGACGGCAAAATTGTTCTGGGGCGGGAAAGAGATTGCTTCAAGTGAGAGAACCATAGAGCATGTGTATCGTCCCGCGTCTTAAGGCCCGGGATGCTTCACGCTCGCCAAAGAGTCCCTAACTGCCGATGACCTCACTTAGGAACAGATTTGCGGGTATGGCCTGAACCTGATCTGCAATTTGGTTCATCTGGGCATACGTCCCTGCCCGGGCGTGACCCGGCAGAAGGATGTTGTACTGTCGAAAACGCCAGAAAGAGGTGGCCACAGCACCATAGATTACAAAAGCCTGGAGGTGCTTTTTTTCGGCCTGCACGAGAGGCCGGACAGACTGATAGCCTTCGATCAGGCTGCTCGCCTTGCCCAGACCCACCCGCCCGCTGGTGCAGCAGGTACCGGTGATGCACATGCCCAGGTCAAATACCGTAAAAGTCCGGCAGGCCTCTTCGAAATCGATGATGGCCACCAGTTCGTCTTCTCTAAACAAGGTGTTGTCGGTGAAGATATCACCGTGCACCAGTCCCCTGGGCAAATCTGCCCAGGTGTTTTTTTCCAGATAGGCCTTTTTGGCCTGCAGCCATTTGCGGTAGAGTTCGTCGGCTTCTGAGTGGATCACCTGATCAAAGGCCGCCAGGTCATAAGGGAACGTTTCGCCTATGCCTTCCGGTGCTTTCAGGCCGTGCAGGCGGGCAATTTCACGTCCCAGGGCGTGCAGCCTAGGCGGGGACATCCTGCGGGGCACCCGCCCTTCCAGGTAGCGCTTGATCAGAACCGGTTTATCCCGAAACCTGGTAACGAGCCGGCCATCGGCCGTGCTGACCACCCGGGTAGTAGAAAAACCCTGGCCCTCCATGTGCTTCAGGACCCCGGCCAGTTGGTTGACCTCAGCAAAGCCTTTTTCATCGCAGATAGAAACCACAAAGCGCCCGGCGGTGGTTTCCAGTTTATAGCTGGAATTGGCCTGGCCGCCTGACAAATTTTCAAAGTCAACGACTGCACCTATCGCAAAATCTGCGATTATATCCGTTATGTCGCTCAGGTTAATTTTGGTATAGGTTGCCATGTTGGCCCTTTCAAACAGTCCATGGGATTGAGTAAAAAGCCCATGTCCATGTCCTTGTCCTTGAAAGAGAGGGTCGGGTCATGGAACAGTAAACTTACATTTTAGAACAGATACTTTAAAACTTTGCGGATAGCGTGTCGGCGTATTGGTGGCAGGCCTTCAGGCCTTCATCGGTCGCCATCATCCCTTCGGTGAGGTTCAGGGGGCCCAGTTCGGTGACATCCATCTTGAAGACATGCTGCATGGTGTCGAAGATCATGGGGGCTGCTTCTCCGCTGTGTGTATGTGACCCGAAGGCCCCGCCGAGCTTACCGGTTAAATTGGCTTTCTCAGCCAGGAACAGAAACTGCTTCATGCCGCCGGTCATGTCTTTATGGTAGGTGGGGCAGCCAAAGAGGTAACCGTCAAAGCCGGCTATCGCCGCCGCATCTTTGATTGCTGAAATTTTGACAACTTCAGTCTCATTTCCAGACATGCGAATGCCTTCTGCCAGGTACTCTGCCATTTTCGCGGTGTTTCCGGTTCTACTGGTGTACGCTATCAGAACTTTTTTCATTTTTTCCTCACTTGATCTCAGGGTTAGTGTCTGCACAACTGTTTTAAGGTGTCCTGGGATATTGGACAGCACAATCTGTGCCATGCACAATTTTTTCTATATTGAAACTCTGGCCCTCAGGGGTGGGATAGAAACAAGTGCCTTGTGATTTAAATTTAGGGCCTACCAATGATAGTATAAAAACAGGGGTCTGTAGTGACTTCTCGATTTTAGCCGATTCATACGTAACTGTTGCGGTCCTATGTCCTTCTCGATTGAATCAATCAAATGTGAACCCGGTAATACATGTCTCAATCGCTGCCTCAACAATGTCTCGGGTGGGCGGGAAAATTTCAGGCGCTTGGCAGGCTATCGGCTTCAATGTTAAAACCCTTGTAGGCCGCATTGTAGCGCTTGTCGTTCGGGAAACTGATCTGCATATTCATAGGGATCTCCTCAGGGAGCCGAAATAGAGAATGAAACCGCTTGTAAACTGTTTGACTCTGGAACGTCAGCCGCCGATAGATGACATCTGTCCGGTTACCTTCGAGGGGATGCTGTCGCCAAGCCCGTGACGGGCTTGCTTGAGTTTGACGGCGGAGATGATCAACTTGGCAAGCTCATCATCGGACTTCCCGGCGCGTAAATGTGCTTTTAGGTCTACCTGGCGGTCAGAAAGCAGACACGGGCGCAACTGGCCGCCGGCCGTGAGTCGCAGCCGGTTGCAGTTCTTGCAAAAATGTCGGCTCAGGGCACTGATAAAGCCGACTTCACCGCGGGCACCTTTTATCCGAAATCTTTCAGCGGGCCCGTCCGTAACCCCCGGCCTGACTGGCAGCAGTTCTCCCAGGGACGATATTTTCCTTTTAATGTCCGGAGTCAATAGACCGTGGGGCGACTTGACGTTGTTTTGACCGATGGGCATGTGCTCGATAAACCGCACATGAAACGGGTACTCGAATGTCAGGGCGGCCATTTTCTCGAGTTCGTCTGCGTTGATACCGGCCAGGGCGACAACATTAATTTTAAGCGGATTAAAGCCCAGGTCATGGGCCGCCATGATTCCGGCCCAGACACGCTCAAAACTGTTTCGGCCGGTGATTTCAGCATACCTGACACGGTCAAGCGTATCGAGGCTGATATTGAGTCTCTTGATACCTGCTGATTTGATCCGCCCTACGGTTTTTTCCAGGGTAACCCCGTTGGTGGTAAGGGATATATCGTCCAGTCCTGCAACCGTGCACAGGGTGTCCAGAAAGTCAAAAATGCCTTTACGCACCAGCGGTTCACCGCCGGTGACCCTGACCTTGCTGATGCCCAGCCGGATACCTGTTTTCACAACCCGCAGGATCTCTTCATAGGTGAGAATATCAACATGCTTGAGCTTGGGAATAAGGTCGCGCGGCATGCAGTAGCTGCAGCGCAGGTTGCACCGGTCGGTTACAGAAACCCGCAGGTACTTGAGGTGACGGGCATAGGTGTCGATCAGGGGGCGGGTGTCCAACGTCAAGAATCCTTTTTATTGCAGATTGAATTTTTCGCGGTAATCCTGAATGCCGATCATGGGGGGGCGTTCCAGGGCTTTCCAATCCAGAATGTCTGTTTCGTATTTGTTGCCGGCAAGATTATACTGGATCATCTGCAGGAGCAACTCTTTTTTCAACTCGATGCGACCCAGTTTTTCAAGCCGATTCAAAAATGTTTCCATGATGACGAAGGCCATGCGGCCCAGTGCTTTGGTGTCCTGATTGCGGTGGACCCGTTTATCAAGGTCTACCTGGGCGATAACCTCAAGGCCCCAATTTTCACAAATGTCCAGGATCAGGCTTGTTTCTATGCCGTACCCGATGGGAAAGGGGACCTTTTCAAATATTTCCCTGAAACCTGCATATTCACCCGACAGGGGCTGCAGGATCTGGGTAAGCTCCGGAAAAAAGAGTGAAAACAGCGGGCGGATGACGAGCTCGGTCACGCGGCCGCCGCCGGTGGACCGGATCGTGTTTTTACCCGTGGCAATGGGTCGGTCGTAAAAGCCTTTGGCGTATTTGATCGTGTCCCTGGTCAGCAGGGGGCCCAGCAGGCCGTAAGCGAAACGGTGATGAATATTCTTAATATCCGCATCCAGGTAGACAATAATATCACCGCGGGTGACATACAGGGCTTTCCACAGGTTTTCACCCTTGCCCCGGTAGTGTTCAAGGTCCGGCAGAATATGGTCGGCGGCATAGACATCCGCGCCAAATTCAGCAGCAATGTCAAGGGTCCTGTCTTCCGATCCCGAATCGACGACGATGATTTCATCCAGCAGCGGGTAACGGGTCATCAGTTCGGATTTCAGGATAACGATCTCTTTGGCAATGGTCTTTTCTTCATTGAGAGTCGGCAGGCACAGAGAGATTTTCAGGCCTTTTTGCTCCTTGAGATCCACCAGCTGCCCGATGTCCTGGAACTGGGCGAAATGAAAGGTGTTGGTGTCAAGCCACTGGTTGGTCATCGCACACCCCCCGGTCTATGGCCATTATCGTTGCCACTACCTGGGCGATCCCTTTAAACATCGGATCAATCTCCATGGTGGCGTTTGGCAGATGATAATTTTTGCCCCGGGTGATCCCCAGGGTTACTGCCGGAACGTTCTTTGACAGAAAAATAGACAGTTCCGACTCACTGTGGTCACTGACCGGTTTAATATTCAGTGCGGCCATAATCCGGCCGGCGGTTTTGACCAGAGGATGATTGTAGTTGAGCTTGACTGCATTGACATTACTGATGGTTTTCAGATTCATATCAACGCCGTATTCGTGCCCGGTGCCCTCGACGATATCACTGATATCCCGGTAGATGGATTTAACCATCTCATCCGAGTCACTTTGGATCTCGAGGCCGAGTTTGGCGTCATAGGCAATGATGCCGTGCTTGAAGCCCCCGGAAACTTTGCCAAAAATTACCCTTGAACGAGGGCGCTGGGGGAGTTTGAGCTCCAGGATTTGGTTGATAATTTCGTTGAGGACCAAGATGGCGTTGGGCCTGAAGGCCCGCTCCCAGCCATCAGCCGAGCCGATGCGGCACTCGATTTCCAACCGGATCATTCCGGCCGAATAGTAATTCAGTCGTCCGAGCTCGACCCCCTCCACGCAGACGGCACCCCTTATGGGGGTGGACCAGGTTTTCAGCAGATGCCGGATGCCTCTCAGGTTACCGTTGCCCATGGACTGAATCACCCCGGCCAGTACAATATCGGATTCGAACGTGAGGTTCAGTTTCCTGAAAATGTCCGGCAGCGAAGCCAGTACCGCAACCCCCAGGGAATTATCCGTAATACCCGGGCCTTTAATAAAATTTGAACCCACTTC